>NZ_KV817364.1:197497-200365 GCF_001814645.1 Rothia sp. HMSC076D04 | reverse complement strand
GATGGTGGGTGTGTGGTGGAACAAGGAACCTACCAAGACCTAACGACCGACCCTACATCACGCTTCAGAAAGCTCTTCGCCTCCCAACTGGAGGGAAAATAACCTCGTAACATACCCGCACAACGTAGAGTTAAAAGCATGGAACGTATTGAATCTCCCGTCTACCGCAGGCTCGGCAACTCCGGTCTCGTCGTACCCAGCGTCGGTATCGGCTGCAACAACCTCGGCCGCCCCGGCACCCCCACCCGCACCCAAGAAGGCACCAACGAAGTCATCGCCGCCGCAGTCGACGCCGGCATCAGCTTCTTCGACATCGCCGACCTCTACGGCGCCGAACCCGGCCTCTCAGAAACCATGTTCGGCACCGCCCTCACCCAGCTCGGCCTCGACCGCGACGAACTGACCATCGTCACCAAATTCGGTCTGCCCGTCGGCGACCTCAACGGCAACGACCGCAACGCCCGCGGATCCCGCCGCTACATCATGCGCGCCGTCGAAGGGTCCCTCCGCCGCCTCGGCACCGACTACATCGACCTGTACTTCTACCACAGCCCCGACCCCAACACCCCCATCGAAGAGACCCTCAGCGCCCTCGACCAGCTCGTACGCGACGGTAAGGTCCGCTACCTGGGCCACTCCAACTTCTCCGGCTGGCAGCTCGCCCACGCCGAACACTGCGCCCACGAACTCGGCACCGAACGGTTCATCGTCGCTGAAAACCACTACAACCTGCTCGACCGCCGCGCAGAACTCGAAATCCTGCCCGCCGCACGGCACTTCGGCATGGGTGTGCTGCCGTACTTCCCGCTCGCTAACGGCCTGCTGACCGGCAAGTACCGCCGCGACAACATTCCCGCCGGTTCGCGCCTGTCCCACTCCAAGAAGAACGTGCTCGACGCCGCCAACTGGGACCAGCTCGAAGCCTTCCACAGCTTCTGCACCGAACGCGGCATCACCGAGGTGCAGGCGGCGTTCTCCTGGCTCGCACAGCAGTCGCCGGTCACCTCCGTCATTGCCGGTGCGACCAGCGCCGAGCAGGTGCGCGCCAACGCACAGGCGGCATGCCTGCGCTTCGACGCTGAGGACCTCGCCGCCCTGGACGCCATCTTCCCGGCACCCGAGAAGATTGCGCTGTTCTAAACTCCGGCTCCCTCTCAAAGGGGCACTCAAGCGGTCGCATATGTCGGCCGTAAAATAAGCTGAAAAATAGGCGCGGTGAGAAATAAATATCACCCGCCGAGCGTTTTCGCTAGGATTAGGTGAGGTGTGTCTAACCTGACGCGCCTCACCTAGCCCACTGACAGTGCTGAAGAACCACCAATGTCGGTGTAATCTCACCTAACCCCTCGGCATAAAGGACACCATGAGCGCACAGAGCACCGCCTCCACCCTGCCCCCGCTGGGCACCGGGACGCACAGCCGATACCTCGGCATCATTGCACTCATCGCCACCTTCGGCGGTCTGCTCTTCGGCTACGACACCGGAGTCATCAACGGCGCGCTCGAACCCATGAGCCGCGAACTCGGCATGGACTCCACCGCCCAAGGCTGGGTCACCGGGTCGCTCGCCTTCGCCGCCGCTATCGGCGCACTCGGATGCGGCCGTATCTCCGACCGGTTCGGCCGCCGAACCACCATCATTGGGCTCTCCACCATCTTCTTCATTGGTGCCCTGACCTGCGTGTTTGCACCCAATGTCGCCGTACTCATCACCGGGCGCACCCTGCTCGGCCTGGCGGTTGGCGGTGCCTCCGCCGTGGTGCCGGTCTTCCTTGCCGAACTGGCACCCTACGAAATTCGCGGCTCCCTCTCGGGTCGTAACGAACTCATGGTCGTGGGCGGTCAGCTTGCCGCGTTCATCGTGAACGCCCTCATCGGCAACCTGTGGGGCGAGCACGACGGCGTGTGGCGCTGGATGTTCGCCATCTGCACCCTGCCCGCCATCGGTCTGTTCGTCGGCATGCTGCGCGTGCCCGAGTCGCCGCGCTGGCTGTTGCGCGTCGGTAGGCGTGAGCAGGCGCTTGAGGTGATGAAGCGTATCCGCTCCACCGAACGTGCCGAAGCCGAGATTGCCGACATTGAACGCACTCTGCAGGCGGAGGCGACCACCCAGAACACCGCGGCGGGTAAGGACAGTGCGGGCGTGCGCGGCTGGTTCGTGCGCATCCTGCTCGTCGGTATTCTCGTTGGCGCGGGTCAGCAGCTGACCGGCATCAACTCGATCATGTACTACGGCATTAAGGTGCTCAAGGAAGCTGGTTTCAGCGAGTCCGCGGCGCTCATTGCGAACATTGCGCCGGGTACGATTGCGGTGCTCGGCTCGATTCTGTCGCTGCGTCTGATGGAGCGTGTGCCGCGCCGAGTCATGGTTATTACTGGCTATAGTTCGACCGCGTTTTTCCACGTGCTGATTGCGGGTGCATCCCTGCTGCTGCCCGCCGATAACGAGGCGCGCCCCTGGATTCTGCTGGTGCTCATCGTCTGCTTTGTGGGCGCGATGCAGACCTGCCTGAACGTGTCCACCTGGGTGATTATGAGCGAGCTGTTCCCGCTGCGTGTGCGTGCGGCGGGTATGGGCATTTCGGCGTTTAGCGGCTGGATGATGAATGGTGTGCTGTCGCTGGCGTTCCCCGTGATTCTGGGTGCGGTCGGTCTGACCGGCTCCTTCATCGGCTTTGCCGTGGTGAACGTGGTCATTGCGCTGCTGATGTTCCGCAACCTGCCGGAGACTCGCGGCGTGAGCCTGGAGCAGGTGGAGCGCGGCGTGATGGACGGCAGCATCTACCCCTCCGCAGGCAAGCGCTAGATTCGGCGGTTTTTAGGCAAGAATGAGGCGGGCGGCCCCTCCCCGGTGGAGGGGCCGCCCGC
>NZ_KV817364.1:94246-197397 GCF_001814645.1 Rothia sp. HMSC076D04 | reverse complement strand
GGCCCCTCCCCGGTGGAGGGGCCGCCCGCCTCGCAATATGCGTTGAAAGACTAGTCTGCAGGGTTCTCTGCGAGGAACTCGTCGAGGCCGATGCGGTAGCCGTCATCTTCGGCGCGTGCCTTGCGAAGAGCCTCAATGTCGAGGAGCTCTTCGTACTCTTCCAGCAGCTTCAAATCTTCGTAGGAGATGAGCGCGGCAACAGTCTTACCATTGCGGCTGATGAGGGGACGTTCGCCGGAGAACACGGCTTCGTTGACCTTGGTGCCGAGGTTGTCGCGGAGTTCTTTAAGAGTCGTGACATTGGAACGAGTCCGGTGAGTGGTGACAGTCATGACTGGTTCCTTTCTGGGGTTTGTCCGTTAGCTCCGAGGATAGTTCTTGTGCAGGTTCTATTCAAGGAGCTACAGAGTGAAGAAGGGTACAGGGCACGAGTAGGGAATTACCGCATTCTGTACACCATTGATAACGGTGCGGTTGTTGTTGAGGTCTTCCGAGTCGGTCATCGGCGAGAAGTCTATCGCGGCCTGTAGAGTGAACGCGGCGTGATGGACGGTAGCATCTACCCCTCCGCAGGCAAGCGCTAAACCTCGGTGGTTTTTAGGCAAGAATGAGGCGGGCGGCACCTCCCCAGTGGAGGTGTCGCCCGCCTCGTGCGTCCCGTGACCCGCCGCCCCTCGCGGCGACCGCACTGTTCGTTGAAGGAGAAGCAAGGAACCCCTACCCTGCGCCACCAACCCATAAGTGATACGGTCAAAGAATAAGTAATGGATTCACGTGCTGAAATGCACGCCCGACCCTGCCCACACGCATCGCCCGGACGCCCGCATCCAGCACGCCACAACTCTATAACGAACACGGGTGAACAATGACTGAGAACGTACACAACGACTGGGACCTCCGAAGCGAAGAGGTCCAGAAGAACCAGGTAGCTGCCTACGACGCAATGCGCCGCCGTTGCCCCGTCGCCCACGACGAATTCATGGGCTACTCTGTCTTCAAAAACGCCGACGTACAGCACGTACTCGACCACCCCGAAATCTACTCCAACGTCGTCTCCACCCGCCACATCGCCGTCCCCAACGGCATGGACGCACCCGAACACACCACCTTCCGCGCGGTCAACGACAAGTACTTCACCCCCGAACGCCTCGAAAAGTTCGCACCCGTCATCCGCGACGCCGTGAAGACCCTCATCGCAGAACTACCCCGCGGCGAAGAAGTAGACGTCATGCAGGGCTTCGGTCAGGCATACGCAATGCGTGTGCAGAACGCCTTCATGGGCTGGCCCGCATGCCTCGAACAGCCCCTCACCGAATGGATCGAAAAGAACCGCGTCGCCACCCTGCGCCGCGACCGCGAAGAAATCGCTAAGGTCGCCCTCGAATTCGACGGCTACATCCGCCAGCTGCTCGACGAACGCCGCGAGGATGCCGCAGCCGGCAACCCCAAGGACGTCACCGCCGAGCTGCTCACCGACACCGTGCAGCTGCCCGGCGAAGAACCCCGCACCATGACCGACGAAGAAATCGTCAGCCTCATCCGCAACTGGACCGTGGGCGAGCTGTCCACCGTCTCCGCAACTGTGGGCGTATTCGTCAA
Organism: Rothia sp. HMSC076D04; assembly: GCF_001814645.1. Classification (NCBI taxonomy): domain Bacteria; kingdom Bacillati; phylum Actinomycetota; class Actinomycetes; order Micrococcales; family Micrococcaceae; genus Rothia; species Rothia sp. HMSC076D04. The sequence goes on along the minus strand of NZ_KV817364.1, from coordinate 195,798 downwards.
CTTCCTGGCACGCAACCGCGCCGAACAGGACCGCCTGCGCGCATCCCTCGCCGACGGCAACGCACTCGACGACCGCAGCGAAATCGCCCTCGCCGTCGAAGAAATCATGCGACTTGAAGACACCCTCGTCACCAACCGCCGCATCACCACTCAGGACACCGAACTCGGCGGCCGCACCTTGCCCGCCGGCTCCCGCGTGACCATCAACTGGGCAAGCGCCAACCGCGACGAGGACGCCTTCGAAGACGCCCTCACCTACAACCCGCACCGCGACCAGTCCCGCAACCTCGTGTACGGCGACGGCATCCACGTCTGCCCCGGCGCGCCCCTGGCACGCCTGGAACTGCGCATCCTGCTCGAGGAGTTGCTGCGCGGCACCGAATCCATTGAGATCGCGGACGAGAGCGAGAAGCCCGCAACCGTGAACGCCGTGTACCCGGTCTCCGGCTACTCGGTCGTGCGCGCCATCTTCAACTAGGCACGCTCCAGCTCTAAAAAGTGCGAGGCGCCGAACCCCGAGAATGGGGGTCGGCGCCTCGCGCTGTTAAGAGTAAATATAAGAGTGAATAGTAGGGTAGTGGCGGCCGGTATCAGCCGCTCACTATAGATAAAGCGGAATATTCCCAGACGGCTATATAGCCTAGTGGAATACTCAATAAAGCTGAATCTAGCGGCCGGAACTCGTTGCCGAAGGCTTCACCGAAGAACCCGCAGAACCGCTCGCAGACGCACGAGTCGAAGCACTCGCAGAAGCAGAAGCCTCCGCCGCAGCTGATGCCGACTCCTCCGGGGACAGAGCCGTACCATCCGCATGAACACCAGCCATCGCCGGAGTCACACCATTAACGAAGCTCAACTTCGCCTGCTTGAACTGGTACTCGGGAGAGCAGGTCAGCTTATACTTCGAATTCGCCAGCTCGCGAATCGACTTCACATAATTCTGAGTCTCCTCATACGGGGGAACACCGCCGTACTTCTCCACAGAACCCGGACCCGCGTTATAACCGGCGAGAACCACATCCTGTAGCTCATCCTCATTGGAGGCGTACTTCGCCAAACGAGTACGCAACTCAGCCAAGTAGCGTGCCTGTGCCGCAATCGCATCGTGCGGGTTCAGAACATTACCGCCATTGCCGAAGCTGTAGTGGCCGCCGCTCCACGCATCATCAGTGAACTGTGCAATACCCTTAGCGCCCTGGTGGGACACAACGCCCACACGCCAGTGGCTCTCTGTCTCAATCTGCGCCGCCAGCACGCCGGGACGGAAACCCGACACCTTAGAGCCCTCCTCAAAATCGGAGCGGAGAGCCGCCGGAGCATACGATAGCTCCGTCATGCCGCAGTAATCGTCGTAGGTGGCTGCCAAGCCGGCAACACCGCCACCCAGAAGGACCGCAGAGGCAATAATCTGCCAATGCGCAAGAACCCCGGCGAGAAAGCGAAGCGGGAAAGCTTTACGCTGCCGAGGAGAAATTTGTTGATCCGCCGGAACGGAAATGTGGTTGGAGGCGCTCGTAGCGTTACGCTCGGAAGGGGCGCCCGAAGTGCTATCTGCCATTCCTATAGACTAGCGCACCATCGCCGTTTATGGTGAAAAAACTCCCCTCCGTTGAGGTGAAAACCATAGTCAGAGAGTTCTTGGCGCGTCTTTACCGGAGTCAACATCAAGTGCAGGTACAGACTCCGTGCACGTGAAGGATGACCCCACCCGGTACACCTTTGACAGGGAGCACCAGGCGGGGTCAATCCATGATGGGGAGCTTCAGGAGTCCCTAACGGTTCGTCACCACGATCTTGCCGGCGGCACCGCGCTCCATCTCCGAGAAGGAGTGATTCACGAACGTGTACGTGCCAGACTCTAGGAACTGCATCTCCACGAAGCCGCCCTGAGCGGGCGCCAAATCGAGTGCCTGGCTGTGGCCGTCACGGCTACCGAACGCATCTGCGCCGCGGCGCATCAGGTAGCCGCCCTCCTTGTAGACCGTGTCGAACTGCGAACCGACCACGTGGAAGCTCGTGCCGTGGTTCGGGCCCGCAGCCATTACCCAAACACGGATACGCTCGCCCTTCTTCACCTGCAGCGGCTTCGCCTTGTACTGGGTTGCGTGGCCGTTGAACATGGTCAGCGTGGGGGTGCCCGCCGCAATCAGCTCCGGCGAGTTCTCCGCCAGCTTGTTACCGTCGGAGGCGGTCTTGCCGGTGTCGTGCAGGTACGCCTCGCCCTGAACCATCACGTACTCGTGATCGACCGGGTCAAGGTCCGCCGGGTCAATGATGACCGCGCCGTACATGCCCTGGGTCATGTGCAGGCTCAGCGGGGCGGTGCCGCAGTGGTACAGCCAGATACCGGCACCCTTCGCCTCAAAACGGTAGACGAGACGCTCACCGGGGGCGATGGTCTTCATCGTGTTATCGGGGGACACCATGCCCGCGTGGAAGTCCAGCGAGTGGCCCATCGTGCCGTTATTGATGAGTGTAATTTCAAAAATATCGCCGACCTTGCCGCGCAGAATCGGTGCCATGTTCTGCCCGTTGAACGTCCACATGTGAACGGTCACGCCGGGCGCCACCTCGCGGTCGACTTCCTCAACTTCCAGGGTGACCTTGCGGACGGTCTTGCCGTTCACCTGCGTGGCGGTGTTCGGTGCCGGGATGTTCGGGTCGCGGTACTTGTAGCCGCTGCCGGGCGCTGCGGACATGTCAATCCTGCTGTTTGCAACGGTCATGAGGGTCGGGGTGCTACCCGACGCGGCGTGGTTGTGGGTGCCCGTAGAACCGTGGTTGTGGCCGCCCTGCGCCACCTGGTTTGCGGAGGCGCCGGTCGCCTTCACCTTGAACACCATGCCCAGGGAGCGGTGACCCGCCACGGAGCAGTAGCCTTCCTGGTCGGCGGTAATGACGCCGGCGTCAACGGTTTTCGTTTCGCCGGGGTTGATGGTGCCGGTGGTTGCGCCGTTGTCGAAGGTCAGGTCGTGGGTCATGCCCTCGTCGTCGTTGGTAACCTCGACGACCAGGCGGTTACCTGCGGGGACCTCTACCTCGGCGGGGGTGAAGCGGTAGTTGCTGGTCGCCTTCACCTGCACGGTGGTGGTCTGACCGGTCGCAGCCACGGAACCCGCCGAGGAGAACGACGGCAGGTTCAGCGCGGACGGGTTCACGGCGAAGCCCAGCAGGAACGCCATGGCAACCGCCAACGCCGCCTGGAAGCTCTGCTTGGCGTGCGGGACGGGCTCCGGGGTGAGCGCCTCCTGGTTGAAGACGGTCTGCTCGCCGCGGGCGCGTGCTGCCATCATTTCCTTGCGGGTATTCACGGACGCCTTCACGCCGCGCACCATGAGCGGAATGAACGCCATGAGCGCCAACGCACCCACGATAGCGACGGCAATCTTAATGGACTGGCCCACCATGGAGCTGGGCATCATGAAGATCAGCAGCGCCAGGTTCACGGCGGTTACGCGTGCCGCCGCGAAACGGCTGAACTCCTTGTTGGAGGCGCGAACCACCGCAGGGCCACCGCCCATACGCTGGGGGAGCAGGTAGCTCATCGCGCCGAGCAGCAGCTGCAGCAGGAAGCCAACCACGAAGATGGGGGTCACGGCGCGCATATCCAGCTGCGCGAAGGGGGTGGTCGCCACCATGTACGCGGTGGCCGCCACACCAACAATCAGCCAGAGGAAACCCATACCCACGCTCATGGGCGGGTACTCGTTCGGGCGCTTGGTGCGCAGGGTACGCACCATCACCCAGGCGACAATCAGCAGGGCAACCAGGTAGACGACCAGGCCGGCTGCGGCGAGCGGACGCATCCCTAAAATCGCGCCGACAACGGTCAACGCTAAGCCACCGCACATCAGGTACAGGGCGCGCAGACTGTGGGTGAGCGCCTTATCCACCATCTTGGTGCGCAGCATGGTCGGCCAGAACGTCACCAGCGTACCCACCGCGGTAATACCGACGAAGCCGAGCACGTTCACTGCCTCGTGCGCGAGCAGGAACTGCGAATGCAGGGTGCCGGACAGGTTCGGGTAGGCAATCATGCCGCCAAACGCCGCACCGAGGGGCAGCAGCAGCGCCGCAACAATGTAGAAGCGAATGGTCACACCGAACCGCGACGGCAGAGCCTGACGCACCTGCTTCAGCAGGTAGATACCGTGCCAGGCGACCATCGAACCGACAATGAGGGCGCCCACCACCGTGGCGGCGTAGAGGCCGGGCACGCTCAGCTGACCGACCATGCCGATCATGAGCACGAGAATACCGGCGTTCAGAATGAAGATGCGGCGCACCTGGGTGCCGCGGTGCTCGTCCGGGATTTTGATCTTCATGAGCGCTTCGGTGAAGTGCTGCGACCAAATCAGAATCGAGTTCGTAATCAGGCCGAGGGTGACAATGTGCACCATCAGCCAGCCGCTATTCGGGATGAACTTATGCAGCAGAAGCACGGCGATAAGGGTAAACATCCAGTGCGAGACCGGCTTGGAGGCGCGGCGGTGCCACGTGCCGCGACCGGATGCGCGGCGTGCAATCTCTTCGGGGGTGAGGTTCGCGCCGGGCGCCTCAGTGGGACGCGCGCCAATGCTCAGGCCGGAGGAGCCGCCTCCGGAGACGTTTGCGCCTGCGGGCTTGCCGCTCGTGTTCTCACCTTCGGGTGGGGTGCCGAGATGTTCACTCACGTGATCACTGCTTTCACTGCTGGTTGTTCGTGGACGTCGGTGTGCGGGTCGGCACCCGGTACCCCTGCGTTGGGGCGGGTGCCAATAAGCCCATTATATTGCCCGGATAGTACCAATTTTGAAGACATGACGTGCATATGAAGGCAGCTCATATCGTGATAGTTGTGCTTGTGTGCTCGAGCGGTTCTTCCCCTGCGAATCTTCTCCTGTGAATCTTCTCTCCAATGCACCCTTCACAGGTGCGCGCGATAAACTATTAGGATTCCAAAATCAGATGCCCGCCCACCCTACGCGCGCATCCGCCGGCACCAAGGTAAGGACAAGCACCTCGTGACAAGGACTGACTCCACCACCCCCATCTGGGGAAAAATCGCTATTGTGGCACTCATCCTCATTGTTGGCGGTGGATACGTCATCAAAATGCTCACCAACCCCTTCTCCGGTATGGACTTTTCCATCTACCGTCTGGGCGCAATGACCATTTTCGATAACGAGGGCTTTACCCAGGACCTATACTCCCCGACCCTGAACGATCACGGCGTCATCAAGCCGCCGTTCACGTACCCGCCGTTCGCGGCGATGCTGTTCTTGCCCTTCGCGTTTATGCCCCTGGAAGTCGGCATGGTCATTATGGTGGTCGGTTCGGCTGTGGTGGCGTGGTGGATTTCCACGATTATTTACAACTACGTGAATGCGCGCGGCCGCGAACTGCCCCTGCAGCAGTACTTTGGTCGTGCCGGCACGATTGCGGTGCTGACCATTCTGGTGGTGGCGGCGGGCCCGTGGCAGCGCACCCTGGACCTGATTCAGATTAACCCGTTCATTACGGCGCTGATTCTTGCCGATTTTGTGCGCCCGGCAACCCGCGTGCCGCGCGGCGTGCTGATTGGTATTGCGGGCGGCGTGAAGCTGACCCCGCTCGTGTTTGGTCTGATTCTGCTGGTCCGCCGCGACTGGAAGGGCATTGCGACCCTGGGTGCGACGTTCTTCGGCACCATTGCGCTGGGTTTCATTCTGATGCCTAAGGATGCGCCGGAGTTCTGGTTCTCTGCGCTGACGAACCCCTCGCGTGTGGGTGGCCTGAACTTTGTGGATAACGTCTCGATTCAGGGTTGGCTGCTGCACTTCGGTCTTTCTGAGAGCGCCGTGAAGCCGGTCTACTACGCCCTGGCGCTGGTCACGATCGTGCTGACCGCCGCACTGCTGTACCAGCTGGAACGCCGCGGTGCCGCGCTGGCGCAGGTGGCGGTGACCGCCTCCTTGATGGTGGCGCTGTCGCCGATTAGCTGGTCGCACCACAACGTGCTGCTGCCCCTGCTGGCTGCCGTGTTCATCATGGATGCGTTCCCGACCTATTTTGCGGTTCAGCCTGCGTGGCTGCGGGTGACGGCGACGGTGTTCGCGGTGGTTGCGGTGTTGGGCCTGTATATTTCGCCGATTAGGATTGCGTCCTGGTTCCACGGTAGCGCGGATGGTTTGGAGCAGCTGGCTCCGGGCGCGTTGGCGGTTTCGGCTATTCCCGCGTTCTGCCTGTGGGTGACGATGACGCTCTGGTCTGTTGCTGCCCTGAGCGCGCCGGTGCGTGGCGCAAAGGTTGAGCCCGTGCAGTACGGTTCCGTGCGTAGCGACGCGCCTCTGGGCTGGTGGGGCGCCCGTGCACTGGTGACCCAGAGTGCCCTGGTGACCGAGAGCGCCGAGTCTGTGCGTGCCGCTACCTCCCGTGAGGCAACCGCGTGAGCCGCGAGAAGAATCGTGAGAAGAACGCCGAGGCGGCTGCGCCTATAATCCCGTGGGCTTCGGCTGGCTCTACGGCTGAACCTGCACCGGTTGCGGAACCGGCTGTTGAAAGCGCTGTAGAAAGCGCGGAGCCTGCCGCAGAGCCCACAAAACCTGCGCGTCGCGGCTTCTTTGACCGCATCCCCGGTCTGCGTAGCGGCGCTCTCTGGGCGCACCTGCTGTTCATCCTGGTTGCCCTCTACGCCTTCGACTACGTGACGCACGCGGCGGCTGACGATATTTACGTGTACCGCCTGGGCGCTGTCTCCCTCGCGGACGGCCCGGACGGCTACCAGCTGTACACCTTCCACACGCGCGGCCTGCCGTTCACCTACCCGCCGTTTGCGGCGCTGCTCTTCTACCCGCTCGCGTTCCTCACCGAGCCGCAGAGCATGCTGCTGATTACCGCCATTATTTGTGCGCTCAGCTACTGGTGCGCGTACCTACTGTACTCCTACGCCCGTAGCCGCTCGTGGCGTCTGCCGTTGCAGAAGCACCTGGGTCACTGGGGCATGGTGTCGCTGATTGCGGCGCTGATTTGGATGTGCGGCCCGTGGCGTTTGACCACGCATTTTGGGCAGATTAACGCCATCATTCTGATGCTGATTCTCGCCGATTTTATGCGCCCGGCAACCCGCGTTCCGCGCGGTGTGCTGCTGGGTATTGCGGCGGGTATTAAGCTGACCCCGCTCGCGTTCGGTCTGCTGCTGCTCATGCGTAAGGACTGGAAGGGCATCGCGACCCTGGGTGCTAGCTTCGCCGCGACCGTGGGTATCGGCTTCCTGGTGATCCGTGAGGAGTCGCTGACGTTCTGGTTCCATGCGGTGCATGACACTTCGCGTGTGGGCTGGTTCAGCTACTTCGATAACGTGTCGATTATGGGTACGCTGACCCACGCGGGCCTGCAGCATCACCTGACGGCTACCGCCCTGTCGGTGGTGCAGGTGGCGTTGACTCTGCTGATTGTGCTGGTCACGGCGGTTCTGTTGGTTCCGCTGATTCGTGCCCGCGCACTCATGGCGCAGCTGGCGCTGACCGCGTTCATGATGCTACAGATTTCGCCGATTAGCTGGTCGCACCACAACACCTGGTACCCGCTGATGCTCGCCGCCGTGGTTATGGAGATCTTCCCGCTCATGTACCAGCGGGTCAGCTCCTTTGTTTTCACACTGGCTGTTGTTTTGGCGACCGCGGCGCTGGTGGGCATGTACATTTCGCCGTTCTGGATTGTGCTGGCGTTCTCCCCGCACTTCAGCTCGGATCAGATTCTGATGGTGCCCGAAGGCTCCCTGGGCCTGATGGCGGGCACCATGCCGTACCAGCTGATGTACCTGTTTATTCTGGTGACGTTCTTTGTGTACCTGGCGAATCGTCAGCTGGTGGAAAATGCGGCACGCGCCGCGGGCGCCGAGCTGGCGGAGGCGAGGTACTCCCGCTAAAGCGGCGGGCGCCTCCAGCAGGTGCACAGCTTTCACCGGGCATAAAAGTATCCCCCGCACCCATCACGGATGCGGGGGATATTTTTATACCCAGCCTGCTGACCTAGTCAGTCACGCTGTTAGTTAGTGCCGATGCTCCAAGTAATGTTGGAGTCGGTACGAACCTGCATGTAGCTCTTGTTGCTCTGAACCCACTGCATGCTGCTCTTCACGGTCGGGATGGTCGAGGAGAAGAACGGGTCGTTCTTGGTTGCGTTCAGAACGGTGAAGCCGCGGGTGGTCGGGCCGCTGGTCTGGAACTCCATGGTTGCCTCGGTGCCTTCGTAGGTGAAAGCGTAGAAGTTCATGGTGCTCTGGAACTTCTCACCCTTCTTGTAGTGGGGTGCGGAGTCTGCATCGTAGACGCGGATGGTCCATTCGCCCTTACCGGTCAGCTCCAGCTTGCGGGTGGGGGTGGAGTGGCCGCTCGCGTCAATCCACGCGGTGCCCTTGAGCTCCTTGTTGTCGCGGGTGGAGTCGATAACGCTCACACCCGAGGTGATGCCGCCCTTATCGTCACGGCTGGTGATGAAGGCGTTGACCACACCGTCTGCGGGCTTGAACTCGTAGTAGAGCAGGCCTGCGGACACATCGCCCTTGATCTTCTCAATGTCGATGGTGTCCTTGTTGTCGGCGACGGTCTTCTTGTATTCCTTGAACTCACCCTCGGGCATCTTCGCTTCAGCAGCAGCGATGGGCGCTGCGGAAGAAGCGGAAGCTGCCGCCGCGCTCTCAGATGCGGGAGCGGAAGAAGCCTCAGACGATGCTGCCGCGGAGGACGCCTCAGCGGAAGTAGCCGCCGCGCTCGATGCCGCCGCAGAATTGGAGGCGGGGTTCGAGCCGCCACGCGGAATCAGCATGACAATTGCCAGGATGATGACAATCAGCAGAGCCAGCGCACCACCGATAACACCCCAAATCTTGGTGCCGGAGAGCAGACCCTTCTTCTCGGAGCCGTCCTCGCCGTTGCCCTGGTTGCCGGGCTCGGTCATGTAGGGGTTGCTGAGCGCCACGGTTGCCTGGTCCTGATCGGAAACCTGACCCTGGTAGGGCTGCTGAGCGTTGTACGGCTGACCCTGGTAGGGGTTGCCCTGGAACTGGCCGCCCTGAGCGTTCTGACCCTGGAAACCCTGGTCCTGGTAGTTGCCACTCTGGAAGTTCTGGCCCTGGAAGCCCTCAGCCTGGTTCGGCTGGAAGCCGTTCGGTGCCTGACCCGCCGGGATGAACTGTGCGTTCTGGTCACCCTGCACGTTCTGGCCGGGCTGTTCCGAGAGGTTCACGGTACGCTCGGACAGGTTGACGGTGCGCTCGGTTTCGGGGGTGTGGAACTCAACGAGCGGGGAGCTCTCAATAGTGTGGGGCGCCTCAGCAGCGGGTGCCTCAGCCGCGGGAGCCTCAGCAACCGGCTCAACTGCCGGTTCCGCGGCAGCGGGTGCCTCGGGGGCAACCTCGGCGACCGGCTCAACAACAACGGGCTCTGCAACAGGTTCGGAAACGACCGGCTCAGAAGCGGCGGGCTCGGAAACAGCAGGCTCGGACAGTGCCGGCTCAGCAACCGGAGCCTCAACAACGTGCGCCTCAACGGGCTGCTCGGAAGCAACCTGCTCAGCTACGGGAGCCTCAGCAACCGGAGACTCAACAGCGGGCTCTTCAACTGCGGAAGACTGGGATGCGAGAACCTGCTCGGGCAGAGCGGTGCCGGTCAGCGGAACCTGAGTCAGGTGACGCATCGGCTTGGGCTCGGAGGACTCCTCAGCGGACTCAGCCTGGGACGCCTCAACGTGGGGCGCCTCTACCTGCTGTGCCTCAACGTGGGATGCCTCAGCCTGGGGTGCTGCCGCCTCCGGAACCTCGACGACCTGCTCACCTTCGAGCTCAGCGGCGAGCTGCTCCAGGTCAACGTCCTCAACGGTCAGCGGTGCCGCAACCTCGGCGGGCTGCTCAGCCTCAACAGCGGACTCAGCCGCGGGTGCCTCAACAACGTGCGCCTCAGCAGACTGCTCGGAAGCAACCTGCTCAGCGACTACGGGCTCAGCGGGAGCCGCCTCAGCAGCGGACTGCTCGGGAACCAGCGGCTCAATAGTAGCCTCTTCAACCTGAATGGGTTCGGGCTCGGGCTCGGGCTCTTCGACCCACAGCTGCCAACCTTCAGGAACGGGACCCCACGCGGGGTCGGGGCGCCACGTAGGAGTGGGGGCCCATCCAGCAGGAGGAGCGGGCCAGTTGGGCGGCGGATTGAAGACGAGTGCCATAAGAAAGCAGCCTTTCTGGTGCTGAAAAAACACCCCGGAAGAGCGGTCATCAGCGACTATGTATATGAGCGTATTATCGCTACAAATTATGGCATAGGTTCAGAAAATGAACCCCGTGAATGGTAGGTTTTTAGCCTTATTCACGGCTTTTTCAATGGTTTTGGAACATTCCGTATCAATCGGCACTTGAAGGTTTCCGTATGCCCGGTCACCATCGACCCCGCGGAGGCTAGGATTAAAGAATGAACACTACACCGCCTCCCGCACCCCCGCAGGTAGCCGCCGGAACCCCCGCTGCTCCTGCGCCTGTTGCAGGTCTTGCCTACCACCGTCTCTCCCACGCCGACCCGAAATCCCGCTGGTTCTCACCCCTGCTGGAAGGTCTGCTCGGTGTCGCCGTATTTATTGGCCTCAACCTGATCATTTCAGTTGCCCTGGCTGCGACGATTATGGGTTCGGGACTTTCCCTCCAGGATGTAGCTACGAACCGCGCCGTCATTATGGAACACCCGGCGCTGTTCGCGCTGACCTTCCTCTCCCTTATCGCGATTGTGCCTTCGCTCTTTTTGGCGCGCCTGGTCGTGGGCCCGAAGCCCTGGGGTCTGATCCATTCGGTGGCGGGCCGTCTGCGCCGCTCACTGCTGCTTCCGTACCTGGGTTTGAGCTTCGCGGTTTACGGCATCTACTACGCCGTGATGCTGGCGTTGAGCGGTGAGAGCCTGCCCGAATACCGCTATTTTCAACCTCCACAGGTTGAATTTTGGGTTTATGTGGCGATGATGCTGCTCCTGGTACCCGTGCAGTGCTACGCCGAAGAGCTCGCCTACCGCGGCTTCATGATGCAGATGCTGGGCCGCTGGCTCCGCACCCCCTGGCTACCGATTGTGCTGCCCGCCGTGCTGTTCATGCTCTCCCACGCCTACGACCCCTGGGGTCAGAGCACGATTCTCGCGATGGGTATTTACGCCGGTTTCCTCTGCTGGTACACCGGCGGCCTGGAAGCCTCCATCAGCCTGCACGTGGCAAATAACGTGATCCTGATGCTGCTGTCCATGGTGGCTGGTCTGGATCCGTTCGCCTCCGAGGGCGTGACCCCCGTGGATGCGCTGCAGGGTATTGCGCTGGAAGGCGTGTACGTGGTGCTCGCCTGCCTGATCTTCAACGCACGCGCTCGCCGCGGCGAGGTTTCACGTGAAACACAACCGCTCAAGGTTGATAAATAGGCTATTTGGCGGGTTGCTCTAGCTCAGCTACCCCAACCCGCCCACCCCGCTCCATTCGAGCCTCACCAGGGCTATTGCTCCACGCCGCGTGGATTATCGGCCCCGGTCACCCCGTCAACACCCAAGAAAAGGTAGGGTTAAACCATGACTGTTGATGCTGTAAAAAATATTGAAGACCTCGCCGCATTCGTGGCGGAGTCGCCGGTCTCTTACCTCGCCGCGCGCACGGTAGCGCGCCGCCTGCAAGCAGCGGGCTTCACCGAGCTTGTAGAGACCGAAGCATGGGACCCGCAGATCGCAACCGGCCGCCACTTCGTCGTCCGTGACGGCGCGATTATCGCCTGGGCTGGCGGCGCGAAGGCGCAGAAGGCAAGCGGTTACCGCGTGCTGGGTGCGCACACTGACTCGCCCTCTCTGAAGGTCAAGCCTTCCTCCTCCATCACCACGAAGGGCTGGCACCAGATTGCTGTTGAGAACTACGGCGGCGCACTGCTGAACTCCTTCCTCGATCGCGAGCTGTGCGTGGCGGGCCGCCTCACCGTCCTTGAGGGCGGGGAGCTGAAGGACCGCCTGGTGCGCACCGGCCCGATTGCGCGCATCCCGCAGCTGGCGCCGCACCTGGACCACAAGCGGAACGAACTGGTGCTGGACAAGCAGTTCAACATGTACCCCGTGTGGGGCGTGGACCCGGCGGAGAATGACGTGCTCGGCTACATGGCGAAGCACGTGATTGACGGCGAGCCGGTCGACCCAGAAAGCATTGTGGGTTACGACCTGCTGTTCGCTGATTCGCAGCCGCCGCGCCGCTTCGGTGCGGATCAGGAGCTGTTCGCTTCTGGCCGCCTGGATAACCTGTCTTCGGTGCATGCGGGTTTGACCGCCCTGGAGCGTTACGTTGCCGATAATGCGGATGAGCACGCTACCGAGACTGTGATGCTTGCGGCGTTTGACCATGAGGAGCTTGGTTCGGAGTCGCGTAGTGGTGCGGCTGGCCCGTTCCTGGAGGATATTTTGGTGCGTCTGTCCGCTGCGCGCGGTGAGAGCACGGAGGAGTACCGCCGTTCGGTGGCGGCGTCGTTCTGCCTGTCGGCTGATGCCGGTCACCTGGTGCACCCGAACTATCAGGGTCACCACGATCCGACCGTTCAGCCGCTGCCCGGTGGTGGTCCGTTGCTGAAGATTAACGCGAACCAGCGTTATGCGACGGATTCGGTGGGTGCTGGTGTGTTTGCTGCGGCGTGTGCGAAGGCTGGTGTGCCGTATCAGGAGTTTGTGTCGAATAACAATATGCCGTGTGGTTCGACGATTGGCCCGATTACGGCGACTCGCCTGGGCATGCGCACCGTGGATGTGGGTATTGGTTTGCTGTCGATGCATTCGATGCGCGAGATGTGCCATGTGGACGATATGGCGTACATGACCCGCGCGGTGGAGGGCTTCTTCCGCCTCTAAATTGAACCCCGCTGAGGTATGAACAGTGGGGGTGTGGGCGCCGGGAACGTATGGTTCCCGGCGCCCTTATTTTTTAAAAATTTTTCGGGGGGGGGGGGGTTTACCTCTTGAATAGGGTCTATGTGTACTGTAAAGTAACCCACAATACGTAATATACGTGTTGCACATTACTTGTTTTTGAGAAGTTTTCACCAATGATGGTGCGCCATCAGCTCGTAACCGGCGTAGCGAGCGAACCCCAATTTGAAAGGCGGTTCCCATGTTCTTCGATATTTCTCTGATTCCGCTGGCGGTTTTGATCCTTGTGGGTCAGCTGAAGAAAGCACCGCGAACGTCGCCAAACGACCCGGGCTATCGGGAGCAGAAGGAGCAGGCGCGAAAGCACCTGCGCATCCTGGATGTGCTCGGCGTGGGTTTTGCTCTTGCCCTGATGATTATTCAGTGGGGTAACGCCTCGTTCTCGCTTGCTTTTCATGCATGCGTTATTTGGGTGGTTCCTCGGCAGCTGTATGAGCTCTGGCAGAAGTTCAATGTGTCGCGTGGGGTACTCTTCGCGTGTGCTATTGCGCTAATCATTATTGAGTTTGGACTGGCGTTCCTGCCTTAGTCCGAGCGTGTAACAGTTGTGGCGGTGACCGAACAACGGTCACCGCCACAACTATTTTTAAGATGAGACAGACTCAGATTAGACGGGGTTCGATTAGACAGGGTTGTCGGGGCTGGGCAGGGTTACCACCTCAGACCAGCGCGTATCTTTAGCGGCCGCACGGTTCGCGTCGCTCTTCTGCTTCACATCGGCTGGTGCCTGCTGCGCCCACGCCTCAAAAGCAACAATGTAGTTCTCAGGGTAGTTTGCCGCGAGTAGCTCCTGGCGGGTCGGGAAGTACTCCTTACCCTCTCGAATATCGACGTAGTTGCTTGCCTTGTAGGGGTCTGCGCTCTGGATGTCAGTGCGCGGGCCGGAGGCTACCTTTCCGCTTGCCACGTTATTGTCATCGATAGCGCGCACCCACGCCGCGGCGTAGGCGTGATCGGCCTTGTTCTTCTCGTACAGTGCCAGGCACTCGGCTCCTGCTGATTCAGCTTCGGCGCGGGTGGGGAAGTTCGCCTGGTTGCGTACAACATGCCGTGCGGAGACATAGGAGGGGAGTGCCGTACCGCGGTCGGCGCTGAGGGCTTCCTGCTGCTTGAGGGTTTCAGCTTTCGCGGCTTCGTCAGGTTCAAGGCAGGGGGTGGAGGTCTTCTTCGCCGCGGAAGAGGAAGCGGACCCGGTGGCGCTTGAAGCTGACGGGGAGGAAGTCACAGTCGTGTTCGAGGGTGCGGGAGTGTTTGATGCCGTGCTGGTGGAGCTACCGCAGGAGGCAAGAAATAGGGGAAGAATCGCCAGTGCGGCACTGCGTCGTAGACCGCTGGAACGGAACGAAAGAAAAACAGGGGTGTGGGTCATGAGACCACCTCACAAGAGGGATGGAACGATATATTGCGTCTAAACATACCCGAATATTTGATAGATGGTCAATGGAAAATATCATCTTAGTTTAAAACCAACACTCTAGACGCAAGATGTGCAACCCAGTAGTCTTAAAGTTCTGACCTGCTTAAATATGTGGTAGATGGGGTAAGAGTGCGGAGGCTTTGCGGGTCGCCTACCTATCCCAGTATTGGCTTTGAGGCTTAATGGATACGAAAAACAACATTGAGGCTATGCGTTCGGTGTTCCGCTACTAGCTTTTTATGCTACTGAAAGGAAATGGCATCATGAATTCTACTTATAAGATGTTCGCCGTAAATGAGAAAATAATTTTGTATATCTTATTTCTCATTGTATTGCAATTTTTCTATATTTTCCCAACTGCCCTGTATGCAGATTTCTATAGATTTGTATCGCCATGTGATAGGTGGCAAAGTGCATATTTCGACTATATACCCTTCTTTGTGGTGGGAGTTGTATCAGCTAGCTTATGGCAGACTTTTAGTATGTGGCTGGGTGTAAAGCTTCGTATAGGAATTTTTTGGATCGCATCGCTATATTTAGTTTTTAAAATGTATGGGACTTATGAAATTTTAAAAGGCAATATCTTAAGTTCATGTAAAGTCCCTACAGAATATATGCATGGAATATTGTGGCCATATGATCTACAGGCATTCATTCTCTGGGGTCCCGATATTATCTCATGCGTTATTTTTATAGCAGTTTTTATTGCATGTTCTAAGCGTAGCTACTGGATACCAACCCTCGCAGCTATAGCCGCATTTGTTGTGCAGTGCGTCATCTTGGTACTGCTCTGGGAATACGTTAGGGGACTTATCTATTTCCTCCTGCAGTAGCGTTGGGCTGTTGAGGTTGCAGGCTTTGACGGAGCTGGAGGTTGCACCATCGGCACCCTAACCGTGCTCCTCCGGGCATGTTGGCTTCTGCTGATTATCGGGCAAATAGCAATACCTGACGCTGGTGTTTTAGTGACATGTTTACTTCAAGAGCCCGGTGGCTTCCGTATTTACGCAAGTCAAGGCGCTGAATAAACTTGTTTGTCGATTTTCCTCCGAGGTGTTGGATTTTAAAAAATAAACATATTTTTCTCTTGACCATGTATCAAAACCGCCCGTATAGTGAGGGTCAAATCGATATGTTCCAGCCCACAATGAGGTGACATTATGGCCCTGAAATCCAGGACCCCCAACCCCCGCTATAACGCACTGCGATACGGTGCCGCTCTCTCAATCCTGCCCCTGTTCCTTGCCGCCTGCGGTGGTGCAAACACCGCGGCAAGCAGCACCTCCTCACCCTCCACGGCGAGCACCTCAGCAACGGCAAGCACCACGCCCACCGTCAGCTGCTCCTCATACTCCGCCGAAGCTACCGCCTCAGCAGAAGCCGCCAAGCCCGTCCCGCGCACCGATGAACAGTACCCCGCGTACATCCAGTACCGGAACATCCTCGCAGACGGCGCCCACATCATTGAGCCCAGTGAAATCGACAGCAAGTGCCACGCCGCACTCAAAGCAGGGCGGAGCACCTTCCCCGAATACGTTCAAAACATCGATGCCTATAACGCCCACCCCAGCGTCGGACTCTCCGACCCCTTCGCCGGTAGCGAGTACCGAGACATCAAGAACCGCAACGAATTCATTCCCCACCGCGCAGACCTGGAAGAAGCCGCCTACCCCGAGATGATTATTCGTCTCTACGAAAAGTGGTACGAGGCAGCCCCCGCAGACATCAAGACGCTCAGCGACGGCAACCGTGCACGATTCCTCGCCACAAGCGCCTACCAGCAGTGGAAGGCCCAGCCCCAAACCCCCAGCAGCTCCCGCCCATAAGTCCACTCACGCATAAACCCGCGCAAAAACAGTTGTGGCGGTGACCGAACAACGGTCATCGCCACAACTCTTTAAACGGTCATTACTGGGCTTATTTTTGGGGAGGGGCTACTTGCCCTTCACCTCGCGTGCCAGAGCCAGCAGCTCCTCATGCACCGTCGTATCGCCCGTAACCTCCGGGTGGAAAGAAATACCAATCAGGTTGCCCGAACGCACACCCACAATCTTCCCCTCATGACGAGCCGTCACCTGCACACCCTCACCAGTGCCAGTCACAATCGGCGCACGAATAAACGCCGTATCAATAACCACCTCATCACCGGCAGGGGTCAGCCACGGCAGGCGCACCTCCGCAGAATCAACCTGCGAACCAAACGCGTTACGACCCACCGAAACATCCAAAACACCCAGCGACTGCTGACCCGGCGCCGGATCATCAATACGCTTCGACAGCATAATCAGGCCAGCACACGTACCCAGAGTCGGCATGCCCGAAGAAATCGCCTCAATCAGCGGCTCACGCACACCAAAAATACGGGTCAGGCGGTCAATCGTCGACGACTCACCACCCGGCAGAACCAGCGCATCCAGCCCTTCAAGCTGCTCACCGGTACGCACCCAACGCACCTGCGCGCCCAAGGACTCCAGCATCTCCGCGTGCTCACTCACGCCGCCCTGCAACGCCAAAACACCAACCGTCAAACCCTCACCCGGCAAAACACCGGTAGGCTGAACCTTCTCAACCATCACCGCTCCCTTCACAAAACAACAAACACAACAAACACAAGGAGGGTGGGACCCGCCTCAGCGAACCCCACCCCCTCATCAAACACTCACCCCGAATGCGGGGTGCGCGCACGAATTACCAGCCGCGCTCCGCCAGGCGGTGCGGTGCCGGAATGTCAGCAACGTTAATGCCGACCATAGCCTCACCCAGGCCGCGAGAAGCCTCAGCAACCTTCTCCGGGTCATTGTAGAAAGCAGTAGCCTTCACAATAGCCTTCGCACGAGCAACCGGGTCGCCCGACTTGAAAATACCGGAACCAACGAACACGCCGTCAGCACCCAGCTGCATCATCATTGCAGCGTCAGCGGGGGTAGCCACGCCACCAGCGGTGAACATCACCACGGGCAGCTTACCGGTCTGAGCAACCTCACGAACCAGCTCGTACGGTGCAGCCAGTTCCTTAGCCTTCACGTACAGCTCGTCGGGCATGGTGTTGTACAGGCCCTGCAGCTCAGCAATCTGACGCTTAATGGTGCGGATGTGCTTAGTCGCCTCAGAGACGTCACCGGTGCCAGCCTCGCCCTTCGAACGGATCATAGCGGCACCCTCGGTGATACGGCGCAGAGCCTCACCCAGGTTGGTAGCACCGCACACGAAAGGCACCTTGAACTGGTGCTTATCAATGTGGTTCACGTAGTCAGCGGGAGAAAGAACCTCAGACTCGTCAATGTAGTCGACCTTCAGGGTCTCCAGAATCTGAGCCTCAACGAAGTGGCCGATGCGTGCCTTCGCCATGACCGGAATCGAAACAGCATCAATGATGCCCTCAATCATGTCCGGGTCAGACATACGAGCCACGCCGCCCTGCGCACGAATATCCGCGGGAACGCGCTCGAGAGCCATGACGGCAACAGCGCCAGCATCTTCAGCGATCTTAGCCTGTTCGGGGGTGACGACGTCCATGATGACGCCGCCCTTGAGCATGTCGGCCAGGCCGCGCTTAACAAGCGGGCTGCCGGTTACGGTGTTGTTATCAGTCATGACCTTATCTTCTCACGTTCTGAGTGTTCGCGCGCACTCACAGGGGCGGATTTTCTGTTCTCTGACACAGTACGACCCCAAGTTCACGTCAGAACGACACAAAACGTCATGAAAAGCGGTTAGAGTAGGGCGGTTCATGGGCTGAGCAGGCCCGGCTGAGCAGACCCGCCGGATGCACGCAGGTCGCCTCCCATAAACTCACATCCCGAGCGGCCATAAGGCAAGGTTTTGCTCAGGGTAAACATCCACCCACCCGCACTGAACAACGGTAAAATACAGAAGCTACGCCCGCACTCGTCCCCACGCGGAAGCCTCACGGCCCAGGGAACGAGCAAAACATTTTGGGCACCCTGGCACCCGCACACTCGCGGACATCAGCCGTCTATCAGACGCACACCATGAACCAGCCGCCACATCCAAAAGGAACACACCAAATTGCTTGAAGTCATCATTGCCCTATCGCTGGCAATTCTTCTGGGTAATATCCTCGCCCATAAAATACGGATAACCCCCGCCATTCTGCTCATTTTCCTGGGGCTTGTGCTGGCGCTCATCCCCGTTCACGCCATGCACGAGGTGCGCGAGGTCGGGCTGCCACCGCACGTGATTCTCGAAATCTTCCTGCCCATCATGCTCTTCTGGGAGACCCGAAACACCTCCTGGCGTGAGGCGCGCGCTCGTCTGCGCGGCATTCTGCTCTCGGGCACGGTGCTCGTAATTTTCACGGCGTTCGTTATCGCCTGGGTGCTTCACACATTTATGGGCGTCTTCATCTGGCCTGTGGCGCTGATTATCGGTGTGGCGCTCGCCCCCACCGATGCTGTGGCCGTGGCAACGCTCAACGGCAAACTCCCCAAATCTTCCATCACCACCCTTAAAGCGGAAGCACTCATTAACGACGGCACCACCCTAGTTCTTTTCGCACTCGCCCTGCAGCTTGCGGGTGGTCATGAACTTACCCTGGGGACTGCATCCGGAATGTTCTTCTTCTCGTTCCTGATTGGAACTCTCGTTGGCCTGGCCGTCGGATGGGGTGTAGATAAGCTGCGTGCGCACATCGGCAACCCCATGAACTTCAGCGTGTTCATGTTTACCGTGCCGTTTATTGCTTTCTTCCTGGCTGAAGAGATCGAGCCTTTTGAGGGCATGAAAGGTTCCGGAGTGGTGGCTGTGGTGGTCGCCGCTTTCTACCTGACCTATCGCGGACCGGATACCATCAAACCCCAAAACCGTTTCTACGGTCTGCCCATCTGGTCGTTTGTCTCCTATGTCATGAACGGTGCGCTCTTCGTGCTCGTGGGTGTTCAGCTGCCCAGCGCCACAGCGCCTGTGGATGATGTTCTTCGTGAATACAACTATGCGTGGGCTTTGACGTTCGCCGTGATTGTGGTGGCATGGCTTGTTTCCATTGCGGCGCGTTTTATTTTCCTGCACGTCTCGATCGGTATTATTCGTGCCCTTGACCGTTCAGAAAAGCAGAAGCAGCTGCGCACAACTTTCCGTGGCCGTGTAGTGAGTACCTTTGCGGGACTGCGCGGCGGTGTTTCCCTCGCGGTGGCTCTCTCCGTGCCGACTGATGTTCCCGCGCGTGACTTTATTATCTTTGTTGTTGCGGGCGTGGTTCTGCTGTCGATGGTGGTTCAGGGGATGCTCCTGCCGCTCGTTATTAGGTGGGCGAAAATTCCGGTTGATACCACCGAAGAAGATGAGATTAATGAAGCAATCCGCACGATCATTGCCGAGTCCTTCGACTCTGTGGCTGAGATCGGCCAGGAAATTGGTGCACCACAGTGGATTATCGACCGCATTGCCGACGAACAGATGTACAACGCGAGTATACACCGCAACCTGCACGCCGTTCGTAAAGACGGTGCGAATGCGCCGGAAGAAGCCCGCCGCATTATTGAAGCGGGCGACCTTGAGAAAGAGCTGCGCCTGCGGCATTTGGAGAAGCAACGCAGCGTGCTCAAGCGCCTGCGTAATGAGCGCATAATCGACACGAATGTGCTCCACGCGATTCAGGAAATCCTGGATATTGAGGAGGTTCGCGTGCTTGGTCCGGTTGAACTCGAATAGCTCACACTCCTACATGCGATACGTATGAGGCGAGGCGCCCCACCCCTAAACGGGGAGGGGCGCCTCGTTACTTTTTTGTCTAAACCCCTAGCCCAACCACTACGTGGAAACGGTACAATACACTAGCCCGTTTTTTGTGCGGACCACGCTTCTTACCGCGCACCGGACACAACACAGACTAGAACCACAGGAACCTATGACGTCCCACCAGACTGAAAACAACGCGCCCAAAAATAGCGCAGCACCCAAAAATAGCGCCCCCGCCGCAGGACACCGCCCGCACGGCGCAAGCGAAGACCCGCAGAACATCTACCTGCTCAAAGACGCCCCCATCCTCAAGGCGCTCCTCTCCCTCGGCGTGCCCATGGCGCTCGGCCTCGCCATCACCAGCATCTACAACGTGGTGAACTCCTACTTCGTCGGCCACTACGGCGGCACCGAAGACCTCGCCGCCACCAGCTACGGCGTGCCCGTCTTCGGCGTCATCATGGCGATCGCAGGCCTGTTCGGCCTGGGCTCCTCAACCCTCGCCTCCCGCAAGCTCGGTGAAGGCCAGCCCGCCCACGAAATTCACCGCGTCACCTCCTTCGCCCTCTACTCGGCGCTCGGTGCCGGTATCGTCGCGGCGGCTATCGGCTTCATCCTCGCCGACCCGATCACCAGCATCATGGGTGCATCCGGCGGCTCCTACGAACCGACCCGCATCTACGTGCACCTCATGTTCCTCGGCGCGCCCCTCGCTATCGGCATGTTCACCCTCGAACAGCTCGTCCGATCCGAAGGCTACGCCAAGCAGTCCATGTACGGCATCATCGTTGGCACCGTCGTCACCTGCATCTTCGACGTGCTGTTCATCGCCATCATGGGCATGGGCGTCGCCGGTGCCGGTTGGGCGATGCTGCTGGCGAACGGCGCATCCATGCTGTACTACCTGCTGTTCCTGATGCGTCAGAGCGAGAACTTCTCCGCAAACATCCGCGACTTCTCCCTCGACCCCGCCATTATCAAGCCCGTGGTCGCGGTCGGTGCCGCCGAGCTCATTCAGAGCCTCAACCTGATCTTCGCCGCCCTGCTGCTGAACAACCTCGCCGCCTCCTACGGTGACGACACCGTCGCGGCGTTCGGCCTGGCAATGCGCCTGAACATGGTGCCCGAAATGCTCTGCATGGGCCTGTGCATGGGCGGTATCCCGCTGTACGCCTACGCGTACGGTGCCCGCAACGGCGCCCGCGTGAAGGAGGCGCTGCGCACCGCAACGATCCTGTCCGTGGCGACCTCCGCAATCATCACCATTCCGGTGCTGATCTTCCGCCGTGAACTGCTCGCCGTGGTTGGCGATGCAAGCCTCATCGACACTGGCGAGGAGATTATGGTTGCGCTGATGCTCGCCGCCGTGTTCAACGCGGTCAGCATCGTGTTTGTGTCTTGGTTCCAGGCGGCCGGTAAGGGCGGCCCGGCGATGCTGATGACCATCGGTATTGCGCTGCTGTTCTTCCCCGCCGTGTACTTCGGCAACATGTGGTTCGGATTTAAGGGCCTGACCTGGGCGTTCCCCTTCACCCAGGTGCTCGCCTGCGCGCTGGGCCTGGTGCTGTTCCTCGCCACGGGTGGCGCGAAGGTACCGCCCGCTGAAGCTGAGGTTAAGACTGAAGGTTCTGAGGACTCGGACGTTCAGGATGCTCAGGTTTCTGGCGCACAGCCCGAACAGAAGGCATAGTCCTCGGTCTGCAAAAGCATAGTAAAAGCCCCGAACTCCCACCAAGGGAGTTTGGGGCTTTTACGTTAGTTCTTACGCCGGTTGAGGCGCTAGTTCTTCCACCAGGAATCAAAAATCGTCACCGGAGTAGTGCGCTTATGGCGGCTACGCAGGTAAATCTGCTCCAGCTTCGCAGCTGCCGCCTCGTCGATTTCCTTACCCTCCAGGTAGTCATCAATCTGCGGGTAAGTCAGACCCAGCTCATCCTCATCGGTACGGCCGGGCACGCCGTCCAGCAGGTCAGCCGTCGGCGGCTTAGCCCACAGACGCTCAGACGCACCCAAAACACGCAGCAGCAGCTGGTTCTGGCGCTTATTCAGGCCGTACAGCGGCAGCAGGTCCGCGCCGCCGTCACCGAACTTCGTGAAGAAACCCGTAATGGACTCCGCCGCATGGTCGGTACCAACCACCAGGTAGCCGGGACCGCCAGCAACCGCGTACTGGGCGATCATGCGGGCGCGCGCCTTCACATTACCCTTGTTGAAGTCGCTGATCTGCTCGCCGGTCGCGGCAACGTAGGCGCTGTCGAAACCGTCGACAGCCTCCGCAATGTTGAAGGTCAGGGAGCGGGTGGGCTGGATGAAACGCAGCGCCTCCTGCGCGTCCTCTTCGTCGTGCTGCACACGGTAGGGCAGGCGCACCGCCACGAACTCGGTGGTGCGGCCACGCTCGTTGAGGCGGTCCACCGCCAGCTGGCAGAGGCGACCCGCCAGGGTGGAGTCGATACCGCCGCTGATGCCCAGTACCAGGCCGCGGCTTCCGGTGGCTTCCAGGTAGTCGCAGATGAACTGGATGCGGCGCTCCACTTCTTCGCGTGCCTGCTCTTCGGTCATGTTGGGCTTGACGCCCATTTCACGGATGATTTGTGCCTGTAATTCACGCATGACTTAAGTGTACGCTCCACCTTATAGCCAGCGCGGTGAACCGCCGAGGGAGGCGAGGTAGTGTTCCACACGGTGTGTTCAATGCGGCGTACGCGGCGGGTTCAGTATCGTTTCAGCCCTGAAAATACACAGCATACTCACCGGTAAAAACCCTGTGCGACAAGCTACGCGGCTGTTAGTATGAACATACGGTTCAAATACCGTTCAAAACAGCCGGTGATGAGGGAAAACGCCCCCACACCCGCTACGCCACAGAACACGTCAACCAAGGACGGTGAAGACAGCACCATGGCAAAAACAAAAACTGAACTCTACGACGAGCTCGTAGACATCGAAACCAGCCTCGAAAACCACCCGCTCACCTCCGGGAAAATAGCGGAGGCGAACATCCTCGTCGAGCAGATGAAGGAGCAGGGCGCCACCCAGGAAGAAATCAATGAGGCACTCATCCGGCAGGGGCTGCCTTCCCTCGTGGAGATAGGCAAGAGTACCTTGACGCAGTCTTTTAGCCTCTGGAAGCTCAATCACCGCAAGTTAAAGGTGGAAGCCGCCATTGAGAAGCTCAACCGTAAAGAAGCTCGCCAGCGCTAACTAGCTCGCCTCGGGCAGAGTGAGGCAAGCAAATACCCCCGGCAGATGCGTACGGCATCCACCGGGGGTATTTAGCGCTCAAATATAACGCTCCGACTAGCGGTTATTCAGCACACGCACGTTGTAGCGGTGCAAGAACGCCGCCATCGCGCCACGCTCAATCGGCTGAACCGGACGGAACGAACCATCCGGCCAACCCGTCGTAATCCGCTGATCGGCCAACCACGCAATCTCGCGGTAGAACTGGCTGCCGGTCGACACGTCGCTAAACGGCGACACCGCAGGAGCCGAATATGCCGGCGAACCCGCGTAACGGTAGAAGAACGCCGCCATCGCGTCACGGTTCACCGCATCATTCGGGCGGAACGTACCGTCAGACCAGCCGGTCGTAATGCCGCGGGCGCGCATCCACTCAATCTCCTTGTAGAACGGGTGGTAGCGCGGCACATCCTTGAAGCTCGGGGTGCTCGGCGCGGTGAACTGCGGCGAACCCGCCATGCGGTAGAAGAACGCCGCCATCGCGCCGCGCTCCACCGAACCGTTCGGGCGGAACGTACCATCCGGGTAGCCGGTCGTAATGCGACGCTGAGCCAGCCAGTTAATGTCGTTCACGAACGGGTAATCCGCCGGAACATCCTTGAAATGCGCACTCTCGGCGGGAGCCTCGGAAGACGACGACACGCGCAGAACCTGCGCACGCTCACCGGCCGCACCGTTCACGCCCGACAGGTCGCCGGTCGCGTTGTGCATGTGCAGGAACAGGGCAGAGCCCTTTGCCTCACCGCTGCGGTGCGCCACCAGGTTCGTGCCCGGTGCGTCCACGAACAGGTTCGGAACGCCCGCCGAATCGCCGCTGAACCACAGCGCCGGGGTGGCGTAGTTGAACGACACCGACTCGGTCGTATCCACCACGGTCGTAGCGGAGAACGCGCTCGCGGTGGTCACCGAGTACGAAATCTCGGTTGACTCAGCCTCGGGGTCCAGGCCCAGAACGCTCAGCGGAACACTCATCACCAGGGTGTTCGAATCCATGATGTTCGTATCGGTATCGCCCCAGGTGCCGTTCAGCGGGTACAGGGCGTTGGCGATTGCGTGCCACTTGCCGTCCAGGCCGCGCTGCGAAACCTTCACGAGCGGGTAGTCCAGGCCCTTCTCGCGCACCGTCTGCAGGCGGTAATCGGTCGTGCCGTCCTTATCGGTGTCGATGAAGACGTAGTAGGTGCCGCGCGGGGTCACCTCCGACCAGTTACCCCAGGTCGAAATACCGAAGGACAGCTGCGCCTGCGAGGTGTCCTCGCCGGCAGCCTTCAACGCCGCCACGTTCGAGGTGGCACCCACGTACTGCAGGTCCATGCGGGAATCCGAACCCACACCCAGCTTCGCGGTCGGGATGCGCGGGCTCGAAGCACCCAGCTCAAACGCACCCAGCAGGGAGCGGTAACCGCCCTGGTTCACGGCGGTGCCCTCAACGGACAGGCGCTGCTCCAGCGCACCGGCGCCGTTCGAATCGAAGTGGATATCCGCACCGGCCACGCGCAGCGCGCTCACCGGCTTCGGGGCCACGTGCAGGGGCATACGCAGGGTCTTCACCGCGGCCGAGGAATCAGCATCGGTCAGGATCAGGCGGCCCGAAGCGCTCGCAATGTACTGGCGGGCACCCGAAATGGTCACCATGCCGGTCGAGTAGTTCAGCGAATCCTGGGTCGGGTACATCGAGGGGTCGATGGTCTTCTCAAGCTTCGACGGGTCGATGCGCACCGTCACGGTGAACGTGGCGGTCTGGCCGGCACCCACAGACACCGACTGCGGGTAGGAGAACTCCACACCCGGGATGCTCGTGCTGCCGTCGTAAGATACGGCGTAGGTGTGCGCCACCGAATCGGTGTTCTCAACGCTCACGCGGTGCTGCAGGGTCTGCACGCCGGCGTTCGGGGTGTACTCAACCACGCCGAAGGTATCCGAAACCTGCTCGGGGCGGGCGGCGTTGAACAGCATGACGCGGTCGGCCACCGCCGCACGCGTGTTGATGCGGCCGGTACCCACACGGTCCACCGCGTAGGGGTTGCCCCAGGCGTCCTGCATGTGGTGGTCGGCGGTGTTCATGATGACGGTCTTAAGCATGCGCGGACCGTACTCCGGGTGCGCCTGCATGATCAGCGCCGCAACACCGGCAACAAACGGCGTGGACATGGACGTACCGGTCTTCACGCTCGAACCGGTGCCGCTACCAACCTCGATAGAGGAAATGTTCGTGCCCGGTGCCGCAACGTCCGGCTTGGTGATGCCGTGCGAACCGTGCATGCCGCGCGCGGTGGAGGTGTTCGCCTGATCCAGCTTGCCGTTGGGCACGCGGATCGAGTCGCGCAGGTTCTCGCCGAGCTGCAGGGTCATCTCACCCGAATCAATCTGCGCGGAAAGGCGCTCCACCTGGCTCTTTGCCAGGCGCACGCCCGGAATGGAGGAGTTACCGCCGATAGCGGTATCACCAACCTCAGTGTTCGAGGTGAGCACCACGCCGGTTGCGCCAGCCGCCTGCAGGTTGTCGAAGCGTACCTTCGAACCGCAGGGTGCGGTGCCGTCAGCGTCCGCCCAGTCGATGAGAGCCCACTTGCCCTTCAGCGCTGCGGCTTCCTCTTCGGTGAATGCTTCGCAGGCGTAGCGGTTGCGGGAGGCGGCACGCACCACGGTACCGCGCAGCTGCTCCTCGGTCGCCTTCGAGTAGTCGAAGCTCACCGAGTAGTCACCGTAGGTGTCCGCCTCGTTCGCGGGGGCGAGAATCTTCACGCGGTCTACCAGCTGGGTCGAGCCGATGGAGTTCGCCACGGTCAGGCCGTAGGCGCTGGTGCCGGGGCCGCCCGAGTTGGAGTAGGTGTCGCCCACGGCGTTGTAGTTGTTGGCGTTACCCGCCGCGACCACGGAGAGGATGCCCTCGCGGTAGAGGGAACCGACCGCGTAGTTCACGGTCTCATCGAACACGCCGAACTCGTTGCCGAGCGACAGGTTCGCGATGTCGGCGCGGTCGGAGAAGTCGCCGTCGTCGTTGGGGTCGAGCACACGGTCCAGGCCCTTGGGGACGAACGCGGTGGTGCCCTTACAACCGAAAATGCGCAGGCCAATCAGCTGGGCGTCCGGCGCGGAGCCGGGGCCGATCTTCATGTCCTTGAGCTGCTCTTCGGTGAGCTTGGAGTAGTCGCCGTGGAAGGTGCTGCCGTCCGCGTTCACACCGTAACCTGCCGCGGTGCCCGCCACGTGGCTACCGTGGCCGCCGCAGTCGAGCGGGTTGTTATCCGGGTGGGGAGTGGAGGTTTCCTTCTTACCGGAGTTGTAATCGTCACCGACCAGGTCGTAGCCGCCAAGGAACTTCTTCGGATCGTAGGTGCCCTCGGGAATCGTGTCGGAAGCCTTCGCCTTATCGAAGGCTTCCTGCGTGCCGGGGCCACCCAAATCGGCGTGCGTGTAGTCGATACCGGTATCGAGCACGACAATCTTCACGCCCTTGCCGGTGTAGCCGGTGGAGGCGGGGTTCGCCGGGCTCTTCGCCCACACGGAGAGCGTGTCCGTATCAATGAGGGTGCCGCTGTTCTGCGGTGCCATGTCCTCAATGATGCTGATGCGTTCCACATCGTCGCGGTTCGCGAGCGCACGAATCTGCTCGACGTTACCGTAGAGCGCCACGCCGCGCATCGTGTTGTGGGTGGTGTACAGGACCTGCGCGCCGGATTCCTTCGCCGCGGAGGCGCCCTGCTGCTGCACGCTGGCGCGGATTGCCTGCACCTGTGCTTGCGCGTTGACGGGTGCCTGCGCGCGGGAGCGGACCGCGTCCGGCTGGGTCTGGGCGTACGCACCTTGACCCTTGAATCGGACGAACACGGCGCGTTCGCCGGTGGCGCCGTCCAGGCTGGGGGAGAGAACTTCGTTGTTGTTCTCGCCGGTGCCGGTGTTCTGGTGGGGTGCGTCCCGGTCTGCGCCGCGTACTACGCCCGGTGCCGCGTAGGCAGCGGTACCGAACGGCAGGGCGGTCAGCCCGAGGGTGAGCCCCAGGGTGAGTGCGCCGCAGCTGCGTGCCAGCTGCTTGAGGCGGCCCGGCTGTGTGTGCCGGGCGGCTCGCGCGGGGGTAGCTTCAGGGAAGGTTGCCACTGAATGCTCCTTTTTAGTGATGGTGCGTTTCTTAGCGGTTTCTGCACCGAGAGTTCTACTCGGAGAGCTGTACGGCAAGGGTTCTGCACCGAGAGTGCTACGGTGCGTCTGCACTGTGTTTCCAGTGCGCCTCCAGTGCGTCTGTGCGGCGTAAACGTCAAGGTTCATGCCGATGGTGAAGAAACCTTCACTTATTGTCTCAACGATTCTTTATATAACCTAGTCAAACTCGTATTACGGAACATTACGCGTAAATAACAAAGCACCCAACCACAGAAAAAGGGAGCCGCACCGCCGCAGATAAACTGCAACGGTACGGCTCCCTCGGTAGAACCTATAGGTTCTTAGATTCCGGAACCCTAGATTTCAGGGCTTTCCTTCAGCACACCCGTGCTGTAGCGGTACACGAACGCCGCCATAGCGTCGCGGTGCACCGGCTCCACGGGGCGGAACGAACCATCGGGCCAGCCGGTGGTCACGCCCTGCTCAGCCAGCCACGAGATCTCGCGGTAGAACTGCTTGTCGGTCGGAACGTCCGTGAAACGAGCCTGCGCGGGGGCAGTGTACTCGGGCGAACCTGCGTAACGGTAGAAGAACGCAGCCATCGCGTCACGGTTCACCGAACCCTCCGGGCGGTAGGTGCCATCGGGCCAGCCGGTCGTGATGCCCTGAGCCTTCATCCACTCAATCTCCTTGTAGTAGGGGTGGTTGAGCGGAACATCCGAGAAGCTCGGGGTGGACGGTGCGGTGTACTGCGGCGAGCCGCTCATACGGTAGAAGTACGCAGCCATGGTTGCGCGGTCCATGTTGTTCAGCGGGCGGAAGGTGCCGTCCTGGTAGCCACGGTCAATCTGACGGGCAGCAATCCACGTGATTTCACGGTAGAACTGGTTATCCGCCGGAACGTCGGTGAAGCGCGCATCGTGGATGGTACGAGCCACCTTCACGACCTGCGCACGGTCGCCAGCGGCAACACCGTTAGCGGTCTTACGGCCGCTCAGGTCACCGGTCGCGTTGTGCATGTGCAGGAACAGAGCCTGACGCTCCTTGTTGTTGTTCTTGCGGTGAACGGTCAGCTGACCGCCGTCACGGTCCACGAACAGGCCGGGCACGCCCGACTCCTCACCGGTGAACCAAACACCGGGGTTGAAGGGGGAGTACTCGATAGCCGAGGTGGTGTCCACGTAGGAGTTACCCTCGTTGTGCCAGGTGTCAGTCTGCACCGTGTACTTGATGCTCTGAGCCTTCTCAGCGGTCAGACCCAGGTCCTTCAGCGGCACACCCAGAATCATGGTGTTGGTGTCCATGATGTTGGTGTCGGTGTCGCCCCAGGCGTTGTTCAGCGGGTAGCGAGCCACCACGGTGGATGCGTTACCGGAGATGGACCAGACCTTCACCAGCGGGTAGTCCAGACCCTTCTCGCGGGTCACCTCCAGAACGTAATCTGCGGCGGAGTCGTTGTTCGTATCAATCTGAACCTGTACCTGACGGCCCCAGTGCATAGTGTCCCAGGTGCCCCAGGTCGAAATGCCGAAGAACAGAGAACCATCGTTCGGGTTCTTACCGGCAGCCTTCAAAGCCGGAGCGTCCGAGGCGGCACCCACATACTGCAGGTCAACAGCCTGGTTCGACGGCAGCTTCAACTGACCGGACGGAATACGGTCACTGACCGCACCCAGCTCAAATGCACCCAGCAGCGAACGGTAACCACCCTGGTTCAGGGTCGTACCGCGCAGAGTCACCGTGGACTCCTTATCGGCAATGCCCTTGTAATCAATACGGGAGGCATCAACACGCATCTTCGAGACGGGCTTCGGTGCCACGTGAATCGACTGGCGGATCGCCTCGCGACCATTCTCAGAGAAAATCAGGCGACCAGAAGCGCTCGCAATGTACTGGCGCTTACCGGCAGCCAGAGTCTTACCGTTCGTCCAGTCCTGAGCGACCTGGTCGGCGCTCATTGCCGGGTCCATGGTCTTCTCCAGCTTGGACGGGTCAATACGCACGGTCACGGTCACGTTCTTACGCTCACCGGCACCCACGCTCACCTGCTGCGGGTAGGAGTACTCCACACCCGGGATGGTCGTGCTTGCCTCGTAGCTCAGAGTGTAGGTGTGAGCCTGCGAATCGGTGTTGTCCAGCACGATTTCACGCTGAACAGTCTGAATACCCGAATCGGGGGTATACTCCAGCACACCAAACGCGGTCGAAACACGCTCGGGGGTCTTCGCATCGTATGCGATAACCTTCGCGTCCACGGCGGCGCGAGCATTCACCATGCCCGTACCCACACGATCCACCGCGTACTGCGCACCCTGCTCATTCTTGATCGGGGTGGACGCGCCGTTCATCAGCGCAGCCTTAATCATCTGCGGGTTGTAATCCTGATGCGCCTGCATCACCAGAGCGGCAACACCGGCAACATGCGGGGTCGCCATGGAGGTACCGGTGAAGGAAACACCCTTATTACCCATACCCACAGCGGCAGACACAATCTCAGTACCCGGTGCCGCAAGGTCAGGCTTAATGAAGCCGTCAGAACCGTGCTGACCGCGAGCACTCGAGGAATTCAAATCAAAAGCGTGCGAGTGAGGACCGCGGCCCGAAGCCTTGTAGTCCAGGTTCATCTCAACGGTCACCGGACCGGCAGCCAGAGCCTTCTCCAGGTCCTTCGTCGAAGAAGCAGTCAGACGCAGACCCGGAATGGTCGCATTACCACCAATGCCGATCGTGTAGCGCTCAGCCTTACCGGCCATCACCACGCCAACACCGCCGGCAGCCTGAACGTTATCGAAACGCACCTTCGAACCGCACGGGAACGTCAAATCGTCCTGATCCCACTCGAAGTAAACCCACTTACCCTTCAAAGCCTTCGCCTCTTCAGCGGTGAAAGCCTCGCAAGCGTAACGGTTACGCTTCGGTGCGGCAACAACCTCGCCGCGCAGCTGATCAGCGGATGCCTTCGAATAATCGAAGTTCACCGAATAATCACCCTGCAACCACTCCAAACCAGTCTTTGTGGTCGCGCGGACACGGTCAATCGGCTGAGTGGAGCCGTAGGCGTTCGCCACCGACAGCGCCGCAGCCGCATTCGCCGGGCTACCCGAATCGGAGTAGGTGTCACCCACACCGTTGTAGTTATTGGCGTTACCGGCAGCAGCCACAGTGAACACACCCTGGCGCGCCATCGTATTAATCATGTACGACTCAGGATCGTCAGCCGGGGCGAACTCGCCACCGAGCGACAGGTTCACAATATCGGCGCGGTCAGAGAAATCACCGTCACCATTCGGGTCCATCACGGTATCAAGCGCCTTCATCACAACACTCGAATTGCCGTAGCAGCCGAACACACGAATCGCCAAAATCTGAGCATCAGGAGCAGTACCGGGGCCAATGGACATGCCCTTCAGCTGCTCCTCCGTCAGGTTCTTGTAATCGCCACGGTAAGTCGTACCGTTCGCCGTCACACCATAACCGGCGGCAGTACCCGCCACGTGCGTGCCGTGACCGCCAGAACCGAAACCATCCGGGCGGCAATCCAGCGGGTTATTATCCGGCTGCGGAGTCGACTTCTCAGCCACCGACGCATTGTAGTCATCACCGACCAAATCAATGCCGCCAATGAACTTATTACGATCAATCAGACCCGAATCAGCGGACGGAAGCTCCGTCATCGCCTTAGCCTTCAGGTACGAATCCACCGTACCGGGGCCACCAAAATCAGCGTGCGTATAGTCAACACCAGAGTCAACAACCGCAATCTTCACGCCCTTACCCGTGTACCCCGTATTCTCACGAGTCCACGTGGCAAGAGTCTTCGTATCAATCTCGCTACCGGAGTTCATACGCTCCTTCGCGATAATCGGCGAAATACGCTCCACATCCGGGCGCTCCGCCAACGCACGAATCTGCGCAGCATCACCAGTAATCGCCGCACCACGCATCGCATTATGCGTGGTGTACATCAGCTTCGCGCCAGAAGCAGCCGCCACAGACTGAGCCTGCGACTGCACCTGAGCTGCAATAGCCTGCACCTGCGCCTGACGGTTCGCCGGCGCCTCCTTACGTGCCAGAACAGCCGCGGACTGGGTCTGCTCATACGCGCCCTTGCCCTTGAACTGCACATACACGGTGATTTGGCCTTCAGCCTTCTGCAGACCCGGGCTGATACGCGAGGCCGCGTTACCGGATGCGCTCGCAGTGCTTCCTTCGACCTGCTGGGGGCTCTGAGCGTGAGCTGCAGAGAAAGTGGCGGGAACGCCGAGAGTAAGGGCAAGAGCCGCACTCAAACCGGTCGCACCGACAGCCTTCATTCTGCGGCGTGGCGCATGAGGCGTTGTCATGGAATCCTCCTTCGGATTTTCTATTTTTCGGTAATGCTGTGTGCTCTGTGGTTGTGTATCGGTGATACGCGGAGGCGGCCCCACCGGCAGACGACGAGTGAGTGCATCCGCCGGTGAAACCGCCACCAAAACTTGAGAGGTTCCGGGATTTTCAGGCCCCGGATCCTGCCGGTTCCGGGTGCCCCTCCCACCTCCATGTAGGGGTAGGAGGGGGCAGGAGGTGGGAGGGGATCCGAACCGTTTGCTACCGGTTAGCTACCGTCTAGCGGCCGGCCTGGTTAGCAACCTTCTCGGTGTAGCGGTAGATGAATGCCGCCATTGCGTCGCGGGCAATGGGGGTCACCGGGCGGTAGGTGCCGTCCGGCCAGCCGGTGCTGATGCCCTTCGAAGCCAGCCACGTGATTTCACGGTAGAACTGGTTATCGGTGGAAACATCGCTGAAGTGGCTGGTCGCGGGCAGATCCACGTGCGGGGAACCCGCTGCACGGTAGAAGAACGCAGCCATGGCGTCACGGTTCACCGGTGCGGAGGGGCGGAACGTGCCGTCCGAGTAGCCGGTGGTGATGCCCTGAGCCTTCATCCACTCAATCTCCTTGTAGAAGGGGTGCGTGGTGGGCACGTCCTTGAAGCTCGGGGTGGAGGGGGCAGTGAACTGCGGGGAACCCTGCATGCGGTAGAAGAACGCCGCCATTGCGCCACGTTCCACGGACTCCAGCGGGCGGTAGGTGCCGTCCGGGTAGCCGGTGGTGATGCCGCGCTGAGCCAACCAAGAAATCTCGGTGTAGAACTGGTCGCCGTTCTTCACATCGCTAAAGCGGGACGGAGTGATGTACTCGGTCTGCTGCTCCTTGATGTTCAGCACCTCGGCGCGGTTGCCCTTGGCGCCGTTGGTGCCGGAGAGGTCGCCGGTGCCGTTGTGCAGGTGTAGCAGCAGCGCCTTGGCGGGGGTACCGGATTCGCCGAGCGCGGGGATTGCGTCAGCGGAGCGGTGCGCCGTCAGGGTGGTGGTGGGGGCATCCGGGTGGAGGCCAGCCACGGCGGAGGAATCGCCGCTGAACCACAGCTTGGGGCTGAAGGGGCGGTACTTGATCCAGCCGGTTTCGCTGACGTTACCCCACTCGTACTGGGTGGTTGCGCTGACTCGGTACTGGATGTCCGGGTTGTTTGCGCTGGTCAGGCCCAGGTCCTTGAGGGGCGCACTCATGATGAGGGTGTTGGTGTCCATCATGTTGGTGTCCACGTCACCCCAGGCGCCATTGAGCGGGTAGTAGCCGAGCTCGACGAGGTTGCCGTTCTTGTAGCCGTAGAGGCGAACCAGCGGGTAGTCCAGGCCCTTAGCGCGGTCGGTGACCAGCTTGTAGTCGGCGCGGTTGTTGCCGTCAGTATCGATTTCTACGGTGAAGGTGTTCTCGTAGGAGACAACATCCCAGCTCGCCCAGGTGGAGATACCGAAGCGCAGGGTGCCGTCATCAGCGTTGCCGCCGGCTGCCTTCAGCGCGGGCGCATCCGAGGAAGCACCGACGTACTGCAGGTTCGCCTTAACGTTGCTGTTCAGCGACAGGGAGGTGGGAGCCACACGGTCCACGCTCGCACCGTACTCGAACGCGCCGAGCAGGGAGCGGTAGCCGCCCTGGTTGACCTCGGTGCCGCGCAGCGAGATCTGGGACTTGGTCCAGCCGGTGTCTGCCTTCTGAGCCTCATCGCTGGAGGGCTTCTGGGTGAAGGTGACGGTGTCTTCGGCAGCGTGCATGGTGCTCACGGGCTTGGGTGCCACGTGAACGGGCAGGCGCAGTGCCTTGGTGCCGTCTTCGGTGAGGACGAGTCGGC
The DNA here is from genome assembly GCF_001814645.1 of Rothia sp. HMSC076D04. Lineage (NCBI taxonomy): Bacteria > Bacillati > Actinomycetota > Actinomycetes > Micrococcales > Micrococcaceae > Rothia > Rothia sp. HMSC076D04. Next base: position 162,238 of record NZ_KV817364.1, on the reverse strand, counting down.
CGGATGCGCTGGCAATGTACTGACGGTACTGTTCGGGAACGGTTTCGTTGCCGGTGTAGTAATCAGTTGCGTTCTGGGTGGTGTCCATTGCTGCGTCGCGGGTCTTCTCCAGCTTGGACGGGTCGATGCGCACGGTGACTTCGAACTTCTTAGTTTCACCGGGTGCGAGGGTGACCGCGGAGGGGAAGGAGTATTCCACGCCGGGAATATTAGTGCTTTCAGCGTAGGACAGGGCGTAGGTGTGCGCCACGGAGTCGGTGTTCTCGACCGTCACCTCGCGGGTGAGGGTCTGAACGCCAGCATCCGGTGCGTACTCGAGCACGCCGAAGCTCAGAGACACGGTACCGCTCTTGTCAGTGTTGTAGACGAGGGACTTCGACTGCACGGCAGCGAGGGTATCGACTCGTCCGGCGCCCACACGGTCCACCGCGTATGCGGCACCGGATTCAGTGCGCACATCGTGGGTCGCGGTGTTCATGAGGGCGGACTTGACCTGTGCGGGGGTGTAGGTCGGGTGGCTCTGCATGACCAGGGCGGCGGAGCCGGTCACGTAGGGTGCCGCCATAGAGGTGCCGCTGAAGGTCACGGAGTTGTTACCGGTTGCCACCGCCGCGGAGGTGATGTACGAGCCGGGTGCCGCAATGTCGGGCTTGGTGTAGCCGTAGCTGCCGTGGAAGCCGCGGGCACTCATGGGGTTCAGCTGATCCAGCTTGTCGGTGTCCACGCGCAGGGAGGACTTCAGCTCGTTGCCGAGGCGCACGGTCAGGGGCTTACCTGCCGCTTCTGCTGCGGTGATCTGTGCACGCAGGTCCTTAGCGGCGGATGCTGCCAGGCGGAAACCGGGCAGGGTGTCGTTACCGGCAATACCCAGGCCGGGCTCTTCGTCATGGCCTGCAAGCAGTACGCCCTTGGCGCCTGCCGCCTCCAGGTTGTCGAAGCGCACCTTGGAGCCGCAGGCGAGTTCACCGTCATCTTTAGCCCAGTCGATGAGCACCCACTTGCCCTTTACAGCTACCGCTTCGTCGGCGCTGAGGGCGTTGCAGGCGTAGCGGTTGTTCTCGGAGATTGCGGTGAGTTCACCGGTGAATTCCTTGGTGCCCGCCTGTGCCCAGGGGTAGGAGACGCTGTAGTCGCCGCGTACCTTGCGGGTGGTGCCGGTGGCGGGGTCGGTCAGCTCTGCCGCATCGACGGCGCGGGTGGAGCCGTAGGCGTTCGCTACGGTGATTGCGCTGGCTGCGGTGGCGGGGTGACCGGAGTTGGAGTAGGTGTCGCCGCGCAGGCTGTAGTCGTTGGCGTTACCCGCGGAGATCACGGAGAGCACGCCGGCGCGGGTGAGCGCGTCAACGGCGTAGGCTTCGGGGTCGTCCTGCGGGGAGAATTCGCCGCCGAGGGACATGTTGACCACGTTCACGCGGTCGGAGAAGTCGCCGTCACCGTTGGGGTCAAGAGTGCGGTCGAGCGCCTCGATAACGACGTTGGTGCTACCGCTGCAGCCGAAGACGCGGAAGGCGTAGATTTCAGCGTCGGGGGCGACGCCGGGGCCAATCTTCATGGTCTTGAGCTGCTCTGCGGTGAGCTTGCTGTAGTCGCCGGTGAAGGTGGTGCCATCGGCGTTCACGCCGTAGCCTGCCGCGGTGCCCGCCACGTGGGTGCCGTGGCCGCCGGTGGTGCAGTCGAGCGGGTTGCCGTCGGGAACAGCGGTGTTGCTGCCGTCGTAGGCGTCACCAACGAGGTCGTAGCCGCCAGCAACCTTGGTGCGGTTGATGAGCCCGGAGTCTGCGGAGGGCAGCTCGGTGAGTTTGGATGCCTTCTCGTAGTCTTCGAGCTTGCCGCTACCGCCGAAGTCGGTGTGGGTGTAGTCGATGCCGGAGTCGATGACGGCGATCTTCACGCCCTTGCCGGTGTATCCGCCCGCGCCGGCGGGGTTGGTGGTGCCGGTCCAGGTGGCGAGGGAGCCTGCGTCAATGGCGGCGCCCGCGTTCTGGCGGTACTTGGGCAGGATGGGCGAGATCTTCTCTACGTCGGGGCGGTTGGCGAGTGCCTTGATGGAATCTGCGTCACCGCGCACTGCCACGCCGCGTACTGCGTTGTGGGTGGTGTAGAGGACCTGCGCGCCGGACTGGCTGCTGACCTGCTGTGCCTGGCTCTGCACCTGGGAGGCGATTGCCTGCACCTGTGAGCTGGTATTGACGGGTGCCTGCACGCCGGCGCGTACGCCTGCGGGCTGGGTCTGTTCAAAGGCGCCCTTACCCTTGAAGCGGACGAAGGCGGTGACGGTGCCGCTGGCGTTCTTCATGCTTTCGCTGAGTACCTGCTTGACGGCGTCGGGGTCTTCCGCGGCGTGGGCGGTGGTGCCCAGGGCTGCGAGGGGGCTCAGCGCCATGCTGAGGGTGAGTAGCCCGCTGCCGATTCGGCGTCGATGCGACCGGCCGCGGGGGTTTGGGGAGGCGGTGTGTGTCACGGTGCTCCTTTGCTTGGCTCCCGGGGTGTTTCTGGGAGGCTTGTGGTGTTGTTCTGGTGGGTTCCAGCTGAACTTGAACACACTAGATGTGAACTAGGATACACCTCAAAATGGCTTGTGAAGCGTTTATTACTCCTAAATGCATCAAATTGTGGACATGTTCGACCCTTTTCTTTTGCATGTTTTTCATTTGCATTCGGGTTCAGGTTCTTTTCAGGTTCGATTGTTACTGTAAAACCATCTATTGAACATCTATCAAAAATGATGGGATAGGGAGGGTCGAACCATGGTCAAGCGACGCGTTTCCCCGAAAGAGTCTGTCATGCACAGCTCCCACCTGCTGGCAGCCGGCAGCGCGCTGGAGGTCGAACCGGTCCCGCAGTACGGTCGACCGGGCCCCCTCCTAATTCCCATGAAACTGCTCAACGACCCCTCCGGTCATCAGGGGCAGATGAGCGCGGTCGCCATTCAGCAGCACCTCCCCGACGGGATAGGCCCGCAACGGAAAATCGTCGAGAAAATCTTGGCTGGCCCGGAACACCCGGTGGGCTATGTTCCGCTGAGTGAACAGCTGAAAAACGTGCGGTACACCAGGGCGATTTGGCCTTGTCTGGAGTCCTTGGTTGTGGTTCTCCTGGTGATTCTGCTGAACCCGTTTACGCTCGCTTCTTTGCTCTTTAATTCCCGTGCTACAGACACTGAATTCCTCGAAACAATCGTTCTCTTCCTGGTATTTTCTGGGGGCGTTATAGTTCTCTGGCTTATCCCTATTCTTTGGGCGGGTTTGCTGATCTCTGTGGTGAGTAAAGCAGTACGAAAGATTAGTGCTGCGTTGCGTGAGGGTACGACCTATGAGGATTTCTGGTTTTTCCTCGTGTATAACCGCCCTGTCGACAAGGGCTCCATGTACCGGTACGAGCTGGATGAAGAACCCAATCAGAAAATTATTGGCCCAAAAACACATGCCGCATTGAGCTCTCAGGAGTCGTCATGACCACTAATAACAACCAGCCCATCGAGGACCAGCTGGAGTTCTCGGATGAGCCGGTTCTGCTGATGTCACCGAAGGTCATCCACGGTCGCCCCCGCCCGAGGCTGCGGTGCATCGACAGGGGAGAGGTGCAGGGCATCCTGACCGAGGGCACGTCATCTGCCTGGAAAGTTGGCAAGGTGGTGGGCTATGTTCCCATCGAGAAGTCGCGCGAAACCTTCGACGCGAAGGGCTTCTTCACCGATTGGGACGGCTTCACCTTGTATGTGCTGGGACCGGTACTGCGGATGGCGTTCTGGTCGTCTCTTTTTATCGCGCTGGTGAGTCCGGTGCTCCTCTCCCAGAGCCATATAGAAATCAGTGAAGGCATGGAGCTGGCGCTGATAAATATCTTCGCGCCGTTCTTTTACTTTCCGCCGCTGATTCTGGTTGGGGTCGTTGTAGGAATCTGGTTGCTGTTTCTCAGTGCAGGAAAGTTTCTGAAGGCCGTTGAGGATGCCGTCGAGTCGATGCGCCTGTTCATTGGGCAGCACAAGATTCAGCAGGATTTTCAATTCCGGCTGGTGTACGAGTGCACCCCGCTTGACGGTGGTTCAGCCACGGCGTTGCTGCACCGCATCCTTGAATCGCGCGATGAGGAGGAATCATGACCGCCGATAGTAGCTGGGGGATAGCCCCCGCGCACTGAACACACAGTGTAGATAACACAACAGACACATAACAGCAGACAAGCATTGGAGGAGACCACCGTGGCGGAGCATAGCGAAGCACCGAAAAACCCTCAGAACCCAACCGAGAAGAGCGATAGCAGGTATCAGCCCCTGTGGGATACGGATCAGCCCGCCCCCGATTACTCGGCTTTGCTGCTTCATGGAACGCTGGTTGCCGCGCCGACCGGGGAGATTCCCGAGCCGGTGAAGGAGGTCCTGGCGATACAGAAGGCTCGTTCTGCATCCGCGCCTGCCGATACGGTTACACCCGCCCTGACAGCGCCCAGTCCCGCTGTGCCCGATTCTGCAGCGCCCGCTCTGTCGGTTTCTGCTCCCGCACCCTCTGCGCAGGCTGCAAACTTTTTCCCGTCGGCGACAGGGCACCCGGTGCTGAACCGGCCGCTGTATGGCCGCCCGGGCCCCACAATGCGCCGAATGTCCCCGATGGGCACGGATACTGGTGCATCTGCATACCAGCAGGTGCCAAGTGTGTTTCCCACCTGGCAGGAGGGGAAAGTAGTGGGTACACCGCGACCCATCGGGTATATCTCAGCGACCCCACTTGCGGGCAAGGTGCGTGTATCAGACTTATGGTGGAAAGCCTGGCCTGAGCTCATTGCCCTCTTCTTCGTGGGTGTGGTGTTTAATCCCCTGACTTATCTTCTGTTGGCTACCGTTACAGGGGACCCTCAGATCGGTGGGTATGTCTTCTACTACTTCTTGATGCTTTCTCTGCTGACGATGGGTCTTCCCATGTTCTTGTGGGCTGGTGCGCTGATTTTTGCGCTACTCCGAGTGAGCCGAAAGTATCGGGCGCTGAAATGGAAGGCCATGCCTCTCGGGTCGTTCTGGTTCTACCTGGTGTATGACCGCCTGCCTAGGGATGCCGAGGAGATGCAGGGAATCCTGGGCGCGGCGTCTTCGATGTCTTCCGTGGTGCCAGCCCCTCAGCCGCCGAGTGCCCCGAGCCCTACCTCAAGCCCTGTTCCAAACTCAGCGGATGCATCGTAGCCGACTTTCCGTGGGTCCCTGGGCTCCAGTGGTGCTGAACCCCCGGCAGTGTTAACACGTGCATGTTTGCGCTTGTCGGGGGCTTTTTCTCAGCTTTTATCAGGCAGGTTTCAAGGGACTGCCCAGCGCACGCTGGTACGGTGGTGCCACTAGGAGTATGTCTGGTAAACAAAGGAGATGACCATGGCAGACCGCCCCGCTGTAAAGAATGAAGCCGCAAAGAGGAAAACTGCAAAGAAGGACGAGGCATACCAGCCCCTCTGGGACACCGACCAGTCCGTCCCGGAATACATGACGCTACTCATGGGCGAGCAGACGCAGAAAAATGAAGACGTTGAGCTGCACGAAGCCTCCGACAGCGAAGACTCCGACGGTAGCAACGAACCGGAAGACACCTCAGAAGACACCCCGGAAGATACTCACGAATCTCGCAAGGACGACGAGGCGAACCACCCGGTAGCGCTCGCCTCCACTGAACAGGCTCAGCAAGAGCAGGCTCAGGCAACGCACGCCTACGGCGAGTACGTTCGGCTGGAACACCTCGGTCTGCAACCGGGCGCTATTCTGCCGGTTATTCCTGAGCCGTTCTTCGGCATCCCCGACTCGGAACTTATCGAAATGCGCCTGCTGGACCGCTCGCTTGAATCCTCCGCACCCATGCAGGCGTGCGCCGCCCACCTGAACCCGGTCAAGGCTGAGGAGAACCCCATATCGCGGGCGGCCGAGCTGCAACCGGTGGGCTACGTTCCCATCAATAATCCGTTGGCTGGCTCCAACATTGAAGAGATCGAGGGTCAGCGCACCTTCTGGAAAGCCGTGCTTATTGTCCTACTGATACTGAACCCGTTTGTGCTGGTTCCTTTGGTGAGCATGTTCGATAATAATGCCGGCATGTCGATGCTGTTCTTCTTCATCATTATCGGTCTGGGATCATTTTTTGTGGTGCCGATCCTGTGGATTGTGGGTATTGTTCAGGCTGTGAAGCATAAGAACCGGCTGAGGGAACTCATCCAGAAAACAAAGACGGTACATGCCGAGTTCTGGTACTACCTGGTGTACAACCGCCTGCCGGACGACTACACGGGCATCAACGGATACACGAAGAAACATGGTTTTTTCGATGAGTATGAGGCGCTGAAAAGGCGGGAACGTGTAAAGCTACGCGAGTCTGCGGCACCGCGCGAGGCCGCCGCACAGCGCGAGCCTGCCGCACTACATAAGCCCGCCGCGCATCCTGGCTCACCCGATGTAGAGATACAAGACTAACCTCAAGCCAATCCACACCGTATAACGACCTGCCCCTCCACGTACGTAACACCGCGTGGAGGGGCAGAGGCGTCTTTTTTATGTCATATTCGGGTTTCTTCGTCTGTTGTCCGGCGAGGGTTAATATTCCATTTACTTTGCCTTGATAGGGTGAAACCATCACGAGCGTTGCGACCAAGCCGAGCGAGGCGGGCACCCGCCGAAAACGGCGAGTTAGCCTGCCGCCGCGCCTCAATGATTAGCCGCGCCTCAACGATTAGCTGTATCCACTCATCGATAGATTAAGGAAAAGAACGATGTCCCAGAACCCGAACCCTGAACAGTACAACCAGTACTCCCAGCAGGCACCCTCCTACTCGCAGGCGCCGGGTCAGCAGCCCAACGGTTACGTAGTCTCCTCCAAGGACGACCAGAACATGGCGATGCTCGCGCACCTGGCTTCTGCAATTCTGTCTCTGCTGTCCTTCGCATCCGCAAGTATTCTCGCGCCGCTGGTCATGTGGTTCATCTACAAGGACAAGCCCGGTTACTCCTTCACTAAGGAAGCATCCCGCCGCGCGTTCAACTTCAACTTCTCCCTGTGGGTCATCAGCATGGCTTCCTGGCTGCTGATTATTCTGACCTTCGGCATCCTGGGCATCATCCTGTGGGTTGTCCCGCTGGTTGTGGCTATCCTGATGGTTATCTTCCACAGCCTGGCTGCTATGGCCGCAAACCGCGGTGAGCAGTACACCTACCCGATGACCTTCATCGAGATCATCAAGTAGTCTTCATAAGCTCATGCCGGTAGCGCCCCCGTCCGAATATCGGATGGGGGCGTTGCCGTGCCCGGTGAGGCTCACCGGCACCGGATCTGGCACGCCTACCGCCCCGTCACACGGGACTTAAAGGGACGGGCACGGTATCATTAGAAGAGGTGTGCCTACCCGGATCATGAGGCGGTAGGTCGCCGCCGCGCCGTGAAATCCGGTGCGTATCTTCAAGGCTTTCAAGGAGCACAAAATGTCAGCTGTCGTGATTGTGGGCGCCCAGTGGGGCGATGAGGGTAAGGGTAAGGCAACCGACCTGCTCGGCCCCCGCGTAGACTACGTGGTCAAGCCCAACGGCGGTAACAACGCCGGTCACACCGTGGTGGTGAACGGCCAGAAGTTTGAGCTGAAGCTGCTGCCCGCGGGTATTCTGAGTGATAACGCCGTCCCCGTGATTGGTAACGGCGTGGTTGTTAACCCCGAGGCTCTTTTCGCTGAGATTGACGGCCTTGAGGCCCGCGGTGCTGACACCTCCCGCCTGAAGATTTCCGCTAACGCACACCTGGTCGCACCCTACCACCAGACCATGGACAAGGTGACCGAGCGTTTCCTCGGCAAGCGCGCTATCGGCACCACCGGCCGCGGTATCGGCCCCGCCTACATGGATAAGGTTGGCCGCCTCGGCGTGCGTGTTCAGGACATCCTGGACGAGTCGATCCTGCGTCAGAAGGTTGAAGGCGCACTGCGTCAGAAGAACGAACTGCTGGTGAAGGTCTACAACCGCCGCCACGTTGAGGTTGACGAGATTGTCGAGTACTTCATGTCTTACGCCGAGCGTCTGAAGCCGATGATTGTGGACACCACCCAGCTGCTGAACAAGGCACTGGACGAGGGTAAGACCCTGCTGATGGAGGGCGGCCAGGCAACCTTCCTGGACGTTGACCACGGCACCTACCCGTTCGTGACCTCTTCCAACCCGACCTCCGGCGGTGCGTGCGTCGGTTCGGGTGTGGGCCCGACCCGCATCTCCCGCGTAATCGGTATTCAGAAGGCGTACACCACCCGCGTGGGTGCTGGCCCCTTCCCGACCGAGCTGTTCGATGAGATGGGCGAGTTCCTGCGCACTACCGGCGGCGAGTTCGGCGTGAACACCGGCCGCCCGCGTCGTTGCGGCTGGTACGACGCCGTGCTGGCGCGTCAGGCTGTGCGCATCAACGGTTTCACCGACCTGTTCATCACCAAGCTGGACGTGCTGACCGGCCTGGATAAGATCCCGGTCTGCGTGGCTTACGATGTTGACGGTGTGCGCCACGACGAGATGCCGATGACTCAGACCGAGTTCCACCACGCTAAGCCGATTTTCGAGTACTACGACGGCTGGACCGAGAACATTTCGGATGCGAAGAGCCTGGATGAGCTGCCCGAGAATGCCCGCAAGTACGTGCTGAAGCTGGAAGAGATTTCTGGCTGCCGTATCTCTGCGATTGGTGTGGGCCCGGACCGTGACCAGACCATCGTGGTCCGCGACCTCATCAACGAAGACTAAGCGCAAAAGCTCAAGACGCGAAAGCCCCCGGAAGGTACCTGCACGGTACCTGCTGGGGGCTTTGTGCAGTCTGTGGTGATGTTTACGACGAGTATCGCAGAGAAAATCCAGAGAATTACCCATGGAAAGTTCACTTTGGCCCGTGGCGCGCAGGATACATGGATATCACCATTAATGAATTTGTCATGCGGTACGGAATGCATGACATCGAAGAAGAAGTGAAAAAGACCCCAAAGAAGTACACCGATATGCCAAAGTATAAACAGGATGAATATCTGGGTACAAAAGTTGAATTTTAATATATAAAAGATAGGCTCTGAAATTATTAATATTCAGAGCCTATCTTTATCGCCTTATAATTTATAAAATTCCGCGCTGGTCAAGATCTCGCAATACAGATAGAAATGTCATGAACTCAACATCACTGTCATATCCGCATCGAGGTGTCCAACCCAGCCAGCTATATGCTTTATGCATATCTCCGCCCTCTTTCACACAACGCTTGAAATCCTCGGGGACGGGGGTAAGACCCACCTGAGGTTTGCCGTACATCCGGTAAAGGAAGAGAGCCTCAGTCGCCTCATAAGCTACCTCGTTGTAGTGGAACTTTCCATCCCCCCACCCGGCAGTGATACCTTCACGAGTAGCCCAGATAGCAATAGGGTAGTGCGGGTCATTGACCGAAATATCGCTATATGGCGAAGTAGCAGGAAGATCCTTAACCACGGGCCTACCCTTCACATGGTACAGAAACTCAAGAAGCTGCCCACGAGTCATCGCAGGCTGGGGAGCATTCTTATTCTTCTGAAGATAAAGACGGCGGCCGTGAGTAATAAGCCCAGTGCACTCCGCCCAAGCAATCACCTTATCCTGGTAATCACCCGGGGTATTGTATTCAGACTCATTAATGCAGGTAACTTCCAGTTCATCACCCGGAAAAGGAGAAAAAGTCTTAGGGTGCAATTGCGCTGCAGAAGCAGGTACCACCGCAGACAACAACAGAGAGGCGGCAGCAAAAGTACATGCCGCACCCTTCACAAATGGTTTCAACAGCATCGTTGGTTCCTTAAAAGAAAATAGTGGTTGGTTCTAAGACAATCTCAGTCTTATTAACTAGAAGTTTAGACTTTCTTAGCTTTCAAGGGAAGGTTGAAACTCTATAACCCCCAGATATCTTAAAAAGAAAATCCAAGACTCACCTCAACACCCCAGCCCTCAACGCCTCTGAACCTGCATAAGTGACCGGGCGGGGCGCATACCGTATGCTGGAAGGAGCGCCTCGCACACGTGGCGCCAAAGCGTTCAGAGGAGGAGAACGATGACCTACATTACCGGAGCCATCTACCCCAGCGGCGACCGCATCCGCATAGGCGCACCCGAAGAAGAAACCCTCAACGCCTACCAGCAGCCCAACACCGCCGTAGCCCTCGGATACGCCAACCCCGACATCCACGAACTACACGCCCTGCAAAAAACCTTCAACCTGCACGAACTCGCCATCGAAGACGCCGGACGAGGCCACCAGCGCGCCAAACTAGAACGATACGGCGACTCCCTCTTCACCGTCATCCGCCCCGCCATCTACCTCGACAAAGAAGAAGAAGTGCGCCTCAGCGAACTGCACCTCTTCACCGGCCCCCGCTACACCCTCGCACTCGTTCGCGACGAACAACGCAGCAACCAGCGCATCAACGACCAGTTCAACCTGCTCTACGCCACCCCCGATGCATCCCCCGCCCGACTGCTGCACCGCATCCTCGACAGCACCGTCGACGGGTACGCACCCGTGCTCGATGGCCTCGAAAACGACAGCGACGAAATCGAAGACATCCTCTTCTCCCACAGCGAGCGGCGCGACGCCAACTCCCTCGCACGGCGCATCTACGAACTGCTCAACCAGGTCATCGACTTCCAGCGTGCCTGCCGACCCCTCGAATCCATGATCGGCCGCATCATCGAAGGGATGCGCACCGGCGCGCTCGACCCCTCACCCTACCCGGGCGTATCCGACGAAGAAAAGAACGAAGAAGCGGTCGAGCTCGCCCGGCAGTTCCGCAACGTGCTCGACCACGTAACCCAAACAAAAGAACGCCTCGAAGACCTTCGCAGCTCCCTCGAAAACGCACTGCGCGTGCACGACACCCTGCTCGGTCAGCAGCAGAACGACGACACCAAGAGAATCTCCGCCTACGCGGCGCTACTCATGGTGCCCACCATCGTTGGCTCCGTGTACGGCATGAACTTTGAGGTCATGCCTGAACTCAAATGGGAGTTCGGCTACCCCGCCGCGCTGCTACTCATGGTGGGTTCCTGCCTGCTTCTCTACTGGTTCTTCAAGAAGAATAAATGGCTCTGATATGCGCGTATGCCGCATAAGGCATACACGATATACCTTATGCGGCGCGGTCGTACTGGGCACGCATTGCGCGGCGGCAATCACGACGCTCACGCTTGAACTTCTTACACACAGCCTCCGAATCGGCAAACATGTAGAAGTCCTCCGGCTCAGCCGACAAACCCAAAGTCGACAGCTCAACCAGCGACAGCATCGCGTAGAACATCTCGCGGCGCAGCTCAAAATTGCAGGCACCCGGAGCGGACTCCACCGCAAACACGCCGCCGGTGCACTCCAGCGCGCGCATCGCCCAGTGCTGAGTCCACAGGTCACCATTGACCGGGCTCACGCCCAGGCGAGTCAACGCCAGGCCGGTACCCTGCACACGCTCAAAGCGCAGGCACATCTCCAGGTCCTTCTCCAGGGGGAACACGAACAGCAGAGCGTTCTGTGCCGCCGCACGCAGCTCAGCCAGGTTCGCCTCGTAACCGGAAGCACCCTGAGTCAGGTGACGCATCACGCGGCCCATCGTCGAAGACGCCGGCGCGGTGCGGAAGCACGAACCGTCAGCCACCAGCTGCTCCAGAACGCCGCGGAGCTCCTCCACGTTGAAACGCTCCATACGGACGATGGTGCCCGCCTGCATTAGCAGGTTGAACTCTGCATCACGGCACAGCTGCTCATCTGCGGTGCAGGAAATCTCTGCGTTTGCGTACTGGCTCTCGTGAGTGGTGTTGTCCATGACCGTTCCTTCCGTAGATGCTGAATCAACCTAGCGGCAACACCGCAGGAGACGGTGTGCCCGGTCGGAAGGATCGTCCCTTCCAACACCTACACTCTATGAGCGACCCCTGACACGATAAGCAGTTTTTAATCTACCCCGGGGTAAAACTGGGAAAATTCTGAAAAATTCTGAAACCACCCGTGAAACCTAGCGAAACCCCGTGAAACAGAGAAAACCGGGTGCCCCCAGTTGGGAACACCCGGTCACTCATACGGAATAAGACGGCGCAACTAGCGCTGACGGTGCAGCAACCACAGCATGTACACGCCACCCAACGCGCCCGTCACCAGACCCACCGGAATCTGGAACGGCGCCAACGCACGAGCCGACACAAAATCAGCCAGCACCAAAATCACCGAACCCAGCAGCGCCGAATGCCACATCGCCATACCCGGAGTGTTCCACAGGCGGCGCGCAATCTGCGGGGCAACCAGCGCCAAGAAACCAATTGGGCCCGCAACAGAAATCGCCACAGCCACCAGGAGCACGGCAGCCGCCACCAGCAGGTTCACGGTCCTCTTCACCGGCAGGCCCAAACCCGCCGCCAAATCGTCGCCGAGCTCCAAGACGCGCAGGCGATGCGTCAGCATCAGCACCAGCGGAATCGCCACCAGCAGCAGCACCGCCTGCACCGACACCTGATTCCACGACAGCGCATTTAGCGAACCGTGTTGCCAGGTCTTCGCCGCCTCCGCCTTCTCCAAATCACCGCGTGTGATTAGGTAATCGTTCACGGAACTGAGCATCGCACTCACCGCAATACCAATCAGCACCATCTTCTGACCCATCGTCGCGCCACCGCGCACACCCGCCAGAAGCATCACCACGGCCGCCGTCGCAAAACCGCCAATAATAGCGCCCATGCCCATACCCACGCCGGTAGAACTCAACGACCCAATCAGCACCACAGACAGGGCACCGGTCGCCGAACCCACCGTGAAACCGATAATATCCGGCGAACCCAGAGCATTACGGGAAACCGACTGAAAAATAGCGCCCGATAAGCCCAAAGCCGCACCCACCACCACGGCGGCAAGCATACGCGGCAGACGCTGATTCAACACCAGCTGACGCTCAATCTCCGTGCCCTCACCCTGAAAAATCAGGCGAAACACCTGATCAGGGCTCATCTGATAACTACCAAACACCAGGGAGGCGACCGCCGCCACCACAAGCACCGCCACCACCAGCAGGGTACGCGGAATAGGGGTGCGGTAACGCCCCGGGATACGCACAGACCCGGCTACAGAACGAGACACAACGCTCACAATAAAACCTCTCAGAAACCGGGACCTACGAACCAAACGCGCCAGATGAACCAGACGAACCACGCGCAACAGGGCGCTGAGCACGATGCGGACCGTGCTCCGACACATGAGCTGGACCCGATTCATCGTGCGCCTGCGCCTTCGCACCCATGCGGCCCTTCTTCGCACCGCGCGCACCCGTACTCAATCGCAGCACCAGAACCATTAGCACCGGGGCACCAATAAAGGCGGTCACAATACCCACCTCAAGCTCACTCGGCATCACCAGAACGCGACCCAAAATATCGGAGGCAAGTACCAACACCGGGCCGTACACCAGCGACAGCGGCAGCACACGCGCAATATCGGAACCCACCAGCAGACGCACCACATGCGGCACGACCAGGCCCACAAAACCAATCGGGCCCGCAACCGCAGTCGCCGCACCACACAGTGCCATGATCGCAATAATCGTCGCGCCACGCACCATTGTCACCGGCACACCCAGGCCGGCTGCCGCATCCTCTCCAAGTGCCAGGGCACGCAGAGGACCAATCAGCATGAACGACAGCACCAAACCCAACGCCACAAAGGGCAGCGCAGACAGCACCTGCTCAAAGGTGCGGTTCTCCAGCGAACCCACCACCCAGAAACGGTGCGAATCAAAAGCCTTCGAATTAAACATCGTGATAATGCCGGTAATCGTGCCCAGGCAAGCGTTCACCGCCACACCAGTCAGCACCAGACGCGCCGTCGAATCCAGGTTCGGTTTAGAATCCACCAGGCCCATGACGAACACCAGCGCCGCTGCCAGACCCGAACCCAGTAGAGCCAGCCACAGCTGAACGAACGGGGAGGACACCCCAAAAACGCCCACACCCACCACCACGGAGGCGGCAGCACCCGAGTTCACACCCAGCAGACCCGGCTCAGCCAGCGGGTTACGGCTCAACGCCTGCATGAGCACACCCGACACCGCCAACGCGGCACCCACCAGCAACGCCGCGGCGGTACGCGGGGCACGCTTCGCCCAAATCAGCTTCGACTCAATAGTGTTCGCCTCCGGGTGGAGGAAACCGTCAATGGAGCGATCCAGGGGGAACATGCGCGAACCCACCGCAAACGACAGGGCGCAAAGCAGCACCAGCAGAACGCCGCCAATAATGAGCGCAACCGCCAGACGCGAGATAGACTTGCCGCCCTGACCGCCCGAGGAGGCGCCAGATACGGCGTCCGAAGAAGCGGAGAGGGCACGAATTTTCGCCAGGGAGGCAGCGCTGACGGTGGAGCCTTCGCTGACGGCGGGTCCGGAAGGGGGGGTGGTCTGTGGGGTCATATGCCTTGGAGGTGGTGGGGGAGCGGTGCGCTCCCGTGCGGACGGAGGATGCTTAACGTATCAATAGATGAGTATTAAGTATCGCATATGCATATATGAGGTTATCCTAATAAAATGGCAAATATGACGAATAAGATCACCCGCCGCTCCTTCGGCGCACTCGCACTCGGTTCCTTCGGTGCCCTCGCCCTGGCGGCATGCGGCTCCTCCAACACTTCCGGCTCTTCCTCCGCGTCTGCTTCTGCGACCGGTAAGAAGGTGGCACCCTCCGCCCTGCCCTCCGGCATGGGCACCACCACCGTTGACGGCGAATTCCCCCGCACCGTCAAGCACTTCCGCGGTGAAACCACCATCAAATCCGCACCCTCCAAGGTCGTGATTCTCTCCACCGGTCAGCTCGACGGCGTGCTCTCCCTGGGCATCGTACCCGTCGGCGCGGCAACTGCCGGTGACGCCGACCTGGTCCCCACCTACCTGAAGACCAAGTTCTCCGATAAGTCCGCAGAGCTCGACAAGATTGCCAAGGTCGGCAAGCGCACCGACCCGGACGTTGAGGCCATCGCAAACCTCAAGCCCGACCTGATCCTCATCAACAACACCAACAAGAAGGACGAGCTGTACGAGTCCCTCGCCAAGATCGCGCCGACCGTGGTCACCGAGGGTACCGGCATTAACTGGAAGCAGGACTTCCTGCTGATTGCCGCCGCGCTGGGTACCACCGAGAAGGCTGAGAAGCTTATGGAGGAGTACACCACCAAGGCGAAGTCGGTCGGTCAGAAGGCCGGCACCGAGAAGACCTTCTCCTTCCTGTACGCTTCCGCTGACCGCACCCGCATCTTCGCGAAGTCCTCGTTCGTGGGCTCCATCTGCCAGGATGCGTCCCTGGCACGCCCCGCAGCTGCGCAGGTTGAGAAGACTTCCATCGACCTGAGCTCCGAGCAGCTTGACCAGGCTGACGGCGATTACCTGTTCTACGGTGTGCAGGGCGGTGACGAGTCTAAGCTGACCGGTGAGGCGCTGTGGAGCACCCTCAAGGCTGTTACCGAGAAGCGCGCGCACAGCGTGGATTCTGATATGTTCTTCCTGAACGCTGGCCCGGCTGCCGCGCTTGGCGTTCTGGAGACCATTGAGAAGGCGCTCTAAAGGCTCTAGCCTCTCGTAGAGATTTGTAGAGAATCACTGAGTTCCACCAAGAATCACTGAAGCCCCGCATTCTTGCCTCTCATGCCCGTGCATGAGGGTGAGGAAGCGGGGCTTTCTGCACGCTGTGCACCTGTTTTTTGCCCGCCGGATGCACTTGTGACCGGATTCGGTGCGCGTCCGCCCGAAATAGGGTCTAATGGGGGTAGAAGGCGTAGCGGTACCGTTGCCCGCGCCTGACACACCGAACCTTCCACACCGATTAATTCACCGACGAAATGAGCACGTAATGCCGAAGAATAAGCCCTCCGAAGAGACCCTGGCGCAGGTACGCCGCGTCATCGACGCACTCAACGAGCGTGGCGCCCGCAAGCAGGCAATCCGCCTGAAGGTGACCCGCCCCGATGCACCGCTGCCGCAGACTGCTTCCAAGTTTGGTGGCCGCCCCTACCTGCCCGCCGGGGAGTCTGCGCCGACCAATGAGAAAGGTGAGCCGCTGGGCATGATCGCGCAGATTAACTGTGCCGACCTGCCCGAAAATGATATCTACCCAGCAACCGGTCTGCTGCAGTTCTGGATTAACCCCAACGACGAAAAGTGCTTGTGGGGTTACGACTACAAGAACCCGCTTTCGCAGAAAAACCACCGCGTGGTCTACTACGAGACGTTGGATGAGCCGAACCCGGATGCCCCCTTCCCGACCGTGAATTGGGATAAATACGATTGGCCTCTGGGCCCCGAGGGCGAGGACGTTTCTGAGGCGACCACCGAGTACGCACTTGCCTTCGAGACCTGGGAACAGAGCTTCCTGGACGGTGGCCTCGAAATCTACGACCAGTTCGCTGATGCCTGGGATGAAATGTACCCGGACCAGAAGCTTCCCGAGAACCCGAACGCACGCGATAACGCCTCCTACAACCTGCTGGAGCCCTTCGAATCGGAGGAGAGGGATTACTCGTATATTGGCGGCTACCCTTCGTTCGCGCAGGGTGACCCGCGCGATGAGTTTGAGGAGCTGCGCGGCCACTCGGTGAACCTGCTGACTATCGAGTCGGAGTGGGGCGAGGATGCTGAGGAGGACGTGTACGTGATATGGAGTGATGCCGGTGCAGCGAACTGGCTGATTACCCCGGAGGCACTTGCCGCCCGCGACTTCTCGCAGGTCGTCTTTGAGTGGGCTTGCAGCTAGACACCGTATTACTTTCACATCATCAATGAGGAGACTCTAAAATGCTCGACAACAAGCCGTTCAAGGACATCGAGAAGCAGGCGAAGCACGTTATCGACCTGCTCAACCAGGAGGGTGCCCGCAAGAAGGCTATCGCGCTGAAGCCCTTCGTTCCCGCCGATCCCTTGCCGCAGACTGCCTCCAAGTTTGGTGGCCGCCCCTACCTGCCCGCTGGCGAGTCCGCACCGACCAATGAGAAGGGTGAGCCGCTGGGTATGATTGCGCAGATTAACTGCGCTGACCTGCCCGAAAACGACCTGTACCCCGCCACCGGTCTGCTGCAGTTCTGGATGGACCCGAACGACGAAGAATGCCTGTGGGGTTACGACTACGAGAACCCGCTCTCTCAGAAGAATCACCGCGTCGTCTACTACGAGACGTTGGGCGAACCGAACCCGGACGCCCCGTTCCCGAACGTGGACTGGGACGAAGGCGGTTGGCCCATTGGCGGTTTCGACTGTGAGAGCGGCCCGCTCGAAATTGAGTACGGCATGACCTTTGAGGTGCGTGAGCAGGGTGTGACCGCATCCGGCTACGACTACTATGACCTCTTTGGCAAGAAATGGGATGAAACCTACCCGGATGAGTTGCTGCCCGAGGCGCACAAAAACCCGTATAAGAACCAGCCTCGCCGCGAAGCTATCTACGAGCTGACGGACCCCTTCGAGTCGGATGAAGAGTACTCCCACGTGGGCGGATACCCGTACTTCGTGCAGAATGACCCGCGTGACGAGTTCAAGGAGCTGCGCGGCCACACGGTGAACCTGCTGACTATCGTCTCCGAGTCGGAGAACGAGGAGAACGAAGACGAAGAAATCGAGATCATGTGGGGTGATGCCGGTGCGGCGAACTGGCTGATTACTCCGGAGACGCTTGCCGCCCGCGATTTCTCGCAGGTCGTCTTTGAGTGGGCCTGCGGCTAAGTAAGGTCTTGGCTGAGTAGCCGCAGGGGAGGGAAATAGAGAATAACCGCTCTATTTCCCTCCCCTTTTTGTGTACCTTTTATCGGGCACTTCTAAGCAGCGCGATACTTACGGTTCTTACTACGCGGCGGAGCCGTCGGGACAATCAGCTTCGCCTCCACAAGACTGCGCAGGTCATTCGTAATGGAGGTACGTGAAGCGCCCCGACCCCAATGTTCTTGGATATACGCCGTGGAAACAGCCTCGCCCTGTGCGCGCAGGCCGCGCACAATACCAGCCTGGCGTTCGCTGAGACCATCAAGCGACACGTCGACTCCCGTCGGTTCGACGGCGTCGGCTGAATCTTTGCCCGTGGAATGGGTTGCTTGCTGAGTCTTATCCTCAGGTGTGGTCTTCTGTTCCGTAGAAGACACATCCTGTGGGGGTTGCATCAGAGTGACCTGCACATAGAGTAGACGGTCAGCAAACTGGGGAGCGGGCAGACCCGCCTCCTTCAGCGCGCGCAGAACCGTGGGAATACCCGAAGCCCTGTTCTCCGCAATCAAACGCCCCGTCGCCGGGTCGGGCAGGTCAGTCAGAATGCTCGCCAGGTAGCTATTGCGGGTTGAAGAAACACCGGGCTGACCAAAATCTCGGATAGTCACGGCACCGTAAATACCACCCGGGCTACGCACCACCAGGCGGTTGGTGTAGAGCTCAACCTGCACCTGCGAGCCGCGCGCACCCGGCGAGTAGTCGCGGTGCATGAGGGCGTTAACCAGGAGCTCACGGATAGCCTCCAGCGGATACTCGTAGCGCTCAACCCGCCCGATACCGCTGCTGTTGAGACCCTCCATCGTGGACGTTTTGCGCATATTGCGAACCAAAACGCCCATCGCTTCATCCAGCATGGAGGGGATAGGCCCGGTACAGCTGTGATTGTCTAGGAAACGTCGACCGTCCTCGGTGACCTCACCGAGTTCTTCACCGGGAAGAACAACGACGCTCATCATCAGCTGCGGGAAGAACGCCTGCGGGTAGGAGCCCATGGCGAGAAGCGCCCCAAGAGTGGGCACTTCTCGACCCTCAGAATCGATGCGCAGAATGCGTGCCTGCAGAAGAACCTCACGGTCAGAAAGCGCCGCAAAAACGCGAGGCTGTTCTTCGCGGAGGCGGGCAACGTAGGCGCTGACGAGGGTGGGTGAGAGGTCCTTGAAGCTTGCCTCGCTGACGAGTTCCTCGTCGTAGCGGGGCTGACTGCGGTTCTCTAGGAGGCGGTCAATCTCGTACTTGGTGAGGCGAATATCGGCCTCGCCGACGCGCTGGTAGGAGCCGTTGTACATGCCGTGTGTTTCGATGTAGTAGGGCTTCTGCGTCGGGTCGCCGGGGAGTACGTCGATGCGCACGATACGGTGCTGCTCATCTGCCGCCTCAATTTGAATATCTACCGGGGGTCGAGGCGTGATCTTGGAACGGATTGCCTCAACGGATGCGTCGTGGACTGCCTGTGCATTGAAACCTTCAACCGGTTGCAGACCCTCTGCCGGGTCGGTCAGGCCAAGAAGGATGGTGCCACCGTCGCCGTTAGCGAAGGCGCTAACGGTTTCAAGAACGGACTTAGGGAACCCGCCAGCGGCAGCTTTGACTTCTACCCGCCCGTTTTCAGCCCGGTTATGGCGTAGGTTTTTGATGAGTTCGGCGGTGTTTGTTTCCATGCATGCTCCCGATGGCTACTTCTTGGTGAACGTCATAGCAACGTCATAACAGCATCATAACAATTTCTGTTATGAAGTTGTTATGATCCTGCGATAATGTTGTTATGATGCGATATTTTCCTCGCGCCTTGAACCTTGAAAACCCCGGATTTGCAAGCTAAAACCGGGTATTTTGCCGGCGCTGATTGAGCGCGCATCATAACAGCCGTCATAACAACTTCTGTTATGACAGCTGATATGATGCCCCGTCATAATCCGCAATAAACGACATATAGGTACCCGCACTTGGTGCCCCCCGCCGCCGGTGGCACAGTATAAAGTCGAGCCACTATCGACTCCCCGCACACAGGCGGGCAGATACACCAGGAGCAAACCAATGGCTGAACACACTTTCGGCTTCCGCACCCGCGCACTACACGCGGGCGGCACCCCCGACGCTGAACACGGTGCCCGCGCGGTCCCCATCTACCAGACTTCCTCCTTCGTCTTCAAAGACGCTGACGACGCCGCGAACCTCTTCTCCCTGCAGAAGTACGGCAACATCTACTCGCGCCTGTCCAACCCGACCGTCGCCGCGCTGGAGGAGCGCATCGCCTCCCTCGAAGGCGGCATCGGTGCGGTAGCGACCGCATCCGGCATGGCTGCCGAGTTCATCACCTTCGCGGCTCTGTGCCAGCAGGGCGACCACATTGTGGCATCTTCCCAGCTGTACGGCGGCACCGTCACCCAGCTGGACGTGTCTCTGCGCCGCTTCGGCATTGAGACCACCTTCGTGCCCGGCACCGACCCCGCCGACTACAAGGCGGCCCTGACCGAGAACACCAAGGCGATCTACACCGAGATCGTGGCGAACCCCTCCGGTGAGGTTGCCGACCTGGAAGGCCTCGCAGAGGTCGCCCACGAGGCGGGCATCCCCCTGGTCGTGGACGCAACCCTGTCCACCCCCTACCTGATCCGCCCCATCGAGCACGGCGCGGACATCGTCATTCACTCGGTCACCAAGTTCCTGGGCGGTCACGGCACCACCCTCGGCGGTATCGTCGTCGAGTCCGGTCGTTTCAACTGGGGTAACGGCAACTTCCCGTCCATGACCGAGCCGGTTCCCTCCTACAACGGCGTGTCCTGGTGGGGTAACTTCGGTGAGTTCGGTTTCCTGACTAAGCTGCGTTCTGAGCAGCTGCGTGACTTCGGTCCGTCGCTGAGCCCGCAGTCCGCGTTCAACCTGCTGCAGGGTGTTGAGACCCTGCCGCAGCGCATGGATGCGCACCTGGCGAACGCTAAGCAGGTTGTCGCATGGCTGGTTGAGGATCAGCGTATCGCCTACGTGAACTACGCCGGTCTGGAAGACCACCCGCACCACGAGCGTGCGAAGAAGCTTCTGCCGCTGGGCGTCGGTTCTGTGTTCTCCTTCGGTGTGAAGGCGACCGAGAAGGCTTCCGGCCGCCTGGTCGGCGGCGAGTTCATCGGTGCCCTGCAGCTGGCAAGCCACCTGGCGAACATCGGTGACGCCCGCACCCTGGTGCTGCACCCGGGTTCGACCACGCACCAGCAGCTGACCGCTGAGCAGCTGGCTGCTGGCGGTGTCGGTGAGGACCTGATCCGCATTTCCGTGGGTCTGGAAGACGTTGAAGATATCATTTGGGACCTGGATCAGGCGCTGACCTACGCGACCGGCCTGAACCACGCCGGTGAGCGTGTGGGCGAGTCCAGCGCAGACAAGGTTGTGGAAGCTGAAGAGGCGGTCGCCGCCGCTAAGGCCGCCGAGGACGCTGCCGCCGCTGAGGCTGCTGCTGGCGCATCCTGCTCCCTGCCTACTACCACTCAGGAGGAGAAGTAATGACTGAGAAGCGTACCTGGGTGGGTCCTTCCGCCCCTGAGCGTCTGAACATTCTGCGTAATACCCGCACGATCGCGATTGTGGGTATGAGCGATAAGATTTCGCGTGCCTCGTACTTTGTGGCAACGTACCTGCAGTCGGCGTCGCCGTACAAGCTGTATTTTGTGAACCCGATTCTGGCGGCGAAGGGCAAGCTTGTGCTGGGTCAGCCGGTGTACCCGTCGCTGCAGGACCTGCCGGAGGTCCCGGATCTGGTGGAGATTTTCCGCCGTAATGAGGACCTGCCGGGCGTGGTTCAGGAGGCTGTGGATCTGGGCGCGAAGACCGTGTGGATGCAGCTGGGCTCCTGGAGCGAGGAGGCTGCCGCGATTGGTGAGGCTGCCGGCCTGAACGTGGTGATGGATAAGTGCGTGAAGATTGAGCATGCGCGTTTCCACGGTGGCCTGCACCTGGCTGGTTTCAACACGGGCGTGATTTCTTCGAAGCGTCAGGTGCTGTCCAAGTAGCCTGCGCTGTGTAAGCTGCGGCTACCGTAGCTTGTAATTACAAAAATTAGGCGCTTGTCAGCGTGCTAGGAGGGGCGTACCCGGGGTGATTCCCGGGTACGCCCCTCCTTCATTAAGGACGATGTAGCGATATAAGCAACCAGAAGATAACCAGGGAAAACGCCCAGATTCCTTGAGAGCGTGTAGCTTCAATGTTATGGTTGTACTAACAGTCCCCCCTCCGCCTCTGATTCAAGCGCATCTCGAGGGGGTCCTTTTTTATGTTCGGTTCTACGGCGAACCGAGTAAGGAGAGCAGTGGTTTTGCCCAAGGAATCGTGCGTATTTCTGCCTTCAATAGAGGACCAGAAGGAATACCTTGTTGCTAAGAGGTATTTTCCTCAGGGAACGACCCTGAGCGATGATGACCGAGACATGCTTGCATGCTCTAATTTCCACTACCTTCTGGGATACTTTCGTAATTACAACAAATACAAGAGCGAGGGATTTCTGCCTGAGAAGCCAGACATCTCAGATATTTTAGATATTGTGCGTATGGATGTGGAGGTCTCTTCCCTCCTGTACGGATACATGAGGCAGAGCGAACAGGCGATTCGAGCTGCATGGGTGGAAGCATTCTGTACTTATCGTAGTCCCCATGAGTACCTCAACCCGGATGTATATATCTGCATAAATCAGGACAGGCCAGTAGATGCGCTTATCAAAGATATGATGCGGCATATCCTGCGATACCGTGAACCGTATGTTCGTGAGCGTATTGAGGAGTGGTGGAAATCTTGCGCTAAAAGTTCCTCTAAAAATCCCTCTGAAAGCTTGGAAGACTGGGAAGATGTTGAGGCGCTTCGAGAGATGATGCAAAAAGAGCTTCCCCTGTGGTCTATTGTTGATTCGTTTTCTTTGGGACTTCTCTCCCACGCAGTGGTCCAAAGTTATGCTTCAGAAACCTCCACTGAGTCTGGAGGTTCTGAAAAGTTGCTGCTCTACAAAAAGACCGCAGGGTATATGGGGGTGAACCATAAGCACTTTGAGGGCCGTCTTAAGTCTCTGACCACTCTGAGAAACCGTGTAGCTCATGGTTCTCGCCTCTGGATGATGCCAACGACTGATACCTCTGCAAAGCCTAAAATTTTTGCTAAGGACCTCCGCGAAGCGGACCCGAAAGGTATGTTGGTCAGCTTCGCCAATGTTGCTCTTTTGCAGGGAAACACCTGTCGTCAGAGGGAGGCCTGGAAAGCGATAAAAGCTTTAGTGAAGCAGAATGAGAGCTACTACATTGGCGTAGGTTCGCAGAAAATCTTCTGAAAACAGCGACAGTCCCGCAGGCACCTCGCATTATGACGCTGGCGTTCTCATTGGACTAAGAGAGGGGGCGTACCCGGGGTGATTCCCGGGGCGCCCCTAATCTGTGCCCGGTGGAGCATTCGGCGCGTTGTGGGCGAGATTGAGGGCGTAGCATCGCCCCTTGTCGAGAGCAGTTCAGCTTTAAGGTAAACCTGACCCCTATGTTCTGGGGTGCTAAGCCGGTATCCTAGTGTGGAGCCCGGCGGCCGGTACACAGCACACACGCGTACCGACCGCCGGGTTTTCCTCTCTCACAGATTGTGACGGAATATTACGTTGAATTCTCTCGGGTCTGGAATAACTGTAGGATAGCCAGCGTTGCACCCGCAGAGAGGGGCACACCGCACGATGCCCCCGGGTTACCGCAGGGTGACAACCCGCAACTACAAGAGCATCAACCACCACACGAAAGAAGAACACTATGTCCGCAATGATTAACCGCCGTACCGTCCTCGCAGGCACCGCCTTCACCGGCCTGGCTGCACTGCTCGCAGCGTGCGGTTCGTCCAGCAGCAGCACCGCATCCAGCACCAACAAGCTGGAGGCTATCAAGTCTGCCGGCAAGATTCGTGTGGGCCTGGAGGGCACCTACCGCCCCTTCTCCTTCCACGACTCGAACGGCGCCCTGGTCGGTTTCGAGAAGGAAATCATCGACCTGGTCGCTAAGGACCTGGGCGTCACCGCAGAGTTCACCGAAACCCCCTGGGATTCGCTGATCGCCGGTGTGGACGCTGACCGCTACGACATCGTCATCAACAACGTTTCTGCAACCGACGAGCGTAAGCAGAAGTACGACTTCTCCGTACCCTACCTGTACTCCGAGCCGAAGGTTGCCGTGAAGAAGGATTCTTCCCTGCAGAACGTGAGCGAGATTTCCGGTCACTCCTCGGCGCAGTCTGAGACCTCGAACTTCCGCAAGATGGTGGAGGCGAAGGGCGCCTCGATCGTGGTCGTTTCCGGTTTCGATGAGGCTATCGAGCAGGTCCTCTCGGGCCGTGCAGAGATGACCGCGAACGACTCCGTGTCCTTCGCTGAGTACTTCAAGGAGCACCCGGACGCCAACCTGCGCCTGCTCTCCGGTGACCTGGGCACCGGTAGCAACTCCTCCATCCTGCTGCCTAAGGGTCAGGATGCCCTGCGTAACGCTATCGATGAGTCGCTGAAGAAGCACCTGGAGAACGGTGACATCAAGGCGATTTACGAGAAGTACGTGGGCGAAGACCTCTCCCCGAAGAACTAACACTCTCATAAGGAGCTGAGTTCCGCGCATGGAACGCTACCTCAACCTCTGGGCAGAATCACTGCCGCAGCTGCTGACCTCGACGGTGGCAGTGACCATTCCGCTATCGCTCATCTCCTTCGCGCTAGCGCTGCTGGTGGGCATCATCTCCGCCGGCGCGCGCACGAGCCGCTTTGCACCGGTGAACTGGCTGGCCTGGCTGTATATCTGGGTCTTCCGCGGCACCCCGCTGCTGGTGCAGCTGTTCATCGTCTTTTACGGCCTGCCGAAGGTCGGTATTGCCCTGGACGTGTGGAGCGCCGCGATCATCACGATGAGCCTGCACACCGGTGCGTACGTGGCGGAGACGTTCCGCTCCGCGGTGGCTGCTATTCCGCGCGGCCAGTTTGAGGCGGCGGCAACTCTGAACTTCACCCGCATGCAGACCCTGCGCCACGTGGTCATTCCGCAGGCGGTGCGTATCGCGCTGCCGAACCTGGGCAACAACTTCATTGACCTGATTAAGGGCACTTCGCTGGTGTCGGTCATTTCAATGGTTGACCTGTTCCAGACCGGTAAGCAGATCGCGTCGCGTACTTTCGAGCCGCTGGCAATGTACTCCGAGGTCGCCATCATTTACCTGGTAATTTTCACTCTGCTGACCGCCGCACAGTCGGCGCTGGAGAAGTACAGCAACCGTTACGTGAGGAGCAACAATGCTTAGCGTTGAATCCCTGTCGAAGAGCTTCGGCGATACGCAGGTGCTCAAGAACATTAGCCTGGACATCCCCGACGGTGAGACCACGGTGATTCTGGGCCCGTCCGGTAGCGGTAAGTCGACTCTGCTGCGTTGCCTGAACCTGCTGGAAACCCCGCAGTCCGGCACGCTCACCATTGACGACGCGCAGGTGGATTACAGCCAGAAGCTCACCGACGCGCAGGTGCGTGATATTCGTTCCCGTTCGGCGATGGTGTTCCAGCAGTTCAACCTGTTCCCGAACTACACGGCGTTGAAGAACGTGGCGCTCGCCCCGACCCTCAACGGCACCCTGAGCGCTCAGCAGGCGCAGGAGCGTGCCCGCGAGCTGCTGGCGAAGGTGGGTCTTGCCGACAAGGTAGATTCCTACCCGGACGCTCTCTCTGGTGGCCAGCAGCAGCGTGTGGCGATTGCCCGCGCCTTGGCGTTGGAACCCTCCTACCTGCTCTTTGATGAGCCGACGAGTGCGCTGGATCCCGAGCTGGAGGCGGAGGTGATCCGCGTGCTGATGCAGCTGGCGAAGGAGGGGCGCTCCCTGGTCATCGTGACGCACAATATGGCGTTTGCGAAGAAGGTTGCGGATCGTATCGTGTTCCTGGAGAACGGTACCCTGCGTTATAACGGTGAGCCGGCCGGTTTCTTTGCTTCGGATGATGAGCGTATCCGTAAGTTCTTGACCGTGTACGACAGCACCGAGTACACGATTTAGGCATATTGCACATAGTAAATATGGGCTGGTTTCTGCCGGTCAGATAATCATCTGACGTGCGGAAACCAGCCCATATTCTATATTCAGCATATATTCGTTCTACTCTGAAGGCCTCTTCGAGCGGCGGTACTCCTCCAGCTGCTCAGGACTGACCACCTGTAGCTGGTCGGTGAGCGGATTACCCGGCGACCAGCCCTCATCCTGAACCGAGTTCTCTTCACGGTTGAAGAAGGTGAGCAGGCGGGGGCGGTGCACCTGCAGGCCGCCCGGGGTGGTCGGTAGCTGCCAATTCTTCATATGGGAGAGCACACCAAACACCAGGCACAAGATGATAGACAGCGCCATCGCCAGGTTAGGGCGGTGGAACAAGCCGGTTACCAGAGCGGTTTCAGAAGCACCCATAAACGCGACCGTTGCGTACAGGGAGTTACCACCAAAGATTGCCGGGATGCGGTTGACCATAATGTCACGGATAACGCCGCCACCGACCGCGGTGGTGATGCCCAACGCGATAGCGGGCAGCCAGTGCAGACCCAAGTTCAGGGACTTAATGGTGCCGGTTGCAGCCCAGCATCCCATGCCCACGAAGTCGACAACGAGCATGGTTCGGGTCGCCCAGCGGGCACTCAAATCGATGCTGTACGCAAGGATGGAAGAAACGATAGCACCCACCCAGTAGCCGCCGTCAGTGAGTGCCACGGGCAGTCCGGAGTTCAGTAGGATGTCGCGAATCATACCGCCGCCCATGCCGCAGGCGACCGCAAGCAGTAGGAAGCCCACAATGTCGAATCGGAAGGCGCGCGCCACAGCACCGCCGAGCAGGCCGTTAGCGACAACGGCGGCAATGTCGACGATGCGGAATACCTGATCCGGGTCAAAGAGCTCGTGCATGGGCGTTCTCCTGCGTACGTGATGCGTGTGCTGTGGGTACCGGTAGGGGAAGTGCGCGCAACGGGGGGGTCGGGTGACGACGTTATCACCGCATCCGGCTCTGTCTGCCTGTGCGCGTACCTGAACTGGCACCGATTTATTGTAGACCCGCCGCCGCTCCTGCTCCTAGTTGAAAGGTGCTCATGACGAGCTCTGAGACGTAACGGAGAAGCGTGTGGGCGCGCTAAAAGATGGGCGTAGAATGAGTGAATCTCCACCCCCAATGCTCTGTCATGATTGTTTCTGCGCTGGGTTCTTTCCAGGACGGTAGTGGCATCATTTCTTCGCTACTGTTGGCATTGAGCCCCCTGAATGCGGTGGAGTCTATGGCGATCATGATGTTTGCCGGTGCGGCGCTGTCGGCGCTCATGGTGTGGCTACCCTCCCATAAGCTGAGCGCTCGCTAAGCTGGGTCTAGACGAATACTGAAGGCATGTGGCCCGGTCGTTTGATAGACCGGGCCACATCGCAAATCGTTATCTGCGTAAGGTGAAAGGAGCCGCCGTGACGGTATCGCGTGACGAAGTTTTCGAAATCCTGCGGGGCGTGGTGCCCCGCCTGGAGGAGGTGCTTCCCGGCTGGTCGGTGCGCCCCAATATCACGGGTACCGGCGCGGTGGGGCTCTATCTGGACGGCCCCGCAATCTACCGGGACGGCGAGCCCCTGACCGGCGTGAACGCCGAGGGTGAGCCGGTCGTTCGGCACCTGTGCGGCACGATTCAGACCGCTGACCGCGGCCTGCCGCAGGAGCTCGGGCAGGTGCGCTACCAGTACATCCTGGGCGTGAGCGTGGCGGAGCACGAGAGCGAGTATCCCGAACTGGCCGACCTGGCGAGCGTGGGGGAGCCGAGCTGGGTTCCTGCGCTGAGGGCCCTGGAGGCGCTGGTGGAGTTCGAGGGCCGCGAGACGCTGTTCATCAGCCGCGGCGGGTACGTGCCCGGTCGCCGCGCCCTGGGTAAGCGCCGCGTGGCGCTGCGGCGCGAGTTCTTCCCCGGTAAGCCCTGGCTGGGTTTGGGCACGATTGACTGGTGTGCGGGCGTGCGCTCGACCCCGGTGTACGCCGAGGATCTGGTGGCTCTGGTGGCCGCGGCGACGCGCCTGGCGAGTAGCTGGGATGCAGCCCTGCGCATTGGCGCTGCGGACAGCCAAAAGTAGTTAAAACAAAGCGGCGCATCCGACCCGTGATGGGGTGGATGCGCCGCTTCTGTGTGTGCTCTAACGCTGAGTGGGTTTAGTCCAGTGCCTCAGCCAGTTTGAACGAGTCGAGCCGTATGAGATATTGCCTCATCGATAGCATGCAAGGGTGATGCATCCTGCTACCTCTACGGGGGCGTAACCGTAGCATTTGTAGAGCGCAACGGCGTGTTCACTAGCGACGTCGGTAGTAATGAGTCGCTGTCGAATGTCTTCTCGGTCAAAGTCATCAATGACACGCTTTAGAAGCGCAGAGCCAACGCCCTGACGCTGGGCGTGTGGATGCACTAGGAGGTCCTGAATGTAGGCGATAGATTGTCCGTCCCCGACGGCGCGGACTAGCCCGACGAGTCGTCCCGTTCCGTCCGTGGTTGCCTCTCGTGCGGTGTATAGATACCGCGACCCTTCCAACATCGGGATGAGACGTTCGGGCGTTTTGGTATAGGCGCTCCAGCCCACAGAATCGTAAAGCTCAGTAAGTTCTTCTACGCTGGGAAGAGGGCTGGTGGAGTCCAAAATACAGTACCGCATACAGGCATTGTATAGCGCCAAATCGAGGGAGCTAGGAAAGCCGTCCAACGCGTTTTTAGCTACTGCAGGGCATAATCTGTGCATAAAGGAAGCGGCGCATCCGACCCGTAAAGGGGTGGATGCGCCGCTTCTGTGTGTGCTCTAACGCTGAGTGGGTTTAGCCCAGTGCCTCAGCCAGCTGAATGCCCTGTGCCACGCCACCGAGGGTTGCAGCAATACGAATCAGGTCGTTGACCTGCTCCTTGGTTGCGCCCTCTTCGCGCAGGGTGTGCTCGTGAGCCTCAACGCAGTGGGAGCAGCCGTTGACTGCGGACACTGCCAGTGCGAACATCTCGAAGTCCAGCTTCTCAATGCCACCGTTCTTACCGATGATCTGCATGCGCAGGTTTGCGCGCTGGTCATCGTAGGCGCCGTTCAGGAAGCCACGGGTGCGGTAGAAGATGTTGTTCATGCCCATGATGGTTGCAGCGCCCAGAGCAGCCTCGTAAGCGGTGTCGCTCAGGTGCTCCTTAGCCTCTGCAGCAATCTCAACAACAACAGAGTCAACCTTGGTTGCTGCTGCGGTTGCGAGGATTGCGCCCCAGAGCTGCTGCTCGGTGAGGGAGGTGATGCGGGGCAGGGAGGACAGGTTGAGGTTCATGTCCTTCGCGTAGGAAGGCAGAGCCGAACGCAGGTTATCGATGCTCATGGATTACTTCATCTCCTTGAATGCGTCGATGGTCTCTGCACCCTTCTTCCAGTTGCATGCGCACAGCTCGTCGGACTGCAGAGCGTCCAGCTGGCGGAGTACCTCGTCGGTGTTACGGCCGACGGAGTCAGCGGTAATGGAGACCGACTGGATGGTGTTGTGGGGGTCGATGATGAAGGTTGCGCGGTCTGCAACGCCGTCCTTGTTCAGGATGCCCAGTGCGCTAACCAGCTCACGCTTGAGGTCGGATGCCATGACGATGGGCAGGTCCAGGAGCTCTTCGTGGGAGCGGCGCCATGCGTAGTGGGTGTACTCGTTGTCAACGGAAACACCGATCACCTGGGTGTCGCGTGCCTCGAACTCGTCAGCGAGCTTGCCGAATGCTGCAATCTCGGTGGGGCAAACGAAGGTGAAGTCCTTCGGCCAGAAGAAGACGACGCGCCAGGTGTCTTCGTCCAGACCCTCGGAGGAGACGGTGGTGAAGTAGTCTTCGGGCTTGGTTGCTTCGATGTCAGCCAGCTTACCGGGGACAACGCCGGTGAGCTCGTATGCGGGGAACTGGTCGCCGATGGTCAGAACTGCCATGGTGTTCTTCTTTCTACTTCGTGCCGCGCGGATTCGTTGCGCGGCGCTTGTTCTAAGTGGTGCCCATTGGGCGGGCTCGATAAATATTTTATTATGAATAATTCATAATAATCAAGTGGTGTTGGATTAAAACCCGAAGGTTTAACTATGATTTGCATCACCGAATATTCTGGGGTGCTCACAAAAGCTTTTCCGGCGTACAAACCTGAGGGTTTAAGCTCGAATCATGACCCCCGAACACAGTAACTTCTCAGAACACAGCGAATATGTAGAGCCCAACCAGCCCGAACTCATTACTGAACGCCTCACCCTGCGCCACCTGCGCGAGGCGGATATCCCCGACATCGTAGAAGCCTGCCGCGACGAAGAAACCCTCCGCTACACCCGCATTCCACTGAACTACACGCGCGCCGACGCCGAAGACTACCTGCTCACCACCGCCCGCCAGATTGCCGCCGGGCAGATTCAACGCTGGGCGATTGACGCCTCCGGCGTGTTTGCCGGGACCATTGAACTGCGCCTGCCCGAGGGCACCCCCGAAAGCCCCGGAACCCGCGCCGAACTGGGCTATTATGCCGCCCCGAAAGTGCGCGGCAAGGGCTACATGACCGAGGCGCTGCGTGCCGTCCTCGGCTACGCTTTCGACCCGCTTGGCTTGGGTCTTGAGAGTGTGCGCTGGACCGCCCTGGCGGGTAACGAGCCCTCGGAACGGGTGGCGGTTAAGGCGGGTTTCACCGGCATCTACGACGATATTGACCCGAGCTCCGGCCGCCCCGACGAGAACGGCCACCCGGTGCAGCATCGGGTGCGCCGCGCCGATATGACCCGCGCCCAGTTCGCGGCGCTCTGGTCTGACTAGCTCTGGGCTAGCTAAACCGCGCTACTTTAGTCCGCGCTACCTGATGCCGAAGCCGCGAAACGAGCCGCTCGGCTCCTCCCACTCGACGAGCACCTCATCCACGCGGCCCGCGGTGTCGCCGCCGCGCAGAATATCTACCAGGCGAGCGCAGGAGACGGCGGTACCTTCCGCAACGACTTTCACGCGCCCGTCGTCGAGGTTTTCGGCGTAGCCGGTCAGCCCCATAGGCTTGGCGGTTCCGGCGCACCACCAGCGGAAGCCCACGCCCTGCACTTTGCCGCTGACGAAAGCGACGAGGCGGATTTCGGCGGGTTCTGCCGGGGTGCGGTCGGTGAAGAAATCAAAGAAACCCATGGGTCCTCCCGTGGTCGTCTCGTTGAGGGTGGTTTGATGGGGGTGAGCGCCGGTGGTGGCGCTCTGATAGCTTCTATAGCTTTAGTCTAGAGGGTTCGGCGTTCCTGTCGCCTGGTTGCCGCGCGCACACGCCGTGAAGAGCTGAATAAGGGTAGAGCAACCGAAGCCGCGGCCTGAAAAGGAGTAACATTAGGGGCATTCACTTAGCGGCAATACTGAACACACAGACATCTACCCGCATACAACCCATCCCCTGGAGGATCATTGAGTTCACGCCCTAAAAAAGCGCCTCTCGTCGGTAACCCGGCGAAGGCACCGTACAAGCCCTGGCCTGCTCTCTGGTCCCTGGTTGTTGGCTTCTTCATGATTCTGGTGGACGGCAATATTGTCACCATCGCCCTGCCGCACATGCTGCAGGATTTGGATGCGTCGCTGTCGGCGGGCATGTGGGTGACGAGCGCCTACCTGCTGGCGTATGCGGTGCCGCTGCTCATTACCGGCCGTATGGGTGACCGCTTCGGTCAGAAGAACCTGTACATGATCGGTATGGCTATTTTTACGCTTGCCTCCCTGTGGTGTGGTCTGTCGCCGAATGTTGAGTCGCTGATTACCGCCCGCGTGGTGCAGGGCCTGGGCGCGTCGCTGATGACCCCGCAGACCATGTCTCTGATTACGCTGATGTTCCCGCCGAATGCGCGCGGTGTCGCCATGAGCATTTGGGGTGCGACTGCGGGTGTCGCCTCGCTGGTCGGCCCGATTCTGGGCGGCGTGCTGGTGGATACCCTCGGCTGGGGCTGGATCTTCTTCATCAACATTCCGGTTGGCCTGGTCGGCCTGTTCTTGGCGTGGCGTAATGTGCCGGTGTTCGAGCAGAAGAAGCACAGCTTCGACTGGTTGGGCGTGGTGCTTTCGGCGGTCGGTCTGTTCCTACTAGTTTTCGGTATTCAGGAAGGTTCCACCTACGACTGGGGCACCATCACTGACTCGTTCATGGGCACCGGTGTTCCGGTGAGCGTGTGGGGCCTGATTATTGCCGGCATTATGGTGCTGGCACTGTTTATCGGTTGGCAGGCGGTGAACCGCCACGAGCCGCTGGTTCCGCTGAGCCTGTTTAGTGACCGTAACTTCTCCGTGTCGAATGTGGCTATTTCGGCTATGGGTGTGGTTGCTATCAGTATGGCGTTCCCGCTGACCCTGTACCTGCAGCAGGTGGAGGGCCTGGACCCGACCCAGGCTGCGCTGATGACCGCCCCGATGGCGCTGTTCTCGGGCGCATTGGCGCCGGTGGTGGGTGTGCGCCTGAACCGTAACGACCCGAAGTGGATTGCCGTGATTGGCTTTACGCTGCTGGTTGTTGGTTTTGCCCTGCTCCGCCCGACGATGGTTGCGGAAGGCAACCTGTGGCTGATGGTTGGCCCGATGATTATTCTGGGTGCGGCGAATGCCTGCATTTGGGGTCCGCTGTCGGTGTCGGCGACCCGTAACCTGCCGCCGCAGCGTGCCGGTGCCGGTTCGGGCGTGTACAACGAGACCCGCCAGATGGCGTCGGTGCTCGGTTCGGCTGCGATTACGACGATTATGGCTTCTGCGATTACCTCGCACCTGTCCGCGTTGGGTCCGGCTGCCGCAGCGGGCGGTAGCTCTCACGGCGGTGCTGCTGGAGGCGTACTTCCGCAGATGCTGCGTGAACCCTACGCGGCGGCAATGGCTGATTCCATGATGCTGCCCCTGGTTGCCGCGGCGGTGGGCGCGGTCGTGTGCCTGTTCTATGCCTCCAAGAAGACCTCCGAGGCGAAGGCTGCCGCGCAGAACGCTGGGGTGGAGACCACCAAGTAGAAGGCTTATCAGAGCGCTTTTACGGCATAAGCGGTGCATAACCTGAGATATGGTGCTATACCGGAGAAAATCTATATGCACTCTGTGTATGATGAAGCGGGTTATTGTTGCCCTGAGGTGTTGAAACCTCGTGAGAGCGCAATAACCCGCTGTAGAAGGACATCTTCGTGGAGATGGATTACATGCCCGGCCTGCTCGCTAGCGAGGATGAGCTGGACCGTATCACCGAATCCTTCGCCCAGCTTCCCCTGCGCAACCCCAACAGCACCACCGGCATCAACATCCACCTGGAGAAAGAGAGATGGCTAAAATCCCCACCTTGAGTTTGGTATTTTTGCCATTGTCTTCCTTGATTTGTTCAAGATCTTGAGCCAAAATCCTCACTTCCTCTTTCTAAAATCTAGTTTTTTAAAAAAAATAGGCTATCTACCAGAAGTAGATAGCCTATTTTTTATGAGATGCTTGGGTGCTTACGCTTTCAATTTGTCAAACTTTGCTTTGACATTCGCCTTGAATTCTTCAAGCTTAGCCTTGCGTTCGGCTTTACGTTCAGCCTTCATCTGTGCACGCGCCTGGTTGTAGAGGTCTTCTTGGACTTGCAGAGCTGCTTCGATTTCGGCTACGACGGTTGCTACATCCCAACGCATGATTTGGGTGTCGTACTTGGTGAAGTAAGCATCGATGACTGCTTCGTTGTCTTCTTGCACCAAGGCAACAACGGCTGTTTCACCGTTAGTCAATTTTTGAGAAACAACGTCAATCAGGCCAGTTTCTGCCGTATCAACGGTAGCACCAGCAGCCAAACCATAGAGGCTACCCATACCATAACCAAACAAGACGCCGATAGGACCACCCAAAAGCCCGATAACTGCACCGAGCAAGCCACCTTTTAGGGTTGCATCCGTCGTTGAATCTTCAAAGTCATAGCGTTCTTTTTCAACGATATGACCGTTTTCATTTTTGACCAGGGCGATTTGAGCAACCTTGGTCGTCTGAGTTTGGCGGAAAGCCTTCAAATCTGCAAAGGACTGATAAGCTTCGCTTTCGGTGTTAAAGACTGAAATTACTAGGTTTTCCATAGTTGGTACCTCGTTCCTAAAGACTATATATACATTGTAATACAGTTCTCTTTTTTTGGGAACTACTTTTTGCGACAATTTACCTCGGCGGCGGCCGATAGGCTGAGCCCGAAAGCAAAGGGGCCCGGCATCCAGTATGGATGCCGGGCCCCTGGTGTTTTAAATTCGCTGTCTTAGCGGCTCATGCCCCTTAGCGGGTAATGGTCGCCGAAGCAGTCAGACCAGAAATGTCCTGGTAAGCTACGCCTCGGCGGGCTCGTCCGGGGTTTTGTCGGCGAAGAGATCGAAGAATCCCACGGGAACCTCTTGCAGTTGCTCTAAAAATACATGGTACTTTAGGATACTGAGCGATGCGGCACCAACCTTGCGTGAGAGAAAAACACGCCCCAAACCCGTGAAGAGGCTCGGGACGCGTCCGCACTCAGCCGGGGCGGGTGCATCCGGCAAACCCTAGCGCAGCTTATTGCTGTTAGGCGCCGATGCGAGAGCCTGAGCTATCGGGGTGGGCCCGCCAATAAACGGGAGCGCCTTCCCAACCGTGGACGGGTCCTCAAGAACCGCCGCCAGCACCTGGGCAACGGTGGCCCGCGGAGTATTAGATTCGGCGCCGGGCGTGTGGGCGGGCTCAATCCCCAGAGTAATGCCGCCTGCCTCCTCAAGGGTGAGCGTCCCCGGCCCCAGAATCGTGTAATCCAGCCCCGAGCCGCGCAGGTGCTCATCGGCGATCGTCTTCGACTCGGCGTAGGCGTAAAAACTGTCATCAGGGTCGATGCCGTGCCCGGAACCCGCGCCCAGGTACGATACCATCACGTACCGTTTAATACCGGCCAGCCGCGCCGCATCCATCGACCGGATCGCAGCGTCACGGTCAATCGCATAGGTGCGTTCGGGGCCACCTACACCGCCCGCACCCGCGGACCACACCAGCACTTCTGTATGTAAATCCTTGAAGAGCTTCGCCATCTCCTCGGTGCTCAACGCGGTAATGTCAGCGACCACAGGGTTCGCCCCGCGCGTGACAATATCCTCTGACTGCTCCGGCCTGCGAATAAGCGCATTGACCGCATGCCCGCGCTCCACCAGCAGCGGCTCGGCCAGAAGAGCAACCTTGCCGTGCCCGCCAATGATCGTAACGTTAGCCATCGTATCCTCCTGTATGTTGAAAAATACTTGTATATCCAGAATAGGCTTGCTGTGCCGCAACGTCTATGGTTTTTCTTATGCTTCCCGAGAACGACAGATACCCGCATTCCCTGTGCTGATGCGCTCAAACAGCACCGCATGATGAGAATTCTCGTGCGGGGCTCAAGACGGCGTTATGATGAAGTGCTAGGTTTTTATTGCCCGGCGGCACCGATGACGTGAACGACAAGCCGAACTACCTGAGCGTCATGAACTATTGCTACCAGCTGAGGGTCTGGTTCCCGCGAAGGACTAGCCTCTAGCAGCTACCGGCGGTGCCCGATAGTCCAAGCCTTAAACACGGCGAGGGGCCCGGCATCCATAACGGATGCCGGGCCCCCGGTGTTTAAATTCGCTGTCTTAGCGGGTCATTTCCCTTAGCGGGTGATGGTCGCCGAAGCGCGCAAACCAGCCAGGTCCTGGAAGGTGTACTCGCCACCCTCGGTCAGCTGCATTGCGACGCTACCGCTGGTGATCTGAGCGGTGGTGGTCAGAGTGTAGCTGGAGGTCACCTCGGTGAAGTACACCGGAACCAGCGAAGCCAGCACCTGCGCGTAGCTCACGCCGTCCTTCGCGGTGGCTTCCAGGTAGTCGGAGGTGCGGATGTCCAGTACGCCGGTCCAGACGTTGTCCTCGATGGTCGGCTCGTAGAACTTCGCGGTGTATGCGATGCCGTTGAACGCCGCCACGGCGGGGTTGTTGGTCTTTGCGCCGCCCGCACTCTTGGCGAGTGCCGGGATCTCAACGTCGTTATCGACATCCCACAGCAGCGGGTCGGTGACATCCTCGGCGGTGGGGAAAGTGAACTCGAAGGTCACCTGCAGATGCGCCTGAGGGTACAGCCAGGAGCTGCCCTGGAACTCGCCCTTGGAGTTGATGGGTGCGGAAATCCACAGACCCGCGCCACCGTACAGGCCGGCACCGACGCTACCTCCGGGGGTGAAGGTGCCGCCGCCGCGGCTCTGCGGGGTGGTGGAGGTTGCGCTGATGTTGGGAACCTGCACGGTGTAGGAGTCCAGACCGTAGCGGGTATCAAAGTCGTTGGAGGGGTTCGAGTTGAACGCCTGGGTGAAGACACCGAACTTCAGGGTCGGGGTTTCCTGCGCGTCGGTGGATGCCGCGTAGGCGGGTACCGCTGCGGCGGTTGCGATGACGGGGGTGCTCCATGCGGCACCCTTGATGAGTGCGCGGCGGTTCAGACCGTTAGTGGTGTTCGAGGAAGAAGTCATGGGATCTCTCTTGTTGTGAAAAATGTGGTGATGCATGTGATTTGAATTACTGATACTCTAATGTAATTCAGCTCATCTTCAAAATTATCTCAACTTTTACTTCAATGTATGAACATTGCGGCACCCAGCTCACCTAATACGTGAAACGGGAGCATCATGGAAACCGTGGAGAACGCCCTCCCGGAAAACTCCACAGAAACACCACCGGTCACCACACACTGAAGGAACACAACATGGCATTTATGAAGAGCGCACGCGTCACGCTTGCCTCCCTCGCAGTGCTCTGCCTGGGCACTATCGCAGCCCCCGCAGCAAACGCCTACAGCCCCGATATTGACGGCGACGGCATCCCCAACACCTGGGAACTGAAGGGCTACGACGCCGACGGCGACGGCAAGATCGACGTCGACTTCCCCGCACTGGGCGCCGACCCCAACCACAAGGACATCTTCGTCGAGATGGACTACATGGCGGGCCTGCTGCCCAGCGAAGACGAACTGGACCGCATCACCAAGATCTACGCCGACCTGCCCCTGCGCAACCCCGACGGCACCCACGGCGTGAACATCCACCTGGACGCAGGTAGCGCCCGCAGCGCCAAGTACAACCTCGGCGGCGGCAACGAAATCAGCTACCAGGCACTGGACAGCGAATTCAAGGCGCTCCACCGCATCAAGGCGACCGAAGGTAAGTTCAACCCCGCCCGCGAAGGCACCTTCCACTACGTCATCTGGGGCGATTACTACGACAACAGCACCTCCTCCGGCATTGCTAACTTCGGCGGCCGCAACCTCATGGTCACCGTCGGCCCGCACTTCTGGGGCAAGGCAACCAGCGACATCCGCGTGGCAGTGTTCGTGCACGAGCTCGGCCACAACCTCGCCCTGAGCCACGGCGGCTGGGACGAAATCAACTACAAGCCCAACTACTACAGCGTCATGAACTACCAGTACACCCTCACCGGCGTGCCTATGGCTGACGGTAGCCGCTACTTCGGCTACTCCACCGCCGAGTACCGCATGCTCAACGAGGCGAAGCTGTACGAGGCGCGCGGCTTCGGTCCTCGCGCGGCTGGCTTCCTGTACAAGGGCAAGCCCGCCAACCAGCCGATTGACTTCAACGGCAACGGCAAGATTGATACCGAGCCGGTGTCCGTGGACCTCAACGGTGACGGCATGATCACGAACCTGGGCGCCGCAAACGATATGAAGATGATCCGCTTCCAGGCGACCGAAAACCCGGAGAAGGACAAGGGCCCCGAGCACATTGAGCCGAGCGGCATTACCGCTGAACACGCTCGTTCGCTGGGCCTGATTAAGTAGGCTGACTGGTCGGAATCTGACCGGTCTGCACACCGCCGATAAAGAGCCTTGTCAGCTCGGTAAAATAGCAAGGTGCGGATACCGAATCATCATTCGGTATCCGCACCTTTACTCTATGCAGCTTTTCGGCTCAGCGTTCAGACCAGCAGTGGAGCCTAGACATCCTAGCTCACGCGGCCGGTATCCACCAGCACCTGCGCAATGTGGCCCAGCGCCTCCTCGTTCTGCAGCGAAGAAACATCGCCCAAAGAACGGCCCTGGTACAGCTCACCAAGCAGACGGCGAGTAATCTTACCCGAACGAGTCTTCGGGATATCAGCAACTGCCACAACATCCTTCGGCTTAGCAATCGGGCCAATGTGCTCACGCACGTGCGCGGTCAGCGCTGCCTTCAACTCATCCTCAGTCAGGTCCTTACCCTCATCGGTGAGCGTCACGTAGGCAACCGCCTGGTGACCGGTCAGCTCATCCTCCACGGGGCAGACGCCAGCCTCAACCACAGCCGGGTGAGTCACCAGTGCCGACTCAATCTCAATGGTGGACAGGCGGTGACCCGAAATGTTAATCACGTCATCAATACGGCCGAGGATGTACACGTTACCCTCTTCGTCTTCCTTCGCGCCGTCGCCAGCGAGGAACCAGCCGCGCTCGCCGTAGTGACGCCAATAGGAATCCAGGAAACGCTGCGGGTTCTGCCACACGGTACGAGCCATCGAGGGGCCAATCTTATCGACCACGATGAAGCCCTGCTTGCCGGGTTCGACCGGGTCGCCGTGCTCATCCACCACGCGGGTGGATACGCCGGGAACGGCGCGGGTAGCGCAACCGGGCAGGGGAGTGCAGTGCGGGGTGCCCTCCGGGTAGGTGCCCTCGGGCGCGAATGCGGGGTCGTGCGGGCGCGGGGAGCACACGGTCGAACCGGTTTCAGACTGCCACCAGGTGTCGATGAACGCCGCGGTGCCGCCGCCCACGTGCTGACGCAGCCAGCGCCACGCCTCCGGGTTAATGGATTCACCCACCGAACCGAGCAGACGCACGGTCGAGAAGTCGTACTTGCCGGGCTCCGGGCCGTTCGGGAACGCACCCATGAGGGAGCGAATCAGGGTCGGCGCGGTGTAGTAGTTGGTCACGCCGTAGCGTTCGATGACCTCGAAGTGGCGACCGTAGTGCGGGGTGTTCGGGGTACCCTCGTAAATCACCTCGGACACGCCGTTGACCAGCGGACCGTAGATTTCGTAGGTGTGCGCGGTCACCCACGCCAGGTCGGCGGTGCACCAGTGAACGGTGGACTCAACCTTTTCCGGGTCATTAACAGCCGACAGCTCGTCGGGGCGCAGCACGCCGTTCTCGTCCACGTAATCCGGCAGCAGATCGTACAGCAGCGCGTGAGTGTACGCGGTCTGCACCAGGTATCCAGCCATGGTGTGCACCAGACCCTTGGGCTTACCGGTCGTGCCGGAGGTGTAAATAATGAACAGCGGATCCTCGGCGTCGTGCAGTTCGTAGGCGTGAGTATCCGGCTGGTCGTCCACCAGGTCGTGGTACCAGACGTCGCGGCCCTCAGTCCACGGCACAGCGGCGTGCGCCACCGGGTCGGAGGCGCTGGTGCGGTCCACCACGATAACGTGCTCGATGTTGTTCTCACCGGAGCATGCTTCGTCGGCGTTGACCTTCACGGGAACGACCTTGCCGCGGCGGTTCTGGCCGTCGGTGGTGATGAGAACCTTCGCGCCGGTGTCTTCCACACGGAACTTCAGCGCCTCGGCGGAGAAACCACCGAACACGAGCGAGTGAATCGCACCAATACGCGCGCAGGCGAGGGTGAAGATAATGGTTTCGGGGATGACGGGCAGGTAGATGACCACGCGGTCACCCTTGCGCACGCCCAGGGACAGCAGGCCGTTCGCTGCCTTCGCGATGCGGCGCTGCAGCTCGGCGTAGGTGATGGCTTCGCGGTCGCCGGGTTCACCTTCAAAGTAGAGGGCGACCTTGTCGCCGCGGCCCGCCTCCACGTGGCGGTCTACGCAGTTGTAGGCGACGTTCAGCTTACCGCCCTCGAACCACTTAATTTCGGGAATCGTGAACTGTTCGATGCCGTCCTCATCG
Organism: Rothia sp. HMSC076D04; assembly: GCF_001814645.1. Classification (NCBI taxonomy): domain Bacteria; kingdom Bacillati; phylum Actinomycetota; class Actinomycetes; order Micrococcales; family Micrococcaceae; genus Rothia; species Rothia sp. HMSC076D04. The sequence continues at coordinate 122,554 of NZ_KV817364.1, read as the reverse complement.
AAGCCGAGGGACTTCGGCTTCTCGAAGCGGTGCGCGGTGTGCCAGGGCTCAGCCCAGGTGAGGCGCTGCGCCTGCTTCTCCCAGAACTCGACGCGTGCCTCGTCAGATTCGAGCGCGGGGTTCGGAGTGGGGTTCAGCGGGTCGGTGAACGAGTAGGGGGTGGGCAGTCCCATTATTCTCCCATCGGTTGCTGGCATTAGCACCCTTGCTCGCCGCGCCGCTGTCTGTGTGACCGTGGGGTCTGTGTGTGCGTTGGCGAGGGGGTTGCTGCGACGTCACGGAGCCAGGTCTCTCGGTCGCTCTGGATGGTTTGCCTTCTTAGTAAAGCGCGCTCGAGGGGGTGGACGCAAAGGGGACCGTCATATTCGGAATGGTGAGTACCAGTTCGTAATATAACGACATATTTAAAGACCCCGCCCCGCGCTCACTGCTGTGGGGCGCGGGGCGGGATTCATCATCATCATTCAGTAGGCGACAGGTTTCCCCGCCGACTTCTTTCTCCGGCGCGTAGCGATGATTAGCTCACCTTTGGGGAGCAGCCACGCGGCGGACATCTCTCCTAAAACTCAGCGCGTGCTGAGTGTTACGTTTAGCTGTGGTGCTAGTTGCTGGGGTACTTCGCCTTCACCCAGCGCTCGAACACGCCCACCAGCGCGTCGGTAATCTTACCGAGCACCGCCAGCGCCACAATAGCCAGCAGCAGGCGGTCGGTACGGCCGTTGTTCTGCGAGTCGGTCAGCAGGTAACCCAGACCCATGGATGCACCCAGCAGCTCAGCGGCGACCAGGAACAGCCACGCCTGAGCCAGCGCCAGACGCAGACCCGAAACCACCGACGGCAGAACCGCGGGAAGCTGAACCGTGGTGAACAGACGCAGACCCTTCAGGCCGAAGGCGCGTGCCGCCTCCACGAGCTTCGGGTCAACGTGCGCCAGAGCCGCAGAAACCGTGGTGTACACCGGGAAGAACGCACCAATAGCAACCAGGGTCACCTTGGAATTCTCACCAATACCAATCCACAGCAGAAGCAGCGGAACCCACGCCAGGGAGGGCACGGCACGCAGCGCACCAATGGTCGGTGCGGCAATCAGACGCACCGGTGCAGACAAGCCAATCAGCGCACCCAGCACCAGGCCGAGTACGGCACCAATACCGAAACCAATCAGCACACGCTGAGTAGAAATCGCCACGTGGCGGCCCAACTCGCCGCGCTGCGCCAGCTCAATACCGGCATTGACCACACGGTCGGGGGAGGGCAACTGAACCTGGGTGAACACGCCGTTGGTGCTCAGGATGTACCAGAGGGCAATCAACGCCAGGGGAAGAATCAGACCCAGGTACTGCTTACCGGCGAACGGGTTCGACGGCAGCTTCACGGAAGAGACACGCTTCTCAGAACGCTCAGCGCGAGTGCTGGAGGCGGCGGTAATCGTTGCGGCGGTCATTACTTCTCAACCACCTTTGCGATCTTCTCAACGGCTGCGCTGTCAGCCTTCTTTGCGAACTGGTCGTCCACAATGCTGTTCAGTGCCTTGTCCACGTCGGACTGGGAGGGAACGTCGCCGGACTCCACCAGAATCGGGCCGACACCCTTGAGAACCTCAACCTGCTTAGCGCCCGGAACCGGGTCGATATCCAGGTGGGTGCGCTCCATGACGACCTGGGCGGTCTCGTGCTTAATGCCGGACTCCTCCTCGACAATCTTCACAGCCTCTTCGGGGTTCTTCTTAGCCCAGGCGCGAGCGTACTCGTACACGTCCACGATGGTCTGTGCGGCGGTCGGGTTGGACTGAATGAACTTCTCGGTCGCGTTCAGGAATCCGTAGGTGTTGAAGTTCAGGTTGCGGTAGAAGAGCACGTCGCCGCTTTCCACCTCGGCAGCAGCCATGATCGGGTCCAGGCCACTCCACGCGTTGACCTGACCGTTATCCAGGGCGGTGCGGCCGTCGGCGTGCTGCAGGTTCTGAATGGTCAGGTCCGAAGCGGAAATACCCTCCTGCTTGAGTGCCTGCAGCAGCAGGAAGTACGGGTCGGTACCCTTGGTCACGGCAACGGTCTTACCCTTCAGGTCCGCAACCTTAGTGATGCCCGAATCCTTGCGGGTCACCAGTGCCGACCATTCCGGCTGCGAGTAGAGGCTAATGACCTTGATGGGGGAGCCATTAGCGCGTGCCAGCAGCGCCGCCGAACCGGCGGTCGAGCCGACATCAATATTGCCGCTACGCAGCGCCTCATTCGCCTTGTTCGAGCCGGCCGACTTGACCCACTCAACCTTCTTACCCTCGGCGGCGAGGGCGGTCTCAAGCCAACCCTTCTTGCGGATAATCAGGGACAGCGGGTTGTAGGTCGCGTAGTCAATGGTCACGGTGTTCTGGCCGCCACCACCGGCAGCACCGGAGGCGTTAGCGGAACCGGAACCTTCACCGGCGCAGGCGCTGAGCAGAGTAGCAAAAGCGGCGGCTGCGGCAAGGGACTTGAGGGCGGTACGGCGAGACGGGGAGTAAGTCATGATGAAATCTTTTCGCTTCTGAAGATGATGATGTGATGTGTGAGAAATGCGTTTCGTGGCGGCTTTAGGCGTTATCTTCCACGCCGAGCTCAGCCAACAGTTCGCTACGCAGCGCCGTGATCTCTGCATCGGCGCGGTCACGCGGGTGAGAACGGTCAACGGTCACAATGCGCTGGATGGTGGCGGGCGCCTCCGGGGTGTCCTTACCGAGGACAATCACCCGGTCAGAGAGGTACAGCGCCTCTTCCACATCGTGGGTGACCAGCAGAATCGTGGTCGGGTCTTGACGGTGCACGTCCAACAGCAAATCCTGCATGTTGATGCGGGTCAGCGCGTCCAGAGCACCGAAGGGCTCGTCGAGCAGCAACACGCCGGGGTTGCGTGCGAGCGCTCGCGCCAGGGACACGCGCTGAGCCATACCGCCTGAAATTTCCTTGGGACGGTGGGTTGCGTATTCGCCCAGGCCGACCAGGTCGAGCAGGCGCGCTACGGATGCTGCGCCTTCAGATTTTTTGGTGCCCTGCGGCAGTCCGAGAGCCACGTTGTCGGCGACGGTGCGCCAGGGGAGCAGGCGCGGTTCCTGAAAGCCGATAGCTACGCGGGGGTCGAGGCCGGTCACTGCCTTCTCGCCGATACGCACGGTACCTGCGGTGATGCGGTTCAGGCCTGCTGCTGCACGCAGGAGGGTGGATTTGCCGCATCCGGAGGATCCGATGACGGAGATAATCTCGCCGGGGGCTGCGGTGAAGGAGACTCCGCGAAGAACTTCGTGGGTTCCGCCGGGCACGGGGAAAGACTGTCCGACGTCTTCAAAGCTCAAGGGGACGGCGGCGGTGGATACGGCACGGCGGCCGTTCTTTTCACTGGTGGGTACGTCAGTTACTGCACTGTTGAGTGTCATGTCACTTCCATCGTTCCTGGCGTTAGCACCGGGGGCGGAAGAATCCGTGCCGGTTGCTGCGACGTCGTGGAGCCAGGTCTCTCAGTCGCTCTGGATGGTTTGCTTCTCCCACCCTATGGGCTGTGGCGTGCCTCAATCAACCCGGCGGGCGCGTATGAATTTCTATGACCGTATATTTCGCATTTATCACGAAATATTTCGGTTCCACGTCACAAAAAGATTTTTTCGTCACAAACGTGACCTCCCTCCCGTGCGCCCCGTACACTCAAACCACGAGATCATGAGTCCCGGCGCTAAGCTCTGGCTAGCCGGGCGGCAACCCTCTCCCGTAGCGGGGTGCCCCAGATGATGATCTGGCCTCAACGGAAAGAGGCAAGTACGGCGCGAACGCGCCACCTGCACGAAGGCCACCACCGAACGCAGAAGGCAAGAAGGAGGCGGCGCGCGGGGTGCAGGGCACTAACCCGATCGTCCCCGATCATTCGCGAAAGGAAAATCGATGGCTGAGCAGAAGAAGCGCATCGTAGTTAACGCATTCGAAATGACCTGCATTGGTCACCAGAGCTTCGACCTCTGGCGTCACCCGAGTTCCCGTGCAACCGAGTACAACACCATCAAGTACTGGACGGACCTGGCTAAGACCCTTGAGCGCGGCCTGTTTGACGCCGTGTTCATCGCTGACGTTGTTGGTATCTACGACGTGTACAAGAACTCTGCCGCTCCCGCCATTGAGGGTGCCGCTCAGGTTCCCGTGAATGACCCCGCAACCCAGATTTCTGCAATGGCTGCAGTGACCGAGCACCTCGGCTTCGGCGTGACTGCTGCCGCTACTTTCGAGCAGCCCTACACCCTGGCTCGCCGCTACGCCTCCCTCGACCACCTCACTGAGGGCCGCGTCGGCTTCAACGTTGTGACCTCTTACCTGCCTTCGGCTGCTGAGAACCAGGGCCTGCCCACCCAGATCCCGCACGACGAGCGCTACGAAATCGCTGACGAGTTCCTGGACGTCTGCTACAAGCTGTGGGAAGGCTCCTGGGAAGACGGCGCAGTCATCAAGGACCGCGAGCGCGGCATCTACGCTGACCCCTCCAAGGTCCACCCGATTGGCCACAAGGGCAAGTACTTCTCCGTACCCGGCATCTCCCTGACCGAGCCGAGCCCGCAGCGCACCCCCGTGATTTTCCAGGCTGGCGCATCCAGCCGCGGCCAGCAGTTCTCCGGCAAGCACGCTGAGGCTGTGTTCATCAGCGCCCTGCGCCCGGACCTGACCCGCGTTGTGACCGACCGTATTCGCGCCGCTGCAGAGGAGCAGGGCCGTAGCCGCGACGACGTCAAGATCCTCGCAATGCTCTCCGTCATCGTGGATGAGACCGAAGAGAAGGCAAAGGCAAAGTACGAGGATTACAAGAAGTACATCAACCTCGACTCTGCACAGGCTATTGTCGGCGGCTGGTCCGGTGTTGACCTGTCCCAGTTCGACGAGGACGAGGTCCTGAACTACGTGCAGACCGAGTCGATTCAGTCCTTCCTGACCCCCTTCACCCTGCAGGCGAAGGACAAGAAGTGGACCCGCAAGGACATCGCTGAGCACACCACCCTCGGCGGTATGGGCGAGGTCATTGTTGGTGACCCGGTTCAGGTTGCTGACGAGCTGGAGCGTTGGATCGACGAGGGCGGCCTGGACGGCATCAACCTGGCGTACCACGTCTCCCCGGGTTCCTTCGAGGACTTCATCGAGTACGTTGTTCCCGAGCTGCAGAAGCGCGGCCGCTACCGCACCGAGTACGAGGGCAACACCCTGCGTGAGAACATCTTCGGTAAGGGCCACACCAAGGTTGCTGACAGCCACCCGGCTGCTAAGTACCGCGGCGCATACGTGGGCAAGCCTTCGGCTGCTGACACCCCGGCTCGCGCAATCGCTGAATAAGCGTTGCCGCTGAAGCGTACCGTGTAGGTTCGCTCAAACTTAACGATTGAAAACAAGAACGCCCGTTCTGCTGGAGGATTTGTACCCCCGGCAGGGCGGGCGTTTCTTTGCGCTGTGCTTTCTTGATGCGATACCTTCTTGACGTGGCGCGTTCTTTATACTGGGTGGCATGACTGAACTTAACCATGATGACCGCTGTCCCTGCTCGAGCGGCGAGGTGTACGGCGCCTGCTGCGGCAGGTTCCTGGGCGAGTTTGCCGCCTCCGGTACGCTGACTGCGCCTGCGCCGGAGCAGCTGATGCGCTCGCGTTTTACCGCGTTTGCGACGGGGGACGCGGCGTACCTGTTGGCGAGCTGGCATCCGAGTACTCGCCCGGCGATGCTGGATTTGGAGGATGATATCCGCTGGTACCGCCTGGATATTCTGGGCTCTTCGGGCGGCCCGTTTGATGCATCCGGTACGGTGGAGTTCGTTGCGTATTACCGCTCGGTGCCGGGCACACCTGCGGAGGAGCGGGTGAAGGGTAGCATGCATGAGCTGTCGCGCTTTGAGAAGGTGGGCGGTGCCTGGTTTTATGTGGATGGGGACGTCCGCTAACTCTAGCTCTCGCCCCCCTGTCTCGTGCAGGGTGCGAGCACATAAAGAAATGGCAGAATCATTCCGAAACCGGAATGATTCTGCCATTCTTCGTTTTCGCTAGCTTCTGTCTTTTAGAAGCTTTTCAAAGTCAATCTGAGATATCAGCCAGACCAAGCCAAGAGGCACGCTCTGCCCCAATAGCAGGAATCAAAATAGGTGATGCGTTCATGACTAAGACGCTTCCTTGAAAACAGATTCTTGAAGAATGCGCTCTGCCTCAGCGGAGCTTCGCGGATCCCCCAAATCTAGAAGATCCACCGCCACGTGCAGGGGCAGAATATGGGGCGGCTCATCGCATTCACGCAAGATGACGTTCGCTGAATCCGCGGAAGCTGGAAGCAGATTGTAGAGAAAAATAATATTCTCTAAATCCTGGCTTGAAACATATGCATCAACCATTGAGCCGTACACCTGCGAAATATCGCTACTAATGCCAGTAAGCGACAATGCGGGGTCTTCCAAAATTGCTGGAATCTCAGCGGGAGGAGCCTGCAGATGATGTACTTTCAGCCCGCGGCGGGCTCGGTATCGCTCAACAGACGCAGGTCCTTGCATCTGAATTGCTGAGGCGCGTTCTTTCGCCCTGCGGCGTTCCTCAGCAGATAGAACAGATGACTGCCCGTCACAGTAGCGAGCCAAAGCGTTGAATGCTTCAAAAGAAATAGGGCGGCCAGCATTACTGCGGTGTGCTGCGGGGATGGCGTCGACAACCCAGCGGCTCCCCAATTTACGACCTTGGAGCATTCCGCGTTCTAGGCGGGCGCGTACGCTTCGCTCTGAAACCTTAGCTTCTTGAGCATACTCTTGAACGGACATCATGGCAGAATCATACCGGAAACGGAATGATTCTGCCATGATTTTTCCTTGCACCCAGGCGCGATAAGGAACATGTAAGAGCGAATCAGATACACAAAAGGCAGGCCCTTCGGCAGCTTGAAAACTTACGTTCTCAGCTACCTCAGGAACCTGCCCTCAGCAAATATGTGCTCCGTTGGACTTAGTGGGTCCAGCCGTTAATGATGCCCATACCGAAGTAAATCACGAACACCGCGGAGACCAGGTACATCAGCCAGTGCACATCCTTGCCGCGGCCCTGCACCAGGCGAATGAAGGTGTAGGACACGAAACCGGCGCCAATACCGTTCGCAATCGAGTACGACAGCGGCATGAAAATAATGGTCAGGAACGCCGGGATGCCCAGACCCCAGTCGGTCCAGTCAATGTTCACGGCCTGGCGGATCATCAGGAAGCCGACCACAACCAGTGCGGGGGCAACCGCCTCGAAGGGAACGATGGTGACCAGGGGCGAGATGAAAATCGCCAGCAGGAACAGCACACCGGTCACAATGTTCGCGAAACCGGTGCGTGCGCCCGCACCAATACCGGTAGCGGACTCCACGAAAATCTGGTTCGCCGAACCGGACGCGCCACCACCAACAACGGAACCGAAAGCGTCCACGAGCAGGACCTTGTCGATGTCCTCAACCTTGCCGTCCTTCATGGTGCCAGCCTCGGCGGCAAGACCCACCGAAACGCCCATCGCGTCGAAGAACACGGACAGCAGAATGGTGAACACCAGCAGCGACGCAGCCAGCGGGCCGATGTGGGTGAACGCGCCGAACAGGTCAGCGGAACCGATGAGGGAGAAGTTCGGGGTGGTGAACTTCATGTCCGCCAGGGAGGGCACGTTCAGGGACCAGCCGGTTGCCGCCTCCTTCACGGAACCGGAGGGGACAACCGCCTCCAGAATCAGGGACAGCGCAGTGGAGGCAAGCACGCCCCACAGGATCGCACCCTTCACGTTACGGATGAACAGGGCGATGGTGAAGAACAGGCCGAAGAGGAAGACGAGGGTGGGCCAGCCGAGCAGGTGACCGCCCGCGCCGAGGCTCACCGGAACGGTGGTGCCAGCTGCGTCAGGCATGCGGCGGATAATGCCGGAGTCGACCAGACCGATAAAGGAAATAAAGAAGCCGATACCGACCACAATCGCGGTCTTGAGCGACTCGGGGACCGCCTCAAACACCGCGGTACGGAAGCCGGTGAGCACCAGAACGGTCATGATCAGACCGGCAAGAACGACCAGGCCCATGATGTCTGCCCAGGTCAGGTTCGGGGTGGTGGCAATGGTGGAGGCGAGCAGCGCGTTCACGCCCAGGCCAGCCGCCATGGCGAAGGGCTGCTTGGCGATAACACCCATGAGGATGGTCATCACGCCGGCAACCAGCGCGGTCACAGCCGCGACGGGTGCGATACCGAGGGTGCGTTCGGATGCGTCCTTGCCGAGGCCGATGACGAGGGGGTTCAGCACCACGATGTAGCTCATGGCGAAGAATGCGGCGAGGCCGCCGCGGAATTCTGCGGCGATGGAGGAGCCGCGTTCGGAAATCTTGAAGTAGCGGTCGAGTGCGCTGGTGGGCGCTGCCGCCTTCTGGGGTTCAGACATGTGAGGATCCGTTGATGTTGTTCGGTGTGTACTGTTGCGCCGCCGGTTTCGCGGGTGAAGCTCGCGGGTAAATCCCGGGTTGGGCGCCACGATGGTTCAACCATTGTAGGCGCCGCCGCATAGCTTGTGCCGTTGAAACGCGTTGTGTGCGGCGGTTCAGTCGGTGATGTGGTGTTTCCCCGACCCCTGCAACCAGAATTGGGTAGTTGGGGTAGAGGGAAGAATAGCGCAGGGCGGGGTACCGGCACTCCAAAGGTGCCGATACCCCGCCCTGATGGCGCCCGCTCCTCCACGTGTGGAGGGTGAGGCACCCGATGTATTTAGTGCATCCAGCCGGTAATCAGGCCGTTAGCGAAGAAGATGAGGAACACTGCGGAAACCACGTACATGAGCCAGTGAACTTCCTTGCCGCGACCCTGCACCAGGCGGATGAAGACGTAGGACAGGAAGCCTGCACCGATACCGTCCGCGATGGAGTATGCCAGCGGCATGAAGATGATGGTCATGAACGCGGGGATACCCAGACCCCAGTCGTTCCAGTCGATGTTCACTGCCTGGCGGATCATCAGGAAGCCAACGAACACCATTGCGGGTGCAACAGCTTCGAAGGGCACGATGGTGACCAGCGGGGACAGGAAGATCGCGACGAGGAACAGTGCGCCGGTGACGACGTTCGCGAAGCCGGTGCGTGCGCCCGCGCCGATACCGGTTGCGGACTCCACGAAGATCTGGCTTGCGGAGGAGGAGGTGCCACCGCCGGCTACGGAGCCGAGGGCGTCCACGAGCAGGACCTTGTCGACGTTCTCGATCTGGCCGTCCTTGATGGTGCCTGCTTCGGTTGCGAGACCGACGGAGGTGCCCATTGCGTCGAAGAACGCGGAGATGAGGATGGTGAAGATCAGCAGAACAGCAGCCATGCCACCGAGGGTGCCGAAGGCAGCGAACAGGTCAGCGGAGCCGAACAGGGAGAAGTTGGGCAGCTTGCTGGTGTTGGAGTCCCAGACGGGGACGTTCAGGGACCAGCCGGTGGGGGACTTAACCGAGCTGCCGGAGGGCACGACCTTCTCCAGGATGATGGAGAGGGCGGTGGAGGCGAGCACGCCGTAGAGGATTGCACCCTTCACGTTGCGGATGAACAGCGCAATGGTGAGGAACAGGCCGAAGAGGAAGACGAGGGTGGGCCAGCCGAGCAGGTGACCGCTGACGCCGAAGGAGACGGGCACGGTGGTGCCTGCTGCGTCGGGCATGCGGCGGATGATACCTGCGTTGACGAGGCCGATGAAGGCGATGAAGAAGCCGATACCGACGACGATTGCAACCTTGAGCGATTCGGGAACCGCGTTGAACACTGCGGTGCGGAAGCCGGTCAGCACGAGGATGGTCATCAGCACACCAGCCCAGACGACGAGGCCCATGATGGCGGGCCAGGTCAGTCCGGGGGTGGAGGCGATGGTGGTTGCCAGCAGCGCGTTCACGCCGAGGCCTGCCGCCATGGCGAAGGGCTGCTTGGCGACGACGCCCATGAGGATGGTCATGACGCCTGCGACCAGTGCGGTCATTGCTGCGACCTGCGGTACGCCGAGGGCGTTGCCGGATGCGTCCTTGCCGAGGCCGATGATGAGGGGGTTCAGCACGACGATGTAGCTCATCGCGAAGAAGGTGGCGAGGCCGCCGCGGAATTCTGCGGCGATGGTGGAGCCTCGCTCAGTGATCTTGAAGTAACGGTCCAGTGCGCCCTTGGCTTCTGCCTTGGGGCTCTGGGGAGCCGCGGTGTTCTCAGAAGACATTCGTGAAAATCCGTAGATACTCATAGTCGGGGCGGGGTTCGGGGTTCCGATCCCGCATAAAAAAGTGCCACTTCCCGGTGTGTTGGGGAGGTGACACTGTTGTACCGAAATATTCTACGGTTAAAGTTTCTCTAAGCGTTAATCCAGGAAATTCCCAGCTTTCGTTCAGAGATTTTTTGGGGGCGTAATAGCGGTAACTATCTCTCGCCTCTGCGCGAACAATGATAGTTTGTTAGGTTAGTAGACCCTAAGTTTCTGCTATATTCGAGGTGAAACATGCGTCGCCGGATGCCAGGTTCCGTGTGGTGAGCCTTTTCCGGCATAGATGAGAAGGAATCCACCGTGACTGAAACTCCCCAGGAAAACACCGCTGAGAACTACCCCGCCGCGGAATCCCTGCCGGTACGCCAGCGCGCCGTCGTAGCAACCGACCGCCCCGCCCGATACATCAAGCAGCTCGGCTCGCACATGGGCCGCAAGCTCGGCACCGCAGAACTGCCCGACGGTCTGCGCCTCACCTTCAACCGCGACGGTATTTTCCGCGGCTACGGTGACCTGCGCGAAATCGACGGTGCCCTCATCATGGAGGTGCGCGCCGAAAGTGACGAGTTGGCTGCTGGTCTGGCGGATGTGCTGGACCGCCACCTGGTCCGCTTCGGTGAGCGTGACGAACTGGTCGTGACCTTTGAGGCGGTACCCGCCTCCTAGTCCCTGCTTTCTAGTCTTCGTTACCCTGCCCCGCCCTCCTGCACCTCGGAGGGCGGGGCAGTTTTTACGCCCGCCGCGTGCGCAGGGTTCCGGAACCGACCGTGCCGCACCTCCCCGGATTAGGTGACCCCGCCCGGATTAGGTGACAGAAAATTGTCCTATTTAGTGGGCGACGACATATAAGCCCCCGAACACCCGTCAATCCCCGGTAAAATAGGCAGGAAGTGAACACTAAGCTCACCGCCTGTTCGCGCCGCACCGGGCGCCGGACGGTGAACTTCGAAAGGAAGATTTTCGTGTCTGAAGCAGCACGCCCCCTGCGCGTCGCCGTTATTGGTGCAGGTCCCGCCGGTATTTACACCGCCGACATCCTCACCAAGTCTGAAGAGGTCCGCACCGGCGCCGTCGAGGTCGCCATCGACATCTTCGACCGCTACCCCGCCCCCTTCGGCCTGATCCGCTACGGTGTGGCACCGGATCACCCCCGTATCAAGGGCATCATCACCGCGCTGCACAAGGTCTTGGACCGCGGCGACATCCGTTTCTTCGGCAACGTCGAATACGGCAAGGACCTGACCCTCGCCGACCTGCGCGAACACTACGACGCCATCATCTTCGCAACCGGCGCGATTTTTGATGCACCCCTGAACATTAAGGGCATCGACCTGGACGGCTCCTACGGCGCAGCAGACTTCGTCTCCTGGTACGACGGCCACCCCGACTACCCCCGCACCTGGCCGCTCGAAGCTGAGCAGGTTGCAGTGCTCGGTAACGGCAACGTCGCCCTGGACGTCTCCCGCATCCTCTCCAAGCATGCTGACGACCTGCTCGTCACCGAAATCCCCGACAACGTCTACCAGGGCCTGAAGGCTTCTCCCGTGACCGACGTGCACGTCTTCGGTCGCCGCGGCCCCGCACAGATGAAGTTCACCCCGCTCGAGCTGCGCGAACTCGCACACTCCCGCGACGTGGACATCGTCCTGTATGAAGAGGACTTCCAGTTCGACGCTGCTTCCGAAGAAGCAATGGAGAAGAACGCGCAGACCAAGGTCATGATGAAGACCCTGCGCGGCTGGCTGGAAGACCAGAAGACCAATGAGCAGACCGCATCCCGCCGCCTGCACCTGCACTTCCTGCAGTCCCCGCACGAGATCCTCGGCGAAGACGGCAAGGTCGTGGGCCTGCGCATTGAACGCAACAAGCTCGACGGCAACGGCGGTATCATCGGCACCGGCGAGTACGTGGACTACCCCGTACAGGCTGTCTACCGCGCGATCGGCTACTTTGGTTCCGAACTGCCCGAAATCGGTTACGACGACAAGCGCGGCGTCATCACCAACGTTGAGGGTCGCGTCGTGGACGAGAACGGCGAGGTCGTTCCCGGCCTGTACGCATCCGGTTGGATTAAGCGCGGCCCCGTCGGCCTGATCGGCTCCACCAAGTCTGATGCACTCGAGACCATCACCCACCTGCTCGAGGACCGCGAGAACCTCTACACCGCACCCGAGCCGGAGGCAGAGGCATTCAGCGCCTACCTGGACTCCAAGGGCATCAAGTACACCACCTGGGAAGGCTGGCACCGTCTGGACGACCACGAGAAGGCACTGGGCGCCGCATCCAAGGATGCAGCCGGTGAGCCTCGCGCCCGTGTGAAGGTTGTGGACCGCGACGAGATGATTAACGTCTCCCGCGGCGAGTAATCCTTACGTCTAGTACGCAGAACATAGAAATCGACCCCGTACCGTGAACCGGTGCGGGGTCGATTTTTGTCTATATATAAGGAGGTAATAAGAAGTAGGGGAGTAGCGGGGGAGGAAGCTCAAGAAGCGCTCGCCCGGAAGAGCCGTCGAAAGAGCGGTTAAAGAAACCCACCCCGCACCATGAGGTCATGCGGGGTGGGCTGGGTAGGCGCCGAAGACACTCGAGGACATACCCTCCGGCTACCCGGACGCGCAGCGAGCCCATGCAGTGACTCCACGTGCGGCGCATCCCTTAACGGGGTCTAGAAAGCTAAAGAAACACCAAGATTAGCTCTCTAAACAAGCGCATAGCCGTACGGTGTGTAGACTATGCACACTTTTTGAGGACGTCTTCAATGCCCAAAATGGCCTTGAGTACGGTTTCAGTTTCAGTACCCAGCTTCTTGCGGGCTTCACCAGAAATGACGGCCTTCACGATGTTCTTGAAGGTCTTCCACTGCTTGAAGGCGTTAACGAGTGCCTTAATAAGCTTGTAAATGGCGATGCCCAGCTGAATGACAAACTTTGCAATACTGACAACGCAGGCAATAACACCAACGGGGGAGAGAGCTGCGTGGGCGCGTCCATCAGACTTACGAACAGCGGCCTTAGCGCTTGCAATCTGACGGCCTGCGTCAGTGCCCTGGACGGTGGTCAGGTTGCCCAGTGCGCTCTCAATGCCGCTATTAACGCGGTTGGAGGATCCAGGCTTCGCATACTTCAAACGGGCAGGTACCTGCTCTAGGCGGCGCAGGATCAGCTTGAGCTGCTGGTCGGCAGTCATTGCCTTCTGCGGGTGCGCCATCTGCTGTGCCTGCGCTGCGGGTGCAGCTACACAGCCGAGAGCGATGGTTGCGGTGCCTACGCCGAGTGCACGGAATGCCATGCGGCGATTCATCGTTGCGGACACTGGATCCCCCTTTGGATCTCTATGCGGTTTATCGGTGCTGTAATGTGCGGTGACTTTACGTCTGGGGCTCCGGAAGTGGCCCCGTGCAAGGTCCGGAAGTGACCTCACGCCCTCTATAGTACGGTGCTCAAAGAGGGGGCTTCAAGCTATTTCAGGGGGTATTTTCAGCCAGCTTTCATCTCTCCTTGTCAATCGCTAGAGGTTTATCAAATCTTTATATTTCTGCGTCGTCATAATTGCGTAGATATCTGCACTGAGAGAAAAATAAGCGTCTGACAAGCCGGTTTATTGTATTCCCAAGAGTGAATATTTGCATCTACGTGCATTCTGGCCTGTAGTTGCTTTGCGCGGCACATTTTTGAGGGTTCCGGGGGTGCTGGGGTGAACCCTCTAGAGAGGTGTTGCTGTGCACTCTCTTGCAGATATTTGCGCCCAGGGTAGCGTCTTGCCTGCATGTCCTATATAAGCGCGTAGAAAGTTGTCGAAAATTTTTTGGAGATATTGTGGAGTTTTTTGGCCGCTGCGATGCGCATAAGAGGGGTGTATAAGAGATGTGAAGGTGGGTTTTTGGAATTCTTGCGGGACTGATGCCGGCATCTTCGGAACAAAATTTTGAAAGATTCTGAAGGAAATTTGTAGAAATCAGAGCAAAAAATAGGGCTTCCTCGAGGCCTCTGTAGGCGCCCAAAAGTCGCTAAAACCCCTCCAAAAGCCCCTGATATGGGGTGTTGTGAAGAAATTTTAAAATTTTTTGAAGTTTTTCTGAATCCTCATTGACAAGCTTAAATACATATGTGCCAGGCTATAAATGGTCGAAAATGGGGGTCAAAATCGGGCAAAATCGAACAAAACGGTTTGCGCGCCTCCGCAAACCTGTCATAGACTAGTGGAGGTTCGAACGACGGGATGAAGAAAACGGAACCTGTTCGATCGACTAGGCCCCCATCGTCTAGCGGCCTAGGACGCCGCCCTTTCACGGCGGTAGCACGGGTTCAAATCCCGTTGGGGGTACTTGCAAATCTCACAATTTGCAAAGCCAAGTTAGATGATATAGAATTTACTTCTGTTGATTCCAACAAGGCCCCGTAGCGCAGTTGGTTAGCGCGCCGCCCTGTCACGGCGGAGGTCGCGGGTTCAAGTCCCGTCGGGGTCGCTCTGGCCGCGTAATTTCAGATGATTATTCATCCGAAGACGCGGTCATTGCGTATCTAAAAGTAAATACGCAAGGCTCTGTAGCTCAGTTGGTAGAGCGTACGACTGAAAATCGTAAGGTCACCGGATCGACGCCGGTCGGAGCCACGAAATCCGCCTCCAGGCTTCTACAGTGGGGCGGGTTTTGTTTTTAAAAAACTTTGCGGTTGCAGATACTGAAAAACCGTCGAAAAGGCGGCATCTTGGGAATAAAACCCTCAGATGCCGCCTTTTGTATAAGAAAACAACGCCACGCTCACTCTAGAAAGCTTCCCGCAGAAAACTGACCCAAATATTTCTGCGGGCACGGCGCATGCACCGGGTTATAAAACCGGGCTGTAACACCAGGCTGTAACACCAGGCTGTAGAAAGGATTGCCGCACCCATGACCGCTCAGAATCCCAGCGCTCAGCCTCCGGAAATCTCACCCCAAATTCCGGGCTCACCCCAGATTCCCTGGGCAAAAAATGCTGCTGTCGATAGTGCTCAGGCGGGCGGAATCCGCTTCGAGAACATCACCAAAAGCTACCCGAGCCGAACCGGTGAACCCACCACGGTACTGCAGAACCTGAACCTGCATATTCCCGCCGGTCAGATTACCGTGTTCGTCGGCCCCTCCGGCTGCGGTAAAACCACTAGTCTACGCATGATTAACCGCATGGTGGAGCCCAATAGCGGAACCATCACCATTGACGGCGTGAACGTGCACGAGAAGAACCCCTACGAGTTGCGCCGCGGCATTGGCTACGTAATGCAGCAGGGCGGGCTCATGCCGCACCGCACCGTCGCGCAGAATATTGCCACCGTACCGCGCCTGCTCGGCGCCTCCCGCAAGGAGGCGCAGGCGCGCGCCCTCGAACTGCTCGAAGTAGTCGGTCTGGATCCTTCGTACGCCAAGCGCTACCCCTCCCAGCTTTCGGGCGGTCAGGTGCAGCGCGTTGGTGTGGCGCGTGCTCTCGCCGCCGATGCGCCCGTCCTGCTGATGGACGAGCCGTTCTCCGCGGTGGATCCGGTGGTGCGTACCGACCTGCAGAAAGAGCTGCTGCGCCTACAGGGTCGACTCGCCAAGACGATCGTGTTCGTCACCCACGACATTGATGAGGCGCTTCTGCTCGGCGATACAATCGCCGTCTTCGCGGAGGGCGGCCGCCTCGCACAGTTCGGTACTCCCGAAGAGATTCTCTACAGCCCCGCCGATGATTTTGTGCGTTCCTTCGTGAGCCGCTCCGTTGCCGGTCTGCTGGATGAGCAGACGGTGCGCCAGGCGCGCGCACGCCGACTTGCCGCCTCCCGAGAAGCACAGAATGGTGTGGTAGAAGGCGAGAAAAGCGAATGAGTCTTCTAGAAAATATTGTGCTCGCGGCACCACCTCTCGCCGCGCAGTCCCTAGTGGCATCACCCCTGGCGGCAAGCGATATGCACTGGGAGTGGGTCGCCACCAACAGCCAGCGCATCCTCGAGCTGACCCTCAGCCACCTCTACCAGGGCGTCGTGCCCGTCGCGATTGGCGCTCTCGTCGCGCTGCCGGTCGCCTACTACGCGAGCCGTCGCCGTGACCGCGGTTCCGAACGCCGCATCGGTGCGCGAACCCTCATGCATCTCTCCTCGCTGCTGTACACCATCCCCTCGATCGCGCTGTTCGTGCTGATGCCGCTCATTCTGGGAACCTCCATTATTTCCCCGCTGAACGTGCTCGTCGCCCTGAGCGTTTACTCCTTCTCGCTCATGGTGCGCTCCGGTGTGGATGCCTTCGACTCCGTACCCGATAGCGTGCACGAATCTGCACGCGCCCTCGGATACACGCCCCGACAGGCGCTGATGGAGCTCTACTTGCCCCTCGCTACGCCCGTCATTATGGCGGGAATCCGCGTGGCAACCGTGGCGAATATTGCGATGGTGTCCGTGGGTGCCCTCATCGGTGTGCCCTCGCTCGGCACGCTCTTCACCGACGGACTCGCGCGCAATATCCCTTCGGAAATCCTGGCTGGCGTGATCCTTAGCCTGCTGCTCGCGTTGGTCCTCGACCTGCTCCTTATCCTTCTGACGAGGGCATTTACGCCCTGGCAGGCGGCTACGGTTGCGAACCGCCGCAGTCCCGAAAGGAAGGCATAACCCGTGAACGTCATAGAACGAACCTTCGCCTACCTCATGGACGGCGCCAACTGGCAGGGAAGCGGCGGAATCCTCGTGCGCCTGCTCGAACACCTGAGCGTCACCGCCCTTGCCACCGTCTGCGCGGCACTCATCGTCGTGCCCCTCGGCCTCTGGGCAGGGCACCACCGACCCTCCGACGGCACCAACCGCGGCCGTAGCAACCTGCTCATGAGCACCGTTGCCGCCACCCGCGCGCTGCCCGCGCTCGGTCTGCTCACTATCCTGGCACTCTGGCTGGGTGTCTCGACCCTGCCCGCCCTCATCGTGCTCATTATTATTGCGGCGGCGCCTCTGCTCGCCGGAGTTCTTGAAGGCCTCGCCGCCGTACCGGAAGACCTCGTGGACGCAGCCCGCGCCCAGGGACTCACCGAATGGCAGATTCTGACCGGCCTCGAAATCCCGCTCGCCGCCAACATGATGCTCGGCGGGCTCCGCTCCGCACTCGTGCAGGTCATCGCAACCGCGACCATCGTCGCCTACCTCAGCGGCGGAACCCTCGGCAGGTACCTCTTTGATGGGCTCGCCGTGCGCGATTACCCGCGTATGCTCGTCGCAACCCTGCTCGTGGCGCTTCTCGCTTTCGCCGTGGACGCGCTCATGGGCCTCGTGCAGCGTGCGCTCACTCCCGCGGGGCTCACCATCAACCGGAAGAAGGCATGAACCCGATGATTCAGGCACCTAAAACCTTCTCTCGTCGCACTGCCCTAGCCGCCGCCGGAGCGCTCGGCATGGCGGGTATTCTCAGCGCCTGCGGGCTCAGCGGCGACAAAGTCTTCAGCGGCGAACATGAAGGAATCATTGTCGGCTCAGCGGCCTTCGCTGAATCCCAAATCCTTGCCGAAATCTACGCCGGAGCCCTCGCCCGGGCGGGATTCAACGCCCGTACCCAGCTGAGCATCGGCGCCCGCGAGGCGTACCTGGGGGCACTCGCCTCCGGTGCGGTGGACGTTATCCCGGACTACTCCGGCAACCTGCTGCTTTACCTCGACCCGAAGGCTACAGCTAGCACTGCGCAGGAGATTCTGCAGGCGCTACCCGCCGCCCTCGGCACCCTCACCACGGGTGGCTCCGGGGCTGAAATCCGCGCCCTGAACGCCTCCGAGGCGGAGGATAAGGACTCGCTTGTCGTTACCGCGCAGACCGCCCAGAAATACGGTCTGCGAAGCCTTGAAGACCTCGCCTCCCGCTGCACGAATCTGAAGCTCGGCGCCGCCCCGGAGTTCGCCGAGCGCGCCTACGGCATCCCGGGTCTGAAAGAGAAGTACGGATGCGCCCCCGCCGAGTTTGTGCCCCTCTCGGATGGTGGTGGCGCGCTGACCGTCAAGGCCCTGCTGGATGACACCGTGCAGGTGGTTGACCTCTACTCGACCACCCCCGCAATTGAGCAGAATCAGCTGGTGGTGCTGGAGGATCCGAAGAACATGATTCTGGCTCAGCAGGTGCTGCCCATTATCAATACCTCGCGAGTTCCCGACTCTGCGGCGGAGGTTCTGAACCGTGTCTCGGCGAAGCTCACCACCGCTGATTTGCGCACTCTCAATGACCGTGTTTCGGGTACCTCTAAGCAGGAGCCCGCGCAGGCGGCGGGTACCTGGCTGAACGAGCACGGCTTCTAAGATTCTGCCTGATATTCCACATAAATTCCTCTACAGGAATGGTTTAAGCAGAACCGACCTGGGAATATTCTAGAAATAGAATATTGCCAGGTCGGTTTATAGTCGTCCTTCTCCCACACGTCTCCCCACAGGTCAGGGGAGGGGCATACAGTAGCTTTTTAGCCCTCAATCAGTAGCGCCAGAGCCTCGTAGGGGCGCAGGCTCAGTGTCACCGTCTCAGCTGAATCAGATACGGCAGAATCCGCCGCAGCGGAATCGACCGCAGAATTCTTGTAATTACACACCAGCACGCGACCGGAACGAACGAATTCAGCCGGAACCTCAACCTCGGTCGGCTCACCGTAGAAGTTCGTCAGCACTAGCAGACACTGCGCCGGGCGGGTACCATCAGCAGGCAGCTCACGCAGGTACGCAAACACCCGCTCGTGATCCAGCGCGTAGGGCGCGTACGAACTCGCAGAGATGACCGGGTACTGCTTACGTAGGGCAATCAGGTTGCGGTAGTAGGGCAGAATCACGCCGTCGCGTTCCTCATCCTCCACCGAAATACCGGCACCGGTCGCCGCGTCACGCACCGGGGCGGGAGTCAGCCACGGCGACGTGGAACCAAAACCGGCAGTCGCCGGATCCGCGGCCCATTGCATCGGCACACGCGAATTATCGCGAGCCTTCGAGGCTACAATCTCCAGTGCCTGCTGCTCGCTCAGACCGCGCTCACGCAGCATCGCATAGGCGTTGTGCGCCTCCACATCCACATACTGCTCAATCGAGGAGTAGACCGGGTCAATCATGCCGATTTCCTCGCCCTGGTACACGTACGGGGTGCCGCGTAGCAGGTGAATCACGGTCGCCAGCATGGTTGCCGATTCGGCACGGTAACGCTCAACGTCACCAAAACGGTTCAGCGCGCGCGGCTGATCGTGGTTATTCCAGAACAGCGCGTTCCAGCCGCCGCCGGCCTGCATACCCAGTGCCCAATCGTTCAGGATCTGCTTCAACTTGGCAAAACGGAACGGCACCTTCGACCACTTCTCGCCGTTCTCGTAGTCCACCTTCAGGTGGTGGAAGCTGAACACCATGTCCAGCTCGTGGTTTGCCGGGTTGGAGTAGCCCACGCAGTTTTCGATGCTGGTCGAGGACATTTCGCCCACGGTCACGGTGTCATCATACTGACCGAAGGATGCGCGGTTCAGCTGCTGAATGCGGGTGTGCACAATCGGGGTGTCGGTGTATTGTGCCTTGTCCACGGTGCCTTCGGGGGCGTCGAGTAGCTCTTCACCCTTACCGATGACGTTAATGACGTCAAAGCGGAAACCGCGTACACCTTTCTCGTACCAGAAGTTCACGACCTTAAACAGTTCGTCGCGCACAGTCGGGTTGTACCAGTTCACGTCCGCCTGGGTGCGGTCGTACAGGTGCATATAGAACAGGGGCGTGCCGTGTTCATCCGTGTACTCGCCAAAGCGGGACCAGCAGGGGCCGCCGAACTTCGATTCCCAGTTGGTCGGTTCGCGCAGCTGACCATCCTCGGTGTATTTGCCGGGGCGAATGTAGAAGTAATCCCAGTACTCGCGCTCACCGGCGAGCGCACGCTGGAACCACTCGTGCTCGGTCGAAACATGATTGAGCACCATATCGAACATGACGCCCACACCGTGCTTGGCGAGGGCAGCAATCATCTCTTCGACGTCCTCCATGGTGCCCAGGTCGGGGTTGATGGCGTAGTAGTCGGAGATGTCGTAGCCGTTGTCGTTCTGCGGGGAGGCGAAGAACGGGTTGAACCACACCATGTCCACGCCCAGGGAAGCAATGTAGGGCACCTTCTCGATGACGCCGCGCAGGTCGCCGTAGGCGCCACCCGCCGAGGAGTAGAAGGACTTGGGGTACACCTGGTAGATGACGGAGGACGCGAAATCCTTGCCACCTGCCGGGGTGGTTGCAGGGCTGGTTGCCGGGGTGAGGGTGAGCGATGCGGTGGGTGCCTGTGTCATGGAAACCTTCTGAAATGTAAGCAGGGTTCAGCGTGTATAAATCAGTGTGTTGGAAACGAACCGCGCCGGTGCTGCGTGTGCTGCTACGTATGCACAGCGAGGCCCGTACGCGGCAGGCACAGCGGCCCGCCGCCTCCCGGTGCGTTCGCCGACTGAATATCGCCGCCCGGAACCTGGGCTCATTCCAGATTAGGGGGCATAATGGGGTGATGTCCCCCGTCTACCCCAAAGGGGGCAATTCTGCCGCAGATCCGGCACAACCCCCGTGGCCTCAACCCTCCCACCGATAGGCGGTTGCAGGCTCGTGCGCGTTTCGATGCATGAAACCAAAGTGACCCTGAGCTGAAGAGCGTTGGACGCCGCGCGTAAAATCAGTACTTGCATCACTACGGAAGGTAAAACAATGCCAGAACTGCGTTCACGTACTTCAACTCACGGCCGTAACATGGCTGGTGCCCGCGCCCTGTGGCGTGCCACCGGCATGGGCGATGACGACTTCGGCAAGCCCATTATTGCTATTGCGAACTCCTTCACCCAGTTCGTGCCCGGCCACGTGCACCTGAAGGACATGGGTGAACTGGTCGCCGGCGCGATTCGTGAGGCTGGCGGCGTCGCCAAGGAATTTAACACCATCGCTGTTGATGACGGCATCGCGATGGGTCACGACGGTATGCTCTACTCGCTGCCTTCCCGCGATCTGATTGCTGACTCGGTCGAGTACATGGTCAACGCGCACCGTGCCGACGCGCTGGTCTGCATCTCTAACTGTGACAAGATCACCCCCGGTATGCTTCTGGCGGCTATGCGCCTGAACATCCCCACCATCTTTGTCTCTGGCGGCCCCATGGAGTCCGGCGAGGGCATTGAGGGTATTGTTGAGCACCGCCTTGACCTGGTGGACGCCATGGTGATGGCTGTTGATGACAGCGTCAGCGACGCTGCGCTCGCCCAGATTGAGAAGAATGCGTGCCCGACCTGCGGTTCGTGCGCGGGTATGTTCACCGCGAACTCCATGAACTGCCTGAATGAGGCGATTGGCCTGGCGCTGCCCGGTAACGGCACCACCCTGGCTACTCAGGTTGCTCGTAAGGAGCTGTTCCTGGATGCTGGCCGCCGCATCGTTGAACTGTCCAAGCGCTACTACGAGCAGGATGACGAGTCGGTTCTGCCGCGCTCCATTGCGACCAAGGAGGCGTTCGAGAACGCTATGGCGCTGGATGTGGCGATGGGCGGTTCGACCAACACTGTGCTGCACACCCTGGCGATTGCTCATGAGGCGGGTGCTGACTTCACCCTGAAGGATATTGACCGTATTTCGCGTCAGGTTCCCTGCCTGGCGAAGGTTGCCCCGAACTCCACTAAGTACCACATTGAGCACGTGCACCGTGCCGGCGGTATTCCTGCCCTGCTGGGTGAGTTGAACCGTGCCGGCCTGCTGCACAAGAACGTTCATTCTGTTCACGCTGACTCGCTGGACGAGTGGCTGGACGAGTGGGATATCCGCAGCGGCAAGGCGAGCGAGAAGGCGAAGGAACTGTTCCTCGCTGCTCCCGGCGGCGTGCGCACCACTCAGGCGTTCTCCACCGCGAACAAGTACGAATCCCACGAGACCGACGCCGAGAACGGTTGCATCCGCGCCGTGGAGCACGCGTACACCAAGGACGGCGGTCTGGCGGTCCTGTACGGCAACATTGCCCAGAACGGCGCGATCATCAAGTCTGCTGGTATTGATGAGGAGCTGTTCCACTTCAAGGGCCGCGCCTTCGTGGTCGAGTCGCAGGACGAGGCTGTGCACGAGATTCTGTCGAAGAACGTGAAGGAAGGCGACATTGTTGTCATCCAGTACGAGGGTCCGAAGGGTGGCCCCGGCATGCAGGAAATGCTGTACCCGACCTCCTACCTGAAGGGTCTGGGCCTTGGCAAGAAGTGTGCGCTGATTACTGACGGTCGTTTCTCCGGTGGTACCTCGGGTATTTCTATCGGTCACGTCTCCCCGGAGGCGGCTGCTGGCGGCGCGATCGGCCTGGTGCAGACCGGTGACGAGATTGAGATTGACGTGAACAACCGCATCCTGCGTGTGAACGTTTCGGATGAGGAGCTTGCTGCTCGCCGCGAGGCGAAGGGCGCTGCACCGTGGCGTCCGACCAAGCCGCGTGAGCGTCAGGTATCGAACGCCCTGAAGGTGTACGGCATGCTGGCTGCTTCGGCTGATAAGGGCGGCGTGCGCATCCTGCCCGAGGACGCATAAGCCCCTCACGTATCGTGTGAGAATTTAATATCTTGCCCTGATGGGCTGGCGCCCCGTTCCGCGGTTTTTCTGCGGGCGGGGCGCTGTTCTTTGTTCGCGTATTTGTTTACCGTCGTGGGATACCCGGTGCGGCGTATTGCCTTGTCAGTTGCGGTGCAGTAGGGTGTAAGAAGGTATTTAGGTACCCGATTCACCGACTCAGCACAACCACTCAAACACAACGCAATTCGCAACCCTCACAAGGACGTATTCATGGTTACCCTGCCCGCACGCGCACAGCGTGCTTTTACTCGTCGTGCCCTGACGGCTCTTGCCTGTATCGGTGCGCTCGCTTTGAGCTCTTGCTCTGCTCAGCCGCAGGCTGATGATTCTGAAACCGCCCCGATGATGGTGGCGACTTCTTCTGCGCCCGTTGATGCAAAGACCCTGTTCACCGCGGCGGATGGCTCCTGGAAGCCGAATACTGTGCAGATCTCTGCCGGCCTGGATTCCCCGGTAACGTACGACTCGGTAGCGACCCCCACGGATGAGCCGAGCACGGACGCCGAGTACGAGGCGGCATACGCCTCGGCGAGTGGCTCTGCGAACACTATTGATGCGGGCACCCGCTGCGGTGTGACAAGCCTGCTGGGTGGTTCCGCCGGTATTTACGTGTATGACGGTTCGGATTGTGCCAAGGCTCAGGAGGCGGTGCGCCTCTTCAACAGCCGCAAGAACCAGGACGGCGCGGCGAGTGTTGAGTGGTACCAGTGCGCTACGAAGGTGCAGGGCCGCGACTACATTACGGGTGCCTGCTTCACGCAGGGTGGTAGCGTTGAGAAGCCGCGCCTGGCGCTGATTCCGGCACAGACCCGCATGCTGTCGGGTACGCTGACTTTCGCTGAAGCGTACGGTGGCGGCACTTTCGGTCAGGGTGATTCTGCGAAGACTGTTGAGGCGCTGCGTTTCACCAGCCCGGACTCTAAGGTCGCGTGTTCGGTGACCCCGTCAGGTGTGGACTGCCAGGCGCTGGTGGGCGTGACCCTGGAGGGCTGGGATGCCGCATCCGGTAAGGCGCAGCAGCGCGTGCACATGGTGCAGGGCCAGGCGCCCGAGGTGAGCCTGGTCGGTCAGACCGCCACCCCGGAGCCGGTGAATACCGAGGGTATTACTGCACTGCCGACCGGTCAGGTGGTGACCGCGTATGGTTACACCTGCAAGTCGGTGAATAGCGGTAAGGTGCATTGCGTGAGCGCGACGAATGGTTTCACGCTTGATTCGGTGGAGGTCGGTTTGGAACGCCGCTAGACCGAGCATAAAGGCGCGCCGCGAGTAGCTGCGCTCGTCTCCAAGGGTGATATACGAAGGTGCCCGGCGCCCCTCACAGAGGGGGTGCCGGGCACCTTCGGTATTTAACGTCGCTTAGCGGAAGTTGACGATGCGAACGTCCAGCTCGGAGGAGAGCAGCGGCTCCCATGCGGCAACAGCCTTCTGGAAGTGCTCGGCGCCCATGTGCTTTTCGAGTAGTTCCTGGGATTCCCATCGCTCGATGAATGCGAAGTCGGTGTCGGAGACGGCACCGAAGTCGTAGCTGACGTTGCCTTCGTCCTGGCGGCTTGCGGTCACGAGCGGTTCGATGGTCTTGAGGAATTCTTCGACGTGCTCGGGCTTGACGGATACTCCGGCGTAAACACCAATCATGGGGCTCTCCTTATGGGGTGGGCGGCGTGAGGCCGCGTTGTATATGACTCTTTTACCGTACACCTTCACCCCCGGTTCGGGGAGGCAATGGTCGTGGTTTTCTTGCGCTGTGGCGGCGGGTGAGAGGATTTTCGGCTGGCCCATTCGCTAACTGTAAAAAAGGTGTTTTATATTTGCGTGCCCCTTTCTTTTCGACCTATAAAAGAACGAGGACGATACACCGCATGAATGGAAGGAGAAGCGGTATGGCACACATGGGGGGTGACACTCATGGGATTTTCACCGGCGCATATCAAACGATGCACCCTGACTTGGGAGGCTCCCGACTATAGCGCCTCGTACCCTGCCGGGTACACGAATCAGGGCGTTGCTGTGATTGCGGTGGCTCAGGAGCATCGTACGGCGCAGGGTTTTTGCTATTCGGCGTTGTCGACGGTGGTTTTTATTTCTAAGCAGGACGGCACCCGCACGGTGGTGAATGAGGAGCTGATGCTTTTCACTCACGTTCATTCCCTGATGGAGTGCTGTGATGAGGTGCATCCGCGTCTGCTGGGTCGTGCCGTGCTTTCTGCGTGGGATGTGGTTCCTGAGCAGTACCGTCAGAACCTGGTGACGATTGCTGCTGACCGTAAGAATCTGAAGCATCTTTTCCGTGATTGCGACCAGTTGAAGGGGATTATGGAGTACCGCGCCTTTGAGAAGGTGCTGGACCCGTACGATAACCATTCTTTGGGTGAAGTGCATGTGAAGCTTGCTGGCACGCCCGCGTATGAGCGGATGCAGGCTGAGGTGTGTGCGGCACGTACCGCTGTGGATGAGATGGTGGAGGAGGCACTGACCCCTCGTCCGCTGGATCAGCTGCAGGACTATAGCGTTTTCACGGATTGTTCGTTCCGTTCGACTCACAATAAGAAGTATCAGCGTGGCGGCCGTATGGGTATCGCCGGCGTGAGTGAGGACGGCTTCTATTTTCATGCCCACTATGATGGCGTGAACATTATGACCGGTGAGCTGTCTGCAATGTTGGCGGCTTATACGGTGTTCCATAGCGGTTCGCGCCGCCTGATTATTCATACGGATTCTTTGGGTGCGTTGACGTTTGTGTTGCGTTTGGCGCATAGCCGTTGGGCTTTTGAGGCGTGGGTTTCTGAGGGTATTCAGGATGAGCGTGTGGTGTCTCAGATGCGTGCTTTGACGGAGGCTATCCGCGAGAAGCGTGTGCTGGTGAAGCATGTTCCGGGCCATACGGGCCACGGTTTGCAGGAGAGTAGCGACTCTGTGTCGAAGATGCATCGCCATTTTCCGGGGCAGATTGTGGATAAGCGTCATCAGAGCGAGTTTAATCAGCGTTGCGAGTCGATTATTACTGCTTTGTCGGGGTGTGCGAAGGCTGTTCGCCTGCTTGCGCCGGAGTGGTTGCAGATTAAACCTTCTTCAATCCACACGGGAAACCGTTTATGGCGCTAAACTAGTCCAGGGTAGAAATGAACGCGCGATACATTCGCTGCATACGAAGGTATGCGATGTCGGAGGTGTCGCGTGTTTCTTTTTGCCCTTTTGCCTTCTCCGCATGCGCTTTTACGAGGCTCACCTGTAGCGCTGCTCTAGCTTGTAGCCCCGCGCATCCTGCAATGGTGCGTGGGAAAAGAATGCGGGGGAAACGAAAGCTCCCCCTGAGCGTCGAATCAATCGAACTCAGGGGGGGGGAGCTTTTAGGTTATTTACCAGCGTGGGTGAACATAATCTTCACAATCGCAAGAACAATAACGGCGAGGGTGAGCCACACGGCGCTTCGGACAGTACGCCAGCAGATTGGCTCGCCGCGGTAGCGAGCAATCGCGAAGTTGAGGGTAAAAATACGCCACACCACGGTCACAAGACAGAGAATAATAGTGCAGTCAAAAATGATGTCGTAGGTGCCGCCGGGCGGTAGGAATGTCGCCAGAATCAGGAGCGCCACGGGGTACACGGTCGTACCCAGAATAGGGCTCGCGTTGCCCAGCGCGTGCTTGACGAAATCTCGCGGCGGGGTGCCGCCGTGCAGCACCCGGTACTCCTGCATTTCTGAGATGACGTGGGCAATGTAGGTGGTCAGACCGGTACCCGTAATGTAGAGGATTGCGGTGCCGTCAAAGATCGCGTTCGCGTCGTGAATGCTCAGCAGAGCCGCCAGCACCAAGAAATTACCGTAGGTGTACGCAGAGATACGGTGAGCAACGTCGTGCGCATCGAGTTCAGCGAATTTACGGCGTGCTTTACGGAATAGAAGGGGCATTCGATAGTCCTTTGGCGGGTGCGGGGATGAAAACTCAGACCCCCGAGTGTGTGACAAATAGCTTAGAGGAGCGATGACCACAGTCGGCAGAGGTTCTCCACCATCTTGATGCGGCGCGGGCGCTCCGCCCACTGGGTGTACAGCAGCTCGGTGCAGACCTGCTCGTATTCGGCGCATACTTCATCCAGCATCGCGACCATGCCGCGGTCAATGACGAACGTTGACACTTCCATGTTCAGTGAGAAGGAACGCGGGTCCATATTGGACGAGCCAATGAACGTAATTTCGTCGTCGACCATCATGAACTTGGAGTGCAACACGGTCGGGCTGGGGTACTGCAGAATACGCACACCCGCCTGCAGCAGCTGCTCGTAGTAGGAACGCTGCGCCATGTTCGGCAGGAACTGGTCGCCCTTCTCGCACACAATCACGGTGGTTTCAATACCGGAGTAGGCGGCGTTCGTGAGTGCCTGCAGTAGGGTCTCTTCGGGCACGAAGTAGGGCGAGCAGATGGTAATACGCCGCTCGGCGTTGTAGATCAGGTAGTTAATGAGGCGCAGGTTGTTTTCGGTTTCAAAACCGGGGCCGGAGGGCACAACCTGGGCGCGCATCCCATCCTTGTAGTAGGGGATATTGGTGTTAATTTCTGCCAGGATCAGCTGGTTCGTTTCGGAGTACCAGTCGGAGACGAAAACGGCGTTGAGCTCTTCAACGATGGGGCCGGTGCAGGAGAAGGTCAGGTCCTTCCACTCCAAGCCCTTCTTAATGTTTTCGGGCATGTCGTAGGAGCGGTGAATAGCGTTCTGCGAACCGGAGAACGCGACGCGTCCGTCCACGACGAGGACCTTGCGGTGGTTACGCAGGTCGGGTCGCTGCCACTTGAGTTTCCACGGTTTGAGCGGCAGCATGAGGCGCCACTGCATACCCGAGTCGTTGAGCATTTTCACGAGTTTCTTATAGGACGGGTATTTGCAGGAGCCGATGTGGTCGAGGAGTACGCGCACCTGTACACCGCGTTCGTGGGCTGCGAAGAGGGCGTCCCAGAGGACTGCGCTCGCCTCGTCGTAGGCGGTGATGTAGAACTCGAAGTGCACGTATTTGGTGGCGCGGTCGACTTCTTCCGCCATGGCGACCATTGCCTCGTGGTTGTCGGTGTGGAGGGTGAATTGGTTGCCGCCGACCAGGGGGAGTGAGCCCAGGGTGTAGTTGAGCTGGCTGGCTGCCTTTGCGGGGTCGGAGAGGTCGTCGGTGCGGGTGAGGAAGGGCTTGTTCTCGCTGACTTCGCGGATCAAGTCGTTCATGGCGTGTTGGCGTGCGCGGCGGTAGGCGGGCAGGCGCGAGGAGCCGAAGACGAGGAATGCGATGAACCCTACGAAGGGGATGAAGAAGATGGCCATGAGCCAGCCCAGGGCAACCACGGGTTTGCGGTTGTAGGGGAGCCAACAGAGGGCTGCGAGTCGGATGAGGATATCGGCTATGCCGAGTGCGAGGCGTAGCCAGTCGGGCAGGAAGTCGAGGTAGGCGGGGGCAAACAAGTTCATCCCTCTATTATGCCGGTATTTCGTGTGGGGCGGGGGGGGGGGGGGG
>NZ_KV817364.1:77960-94146 GCF_001814645.1 Rothia sp. HMSC076D04 | reverse complement strand
GGGGGGGGGGGGGGGGGGGGGGGAGTGGGTTTGCCGCTTCGTATGTGATGTGTCGGTATTGTGTGCGGGTGTTGTGTGCCAGTGGCGGGGCCGGAGTTTAGCCGGCTATGCTGTGGGCCTTAACGCCAAAAATGCACTTGAGCATTGTGTGCAGTGATGAAATAATTGCAGTTATGCAGAAAAAGGAACAGAGCCTTCGCGAACGCCGCCGCGAACAAACCTGGACGGCGATCCACGAAGCAGCCCTCAAACGCGTCCGCGAACACGGGATGCGCGGAACCACCGTTGAAGAAATCGCCCAGGAGGCGGGCGTCTCCCCGCGTACCTTCTTCAACTACTTCCCCTCTAAAGAGGATGCCGTCCTGGGTCTGCGCGAACCGGTGGTCAGCGAGGAAATCCTCGAAACAGACCGTGCCCACGAGGATGACAACACGATCATTCGTGTAACCCACCTTCTCTGGGAGGTCATTTTCCAGAGCTTCCACTACGCCAAGGGCAAGGACCCCCGAGCTCCCTATCAGGAGTTCCCCGAGTCCGCGAAACGAATGAAGATGCACTACATGAAGTGCGAACAGGTGCTCACCGAGTACCTGAACACCATCGACTGGGTGGCTTTTGATGCTGCCGGTCGCCGCGGCCCCTTCCCGCGCCGAAACCCGGCTGACCCGCTGACCGATCACTTCCGCGAGCGATCGCGCGCAAAGGTCCAGCTTGCCTCCGCGGTGCTTCGTCAGCTGGAGTTTGCCCGCGACCTGGAAGACAAAGAGGATATCGCCCGCCATATCCGCCAGACGGTGAAGACCTTCCAGTTCCTGCTTTTTGAGCAGAACCGACCGGCAATCTAGCGGCGGTTCACTGCTACAAATGACAAAAGCCCGCCGGAAACCGAATCGGAGGCCCCGAATCGAGGTAACCGAATCCAGAGCCCGGCGGATACTCACAACAGACATATATAGAACGTAACTAAGGATTATCGATGAGTACAGAGGAAAAGAATCTACCTCAGCCGCCAGCCGGTGAGGCTAAGCAGGAAAGTAAAAACCGCATCCGCGCCATGTTCCTGGGCCTGGTCATTGTGATGCTCATGTCCTCGCTGAACCAGACGATTCTGGCGCCGTCGCTGCCCACGATTGTGGGTGAGCTTCACGGCGTGGAGCACATGAGCTGGGTGATTACTATTTTCATCCTGCTTTCGACGATTACGATGCCGGTCTACGGCAAGCTTTCTGACCAGTTTGGACGCAAGCCCTTCCTGATTTTTGCGATTGTCTCTTTCATGGCGGGTTCGATTGTTGGCGCGCTTGCGCAGAGCATGAACTGGCTGATTTTTGCTCGTGGCCTGCAGGGTCTGGGTGGCGGTGGCCTGATGATTCTTTCTCAGGCGGTGATTGCTGATGTGATTCCTCCGCGCGATCGAGGCCGCTACATGGGTATTATCGGTGGCGTTTTCGCGTTCTCGTCGGTGGCTGGTCCGCTGATTGGCGGCTGGATTACTGAGGGTCCGGGTTGGCGTTGGGCGTTCTGGCTGAACCTGCCGCTGGCTATTCTGTCGATTCTTGCGGTAATTTTCTTGCTGCCGCACCGCCCGTTCCGTGAGCGTGAGAAGCACAGCATCGACTACCTTGGTTCGCTGATTCTGATGGCGGGTACGAGTGCGCTCGTGCTTGCCACAATTTGGGGTGGCAACCAGTACGAATGGTCCTCGCCGCAGATTATTGGTCTGCTGATTTTCTCGGTGGTTGCTGCGCTGGTGTTTATCCCGGTGGAGAACCGTGCGGCTGAGCCGATTATGCCCATGTACCTGTTCAAGAACCGTAACTTCCTGCTGACTCTGGGTGCTTCGCTGGCGCTGGGTGTGGCAATGTTCGGTGCGGTGGAGTATATCCCGACTTATCTGCAGATGGCGCTGGGTGTGAGCGCTACGGTGGCTGGTCTGCTGATGATCCCGATGATGGGTGTCATGCTGGTGGTGTCGATTGTGACGGGTCGCGTGGTGTCGAAGACCGGTCGCTATAAGCGTTATGTGACGAGCGGTACCGCGATTGTGGCGCTGGGCCTGTTCCTGTTGTCGACCGTGACTATTGAGACTCCGACCTGGCTGTTCTGTATATACCTTGCGGTGATGGGTGCCGGTCTGGGTATGTCTATGCAGTTCTTGACTCTGATTGTTCAGAATGCGTTCCCGGTGAGCGTGGTTGGTACCGCGACGGCGTCGAATAACTTCTTCCGTCAGGTGGGTGCTACTGTGGGTGCCTCGCTGGTGGGTGGTCTGTTCACCTCGCGTCTGACCTCGCTGATTTCTGAGCGTATGCCGCAGCAGGCGCTGCAGTCTTCGGGTAGCCATGCGTCTTCGTCTCTGACTCCTGAGCTGGTGGCGTCTTTGCCGGAGCCGGTGCACGGCATCATTGTGAATGCGTATAACGATGCTCTGATTCCGCTGTTCCTGTACTTGGTGCCGCTGGGTCTGGTGTCTACGCTGCTTCTGTTCTTCATTCGTGAGGATGCGTTGGCGACGACCCTGGAGACCGAGCCGGCTGTTGATATTGCTCGCGCGGCGACCGGTGCGATTCCGGTGATTACTCCGGAGATGGCTGCTAAGGACGCGCAGGATCTGAAGAGCATGCGGGGTCCTACCCGTAGGATGATTGCCGAGTCGTTGAGCTCGGAGGCTTCGCCGGATTCGGAGCCTAACGCTAAGAGCTAGGGTCTTAGCACTAGATGCGGAGGCGTTGCCTTCCTATATAAGCGGCGCCCCGGTGCGAGTCGTGTGCTCGTGCCGGGGCGCCGTTTTTGGCTGAGTTGCCTTAAATAGCGCGCTTAAGAGGTGTGCCTTAGTGCTTGGTTTAGGGGTTGGAAGTGTTGGTTTAGTCCCTTAAATAGTGGGTTTACGTGGTGTTTTGCCCCATTAAAGCGCTTATCGAAAAGGTTATTACGTCCCTATGTCGAGAGAATTGTTTCCGATGTAAAATTTTCGTAAAAATTGTTAATCCGCCCCTTTTCCCCGGTATTCCGGGGCATTTTTTTACCCAGCTCCCTTTTAGCTTGCATACAGGCTGTTCTAAGGGGTGAAAGTGCCCAATGTGGGTTTGGTGGAAGTGTTACAGGCTATATAAGATAAAGTACATATGCTCCTAGTGACAGTCATCACGAAGCAGTGCGCTAGGACAGCATGACACACATGCCTTAACACCGACATCTACACAAGGAGGGGAACCGTCCCATGTTTAGGTACATCCTCCAGCGATCGCTGACGTACCTCGTCATGGTCTTTATTACGACCACGATGGGTTACTTTGCAGCGGTTACTGCCCTGAAGCCTGCCCTCTTGGAGCAGGAAAAGGTTCCGAAGCCTAGCCCCGAGCAGGTGAACCGTAACTTCGCATCCCTGGGTCTCGATCCCGAAATGAACCCCTGGGACCGCTACGTTCAGTGGCTGACCAATGTGGTCACCAAGTTCGATTGGGGCCGTAGCCCCAACGGCGCGTACATTAACCAGGAATTTGGCCAGCGCGTGTGGGTTTCTACCCGCCTGCTGCTGGTGGCTACCATTCTCTCGATTGTGATTGGTATCGCCCTGGGTGTGTACTCGGCAGCTCGCCAGTACAAGTTCTCTGACCGTGTTATCACCGGTTACTCCTACCTGGTCTACATCATCCCCGCTCCCGTTGCTTACTTCGTGGTGCAGCAGGGCGCGACCACTATCAACAACATCGCCGTTGCTAATGGTGGAGAGAAGATTTTCTATGTGACCGGTATTTCGACTCCGGGTCTGACCGGATTCTGGGAAATCACCATGGATATGGCGGCGCACTACGTCGTGCCGACCTTCTGTATGACCATCTTCGGTTGGGCTGGTTACCAGATTGCACAGCGTCAGTACCTGCTCGATAACGTGAACGCTGACTTCGTGCGTACCGCTCGTGCTAAGGGCTTGACCCGTAACCAGGCGATTACTCGCCACGCACTGCGCGTCTCCTTCATCCCCGTGGCACAGTCCATCGCGTACCAGATTCCGATGATTTTTGCGGGTGCATTCTTCGCCGAGACCGTCTTTGCATGGCCCGGTATCGGTAAGTGGTCGATTGACTCCATTTCCGCGCAGGACGTGAACGCTGCGACCGTGACCCTCGCGTACGGTTCTGCACTGTTCGCTGTCGGTGCGATCATCGCTGATATCGCTACCACCATCGTCGACCCCCGAGTGAGGATCTCATGAGTCAGGTAACTGCAACTTCCTCCGTACCGGTGGTACAGGAGAACGGTGACTTCAAGGTCATCAACAAGAGCGTTATTATTCTGCGCCGCTTCCTGCGTAACAAGGCTGCAGTCTTCGGTCTGTGCGTGTTCATCGGCATGGGTCTGTTCGGTAAGTACCTGACCAAGTACAAGCCCAACGACATTGACTACATGGCGCTGGGTGAAGGCCCCTCGGCCGAGCACTGGTTCGGTACCACCATCGCGGGTAATGACGTGTTCGCCATGATGTCTGAGGCCGTCTGGACCTCTCTCCAGATTGGTGTGGTCGTCGGTTTGGCCACTGTGTTCATCTCCGCAGTTTACGGTTGTGTGATGGCGTACTTCGGTGGCTGGATTGACAAGATTATGCTGTTCATCCTCGAGACCCTGATCATGGTTCCCTCGCTGCTGATTCTGGCAATTCTGATCAACGGTCAGGTTGGTAAGCAGATTCAGAAGAGCGTCCCCACCTGGGTTCTGCTCTCTGCAGTGCTGATTGCCTTCGGCTGGATGGGTAGCGCCCGTGTTATTCGTGCAATGGCGCAGTCCCTCATCAACCGCGACTTCGTGAAGGCTGCACGCTACATGGGTGTGCACCCCTTCAAGATTGTGATGCGCCACCTGGTTCCGAACATTGGCTCCCTGCTGGTTCTGAACTTCACCAGCGGCATCATGGGCGCTGTGCTCTCTGAGGTTGCCTACTCCTTCATCGGCATCGGTATTAAGTACCCCAACTACTCGCTGGGCTCGCTGATTTCGGATGCTTCGCAGCAGATTAACACCCTGCCGCACATGTTCTGGTTCCCGGTTCTGTTCTTCTTCCTGCTGGTTGGTCCGCTGGCCCTCATGAACGACGGTCTGCGTGACGCATTCGACCCGACTTCGATGTCGGTCGGTAAGATCAAGAAGTCCAAGAAGAACGAGAAGGCAGAGGCACCCGCTGCCGCTGCAAAGGAGGCGAAGAACTAATGAGTACCTCTCCCGTTCTGAGCGTTAAGGACCTCAACGTCCGCTTCAACACTGAGAATGGCGTCGTGCACGCTGTTCGCGGTGTGAACTTTGACCTGTACCCCGGTAAGACCCTGGGTATTGTGGGTGAGTCCGGTTCCGGTAAGTCCGTTGCTTCCATGGCGATCATGGGCCTGCACCCGACCACCGCTGACATCACCGGTTCGGTTAAGTACAACGGCACCGAGCTGCTGGGTCTGAGCGATAAGGAAATGTGCGCATACCGCGGCAAGGAAATCTCTATGATTTTCCAGGATCCGCTGTCCTCGCTGACCCCCGTGTACACCATTGGTGACCAGATTGCTGAGGTGCTCAAGGTCCACAACAAGGGCATGAGCAAGCAGGCTATCAAGGACCGTTCCATCGAACTGATGCGTATGGTGGGTATTCCTTCGCCGGCTGACCGCCTGCGTTCCTTCCCGCACGAGTTCTCCGGTGGTATGCGTCAGCGCATCATGATCGCTATGGCGATTGCGAATGACCCCCGCGTGCTCATCGCCGATGAGCCCACCACCGCACTGGATGTGACCATTCAGGCGCAGGTGTTGGAGGTTATGCAGAAGGCTCAGGATGAGACCGGCGCAGCGACCATCATGATTACCCACGACCTGGGTGTTGTGGCTGGTATGGCTGACGACATTCTGGTGATGTACGCCGGTAAGCCGGTGGAGATTGCGAAGGCAGAAGACCTGTACAAGCATCCCTCCCACCCGTACACCATCGGTCTGCTGGGTGCGGTCCCGCGTGTGGACCGTTCCGAGAAGGTCTCCCTGGTTCCGATTGAGGGTACCCCTCCGAACCTGATTAACCCGGTGACCGCGTGCTCCTTCCGCCCGCGTTGCCCCATCGCTAAGAGCGGTGGCCAGTGCTGCCAGGACTCCAACGGCGAGCCCGATCTGCAGCTGCTGGAAGGCGTTGGCGAGGGCCACTACTCCTCCTGCACCATCTCTCAGGAGCTGGTCGGTAAGACCGCTGACGAGCTGTACCCGGTTCCGGAGCCCCCGGTATCGAAGTACGACGGTATTCCGCGTGAGGAGCGTGCCCCCGTCCTGGAGGTCCGCAACGTCAAGAAGCACTTCCCGCTCATGAAGGGCGCGCTGATTAAGCGCCGCGTGGGCACTGTGAAGGCTGTGAACGGCCTGTCCTTCGATATTCGCGAGGGCGAGTGCTTCTCCATCGTGGGTGAGTCCGGTTGTGGTAAGACCACCACCCTGCTGGAAATCATGGAGTTCAACAAGAACACCGACGGTGAGATTCTGATCAACGGAACCTCCACCAAGGACGGCAAGTCCGCGGGTGAGATTCTTGAGTTGCGTAAGAACCAGCAGATGGTGTTCCAGGACCCCACCGGTGCTTTGGATCCGCGCTTCACCGTTTACGAGGTGCTTGCTGAGCCGCTGGAAAACCAGGGCATGAACAAAGCAGACATCAAGAAGCGCGTTATCGAGCTGATGCACATTGTGGGTCTGCAGCCTGACCACGTGAACCGCTTCCCGAACCAGTTCTCTGGTGGTCAGCGTCAGCGTATCGGTATTGCTCGTGCGCTTGCTGTGAACCCCAAGCTCGTGGTTCTGGATGAGCCGGTGTCCGCACTGGACGTGTCCGTCCAGGCTGGTGTGATTAACCTGCTGGAGGAGCTGCGTGCAAACCTGGGCCTGAGCTACCTGATGGTTGCTCACGACCTCGCGGTGATTCGCCACGCATCCGACCGCGTTGCAGTGATGTACCTGGGTCGTATTGTTGAGATCGGTGACGTCGACCAGGTGTTCGACAACCCGATCCACCCGTACACCCGTGCACTGCTCTCGGCGATTCCGGTTCCGGATCCCGAGGTTGAGGCAAAGCGCCACCGCATTATGCTTGAGGGCGACCTGCCCACTCCGGTGAACGCGCCTAAGGGCTGTGGCTTCTCGAGCCGTTGCCCGGTCTTCAAGCTGCTGCCTGAGGACAAGAAGCGTCGTTGCCTGGAGGAGATGCCGGAACTGACCCCCGTTGAGGGCCAGGATCACGGTTATGCTTGCTACTACCCTGAGGCTGAGGCCGCTACGGTGTAGCTCTAGAGTCGGCTGAATAAGTCGCATGTGTGCCGAGGGGCGAATATTCGTTGAATATTCGCCCCTCGGGTTTTTTAATGCCCGGTACTGGTGAGGCGCGTGCAGCTTGAGATTGTCACCTGGTGAGACGGCGGGAGCCTCAGAATGTGGCGCTTGGCACTGAAACCAGCAAGAAAACAGGAAAAACTGCACTGACTAGGCGTAACCTTTCTCACCATTCAAGATATGAATATTTATAGGCGAGCTTCTATACCGCGGGTAAGCCATAATTAAGCCTGTGGGTGCGCCGCTAGGGGCGTGCCTCAAGGAACACATTCATAGACCGGCACTAATTCATCGCTCACCGCACCCTAATTGCGGCGCATGAGCAGGGAACCCTTGACGCTTTCCTGCAGGATTATTGAGGGTCAAACGTATAAGAGGACACTCTCATGGAGAAGAATTTCATCCTGAACCGTCGTACCGTTCTCGGTGGCGCTGCAGCACTGGGTACCGTGGGCGTACTGGCTGCGTGCGGCTCGTCCAAGGACTCCAAGGCAACCACCAAGGGTGCAACCGTGGGCACCGATGCCAAGGAGCTTTATGACCTTGCTGAGGCCGCTGTTTCTGAGCTGAAGGATGGCGGCACTCTGCGCCTGGCTATTCCGGGTATTGGTCCGGACTTCAACCTTTTCAGCGCGGATGGCAACTCCCTGTACACCCAGACCGCTATGAGCCCCGTGGCTTACGCAGGCCTGTGGCAGGGTGACCCCCTGGGTAAGCGCACTCTGGCTCCCGAGTTTGCGAAGAGCTTCGATGTCGCCGAAGAAAACGGTCTGCCCGTCGTCTCCATTGAGCTGAACCCCCAGGCTAAGTTCAACGATGGTACCCCCATCGACTACAAGGCTCTGCAGGCTACCTGGAACATCCTCAAGAGCACCGATGGTGACTACAAGGTCGGAAGCAGCGGCATCTACAGCAGCATTGCTTCCGTGGAGCGCGACGGTGATGACTTCAAGGTGAAGGTAACCTTCTCCGCACCTTACTACCCGCTGAATACCCTCTTCGCTGGCATTGTGCACCCGGCTCTGCTGGACAAGGAACTCTTCAACACTGGTTTCGTTGACAAGCCGCACCCCGAGTACTGGGTTGGCCCCTTCACCATTGCTGAAGGTGGTTGGAACTCGACCGAGAAGACCCTGACCCTGACCCGCAACGACAAGTGGTGGGGCGAGAAGCCCGTTCTGGAGCGCATTGTCTTCCGTCAGATGGATCCCGCTGCTGAGCGCGCGGCATTCAAGAACGATGAGCTTGATGCGATTGGTGCTACCACCGCTTCCGCATACAAGGAGCTCAAGGACGTTGCTAACATCGAGATCCGCCGAGGCTCTCGCCTGTTCTCCGGTGGCGTGACCATGAACCCCGCCCGCATGCAGGATGTTGCTCTGCGCCGCGCTGTGGTTACTGGTCTGAACCGTGAGGCTCTCGCCAAGGTTCGTTTCCAGGGCCTGGATTACGAAGAGAAGCTTCCCAACTCGATGATTCACATGCCCTTCAACGAGTACTACCAGGACACCTACCCGACCCCGAACAACGATGCTGCTGTTGCATCCAAGATTCTGGAAGATGCAGGCTACACCAAGAACGGTGAGTTCTACGAGAAGGACGGCAAGCAGGCTGCCTTCAAGTTCTCCATCTTCGGTGAGGATCCCACCTCCAAGGCTGTCGGTCAGACCCTGGTTCAGCAGCTGAAGTCCGTAGGTATTAATGCTGAGCTCGACTCCCGTGCTGTTAGCGAGTTTAACAAGACCATGGCCTCCAAGGACTACGACGCAACCTCCTCCGGTTTCGCTCCGAGCTCCCCGGATGCTACCGAGGCTACCGAGCAGTTCTACATGCGCCGTAAGCCTGAGGAAGCTGGTTCCGATGAGATCAATGAGATGATCGCAAAGATGAAGCTCATTGCTGACGACAAGGAACGCAACCAGGCTTGCAATGAGATCGAGAAGAAGCACCTGGCTGAGTTCGCAGTGCTGATTCCGCTCATGAACGGCCCCGAGTACAAGTTCGTGAAGAAGGGTCTGCGCAACTACGGCGTGTCCCTCTTCCAGGGCACCGGCATTCACTGGGAGAAGGTTGGTTGGGCTAAGTAAGTCCTCATCCCTTCACCTCCTAGGTGAATAGCCTAGAGCTATTGAAAGTGTCCACCCGGATTATCCGGGTGGACACTTTTTGCATTTCTGGAGGGGGCTTTGGGTGCTTTTGTGTACCTATGTGGGGGAGTGATGGTATAGCTATCCGGCAAAATCCGAAAAATTCGCGCAAAAACAGGGTATTCATAGTATGAATATCCAAAAGACACGATAAATATTAAGAAATATTGTAAAAATGCTTGGTTTTCGATCCTGGGGCGCGCTACAGTGGAGTCATACAAAGTTATGCAGTGCTCTGCATAAATAATCAACACTTCGGGGATACGGGATACACCCGCCCACGCAAGACAGAAGGAAACCACTCCCATGACCGCCCACACCGCATACACCGCGAGTAGCCACGAAGCGACCAAGAACAGCTTCAGCCGCCGCGCCCTCATTGGCGGCACCGCGGCTCTGGGAGCTGTAGGTCTGCTCAGCGCCTGCGGCAACGGCAGCGCAAGCTCTGAAAAGACCAAGGCCGCCGGTGCCGGTGCCAATATCGAAGACCTCTACAATATCAACGCTCAGGACGTGAACAGCCTGAAGAAGGGCGGCACCCTGCGCCTGCCCGCCGGATCCATCGGCCCGAACTTTAACTTCTACACCCAGAGCGGTAACACCAGCGATAACGTCAACGTTATGAGCACCATCAGCCAGGCGGGCCTGTGGAACCTCGACTTTGATGGCACTTACAAGCTAAATACCGACTTCGCTGTCTCCTTCGAGCACAGCAAGAAGGACGACAAGATTCAGGTTGCCGTCAAGCTCAGCCCCAAGGCTGTCTTCAACGATGGCACCCCCATCACCTACAAGGCGCTCCAGTCCACCTGGAACATCTTCAAGAGCCTGGATAACGGCTACAACATTGTCACCAGCGGCATCTACGAATTCGTCGAATCCGTAGAAAAGGGCGAAGACGACTACAGCGCAACCGTCACCTTCTCCAAGCCCTTCTACCCGCTGCAGAGCCTCTTCTCTGAGATTCTGCACCCCGCACTGGAAGACGTCGAGCTCTTCAACAACGGCTTCGTGGATGCGCCCCACCCCGAGTACTGGGCTGGCCCCTTCACCCTGGCGGATAAGGGCTGGGACTCCACCGCGAAGACCTTCAGTGTTGTACCCAATGACAAGTGGTGGGGCACCAAGCCCCTGCTGGACAAGATTGTCTTTACCCAGATGGAGTCCAGTGCTGCACGTGCCGCGTTCAAGAACGATGAAATTGATGCTATCGGTGCGAGCACCTCCTCCACCTATGCTGAGGTGAAGAGCGTTGCTGGTGTTGAATTGCGTAAGGGTACCCGCCTCTACGCTGGCGGCCTGGATATCAATCCCCGCCGCGTCAAGGACGCTGCCCTGCGTAAGGCAATCTTCGTCGGCACCAACCGTGAAGCACTCGCAAAGATTCAGTTCCAGGGTCTGCCCTACGAGGAAACCATTCCCGGTTCGATGATTCACATGCCCTTCTCGCCCTACTACCAGGATTCTTATCCGACCCCGAATAACAGCGTTTCGGAGGCGCAGAAGATTCTGGAGGCCGCCGGCTACACCAAGAACGGCGACTACTATGAGAAGGACGGTACGAAGGCTGGCTGTGCTGTGGTGGTCTTCGGTGACGATCCGACCACCAAGGGTAAGGCTCAGACCTTTACCCAGCAGATGAAGGATGTCGGCATTGAGATCCGGATCGATCAGCACTCCGATAGTGAGTTCGCCACCATTTTGGGCAACTGGGACTACGATATTTCCTTCAGCGGCTACTCGGTCTCTGCTGATGCGACCGAGGGTACCAAGCAGTTCTACTACTCCGAGAACAACGAAGGTATCGGCAGCAAGGAAATCGATGCCCTCATTGACGCCATGACCCTCATTGAAGACGACAAGGAACGTAACCTTGCCTGCAACGAGATTGAGAAGAAGCACATGGCTGAGTTTGCTTTCTTGAGCACCATTACGAACGGTCCGGACTTCGTGATGGTCAAGAAGAACCTGGCTAACTACGGTCCGCGCCTGTATAAGTCGATGGACTGGGCTGCTGTGGGCTGGATGAACTCCTAAAAGGCGCCTGTCTTGCGAGCGGGTCGAATGCGTGTGTGCGCGTTCGGCCCGCTTTGCCGTGCTCGCTGGCTATTTTGGGAGGCGGGGGAGGGGCTGCTCGTGGAGGCGTAGGGCTCAGGCAGTGTGCTCTGGCGGTGTGGATATATGCTCGGGCGTAATAATTTAGAAATATTTATCGTGTTGCGCACCTGCACAGTTGTATGTGGTGTACACTACTAAAAATATTAAATGTGGCTTAGAACATAGCTATAGGTCACATTATTTTGCATGGCTTGACCTGCCCGCCCATCACCGCAGATGGCAGGTGCTCCTGTAGGCGGAAACCCCGCCTCCAGAGCACGCGAGCCACCCACTCTACACTGCAAACACTGCATCAGCGCAGTCCACACCCACAAGGAGCCCATCATGAGCCCCCACCCCATCCCCTCCCTCTCCGGATTCAACCCGATCATGAGCCGCCGCGTACTGTTCGGCGGCGCAACCGCCGTCGCTGCTGCCGGCGTACTGAGCGCTTGTGGCTCCTCGTCCTCCAAGACCGAGCACAAGGCAAGCGAAACCCCGTTCTATGAAATCAACGAGCAGGATACCTCGAAGCTCAAGCAGGGCGGTACCCTGAACCTGAGCACCTACTCCCTGGGCCCGGACTTCAACCGCTTCTCCCAGAACGGCTCGAGCACCTCCGTCTCCGAAACCATGGGCGTTATCGCCGGTGCCGGCATCTGGCGCAGCACCTACAAGGGCGAAGACGAGCTCGACCCCAACTACTGCCTCGGCTT
The DNA here is from genome assembly GCF_001814645.1 of Rothia sp. HMSC076D04. NCBI lineage: Bacteria > Bacillati > Actinomycetota > Actinomycetes > Micrococcales > Micrococcaceae > Rothia > Rothia sp. HMSC076D04. The sequence goes on along the minus strand of NZ_KV817364.1, from coordinate 81,843 downwards.
CGAAGCTAAGGAAGTAGACGGCAAGATCACCGCAGAGGTTCGTCTGAACCCCAAGGCAGTCTTCAACGACGGCACCCCCATCGACATCGATGCACTCAAGGCAACCTGGCAGATCCAGCGTGACCCCGACGGTGAATACAAGATTGCCGCAGCAGGTATCTACGAGTACATCGAAAGCGTTGAAGCTATCGATGGCGACCGCTACCACGCACGCGTTGTTTTCAAGACTGCGCACAACCCCGTCAAGGGTCTGCTCTTCGGCGGAATCCTGCACCCGGCGATGCTCGACGTAAACCTCTTCAATGAAGGCTTCGTGGACAACCCCCACCCCGAGCTCGGTTGCGGCCCCTTCACCCTGGCACCCAACGGCTGGAACTCCTCCGAGAAGACCTTCACTGCTGTGCCCAACGACAAGTGGTGGGGTGAGAAGCCCAAGCTGGACCGCATCGTCGTGCGTGAAATGGCAGACGCTGCAGCTCGCGCCGCCTACAAGAACGGCGAGCTGGACGTCGTGGAATCACGTACCCTCAGCGCCTACAACGAGATGAAGGACGTTGCAAACTCTGAAATCCGCCGCGGTCGCCGCCTCTTCGCCGGCGGCATGAACCTGAACGCAGAGCACATCACTGATGTTGCTGTCCGTAAGGCAATCTTCCTGGGTATCGACCGTGGTGCTCTGGCAAAGATTCGCTTCCAGGGTCTGCCCTACGAAGAAGAAGTTCCCGGCTCGATGCTTCTGTTGGGTTCCTCCCAGTACTACCGCGACAACTACCCGGCACGTAACCCGGAGGAAGCACGCAAGGTCCTGGAGAAGGCAGGCTACACCAAGTCCGGCGACTTCTACGCGAAGGACGGCAAGACCATCACCTTGAAGCTGACCACCTTCGGTGATGACGCCACCACCAAGGGCCAGGCACAGACCTTCATCCAGAGCATGAAGGAAATCGGCATTAACTTCGAGCTCGATTCGCGTGCACAGTCTGAATTCTCGAAGGTTGTTGGTAACCGCGAGTACGACGTAAGCATTTCGGGCTTCGGCGTGACCTCCGAGCCGACCAGTGCAGCCGAGTACTTCTACCACTCCAAGAACTGGAACGGCGTCGGCACCCCCGAAATCGACGCTATGGTCGACGAGATGGTCACCATCCTCGATGACGCTAAGCGCGCCGAGAAGTGCAACGAAATTGAGAAGAAGCACATGAGCGAGGTTTGCCTCTTCATCCCCTTCCTCAATGGCCCGGACTTCAAGGCATGCCGCCCGAAGCTCGCTAACTACGGTGCGTTCCTCTTCAAGACCACCGACTGGTCTACCGTCGGCTGGATGGCATAAGCCGCAGTTTTAAGCTCCCTGCCCCCTATACGTTTTCGCAGTGTCGTATAGGGGTGGGGAGCTTTTTCTTGTGGAGGGTTCAGTGCGCTTTAGTTGCCCCGACGCTGTGCTTGTAACTTGTAACGACTCTCAAAGTACCGGGTGTGACGCGCTCGCGCGCCAATGCTACATAATATTTCATTTTTTAGTTTTCGCACGCGGCTTCCGCATGATGATGCGGTTTCAGGCGCTGAACCCGTGATTTTTAGACGGTGTATAGTTCTTCCACGGATTGGACTGTGGTCTGCGTCGCTTCTTTTGGGGGTATACTGTGTTTCAACCACAAACAATGTGGGGGCTCTCACAAAGGTGATGGGCGGGAGCTTCGGCGCTCCCGAAAAATCAGCGCACAACACGGTGCGCTTATCGAATAGCACCCGAGCCCTCCGGCATGAGGAGAATACATGACTCATCTACGTATTAATCGCCGTACCCTGCTGACCGGCACCGTTGCCCTGGGTACCGTCGGCCTGCTCGCTGCATGCGGCGGCGGCTCTGACAAGAAGATCAGCGGTAAGGCTGCATCAAGCACCGAGGAAATCGTCAAGAACCTCGAAATCAACAAGCAGGACCGCTCCTCCCTCAAGCAGGGTGGCGAGTTCCGCGGTAGCGTCTCCGCAGTCGGCCCGAACTTCAACATTCTGACTCAGAGCGGCTACACCACCGAGAACCTCACCGCATTCGGTGGCGCCTGCAACATCCCCTCCGCTATCGGCTTCACCTCCCTAAGCCCTGCCGGCGACTACAGCCTCAACGACGACTACGTCAGCGACTACAAGGCTGAGACTGTTGACGGCGTGCAGACCATCACCTTCAAGCTCAACTCTAAGGCTGTCTTCAACGACGGCACCCCCGTTGACATTGAGGCAATCCGCGCCGCGTGGACCGTCTATCGCAACCCCGATGACGGCTACAACGTCATCGCCGCTCCCTTCTGGCAGCAGGTAGCGTCCATCGACCCCGTGGATGGCGACAAGACCCGCGTCAAGATTGTTATGTCCAAGCCCCTGTATCCTGCCGAAACCCTCGGCCTGCTCGGTCTGCACCCCGCACTGACCGACAAGGAGCTCTTCAACAACGGCTTCGTGAACAAGCCCATGGATCAGTACTGGTCCGGCCCCTTCAAGATTGGCGAGTGGAACTCTTCGGCTAAGACCCTCACCCTCGTGCCCAACGACAAGTGGTGGGGTGAGAAGCCGCTGCTGGACCGCATTATCTGGCGTGAAATGGGCGACGAAGCAGAGCGCGCAGCGTTCAAGAACGGCGAGCTGGACAGCATCGGCTTTGCTGGCCTGGCAACCTACAACGCCGTCAAGGGTCAGCCCGGTGTCCAGATTCGTACCGGCCAGAGCCTCGGCGTGATTAACCTGCAGTTCAACCCGACCCGCGTGACCGACACCGCCCTGCGCCGTGCAGTCTTCGCCGCGGTTGACCGCTCCCAGCTGGCTAAGGTCAAGTTCGGCCAGATCAACTGGGAAGAGCCCCTGACCGGCTCCATGATTGCTATGCCCTTCCAGAAGGGCTACCAGAACAACATGCCGTCCAACCCCGGCGCCGAGGCTGCGGCAAAGATCCTGGAAGCAGCAGGCTACTCCAAGTCCGGCGACTACTACGCCAAGGACGGCAAGACTGCAGGCTTCTCCATCACCTACTTCGGTTCGGATGCAACCTCTCTGGCTCAGTTCCAGAACCTCGAGCAGCAGCTCAAGGCGGCAGGTATTAAGCTCGAGCAGGACAACCAGCCGCAGTCCCAGTTCAACTCCGTGATGGGCGCTAAGCAGTACGACTGTGCCTTCTCCGGTTGGGGCATTGGTGCTGACCCCGCCGACAGCGTTCAGTACTTCTACACCAGCGAAATTAACGAGGGTGTGGGCGATCCTGAGCTGGATAAGTACATTGCCTCCATTTACGAGAAGGAATCCCACGAGGAGCAGTTGAAGATGGCTGCTGAGGCTGAGAAGCAGCACATGGAGAAGGTCGCTATTTACTTCCCCTACGCTAACGGCCCCAGCTACGTAGCTGTGAAGGAGAAGCTGGCTAACTACGGTCCTTCCCTCTTCGCAACCAGCTACACCGACCCCAAGCGCTGGGTCAATGTGGGTTGGCAGAACTAAAGCCACATGTTAATTTTCTGGATTCCTATTCGGTAGTTGCTGAATTTTCGGAGGCGCCGGTATAAGGCTCTGGAGGGTAAAGTCCCGCGGTATTCCGCCTCAGTGGCGGGGTACTGCGGGGCTTTTCTGTGTTTTTGATGGGGGGTTTGTGGTGGGGTGGTTTCGGGGATTGGCTGAAATATTTTCCCTAAAACGGTGAACTAGGTCATAGTGCGTGGGAAATGTGTGTATACTAATCTCAATGCAAAATGTGCGTGCTGTCACAAAGGTGTGCGGGTTGTGTTCCCCCGCGTACAGCAAAGCAGCATCCCACCTAACTGAGGAAAACTAATGACCACTTTCACCCTCAACCGTCGTACCCTGCTCACCGGCACCGTTGCCCTGGGTACCGTCGGCCTGC
>NZ_KV817364.1:0-77860 GCF_001814645.1 Rothia sp. HMSC076D04 | reverse complement strand
GCACCGTTGCCCTGGGTACCGTCGGCCTGCTCGCAGCCTGCGGCGGCAACTCCTCCAAGAACGAAACCAGCGCTCTCTCCGCCGGCGACGACCTCTCCAAGGCAGTCTCCTACAACGAGAAGGACCGCTCCGCCCTCAAGGACGGCGGCGAGCTGCGACTGAGTGCAGACGGCATTGGCCCGAACTTCAACATCCTCAACACCAACGGCTACACCGCCGGTAACCTGAATATTCAGGCGGCTATCAACTCTGCCTTCACCGGCGGCTTCTACGCTGACTTCCGCGGCGAGTCGCACATGAACAAGGACTACGTCACCGAATACAAGGCGCAGACCGTTGACGGCGTGCAGACCGTGACCTTCAAGATCAACCCGAAGGCAGCCTTCAACGACGGTACCCCCATCGACGTGAACGCCGTCAAGAGCTACCAGACCATCTACACCGCCGCGGCATCCGGTTCGGACTACCAGATTACCCCCTCGCCCATCTGGGAACAGGTCGCAAGCGTCGAGGCTGTGGACGGCGATACCCGCCACGTGAAGGTCACCATGTCCAAGCCCTGGTACCCCATCGAAGGCAGCTTCACCTCGTTCCTGCACCCGGCATTCGCCGATCCCAAATTCTTCAACGACGGCCTGAACGACAAGCCCCTCGACCAGTACTGGGCAGGCCCCTTCAAGGTCGGCGAGTGGAACTCCTCCTCCAAGGTGCTCACCGTCGTCCGCAACGAGAAGTGGTGGGGCCAGAAGCCCGCTCTTGAGCGCATCACCTGGCGTGAAATGAGCTCCCAGGCAGAGCAGGCAGCTTACAAGAATGGCGAAATCGACTACGTGGACGCCAGCACCCTCAGCTCCTATAACGAGCTCTCCGGCGTGGCAAACACCGACATCCGCAAGGGTAGCGCTCTCAGTGTGGGCAACTACGAAATCAACCCGGAAAAGGTGCCCCTGCCCGTCCGCCGCGCATTCGTTGCAGCCCTCAACCGTGAGCAGCTGCAGAAGCTGCGCTACGAGAAGCTCGGCTGGAAGGAAACCCTGCCCGGCTCCATGTGCATGCTGCCCATGCAGGAAGGCTACCAGGACAACTACCCGACCAAGCTCGGCAAGGACGTCGCTACCAAGATCCTTGAGGACGCAGGCTACACCAAGAACGGCGACTACTACGCCAAGGACGGCGCTAAGGTCTCCTACCCGGTCATCACCTTCGGTAGCGACCCGGTTGTCAGCTCCACCGCACAGTTCCTCGTCCAGCAGATGAAGGAAATCGGCGTTGAACTGACCATCGAGAACCACGGTGCCTCCGAAATGTCGAGCATCATCTCCTCGAAGAACTTCGCGATTAAGACTGGCGGTTACGGCATCACCACCTCCCCGGTGGATGCAGCGAACTACTTCTACATCTCCGAGACCAACAACGGTCACGGTAAGGATCTGGACTCGCTGGCAGCAACCATGATGTCCACCGAGGACCCGAAGGAACAGCTCAAGATCATGAACGAGCTGGAGAAGCGCCACCTGGACGAGGTCGCCATCTACGTGCCCACCCACAACGGCCCGAACTTCAAGGCGTGCCGTAAGGGCCTGGCGAACTACGGCCCCATGCTCTTCGGCCTGCCCTACTACAACCCGAACGTATGGATCAACGTCGGTTGGGAGAAGCAAAACTAAGCGTTGAGCACCGCTCACACACTCCATAAGGGGTAAAAGCGCTACAGCGGCGTGTTACAAAAGGATTAAAACCTTCTGTAGCACGCCGCTTTCCCGTTCCTAAGAGAGTCGCACGGATATACTTAAAACAAATGTGGGCATTCTGCCCGCAACCCCGGCAGAGACTGTCCTCCCGCCGGGTTGGAGTGTGGGTTACGCACCGTTCGCGTACCGCCTCCACAACACTGCGAATACTCTAGGAGAAATTCCATGAAGAGCATGTCTGTCTCTCGCCGTACCCTCCTGACCGGCACCGTTGCCCTCGGCACCGTTGGTCTACTGGCTGCCTGCGGCAGCTCGAAGGAAAAGGTTGGCGGTAGCGCCGCTAACAACGCTGAAGATATTCTGAAGAACCTTCAGGTCAACAAGCAGGACCGTTCCTCCCTCAAGCAGGGTGGCACCCTGACCCTCGCGGCTACCGCCCTGGGCCCCAACTTCAACCTGCAGACCCAGAGCGGCTACACCTCCAGCAACCTGGACGCTCTGGCACCCTGCAACATTCCCGCCGTGATGGGCTTCTACACCATGAGCCCCGAAGGCGAAGGCACCCTCAACCCCGAGTTCTGCACCGAACACAAGACCGAGACCGTCAATGGCGTGCAGACCGCGACCTTCAAGATCAACCCCAAGGCTGCCTTCAACGACGGCACCCCCATGGACGTGAACGCTGTTCGCGCCGTGTGGAAGGTCTACCGCGCAACCACCGACAACCCCTACCACATCACCGATAACACCATGTGGCAGCAGGTTGAGAGCATCGAGGCTGTGGACGGCGACAACTTCCACGTCAAGGTCACCATGAAGGCTCCGTATTACCCCTCCGAGGGTCTGTGCGCCTTCGCAATCCACCCCGCCCTGGAAGACGTCAACCTCTTCAACGAAGGCTTCGTTGACAAGCCCCTCGACCAGTACTGGGCAGGTCCCTTCAAGGTTGGCGAGTGGAACTCCTCCCAGAAGGTGCTCACCCTGGTCAAGAACGACAAGTGGTGGGGCGAGAAGCCGGTGCTGGACCGCATCATCTGGCGTCAGATGGACTCCGAAGCAATCCGTGCAAGCTTCAAGAACGGCGAACTGGACGCCTTCACCTTCGTTGGCGCAACCAGCTACAACGCTGTGAAGGGCCAGGCAGGCACCGAGATTCGCCAGAGCCAGAACACCAACGTCAACATCATTCAGCTGAACCCCAAGCGCATCGAGGACCTGGCACTGCGCCGCGCAATCCTCGCTTCTGTGGACCGCGAGCAGATCGCTAAGGCATACTTCTCGCAGCTCGGCTGGACCGAGCCGCTGCCCGGCTCCATCATTGCGATGCCGTTCCAGAAGGGCTACCAGAACAACTACGCTGGTGACACCGGTGCACAGGCAGCTGGCAAGATTCTGGAGGCCGCAGGCTACTCCAAGTCCGGCGACTACTACGCTAAGAACGGCAAGGTTGCTGGCTTCGCCCTGACCTCCTTCGGTTCCGAGGCTGTCTACCAGGCGGTCTACCAGATTCTGGAGCAGCAGCTGAAGTCCGCAGGTATCCGCCTGAGCGCTGACAACCAGCCGCAGTCGAACTCCAACTCCGTGCTCGGCCAGAAGAGCTACGAAGCAATCTTCACCGGTTGGGGTGTTCTGCCCGACCTGGCTTCCTCGGCACCCTACTTCTTCACCACCGAGGTGTTCGGAGTCGGTGACCCCGAAGTTGATAAGCTCATCGAGAAGCTGCAGAACACCGAGAAGGAAGACGAGCGCATCAAGATCGCTAACGAGGCGGAGAAGCTCTACTACGAGAAGGTCGCAGTGTACCTGCCCTACGCAAACGGCCCGATGTACGCCGCTGTCAAGGCTAAGGTTGCGAACTACGGTCCGTCCCTGTTCAAGCAGAGCTACACCAGCGCTGACTACTGGGTCAACGTTGGCTGGCAGGAGTAGTACCGCTTGCGGTAACGCTCTAGCCGTCCTGTAGGACTCGAAATCCCGGGTACTCTCACGAGAGAGTGCCCGGGATTTTTCTGTCCCGCTTGTTCTGCGTCCTTTAGCTGGATACATTAGCGGGATATGTAATTACAAAAACTAGGGGAGCGCCACTCTAACTGGCTGCTACCACTCGCCCAGGTACAGGGCACGCTCCTGCAGGTACCTCAACATCTTCGGGTTCTGCCGCAGATAGAAGATACGGTAAATGCCGCCTCCAGCAACGATGAAAGCCAGCGGGAAACCCAAAATCACGAGCACACGGCTCATATTAGCGGACAGATCAAACGGATCACCGCTGGTTGCCACCAGCACAATCCAGAGAGAATAGCCCACGCAGGCGAGCAGAGTGCCCCACATGCCGCGCACGAGCCAACTCACCAGCGTCACCGCAATGACCCACGCCAGCGCCAACGTGAACTGGTGCCGCTCCGCCTGAGCCCAAGGGAGCGCCCCCACGTAAATAATTGCGGGGATGCCCAGGTACCCGGGGATATTCAGCGAGGCAAGAATATTCACGCAGAAATATCCCAAGAAAATAGCGCTCAACGACGAGGACAGAAACAGGTGCAGGGGAATCATGCCGTCGCCGCTATAGACGGCGGTCGGGCCCGCGTACACGGTTTCAAACATGAGGGTCAGCGGAGTCATCATGTACTCAATCCAGACGACCAGCGCAAAGGCACCGAAAATGCCCAGAGCCTGCATCAGTGCAATCAACCGTGAACGCGCATCGTGAGGAATGGTGAAGCTCTGGCCCTTCGCCTTGACGCCACAGACATGAACGACAGCCACCATTGCCGCGATGCACAGCACCCAGCGCACGAGGACGCCCGGCAGGTCAGGAAGACCTCCATAAGCCCCCGTAGCGGGGTCACCCCAGGCTCCGGGGAGCAACGTAATAGCGTGAGTGCCCTCGGGGAGGCTGGTGGAGGAAGCAAGCCGGTGCGGTTCGTAGATAACCCACCACAGAAGGCAGGCTGGAATCAGCGCGGAGAGCTTACGCAGCAGAACCGGGAACGGCGCAGACTCATAGACGAGCGCCTCAAGATTGAGCCGGCGCATCAGCCGCCGAACAGGAGAAAGAGCGCGTAGCTCTTTTTGCTGCTCTTCCCACACTCCGGTATCCCATGTCCTAGTATCAGAAGACATCATCGTATTCCCTATCACTTGAGAACTTCCTTGTTGAGTGTATTCTTACATTAGCAGAAATACCCCCGGCTAGTGCCTAAACCCCAGCAAACCCGGTCCAGCAGACCCGGCTCAAAGAATCAGCACATCAGGAAGCAGGGCATCAGGAAAGGTGGGCATAAGGAAAGGGGCCCCACCACAATGGTGGGGCCCCTTAGAGCCTATAAAGGGAACTACTTAGTGGTCACCTTCAGGACAGTGCTCAGGTTCTGGTGAGCAACGCCCGGCAGACCCTTAACCTCAGCGAACTTGCGGGTGTTGGTCACAATCACCGGGGTAATCAGCGGGTAACCCGCCTCCTTGATAACCTCAGGATCGAACTCAATCAGAGCGTCGCCAGCAGCAACAACATCGCCCTTAGCAACCTTCACGCTGAAGCCCTTACCGTCCAGGTTCACGGTATCCAGACCAACGTGAATCAGCAGCTCAATGCCGTTCTCCAGCTTCAGACCCACAGCGTGGCCCGAGGGGTAGGTTGCAGCAACCTTACCGGCTGCGGGAGCAACAACAGTGGTACCGGTCGGCTCAATCGCCACACCCTCGCCCAGCTTGCCTGCAGCGAAAATCGGGTCCGGAACATCAGACAGAGCAACAGCAGTACCCTCAATCGGAGCGTGCAGCTCAATGACCTCACCAGCGGAAGCAGCGGGTGCAGCAGCGGCGGTCGCAGTAGCGGCAGTAGCCGGAGCAGCCTTAGCGGCAACAGCCTCAGCCTTAGGAACGGCCTCAGCATCCTCAGCCTTACGCTCCGCAGCGTGCCTTACAGCGTCAGCCTTCGACTCGTAACCGAACAGCAGAACACCGGTCATAGCGCCGAAGAACGCAATAGCCAGACCAATCACGTACAGGTACGAGGGCTGCATAGCCGGAATCGACAGCAGCGAAGTGAACGCGAACGCGTAGGACTTAACGCCCAGGAAGGAAATGGTAGCGCCACCAATAACAGCGGGAACCAGAATAATCGGGATCACGCGCTTGTAGCGGAGCACAACACCGTACAGGGACGGCTCAGAAATACCACCGAGCAGACCGGACATCGACGCACCAACAGCGGTCTGGCGCAGCTCGCGGTCGTGCTTAGCCTTAATAGCCACACCGGTCACAACACCGAACACAGCGAAGTTGTAAGCACCCATCGGGGACTGAATGAAGTCAGTACCCATGGTCTGCAGGTTGTTAATCATGACAGCGTTCAGCGGCCAGTGCAGACCCAGCGGAACCATGAACAGGTACAGACCAGCAATCAGAGCACCAACCAGAGCCGGAGCCTGGTCGTTAACCATCTTCAGGAAGTCAGAGATGCCCATAGCAACACCGATACCGATGGGGCCAACCAGGAACGCGGTCACCGGAACCAGAACGATGACCGAAATCATCGGCACGAACACCATCTGCAGCATCGAAGGAATAACCTTCTTCAGGAAGCGCTCAAACGGAGCCAGCAGAGCAACAGCCAGCAGCGGGGGGAAGACCTGACCGGTGTAGCTGAATGCGTACAGCGGCAGATCCATACCGAAGAACGGAACGTTCAGAATCTTAGTGGCGGGGTCAGCAAGAGCAGTCAAATCGGTGAAGGTACCGGTCATCAGTGCAGCGGGGATAGCCGCACCAACCCACATGTTCGCGCCCAGACGCTTAGCAGCGGTAGCACCCAGCATGATAGGCATGAAGTTCAGAACCGACAGCGAAGCAGCCTTCAGGATGTACCAGAAAGCAAACTGCTGCATCCACTGGGTGTTCAGCGCCTTAGCAGCCTCGGGGTCAGCCACACGAGCACCGTTAATGATGTCAATGTTCACGCTCTGACCGGTCAAGTCAGTGTACTGGCCGAAGAAGCCCAGCTGCTGCAGGAACACAATCAGGGTCAGAATCATCGAGGTACCCAGAAGTGCCCACAGCAGAGGACGGAAGGAGTCAGACAGAACGTCGAAGACGTTGGTAAGCCAGCCGGACTTCTTGCCTTCAGCCTCAACCTTGGTGTCACCCTCAGCGTGGCCGGACATAGAAGGCAGAGCGTTGATCTCGTTGTACACAGCCTCAACGCGCTCGCCCAGAACAACCTGAGTCTGGCCGGACTGCTCAATCACAGAGAGAACGCCGGGCAGGCTCTCAATCTTCTTGTTCTGCACTGCATCGTTAGACACAGGAGTGACACGAAGGCGGGTTGCACAGTGAGTAATGTGCGCGATGTTCTCGGGGCCACCCAGGCCGTCAAGAATCTTCTCGCCAAGTTCGCGGTTATTCACGATACTTCCTTAGATATGCGGTCAATGTCTATGCGGTTGTTGCCGGAGGCTGTGCCTACCTGACGCTGCGGTAGCCGAAAAGCCCCGGAAAACACGTCCAGAAAACACAAAAGACCCGAGTCTCTCGACCACCGGAAGCACTACACTCGTGCCCACTATGGAGCTTCGGTACAGCAAATAGAGGGGATTCTCGGCAGATATATGCTGCCGTCCCATACGGTGTTGAGTAACTCAGGTCTTGCCTGCCAAACCAGTAACAACCCTGAAGAAGGTTTCCCTTCTCAAATAGTTCCCTGTAACTCTAAGGGTTTTCCCAGGTTAAGAGCAAGGTGAGAGGCAAAAGCTATCAGAAGCTGTTAAATGTTTCACCCAAGTGATAGCTGAGAATAGCTGAGACACGCTCTCGGCGCTGACTGCGGGGAGCCTCCCGGCTGGAAATCCAGCAGGGCTCAGGCAAAGCCTAGGCAGGGTCCCAGAGCCCTCCGGTACGCCCAGATACGCCCCGGACCGGGCACTTTCGAAGACGGCGCTCATGAAGACGCGGAAGGGCCCCGCATCCACAAGATACGGGGCCCACACGCTACCGAAGTAGCTACCTTTCCGACTAACTACTTAGCCGGGAAGAAATTCAGCGGAGCAACCTCCAACTCAGGGTAATTACGCTTCTGCCAACGGCGGTTACGATGCGCATTCACCTCAATCAGCGCGGCACCCAGAGCACCGGCACCCAGAGCCGTCCACAGCAGATGCGGAAGCACAGTAACGAACTGGTGGTACTCCACCAGAATCGGCACGAACAACGCCGCGAAGAACACCGCAAGCAACGCACCAAACAGCAGAACACGAGCACGGTTGAACGGACGAGCCACCGCAGCCAAGTTCCACAGACCCATCATCACCAGGGTAATGAACGAAGCCGTCTGAACCTGACGGATATCCTCAACACCCATGCCGCGAGCCGTGAACGTCACCGCCAACAGCATCGCAACCACAATAATCGAGTTCGGAACCGTGTAATTCAGCACGCGGCGCAAGAAGCCCGGCACATAACGGCGCGAATTCGGCAACAGAGTCAACGCGAAGGACGACGCACCCACAATCAAGAAGTCCGCAGTCGAGTACTGACGCGGCAAGAACGGGAAGGTCAAACCGAAGAGGCTGAACAGAACGCCCAGAAGAATCGCGAAGCCAGTCTTCGTCAAGAACAGGTTCGCCACCATCTCAATGTTCGTAATGACCTGACGGCCCTGCTCCAGCGCAGCCGGCAGAGACGAGAACTTACCGTCCAAAAGAACCAGGCGAGAAACAGCCTTCGTCGCCGGAGCAGCGTTACCCATCGCAATACCCAAGCTTGCATGCTTAAGCGCCAGAGCGTCATTAATGCCATCACCGGTCATCGCCACCACATGGCCGCGCTCCTTCAGAGCAATCACCATGTTCTTCTTCTGCTCGGGCGACACACGACCGAAAATATTGTGAGTAGCCGCAGCCTCAGCAAGCTCCGGACCGTTCTCAGGCAGAGTCGACGCATCAACCGCGCCCGCAGAAGTATCCATGCCCGCAGTCTTCGCAGCCGCAGCCACAGTGAACGGGTTATCACCCGAGAAGACCTTCAGAGTCACACCCTGACGGTGGAAATACTCCACAATTTCAGGCGCATCCGCTCGCACATTCTCACGGAAAATCACGAACAGAACCGGGGTAGCATCCGACGGGATCTTCTGGATCGGCTCATCCTTCTCATTGCGAACCACCGCAGAAGCATGCGCCAAAACCATCGTGCGCAGACCCAGCGCCGCCAGCTCGGCGGCACGCTCACGCTCAGCGGTGCCCTTGGCGAGAAGCGCCTCCGGAGCACCCAGAAGCCACGCGCCCGAATCCTTAAACTCAATCGCGCTAAAACGCAGAGCCGAGGAGAACGGCACAATACCGCTCACCGACGCCGAAGAAGCATCCGGGAAGCCACCGGTCAGAGCTGCAGCGGTCGGGTTCGCGTTCTCATCGTGACCAAACCACGCCAGCGCCTCATTCCAACCGGCAGGCAGAGAAGCACGCCAAGAAGTGTGCTCCGCCGAGTCAGCATCCGGGCCCTCAGCCTCAGCAACGGTGTCCAGCGGGCGCACCGAATCAAAAATCACGCCACCCTCAGTCAGGGTGCCGGTCTTATCGAAGCAGACCACATCCACACGAGCCAGAACCTCAACCGCAGGCTGCTCCTGCACCAGGATGTTGTGCTTACGACCCAGCGCCACAGCCGCCGCCGCAAACGCCAGAGTAGTCATCAGCGCCAGACCCTGCGGAATCATCGAAGCAACCGAGGACACCACAGCAATAGAAACCTGCTCCCACAGGTGGTTCTGCTGCACGGTCTCCAGGCCACCAGCCGCCTGAATCTGACCCCACGACACCACAGGAATAATGATCGCAAGACCCACCGTAATCCAGCGGACCACACGGTTCAACGCATCACGCAGCTCAGACTGAATACGCGAGAACTGGCGCGCCTCATCAGAAATCTTGCTTGCACGAGAATTCGCACCCACGTGAGAGAGCAGGACGCGGCCGGTACCACCCAGCACACTCGACGCCGACAGCACCATATCGCCGGGGCGCTTAGCAATCGGGTCGTTCTCACCGGTCAGCAGGGACTCATCCAGCTCCAAAGAATCGGAGGTGAGCACAACAGCATCCGCCGGAACCTGATCGCCGCGCTTGAGGATGACAACGTCACCCTCAACCAGCTGCTCCATCGGAACCTCAACGCTCTTACCGTCACGCACGGCAGTAGCGGGGGAGCGGTCCAGCAGGGAGATGCGGTCCAGCTCAAGCTTCGCCTTGTACTCCTGCACAAAACCAATCACCACGTTAGCGATAACAGCCCCCAGGAAGAGCAAATCAGCCCAACGCTGGTACATGATCACCACGGCACCACAGGCACCCAACACAAAGTTGAAGACCGTGAACAGGTGCGCACGCATAATGCTCCACAGCGTGCGAGAAGACTTATTATTCTGGGTATTGACCCTACCTTCAGCAGTCAGGCGAGCAACATCATCGCTGCTCAAACCGTGCTGGGCAATATCGAAAGATCCGCTATGCGGTGTTTCAGAATATTCGGGAATGTAGCCGGCAACGGCAGGCGCTGCCGTTTTCTGCTGAGGATCCATGCGGGGGTCTCTTTCTCGAATGGATGGAATGCTGAACTGAATAGAGTTCAGTATTGCGGACATTACCTTTCAGTGTATCCGTGCAGGAGGGGATAAAGATAATCTCCGCCCTGTAATGAACTGATATTTACAGTCATTCCAGAACGGAGATTTAATATATGCGAATACTGGCATGTTTTGAGGTGGAAAGTGTTTGCGGATGGTTCGCTAACGCCCCTGTAAAACCAGTAAGCCAGCAGACTCAGCGCGCTAGCAGACTCAGCGTTCCGGCAGAATCAACAAACGATTCGTCACCGGATGCCTCAACACCTCAATCGGATGCTGATACACCTCAGACAACAACTCCGCCGAACACACCTGCTCAGGGGTGCCCGAAGCAACCACCTCACCACCACGCAACAACACCATACGGTCAGAATACGCAGCCGCCACATCCAAGTCATGAAGTACCGTCAACACCGCAGCACCCTCAGCAGCCAACTCACGGCTCACCCGCAACGTCTGCTCCTGATGCGTAATATCCAACGCCGCAGTCGGCTCATCCAAAAGAATCAGCGGGGTCTGCTGAGCGAACACACGCGCCAAATGCGCACGGCCACTCTCACCACCGGACAGGGTCGTAATATCGCGATCCGACAAATGAGTCACCGACGTACGCTCCATCATCGAAGCAACCACGGCGTCATCCTCTTCAGCGCGCTCCGTGCCCTTCCACGGGGTGCGGCCCATCTGAACCACCTCATGCACCGTGTACGAAAACGCCACATTCAACTTCTGCAACAGCATCGCACGCTGACGCGCCATCTGACGGGCAGGAATCGAACCCAGCGGGGTGCCATCCAGCAGAATCTCACCGCTACTGGGCGCAATATCACCTGCAATCACACCCAACAGAGTCGACTTACCGGCACCATTAGGGCCAATCAGCGACACAACCTCGCCCGCAGCAACCGACAGAGACACATCATTCAAAATCTGACGCCCACCAGCGTTAAAACACACACCGGACAGGCTCAACAACTCACTCACGAAGCACCTCCGCCCTGACCCAGGGAACGACGCAACAACACGAAGAACGTCGGGCCGCCCACCAAAGCCGTAAAAATACCAATCGGCAAATCGGCAAAAGGCACCAGCGTACGCGCACCCAAATCAGACAGGGCAATCAACAGCGCGCCACCCAATGCCGAAGCCGGCAACAACACACGATTCGACGGACCCAAAATCATGCGCAACAGGTGAGGAATAATCAGACCAATAAACGCAATAATGCCCGCATACGCCACCGCAGCACCCGTCAACAAAGCCGTCGCCGCAATAGACACCGCACGCAGACGCTCCACGTTCACGCCCGAATGCTGCGCCGCACGCTCACCCAACGCCAGAACATCCAGCGAAGAAGCCATCACAAAACATGCCACCAAGCCAATCAGAATAACCGGCCATACGCTCGCCACAGCCTTCCATGTAGAACCGTTCAGCGAACCCATCTGCCAGAACACAATCTGATCGCGGCTCGTCGTATCAGCAATAAACATGAGGAACGCAATAATCGCATTCGCCACCGCGGTCACCGCAATACCCGTCAAAATCATCGACAGGACCTTCGCACGACCCGAAGAACGCGACAGGAAATACACCAGCGCAGTAGCCGCCAACGCACCCACAAACGCGAATGCAGGAGTCGTGAAAATACCGAAGAACTGCAGGTTCAACACAATCGATAAACACGCGCCAACCGCCGCACCCGAGGAAACACCAATCACGCCCGGCTCAGCCAACGGGTTACCAAACACCGACTGCATCACCGCACCGGAAGTACCCAAAGCGGCACCCACCAGCACGCCCAACAGCACACGCGGGAAACGGATATTCCACAGAGTGCTATCCGCCAGCTGCATCGCCGGGTTCTCCGGCGCAAGACCCAGGCGGCGGCCCACAGAAGCAACCACCTGATCAGTCGGGATATTGTACTGACCCAAACCCGCAGACAGCACCATCACAACGCACAGTGCCACCGCCAAAAACGTAAACGTCAGACCGGCACGACGCCGACGTGAAGCACGATAATCCCGCGCACCCGCCGCACTCTTCACGGCAGCCACTACTGGCCCCCCGCAGGAGTCGAGTACGCAGCCTTAGCCAGCGAGAGCAACACCGCCGGAGTATTCGGGCCATAGGACAGAATCTGGCCGTCACCCATATCGATAATGCGCTTATTCTTACCGGCAGTCGTCTCACCCACACCCGGGCGAGCCAAGAAACCATCCAAACCGCCGGTGGACTTAATGCCGCCGCTCATGGTCAGAATGACGTCGGGGTTCAGCTTCACCAGCGCCTCACTGGTCGCCGGAATAATATTCGTCGCGTTCTGCTCAGACGCCACATCCTTGCCGCCAATAGCCTGAATCAAATCGTCAGCGCCCGAACCCTTGCCGAGCACAAAGAACACGCCAGCGGTACCGCGCACGTACAGGAACGCGAACGACACCTGCTGCTCACCCTTCGGGGCGACGTCCTTGAGCACCTGCAGGGCATAATCCAGGTCCTTCTGCACGCGGGCAGCAACCTGCTCGCCCGCCTCTGGAACACCCAGCGCCTGCGCAACAGCCTTGAGCTGCGGAATGATCTTATCCATACGACGCTCATGATCGAAGACCACCACGGTCACGCCCGCAGCGCGCAGCTGATCCACAATCTCAATCGGGCCGTTGCTCTTATCCCACAGCACCAGGTCCGGGGAGGTCGCCAGAATCGCCTCAGCGTTCAGGTCGTGACCGTTCTGGGTCACCAGCGGCAGATGAGCCAGAGACTGCTCCGTCGAGGAGGTGACACGGCCAACCAGACGACCGCCCAGACCCAGCGCAATCATCTGCTGAGCCAGAGTGCCGTACAGGTCCAGCGCCAGCACACGGTCAGCGGACTTAACGGTTACCTCGGTGCCGTTGAAATCCTTGAACGTCACGGGGAAAGCCGGAGTGGGGGTATCAACCATCGGCTGAATTTCGGGGGTATCTGCGGCGCTATTGGGGCCGCGCAGAGCCTTCTGATCAGGGGCAATAGAAGAACGCAACTGATCGGCAAGGTTCTCCAAAACGGTGCGAGTGCTCTGCTCATCCACCACAGCCTGCGAAGCACTTGAAGAAGCGGCCGGGTTCTGAGTACCCACACCGCAAGAGCTCAGCAGAAAAGCGGAAGTGATGGAGAACGCCGCATACTTCACTGCATCGCGGCGGTTCAGGGCAGAAGAAGAAAGGGAAGAAAACATCGTCGTCTCACAGAAAAAGGGAAGCTAGAAAAACTGGGGTAGGCGCCGGGGTAAAACCTGGCACCTGAAGCGGGGGTGCAGTGAAAATCTGCACCCCCGCACGGGCCGTGTCGGCTTACCGGTGAACCTCATGGTTGAGTCTCACGGGCGAGCCGACAGTGTGGGCATCCTCGTGAGGTGCCGTTATGCCTTCTTGCGGCGGCGAGTGTACACGACGGTACCCGCGCCGGCTGCAACAGCGATGAAGCCTGCAACCAGGGTGCCCTCAACACCGGAGGCGCCGGTGGAAGCCAGAGGCTTGCCGGTGACCGGGTCGCAACCCTCACCCTCGTAGACGGTCTCGGACACGGTCTTGGTGGTGGTCTTCGCGCCGTTAATCGCTGCGGAGAAGCTCAGCGGAGCCATGTCCTTACCGGCATCGTAGAAGCCAGCGAACGCCTTCGCGCCCTCAGCGGTCAGGGTGGTTGCCGCACCGTTGACGCTCACAGCGTCAGAGGAGCTCTGCAGACCCGAAAGATCCACCTTCAGCAGTGCCACCTCACCGTAGTTAGTTGCCTTGCCGGAGGGATCATTGCTGTTCATGGTCGCGTAGAGAGTGCCGGAATTGCCGTTAATCTCAAGGCGCGGGTTCGCAATGGTGGTGTCCAGAATGCCGTGGTGACCGGTGAAACGAACCGAACCGCTGAAGGAGATGGAACCCTTACCGTTCTTGAAGGTGCCGGTGCCGTTAGACCAGTTGAACGCATCCGAAGAGTAGGAGGTGCCGTTCAGCTCCCAGCTACCGTTCGCGATGCCGCCGCGCACGTAGTTGCGGAAGGAATCACGCACGCCCCAGCCAAGGTTTGCGCTCTTAATGGTGCCGTCGGATGCGCCCTGCTCCTGCACCTCGCGGGTGCGGGTGACGGGTACGCAGACCGGCTGTGCCGGGTTGTTGCTGACAGAACCGTTCGAGGAGGAACCGCCGTTAGAAACGCTGCCGGAGGTGCCTGCCGAACCGCCAGAACCGGAGCCGTTAGTGCCGGAGTTACCGGAGGTGTTCGAGGAGCTGTTATCGGAGGAGCCGTTCTCAGAACCCTTGTTATCGGAGGACTTGTTCTCAGAGACGCGGGGAACCTCAACGGTGTTCTCCGCGGTCTGCTCGCTGAGCTTTACGGAGAAGCTCAGCGGTGCCATGGCGTTGTCGGCACCGCGGTACTGGCCCGCGAAGAGCACGTCAGAACCTTCAGCGGTGAGCGCGACTGCTGCGTTCTGCGCCGAGAAGACGCCGTCCTTCACGCTCGCGCCGGAGAGGTCTACCTCGGCGATAGCCAGGCCGGTCTTAGAAACGGACTTGCCGTCGCGGGTCAGCGCGTCAACGTCAGCGACCAGGGTGCCCTTGCCGTTGACGACGACCAGGCGCATGTTCTTGATGGTGCTCTTGAGCTGACCGTTGTGGCCGGTGAACTCTGCGGTGCCCGCGAAGTTGATCTGACCGGTCTTGGTCTCGGGGTTGTACACGCCGGATGCCTGAGTGTACTTGAAGCCGCCAGCTGCGGTCTTCTCCATGCCCTCAACGTTCACGGAGCCGTGCGCGAAGCTGGTCAGGTACTTCAGGAAGGACTCGCGGATATCCCAGCTGAGGGTGCCGGACTCGACGACGTTGCCGGTGACCTTTTCTTCACGCTTGGGCTCGGTGGTTGCGGCGGGGGAGGAGGGTGCCGCGGAGGTGGGGGCTACGCTCGGCGCTGCAGAAGTGGGCTCTGCAGGCTTGGGGTCTGCGGGCTTGGGGTCTGTGGGCTTGGGTGCCTCGCTGGTCGGTGCGGAGGAAGGCTCGCTGCTGGGCGCAGCAGTCGGCTCTGCGGTCGGCGCAGCACTCGGCTCGGCGCTGGGTTCAGTGCTGGGCTCAGGGCTCGGCGCGGGTGCTTCCTTAGTCACGATGGTTGCGGAGAAGCCGAGTGCATCCAGCTCCTGACCTGCCTTGTAGAAGCCCGCGAAGGCGCCGGTTGCCTCTTCGGAAAGCTTGACGCGGGTGCCGTTTTCCTCGTCAACGCTGGGCAGGGTGATGGTGTTACCCTCAACCTTCAGACCGGAGGCATTGAAAGTGCCGAGGGTCATGTTCTTGGTTTCGACCAGGTCGTTCGGGGTGGTGTTGCCGTTGTAGGGGCGCGACTGAACGTTGGCGCGCACGGTGCCCACGCCGTCCTTAATGGTGACGGAGAGGTCGGAGATGATGACTTCCAGCAGACCGTGGTGAGCGGTGTAGTGAATCGAGGAGCCGGTGAAGGTGACCGAGTATTCGCCGTTGGCTACGGTGCCTTTGGCGGAGGTGAAGTGGTAGGAGCCGTCTTCGTTGGTGGTGACGCCGGTCAGTTCCTGGGAGCCCTGGGAGAAGGGACCGTTGATGTAGGAACGGAAGGACTTCTTCAGGCCCCAGTTGACGGTGACGTCCTGCAGGCTCTGCTCTGAGGCTGCGGCTACCTCACCGGTGCTGACGTGGGAGTTGGTTTCAGCTGCGAAGGCCGCGGGTACGCCAGCGACGCCGCTGAGGCCGATGGTTGCTGAAGCCAAGAACGCCCAAGTGCGCTTGGTGAGAGAGGGGGTAGACATTTCGGTGTCTCCTTGAATTTTGTGATTGTGGTGTTCGTATCAAGTCTAGCCCTATTAGCCTATGTTTGTGTAACTTAATGCCTGGGGTGACTTGTGTATGAGGTTTACCTTAGCAAATTTTTTGCGAGAGCTATTGCCAAAACCGGTTTTTGGTGACAATATGTCATTAACAGGTTTTGGTGACATGGTGTCACTAAAACATTTATTGTTCACCCACAAGCCACTTTAGGAACTCACAATGACTATTACCGCCCCCGAAACCACCCAGGAACGCTTCTCCGCACGCCTGAAGGAAAGCACCAAGCACGTCCACGACAACGCCGAACACTCCACCTTCATGGAAGATCTCATGGGCGGCTCCCTCAACACCGAGGCATACCTGCGCCTCATCAACCAGTACGTGCACATCTACGAAGCACTCGAAGCAGTCTCCGAACACTACCGCGCAGAACCCAGCCCCATCACCGAACCCTTCACCCACCCCGGCCTCGACCGCGCAGAATACATCCGTGCAGACATCCGCGCACTCGGCCAGGAAGGCGACATCGACGCGCCCCTGCCCGCAACCGCAGAATACGTAGAGCGTATCCGCGCCACCATCAACTCCCCCGAACGCTACCTCGCACACCACTACCTGCGCTACCTCGGTGACCTCTCCGGCGGCCAGGCAGTCGCAGCGCTCGTCAACCGCCACTACGGCATCCCCGCCGAAGCGCTGAGCATGTACCGCTTCACCGAACTGCCCAAGCCCAAGGTCTTCAAGGACGGCTACCGCGAACTGCTCGACAACGCACCCCTGACCGACGAACAGCGCGAAGCCCTCATCGAAGAATGCATCGAAGGCTTCCGCATTAACGCCTCCCTGTTCGCGCAGCTGGGCCGCAAGGTCGCCGAGGCATAAACCCAGAACGCGCATAAACAGAACGCCTCAACGCACAACCTCTCACCGCTCAACGCACAAGCCAGCGGGCATAACAAAAGGGGCGGATGCTTTCACAAGCATCCGCCCCTTTCGGCGTTAGTCTCAAACGAGTCGAAAACTAGCCCTTCGCAACCTCACCGAAGTAAGAAGCGAGAGTACCCTCGTGAGCTGCACGCAGCTCATCCAGGTCAATGGAAACCTCATCCTGGAAGTCCAGAGCGTTCGACTCAGCGTCCACCACACCAATACGTGCGAAGGGGAACTGGCGAGCGGTGCACATATCCTTGAAGCGCACCTCCTCAGAACGCGGAACCGAAACCACAACGCGGCCCAGGGACTCCGAGAACAGCAGAGTGAACAGGTCCACGCCGTCACGCTCAGCAACCTCACCCAGACCAATGCGGGCACCGGTGTTGAAACGCAGGCAAGCCTCCGACAGAGCCGCAGCCAGACCACCAGCAGACACGTCGTGCGCGGCATCAATCATGCCGTCACGAGACATGTTCACCAGCATGTCACCCAGCTGACGCTCCAGAGCCAGATCAACCTTCGGCGGCTGACCGCCCAGGTGACCCTTGAAACGAGCCCACTCGGAGCCGTCCAGCTCATCGCGAGTGGTACCCAGCAGGTAGATAGCCTGACCGTCATGCTCAGGAGCCCAACCCGAAGGGGTGCGGCGGGTGACGTCATCCATCACGCCCATCATCGCCACCACGGGGGTCGGGTTAATAGCTTTACCACCGGTCTGGTTGTACAGGGACACGTTACCGCCGGTCACCGGAACACCCAGCTCCATGCAGCCATCAGCCAGGCCGCGAACAGCCTCAGCGAACTGCCACATGACGTCCGGATCCTCGGGAGAACCGAAGTTCAGGCAGTCAGACACAGCCACGGGGCGTGCACCAACGGTCGCAACGTTACGGTACGCCTCAGCCAAGGACGCGCGAGCACCCTCGTACGGATCCAGGTAGGTGAAACGCGGGGAGGCATCGGTCGCCAGAGCAACACCGAGGTTGGTGTTCTCGTCCACGCGCACCACGCCGCCGTCGTCCGGCATGGACAGGGCGGTGTTGCCCTGAACGTAGCGGTCGTACTGGTTGGTGATCCAGGACTTGGAGCACATGTTCGGGGACGCCATGAACGCCTTGATTGCCTCGCCCAGCTCCTTACCGCGCGGGCGGGAATCGTCGGCAGCCGAACCGGTGAAGTGGTTAGCCTGAACGTCATCCTGCCACTCGGGGCGTGCGTAAGGACGCTCGTAGGTCGGGCCGTCGTGCGCGACGGTGCGGGGGTCAACATCCACGATGACCTCGCCGTCCCACTCGATGACCAGGCGGCCAGAGTTGGTGACCTCACCGAGGAAGGAGTACTCCACGCCCCACTTGTTCATGATCGCTTCGAAGCGCTCCACGTTCTCGGGGGAGACAACAGCCATCATGCGTTCCTGAGACTCAGACATCAGAATCTCGCCCGGGGTCAGGGTGGGGTCACGCAGCAGAACCTTGGTCAGGTCGACGTGCATACCGCCCTCACCGTTAGAAGCCAGCTCGCTGGTTGCGCAGGAAATACCCGCAGCACCCAGGTCCTGAATACCCTCAACCACGGAGCCCTTGAACAGCTCCAGGCAGCACTCAATCAGAACCTTCTCAGCGAAGGGGTCGCCCACCTGAACGGCAGGACGCTTCGAGGGCTTGGTGTCATCGAAAGACTCGGACGCCAGCACCGACGCACCGCCGATGCCGTCGCCACCGGTGCGTGCACCGAACAGAACAACCTTGTTGCCCACGCCCGATGCGTTCGCCAGGCGGATGTCCTCGTGGCGCATAATGCCCACAGCCAGTGCGTTGACCAGCGGGTTTGCCTGGTAGCAGGAGTCGAACTCAACCTCGCCGCCGATGTTCGGCAGGCCCAGGGAGTTACCGTAACCACCAATACCGGCAACCACGCCGCCAATAACGCGGGCGGTGTCCGGGTGATCAATCGCGCCGAAACGCAGCGGATCCATCACAGCAATCGGGCGTGCACCCATGGAAATAATGTCACGCACAATACCGCCCACACCGGTCGCAGCACCCTGGTAGGGCTCCACGTACGAGGGGTGGTTGTGGGACTCAATCTTGAAGGTAACAGCCCAGCCGTCACCAATATCGGTCACGCCGGCGTTCTCACCGATACCGACCATCAGGTCCTTCTTCATCTCATCGGTGACCTTTGCACCGAACTGCTTCAGATGAACCTTAGAAGACTTGTAGGAGCAGTGCTCGGACCACATGACCGAGTACATTGCCAGCTCAGCCGCGGTAGGACGGCGACCAAGAATTTCCTTAATGTCCTCGAACTCGTTCTCCTTCAGACCCAGTTCGGCCCAGGGGAGTTCGGTGTCCGGGGTTGCCGCCGCGTGCTCGACGGTGTCGAGGTTAAACTGCTTTTCGCTCATAACTTCTTAGAATCCTTGTCGTGCGTTAGCGGGCGTTAATCAGGTTGGCAAGAACGGAGGTGAACACGCCGAGACCATCGGCGCCACCGCGCAGAGAAACCTCACCAAAACCGGAAGAGGAAGGACCGAAGCCGGGCTCCACAGCGTGCTCCGGGTGCGGCATCAGACCGACTACGTTACCGCGCTCATTGCTGATACCAGCAATGTCATTACGGGAACCGTTCGGGTTGAAACCAACGTAGCGGAACACCACGCGGCCCTCAGCCTCCAGCGCCTCCAGAGTCTTCGGGTCAGCAACATACTGACCGTCCTGGTTCTTCAGGGGGACAACAATCTCCTGGCCAGCAGCGTAATCGCTCGTCCAGGAGGTGGAGTTATTCTCAATGCGCAGAACCTGGTCACGGCAAATGAACTTGCGGTGATCGTTCTTAATCATCGAACCGGGCAGCAGGTGAGACTCAGTCAGAATCTGGAAACCATTGCAAATACCCAGAACAGGCAGGGGAGCGGAACCGGAGGTGCCAGCAGCGTTAGCGGCATCAATTACCGAACGCATCACGGGAGCCTTCGCAGCAATAGCGCCAGCACGCAGGTAGTCACCGTAGGAGAAACCGCCAGGAATAATGACGGCATCAACGTTCTTCAAATCAGCGTCGTCGTGCCACAGCTCAACGACGGTACCGCCAGCCAGACGGACAGCACGCGCAGCGTCACGGTCATCCAGGGTGCCGGGGAAAGTCACCACGCCAACGCGTGCGTCAGCGAAAGCGGGGTTCGGGGAGTAGCTAGAGAAGTCGCCAACCAGGGGGACTTCAGTGGGTGCGAGGGACTCTGCCATAGGTATTAGTCCTCCAGAACCGAAACGTTCACAACGTCTTCGATGACGGGGTTCGAGAGCAACTCTTCAGCAGCCTTGCGGGCAGCCGCGAGGTGCTCCTCGGTTGCCTCACCCTCGACGGTCAGCTCGAAGCGCTTACCCTGGCGAACATCAACGAAGGAATCAACGCCGATACGGGGCAGCTCGTGAGAAATAGCCTTACCCTGCGGGTCAAGAATTTCGGGCTTGAGCATAACATCAACAACAATACGGGCCATGTGTGGGCACTCCTTGGGTGCGTGGGTTCTGTATGAGCCGTATCTCATCTTACCGTACTAACGACCGTAACGGGGGTATGTGTTCGGTTGGTGGATACCCTAAGAGGCTCGAATCACGTCTTTTACGCCTCGAGGGGTGGAAGATAGCGCTCGCACACCCGCAGCAGACGCTCACGCAGCTCAATCGAACGCTCCGACAGCTCACGCTGAATCCGCACGTACTCAGCCTTACCCTCGGTCGTCTCCACCGGAATCGGCTCATACCCCCAGTCACGAATATCGTAGGGGGCTGCGCGCATATCCAGTTCACGCGCATCCCACGCCAGGTCAAAACAATCCATGACCAGAGTCGAATCAACCAGCGGAAGCAGCTTGTACGCCCACTTGTACACGTCCATATTCGCGTGCAGGCACGCGGGCTGCTCCAGCACACGCTGCGTCTCACGGGTCGGCTGCAGCTCGTTCAACGGTGCTGCCTGCGGCATGAAGAAACGGAACGCATCAAAGTGCGAGCAGCGGATGCGGTGCTCCTCCACCACGCGGTCCGTACCCTCCGCACCCAGGCGCAGCTCCAGGTAGTCGTGGCGGATATTGTTCTCCACCGACTTGTACGCCATCGCCCACTCGTGCATGCCGAAGCAGCCGAACTGGCCCTTCTTCGCGGCGGTATTACGCAGAATCTCGTGGGTGAAGGCGAGGGCGGTAGCGCGGCGCTCCACGAAGTCGGTGACGTCCACCGTGACGGCGGAGGCGGCATCGGCCTGGGCACGCGTCACCTCGGGGGTACAACCCGCTTCGAGGAGCTCCTGCTCGGTTGCGGACCGGTAGAAACGCCAGGAGGCGCGCTCGGGTGCATCCAGCAGAATGATGCCGGCGCCGGGGTGCCAGCGCTTGAACTGGCCGGGCTTGAGAGTGTAGTAGGTGAAGAGGAAGTCCTCCACGGGGTGCACTTCGTGGCGGGCACGACGCTGCGCAAACGGGTCGGCGTAGCGGCCGGCACGCGCCTCATGCGCCGCCTCTGCGGCACGCCATTGACGGGCATCCATCACCTGGGAAAAAACAACACTACTCATGCTTCTAGCCTAAACGATGCCGCGACAAGGTAGGGCAGAAAGTAAAACTACTTTATTCAGTGAAGGTGTCAACAAGACCGTGTTCATCCTCGAGTTCCCAGAGCTCTTTGAGAGCTTGCTCCTTCTGAGCAACGGTCTTCTTGAGAAGTCCCTTACGGAAAGCATCGGCATCCTCGGTGCGGATACGGAAGTGGCTACCCACCTTATGCGCCGGGAGGTCACCAGAGCGAATAGCCTTCATGAGCGTGGGGCGGGAAATACCGATACGCTGCGCCGCAACGGTCGTCGTCAAATCTTGGGGGACAGGCTGAACATCAATACTCTGCCCGTTAGCCAAGGCATGGAAGACGTGCTGAATGACCTGGTTAAGGGCGTCGCCAAGCTGCTGGCTTTCTCGACCCGAAACGGTCAGCTCAATGGTGGTTTCTTCAGAATTCTTGAGAATCTCCCGCGCCTCTGCGCGAGCCTGATTGAGGGTATCTTCCTCCAGGGGGTTGGTTAGGGTGGTGGTCATTATCTTCTCCTTGGTGCTGTTGCCGGCAGAGTCAACGTCCGAAGATGCCACGTCGGTGGGGTGCATATCATTCGGTTGGAGGCTCATTCACGGTTGATACAACCCTACCCCTATCTGAAATAACTGTAAAGCGTTTCAGTTATTTCACCTATACACAGACAAAAGGGAGGGGCGGTGCCGGATCAAACCAGCACCGCCCCTCCCGAAGCGTACAGCCCACAAACGAGCTAAACCCTAGCGGCCAGTACCACCGTAAACAGTAGCCTCACCCTCAGCGTCCAGACCGAACGCAGTGTGCACCGCGCGAACAGCCTCATCCAGCTTGCTCAGCTCAGTAATCACCGAAATACGGATCTCAGACGTTGAAATCATGTCAATGTTCACGCCAGCAGCAGACAGAGCCTCAAAGAAAGTGAACGAAACACCCGTGTTAGTCTTCATGCCCGCGCCAACCAGCGACAGCTTACCAACCGACTCGTTGTAAATAACCTCCTGGAAACCCAACTCAGCCTGCGCAGCCTCCAGCGCCTTCAGCGCGGTGGGGCCCTGCTCCTGATCCAGGGTGAAGGAAATATCGGTCACGCCGGGGCGGTCGGTGGGAACGTTCTGAACGATCATGTCCAGGTTCACCTTCGCCTCGTTAATCAGACCGAACACCTTAGCTGCCGAACCGGGAACATCCGGAACACCAACAACAGTAATCTTTGCGCGGGTGCGATCGTGCGCGACACCAGAAATCAGGGGCTGCTCCAAGGGAATCTCCTTCAGATGGGTGGGGGTCAGTTCCGCGGACTCCTCCGGAACCACGATAGTGCCTTCAAGGTTAGAGAACGAAGAACGCACGTGAAGCTTCAAGTTAAAACGACGAGCATACTCGACGCTACGCAGGTGCAGAATCTTTGCACCGTTCGCCGCCATCTCCAGCATTTCCTCGCTGGTGATGGTATCCAGCTTGTGCGCGGTCGGCACGATGCGCGGGTCGGCGGTGAACACGCCGTCCACGTCCGAGTAAATCTCGCACACATCGGCGTTCAGCGCGGCGGCCAGCGCAACGGCGGTTGTATCGGAACCGCCGCGGCCCAGGGTCGTAATGTCGCCACTCTGACGGTTCATGCCCTGGAAACCGGCCACAATCGCGATATTTCCGGCCTCGACGGACTCACGGATGCGATCGGGGCGAACCTCCACGAGGCGCGCCGAACCGTGCACGCCGTCGGTAATCATGCCAGCCTGCGAACCAGTGAAAGACTGGGCCTTAGCACCCAGGTCGTTAACAGCCATCGACAGGACGGCGGTCGAAATGCGTTCACCGGCGGTCAGCAGCATGTCCAGCTCACGGGAAGGAGTGACATTGCTGGTGACCTCTGCGGCAAGGTCGAGCAGCTCATCGGTGGTGTCACCCATAGCGGACACCACGACGACCACATCGTTACCTGCCTTCTGAGTGTCCACGACGCGGCGGGCAACGCGCTTTACACCCTCCGCATCAGCTACGGAGGAACCGCCGAACTTTTGGACGATCAGGCTCATAGAATTCTCCAGGTCAGTTACTTGTGTGCCACCGGCAGAGGCCGGCTCCTCATTTATAGTAGACGGCGTTCAGTGCAAGCGGCGAACTGTGCACCCGTATGTATTGCCCCGTGAAATATTACGTAGTATTACGCGGTGGTGACGCGGGGCGCGGAAGCGGGTACAGCACGCCCGCGGAGGCTAGTTTTTAGGTCCACGGGTTCACATACGTGACACCCGGTAGCGGCGGAACATCCGGCTTCGGGGTGCGCAACGGGGCGTTCTGAATAGTGCGGATCTTCTCCTCATAATCGGGGGTGCGGAACACCTCCGGCGCATCTTCCGCCTGCTCGGCTACGGGTGCTTCAGCCGGTTCGGAGGTGGCGCTCGCAGGAGCCTCCTCGCCGGAGTCTTCGCCCAGGTCGGGGGCGGGTTTTACAGTGGGTTCTGCGTCTGCAGATTCGGCAGCAGAATCCATACCAGAACCAGCGGGGGATTCCTTGTTGCTGGATTCCTCAGCCTCCTGCAGAACCTGCTCAATCAGCTGCTCATCCACCGTGCCCTGCACACCCTCAGTGGCGGGCGCCTCCGTGCGGGAACCTGCAGAATCCTCAGAATCCAGGTCATCAAACATGCTCGAAGTCCAGCGGCGACGACTCTGCTTCGCCTCCTGAGCCTGAACCTGAGCCGCCTGCTCACGCTCCTGTTCCTCCTCACGGTTCACGCGCTCAAAATCCTCGGCGGCAGTATGCGCCACCGCTGTGCCCTCGCTAATGACGCGGCGGCCCTCCAACGCGCGGCCCAGGGTAATCTCGTCCGCGTACTCCAGATCGCCACCGACCGGAAGACCCGATGCCAGGCGCGATAGACGCACACCCAGCGGCACGAGCATACGCGAGAGGTAGGTTGCGGTCGCCTCACCCTCAAGGTTCGGGTCCATCGCCAGAATAATCTCCTGGATACGCTCATCCGCCAGGCGGGACACTAGCTCACGAATACGCAGCTGCTCCGGGCCCACACCCGCCAGCGGGTTAATGGCGCCGCCGAGCACATGGTAGCGGCCGGTAAAGGAACGGGTACGCTCAATCGCCACCACGTCCTTCGACTCCTCGACCACACACAGCACGGACGGGTCGCGGCGCTCATCACGACAGATCGTGCACAGCTTCGTCTCGGAGACGTTACCGCACTCCTCGCAGAAGCTGACGCTGGTCTTCACCGTGGAAATGGCGTTGGCTAGGCGCGCCATATCGGCAGCATCCGCATTCAGAATGTGAAAAGCGATGCGCTGAGCCGACTTGGGACCCACGCCCGGCAGGCGGCCGAGCTCGTCAATGAGGTTTTGAACTGCTCCCTCGTACATGGCTTCTCCTTCAGATGCGGTGCGTTGTGCTGGTGTGTTGTGCTGGTGCGTTGGTGCGCTTGTTCTTGGGCGACGTTATGAGTATGCACCCAACCCCTGACAGTTTAGGGGGCGTTTCGCGTAGCGAGTATGCGGCTGGAATGAGTGCGCCCGCCATCGGTGCGATGGCGGGCGCGGCACCTACAACCCCGGATTAGGGCTGGTGCAGGGGGCGTTCGTCAATGACGGTGCCACCAATAATTTTTTCGATAGCGCGCAGACCGATGAAGGTGCTGTTTTCGACCTTCTCATCATCCTCAGAGACGTAGTCCTCATCGGATGCGGCGCGTGCCGGGCGAGCCGGTGCCGCAGGTGCGCTGGGAGTCGGTGTGGCAGGTGCGTTAGAAGCCTGCGCTGCGGGCTTCTCATCGCTTGCCGGAGCGTTATCAGCCGCAGCCGCTTGCGGTGCCTCTGCCAACGGACCAGCCGGGGCGAGGGGGCCTGCCGGTGCAACCGGAGTAACGAGGGGACCAGCCGGCTCAACCGGAGTAGCAAGTGGGCCTGCCGGTGCTACAGGCTGAGCAGGCATTGCGGGCGCAACAGGCATTGCGGGCGCGGTGGGTGCCTCAACCGGTTCAGCGTAGGCAGGCTCATCCTCAAAAGGGGGCTCCTCCTCATACGGAGGTTCCTCCGCGTGAGGAGGCTCCTGCGCGAACGGGGGCTCCTGCGCATACTGGGGATTTGGGGCATGCTGGGGTTCCTGTGCTTGCTGGGGTTCCGGGGCGCTCTCCTGCTGCGGAACTCCGCTACCGGATGCGGCAAAGGAATCACGCTCACCAAAACCACCCGCCGGAGCAACCGGAACCTGCTGAGCTGCCGGAACTTGTTGACCCGTCGGAACCTGCGGAGCAACCGGGGGCTCAGGCGCAAGCGGACCAGCCGGGGCTTCCTGAACCGGTGCCTGCGGTGCAGCCGGGGCAATCTGCTGAGGTGCTTCCTCGGGGGCGCTCTGCGGAATCGGGGCAACCTCCCACGCGCCCAGGGGGGCATCCACGCTCGTGGACTCGGGGGTGTTTGCGCCGGTCAGCGGCTGACCGTGGCGACGCCACGCATCCTCACCGCCGCGCGGACCATCAGCCAGCGGTGCCGGCTGAGCGGGCTGCGGGGGAGTCTGCTGAGCGGGCTGCTGAGGCGCCTGCGGGGCAACAGCGGCCGGAGCCGCGGGCCGCGCTGCGGGAGCACTGGGCGCTGCGGACTTGACCTGCTCACCGGGCTTCGCCACCTGAGCGTGGATGGTCACCTGACGGCGCAGGAACTCACTCACGCGGGCGGTCAGCTCGGGCACAAAGCCCTTGACCGCGCGCAGAGTCGCAATGTCGGCGCTCACGTACAGGGTTGCGCCGTCCATGCGGGCGGGGCGAACCTTCATCAGCTGCTCCGCCGCACCGGGAACGCTCATTCGGTTAAGAATGGCGCGCCAATTACCCTGAACCGCCGCCAGCGGATCGTTCGGGTCAAGCTTCAGAGGCGCGGAGGGGGTACCCGCCGCAGCTGCTGCAGGAGAAGCCGGGACATTCGGTGCCGCCGGAGCATGAGGTGCCGCCGGGGTGTTACCCGCTAGGGGAGCACCAGCCGCAGACTCCTGCGCGGTCGGTGCCAGAGGTGCAACACTAAGGGGCGCACCCGCCAGCGGGGGAGCACCCGCGCTGGCCTGCTGAGAACTGCCCTGCTGAGAGCCGCTCTGCTGAGGGGCTGCCTGCTCCTGAGAAGTCTGGGGTGCAGACACCTGGGTCTTAGGAGCCAGGCCAGCCGCCGCCATACCCGCCGCGCGAGCCGCAGACATGCCGCCCTGCGCCGGGGCAGAACCAGCAGAACCCGCGGAACCAGCAGCACCAGAAGCCACGCGGCGCTCCAAAACCTGCAGGCGAGAAGCCAACGCCGCAACCTCAGCGCCACCGGCAGAACCCTCCACCGCAGGCAGAAGCAGACGAGCACACAGCAACTCCAGCTGAAGCTGCGGATTCGCCGCACCCGTCATACCATTCAGAGTCTCATTCGCCGTACCCGCAGCAACCGTCAGCTCACGCTCACCCAAAGCCTGAGCCTGCTGACCCAGACGCTCCAACTGATCCTGCGGAAGACCCTGCAAAATCTGACCCGCAGCCTGCGGAACAGCCTTCACCACAATCAAGTCACGCAGACGCTCCAGCAGATCCTCCACAAAACGGCGAGGATCCTGACCGGTCGCCACCACACGCGACACCGCGCCAAAGAGAGTCGGCGCATCCTTCGCACCCAACGCCTCAATGACCTCATCCAGAAGCTGCGCGTGGGTATAACCCAGCAGCGCCACCGCACGGTCATACTCAATACCGTTCTGCGACGACGCACCAGCCATCAGCTGGTCAAGAATCGACAGCGAATCACGCACCGAACCGCCGCCAGCACGAATCACCAGCTGCAGCACACCCGGCTCAACCGGCACCTGCTCCTGATCGCACAGACCCTGCAGGAACGGCAGAAGCACCTCCGGCGGAACTAGGCGGAACGGGTAATGGTGAGTACGCGAACGAATCGTGCCCAGCACCTTATTCGGCTCAGTCGTCGCGAAGATAAACTTCACGTGCTCCGGCGGCTCCTCCACAATCTTCAGCAGCGCATTGAAACCCTCACGGGTCACCATATGCGCCTCATCAATAATGAAGATCTTGTAACGGTCACGCACCGGCGCCAAAGTAGCGCGTTCACGCAGGTCACGGGCATGATCCACACCGCCGTGGCTCGCCGCGTCCATCTCAATCACGTCAAGAGAACCGCCACCATCACGCGACAGCTCACGGCACGAATCGCACACACCACACGGAGTCGGAGTCGGACCCTGCGCACAGTTCAAGCAACGCGCCAAAATACGCGCCGACGTGGTCTTACCGCAACCACGCGGACCCGAAAACAGGTACGCGTGATTCACACGGTTCTTTTCCAAGGCGACCATAAGAGGTTCGGTCACGTGCTCCTGCCCGATAACCTCAGCAAAGGTTTCGGGGCGATAACGACGATAAAGGGCAGTGCTCACGGCAACCTCTTCAACTCGGGGGTGCGGATAGGACAATCCCTACCATTTTAGACGCTTTACCCCTCAGCCCGAGTGGCCGACAGTCACCGGTGAACACGCCACCGCACCGCCGCCGCCGTGACACCTACCATGGATGCTCACCCGGGTGGCATGTACGCCCACAGAAATACCGTGGACGCACCGAATTCCCAAGAACCCAAAAATCCGGTACACTGGTTCTTGCCTCTTACGTGGCGTTATCTTGGAAAACTCCCCCAGGACCGGAAGGTAGCAAGGGTATTCGAGCTATGACGGGTGCGTAGGAGGTCTTTTTTTACCCAAAATCGGCTACCTGATACTCGTGCACCCGTCATATGCACTGCGTGCCCGCTCCGCTGGCGCTCCGCGGCTTCGGATCCGGATTCCGCCTCTAGAGCTCGGCGGCTTCGACGCAGGATTTATTACCTCGCGCGCTCGGAATCCTGCGCCTCAGTTCGCGAGCTCAGAATCCGGATCCTCAGCAGTTGCGTAGGAGGTTTTTTCATGCCCAAAAACAGGGGCACAAGCATCCACAAATGTGCTTTCTGTTACTTTTCCCATCCAGGACTTGCGTGCTTCGCAAAAGCGTAGTAAAGTTTTATTCGTTGCCTGCGCAATGCGTAGAAAACATAGCTGGAGGATTCGCCTAGCGGCCTATGGCGCACGCCTGGAACGCGTGTTGGGTTAACAGCCCTCGGGGGTTCAAATCCCCCATCCTCCGCCACCGATCCCCGGTCTTAGATTCTAAGACCGGGGATTTTTTATACCCCTTGGTACTATTTCTTCAGAACCCCACGGTTACACGCGCCGCCGAGGCGCCCCACACCTGCAGAAAGCACCACCATGATCTTCAAAAAAGTAGGCGACAGCCGCCCCTACCCCCAACACGGCATGACCCACGCCGACTGGGGAGGAATCCCGCCGCAGCAGGTACGCCTCGACACCCTCATCACCACCCAAAAAACCCTCAACCTTGAGACCCTACTCGCCGAAGACTCCACCTTCTACGGTGACCTCTTCCCGCACGTGGTCAAATGGGGCGGCGAACTCTACCTCGAAGACGGCGTGCACCGCGCGCTACGTAACGCCCTGCACCGCCGCGCCGTCATGTACGCGCGTGTACTGGACCTGGACTCCATCTCACCGGCGCTACTGCCTGGCGCGTAAAAACCTACCCGAATACAGAAAAAGCCGCGGACCGATGCAAAGAAGCATCAGGTCCGCGGCATTTTTGTGACGTATAACTGAGCTACGTTCCGCGGTTCAGGTTCCACGGTTCAGAGGTGCCACGCTTAGGATGCGACCTTCAGGCCCGCCTCCTGCACCGGGGATTGCTCCGGCAAAGACTTCTCGGAGTCCAGACGAACAGGGTTGCCTTCGGTATCGAAACGCGCGCCCAGGCCCATCTGAATAAAACGGATAGTATTCAGAATCTGACGCTCGCGGGTCTCCTCATCCGGTGCATCCTCGGCACGACCGGCGCTTGAGGAGAGGGAACCGTGCACGAGCATCGCCAGTTCGCGAATGTCGTTCTTCGGAATGTAGTTCTCGGCAATGGCGGCAGAAAGAATATGCGCGAGCACCATCTGCAGCTCGTGAACGTGCTTGCCGAGCTTCGCGTAGGACTCGGGGGAGAGCATGGAGCGCATCGCAGGGCCCGGAGGCAGGTGGCGGCGCGCCAGGTCGTTGATCTGCAAGCGAATGTAGACCGCGAGCTGGTCAATCGGGTTTTCGATGCCCTCCAGGCCGACGCGCAGCTCGTTGAGGAAGCGTTCGGTCTCGTCCAGGGCGTAGGCGACCAGCAGTTCGCCCATGTCGGCGAAGTAGTTGTAGACTGCGGTGCGGCCGATGCCGGCGTTCTTGGCGACGTCGGTCATGGTCAGGCCGGAGAGGCCGCGGTTGTAGAGGATCTCGCCGAAGGAGTTGAGGATGGCGCGCTTGGTGTTTTCGCGCTGGGCGGCGTTGGTTGCTGCAGAAATACGAGGCATAGTGACACTCTACCCTAATACGTCATCAAATGACGAATGTATTGAATGTGTCACCAAGAAATTTGCGTAATCCATGCGAATTTTCACAAATATGACAAAAATCAGTCCTCACAAGAACCCCAAACGAGTAGCCGCCGCCAAATCAGCACCCACCAACGACGCAATCGGATACCCCGTATGGCCACGCCCCGGAGTCACCTGCAACAAAGTCCGCGCCCCCAAACCCTCGTAGAACGCACTACCCTCCTGCACCGCAATCCGCGCCGACCAACTCCCCTCAGAACTCGTCGCCATACGCCGACGAGCCGACGGCGAACGACCATCCAGCACACCCACATGCCAGCTCATCAACAGATGCTCATGCGAGGAAGGATTCAGCGCAGCCTGTTCACGCACCCGCACGGGCACGCCGTCAGCGCCGCCGCCACCGATAAAGGTGGCGCCACCTCCACGAATCCACTCAATATCGTGTGACAGCAGCTCGTAGCTGAGAAACTCCGCACCACCCGAATAGCCCGTAAGCCAGACGCGGCTCATATCCACCTTGTACGCCAGGGCAATCTCCTCAATGAGGGCGCGAACCATCCTGCCGTTCGAGCGGGCACGAACCCACCAGTTATAGGTCAGCGGAGGCGCATAAGAATCACCATCGGTCAGGCGCGGCTCCCGCAGACTACCCGGCGACAGCACCGGCACCGACAGCAAATTGAACTCAGCCGCCACCTGCGCCAGCTCGGCACGCAGGGGGGAAGTTCGGCGCAACAGTCGGCTACCGGCACGCGAGAGATGATCACCATCAAAATAGAACAGCACACCGGGCGCAGACTCAGAATCGGTCAGAAGATACAGGTTATCGACCCGATAGTAGATATTGCGCCCGCGATGCGTAAACGATCGGTAACCGAGCAGCTCAGACGAAGCCAGAAACACTGGCTCTAGCAGGGAAGCTCCGGTGCGCACAGCCTGCGCCGCATAGGTGAACAGCGGATGCAGACGCGGAATATGCGCGCTCAGCCGCCGCTGGTTACGGTGCCGCCGCCTCCGCACCTGCTGTGAAGAACCCCGTACCGACCGCCGAAGCGAGGCGCGTAGCGCACGCCCCGCCCCCAGCAGGGATACCACCTGCTCAGTGCGGTGAATTCCGTGGCCCAGATTCTTCATACATTTATTGTAAATGTGCGGTCAGGAAGGCTGGCGGGGTGGTCATGAGCGTCCACACTCTTGAACGAAGCCCGTAAACCTGCCGCCGCCACGGCATATAGGTACTATTAGATAGGCTCGGGTGGCAGACGAGCCGGTGAGTAGCGCCCTGCATAGCGCACTCACCCACCACACGTGAGGGCTCGTACCTTGCGTGAAGAAACACATCGCATGAAGAAAGACTTGGGGAAAGTAATGGCTAAACCCGTTAGCGAATCTAAGGCTCAGACGAGCACCGTCAAGGTGCCCTGGGCTGGTCGCCGCGGCTACTTTGATCTGCTGCTGGGCGCATCCTGCGTCATCCTGATCATTTCGAATATTGGTGCAACTAAGGGCGTGGAGTTCGGTCCGCTGCCCTTCGAACTGCCCCTCATTGGTAACACCATCGTCACCGACGGTGGTTTCTTCCTTTTCCCTCTCGCCTACGTTATTGGCGACCTTCTTTCTGAGGTGTACGGCTTCAAGCGTGCCCGCCGCGCGATTGTGGCCTCCTTCGCCTCAGCCGCTTTTGCTGCCCTGTGCTTCCTGCTGATCGTGCACCTGCCCGCTGCGAGCTTCTACACCGGCCAGGAGGCGTTCGCGCAGGTTCTCGGCCCGGTCTGGCAGATTTTTGTGGGCTCCCTGCTCGGTTACCTCTTCGGTCAGACCCTGAACGCCTGGGTCATGGTGGCAATGAAGAAGGCAAGCAAGGGCCGTTTCCTGTGGCTGCGTATGATTGTCTCCACCCTGGTCGGTGAGCTGCTTGATACCGTCATCTTCTGCTCCATTGCGGCACCGGTGCTCGGTATCGACACCATGGAAGCATTCATCAACTACGTACTGATTGGCTATATCTATAAGTGCCTGGTCGAGGTGCTCCTCATGCCGATCAGCTACCCGATTATTGGTTGGTTCAAGCGTCACGAACTCGAGTACGTGGCATAAGCTAACCTCCTGACAGCTGATGTGCAGAGCCGCCCGGCCTAACGACCGGGCGGCATTGCCATTTCAGCTTTATTCAATACACAGCATGTCTAAGAAAGAGATACGTTATGTCTAAACTGCAGGGGAACACCCCCGAGCAGTCGAAGAACGACTCGCTGAATCGTTCCCTCTCCCACGGCCAGTTGACCATGATTGCGATGGGCTTGGCGCTGGGTACGGGCCTGTTCCTGGGCTCCTCCTCCGCCATTAAAATTGCGGGCCCCGGCGCAATCCTCTCTTACGCTATTGGTTCGATGATTGCGGCAACCATTGCTGCGTGCGCGGGCGAAATGTCCGTGCGTCACCCCGTCCAGGGCGGTTTCGGTACCATTGCGAGCCGATACCTGAACCCCTTTAGCGGCTACCTGACTCGCTGGGCGTATTGGGCGTGCACCGTGCCGCTGGCTGGTGCTGAGCTGGTGGCGGTTGGCCACTACATGGCGTACTGGTTCCCGGACGTTCCCCTGGCTGTGTTCGTCGCCCTCTTCGGCGCGATTATTCTGGTGCTGAACCTGGTGAGCGTGAAGTCCTTCGGCGCGCTGGAGTTCATGCTCTCTTCGATTAAGGTTTCTGCCGTCATCGTGTTCATGGTGATTGGTGTACTGCTGGTGTTCGTGGGTCTGCCCGGCCACGCCGCGGCGGGTACCGCAAACCTCGTGAACGACGGCGGCTTCCTGCCGAACGGCCCGGCATCCATCTGGATTTCGATGGCTGTTGTCATGTTCTCCTTCGGGGGTGTGGAAATGATTTCCCTCTCCGCAGCGGAGGCGAAGGACCCGGCACGCTCGGTGGCAACCAGCGTGAAGGCAATGATTTGGCGCCTGTCCACCTTCTACGTGGTGTCCATGGCAATTATTCTGTGCCTGGTGCCCTGGCAGACCGCCGCACAGAACTCGGAGCTGACCGAGTCGCCGTTCGTGCTCGTCTTCTCTGAACTGGGTATCCCCTTCGCGGCGGACATCATGAACTTCGTGGTGCTCGTTGCTGCGCTCTCTGGCGCTAACGCCTCCCTGTACGCGGCAACCCGCCTGCTGCACGCCCTGGGCTCTGACCGCATGGCTCCCGCAGTGGCTGCCCGCACCTCCTCGCGCGGCGTGCCGGTCGTGGCTCTGCTCATCTCCTTCACCGGCGTTGTTGTGGCGACCGTGATGGCTGTTGCCAAGATTGGCGACATCTTTGCCCTGCTCATGGCGCTGGTGACCCTGTGCATCCTGATCGTGTGGATCATGATTCTGCTGACCTACCAGGCGTACAAGAAGGACCAGAAGGACGCCTCCTCCTTCACCGTGCTGGGTGGCCGCGTCACCGCAGGTCTGGCTCTGGCGGGTGTTCTGGCGACCCTGGCGGCAATGTTCATGCTGCCCGGCTCGGGTGTTCAGGAATCGATCATGGTCGGTATCGTCTTCTTCGTGCTGATTTCTATTGGCTACGCCATCTCGTCGAAGGTTAAGGGCGGTTATGAGCGCCCCGACCTGGACGCTATGCACGCTGACGAGAACACCAGCGCGGCACAGCACTAAATAGCGTGAAAGCCTCGCGAGGCTAAAACATAAAAGGCACCGGATGGGGGAGCACCCCCGTTCGGTGCCTTTTCGCTTTTGTACCCTAGACGGCGCTGTTCTGAGCGGTGTGAGTGTGCCCGTAGAATAGTTAACTATTCGTACCCGTCAACGAGGCTAGAAGCCGCAGAAGCCGGGTGCGAGCACACATTGCACATCACGCCCCTAAGGCGTACTGACGGAAGGCACCTTCGTGTCCCACAACGACGATACCCGCAGCCACGCTGCAGCGGGGACCGCCGGATCGCGCACCCTGAAGCGTTCTCTGTCCCACGGACAGATGACCATGATCGTGATGGGTTCCGCGCTCGGTACGGGCCTCTTCTTGGGTTCGGGCACCGCCATTGCGATGGCTGGTCCCGCGGTCATTCTCACCTACGCTATTGGTTCTGCGCTCGCTTCGGTGATTGGCGCGGCAACCGGTGAAATGGCGGTTCGCTACCCTGTCCGCGGCGGTTTCGGTACTATTGCTACCCGCTACCTGGGCCCCTTCGCGGGCTTTTTGACTCGCATCGCCTACTGGACGGCGACTGTGCTGATTGCCGGTGTTGAGCTGGTGTCGGTTGCGATGTACTTGAATTATTGGTGGCCGCAGCTTCCGCTGTGGGCGGGTATTGCCGCGTTTGGTGTGGCGCTGATTGTGCTGAACCTGACCAGCGTGAAGTCTTTCGGCATGTTGGAGTTCTTCCTGTCTTCGATTAAGGTCATTTCGATTGTTGCCTTCCTGCTGGTGGGCCTGTGCCTGGTTTTCTTCGGTCTGCCCGGTCACGCTGCGGTGGGTACCGCGAACCTCTTCAACGACGGCGGTTTCATGCCTAACGGCCCCCAGTCGGTGTGGCTGTCGCTGGCTGTTGTGATGTTCTCCTTCGGCGGTATTGAGATGATTTCGATCTCTGCTGCGGAGGCGAAGGATCCCTCTCGTTCGGTGCGTTCCTCGGCGAAGGCGATGATGATTCGCCTGGCGACCTTCTACGTGCTGGCGGTGCT
Organism: Rothia sp. HMSC076D04; assembly: GCF_001814645.1. Taxonomy (NCBI): domain Bacteria; kingdom Bacillati; phylum Actinomycetota; class Actinomycetes; order Micrococcales; family Micrococcaceae; genus Rothia; species Rothia sp. HMSC076D04. The sequence goes on along the minus strand of NZ_KV817364.1, from coordinate 43,060 downwards.
GATTGTTGTTGCTATCATTCCGTGGCGTTCGGCCTCGGGCATAGGCGATGCGGTGGATGCTTCCCCGTTCGTTCTGGTCTTTGAACAGCTCGGCATTCAGGGCGTGGCGCACTTCGTGAACTTTGTGGTGCTGATTGCGGCACTGTCGAGCGCGAACGCAAACCTGTACGCGGGTGCGCGTCTGCTACACTCCCTGGCGGCTGACGGCATGGCGCCTCGCCAGCTGGCTCAGGTGAACCGTGCTGGCGTTCCGGCTCGCGCCGTGTGGGCGTCGACCAGCGGCATGGTTATTGCTATTCTGCTGGCGCTGTACAGCCCGAAGGAAGCGTTCCTCTCCATGATTTTTGTGATCATGGTGTGCGCGCTGACCGTGTGGGTTCTGATTCTGTTCGCCTACATCGTGTACAAGCGTGTTGAGCCTGCTGCCAATGGTTTCCGCCTGTGGGGTGGCCAGTTCACCGCGGCGGTTGGCGTTCTGCTGCTCTTCGCGGTGTGGGTTGCGCTCTTCATGGTGCGCGGTTCTATGGTTCCGGCAATTGTGGGCGTGGGCTACTTTGTGGTTCTGAGCCTGCTGTACTTTGCTCGTATCCGCCACACTCACATGATTGATGAGCAGACCTTTGTTGAGGCTCAGCAGGCAACTGCCGAGTATGACGCCATGAAGTACGACGCTGATCATGCCCTGGAGACTGCGGCTAAGCTGGGCCGTTAAGGTTCTGTAGCTGCCGGGAGAGCCGGTGCTGGGGCCTGCAGAGACTCCAACACAGTAATAAACGAAAAATACGGAAAATTTCTGGAATTCCTCGTAATAAAACCGTAAAAATGCAGTTGGCCCTCAGAGTGGGGTCTATCATAGACAGTGAACCGTATGATCTTGTATGCGTTCAAATGTCTGTGTGTTGGATGAGGCTCGAAAGCATCGTAGCTTTCGAGCCTCATCGCTTTAACTATCAAATATATTTCTAGCCCCCGAATCATTATCAGCTGATTCATTTGCTGTACCTTGCGGATTCGTACGAATAGCCGCCTCACAGCGGTGGGGGAGTAGAGTTAAAACCATGCAAAGCCACGAAAAGAACCGCGAAAACACCCCCACCTCTGAGGTCGGTACCACCGACGAACTGCTGGTGCACGTACCCGCACGCTGGGGCGATATGGACGCCTACGGGCACGTCAACAACGTTGCCATCCTCTCGGTCATGGAAGAAGCCCGTGTGGCGCTCTTCGGCCCGCCGCCCTCCTCCGGGCAGAAGCCCACCGTGGCACCGCAGCCTCCGATTCCGCTTTTCGACCTGGTTGCCGAGGGCGTGCAGGCGCTTATTGCCGAGCACGGCATCCGCTACCTGGCTCAGCTGCCCTACACCGGTGAGCCCGTACCCGTGCGCCTGAGCGTGGAGAAGGTCAGCGCCGCATCCGTGCGGATTGGCTACTCGATTCTCTCCCCGGTGGACGGCCGCGAATGCGTGCGTGCCTTTACCGTGCTGGCGTTCTGGGATTCGGTTGTGGGGCGTTTGACCCGTCTGAGCCCCGAGCAGCGTGAGCTGTTGAGCTCCTACCTGCCGCAGAAGTAGGGGTAGATACCGGCGCTCCGCTGTAATAAACCGGTCTTGAACGGGGTCAAGCGTATGCTTTAAATACCTTCTGCAAAGGGTGCAAAAGGTTCATTCCCGGGAGAGATAACGATGTCGTTCCACCACACTCAGGCAGACCCCACCGGTTGGGGTCGCCGCACGATGCGCGCCACCGGATGCGCCGCCGCCCTGCTCCTCGCTCTGACCGGCTGCTTCGGCGGTTCTCAGAGCGAAAACTCCTCGTCGACCCCCAGCGCCTCCAGTACGGCTAACCACTCGAAGTACCCGCTTCCTTCCTCCACCGCGTCCCCGACGCCGACGAAGAAGACCGAGCCGACCGTCACCGAGACTCAGGCACCCGCCCCCAGCGAGAGCGCCGAGGCGAAGGCGTCCGATTCCTCCGCACCCGCTGATGCAAAGGCAACCCCCGTCGCGGCAGCAACCCCCACCGGTGACACTCCCCGCGCGCCCGAAAAGGTGGAGGCTGAACGCGCCTCCGCCGGCGAGCGCTGCGGACACATTGGCCGCAAGGGCTACCTGAAGACTGGTGCGGAAATCATGGTGCTGCGCGGTACCGTGGACTGCGCCCACGCCCTGGACGTGCTGACCGAGTACATCACCACCCCGCGTGCCGACGACAACCTGACCGAGCACCAGGTTGCGAAGGTTCAGGACGCCACCTGCTACTGGAACCCGCAGTACGCGATGGCTGAGAACCGTCGCGAGGATCGCGGCGCCCCCGAATGTACCATCGGTGAGGATGTCGCCTTTGTGGCTCGTCTGGAAAACCCGGATGCTCCCCCGATTCCCTTCCTCATGGAGCCCTCCTACTACGATTCCGGTGCCGGCTACTACCGTTTCAAGAGCGATGACGAGCGCACCCTCTGCGAGCTGAACCCCGCGGATGGAACCCTGGTGTGCGAGCGCCGCACCGGTGAGCAGACCGGTGACGGTAACGGTGCGGTCGGTCGTACTTTTGCCGGTCCGGTGGAGGTGACTCGCATGAACTTCCTGACCGGCGCCAGCGAGGTGAATACCGTGAATGAGTCCTCGGTTCTGCACGGGGAGACCACCACCGCAAACACGAAGATGATGCACACCTGGGATGTGGTGACTGTGCCCGCTGCCGATGGTAATCAGCTGACCTGCTTCGGTGAGATTGAGACTGGCTCGATTAGCTGCCATGACGGAAACGGCCACACTATTCTGGTGCGTGGCAGGCAGGAAGGCTAAGCGCCCGTGCCAGAGGCAATGAGTTGTCAGTGAGCTGTCAATGAGTTGTGAAGAGCTAAGGAGGGGCTTCCGTAATGCCGGGGCACCCCTCCTTATTGCGTTCTTTCCGCTGTGCCCTTTTCCGTTATGCCCAGAGGGTCCACCCTGCGGGTTCCTAAGATGCCGTATAGCTAGCTCACAGGTAGCGTCTTTAGAATGCTGATAGGAACCCGAACCGATGACGCAGAAAGGTCACCATGCATCCGGCACAGAAGCACCAGACTTCTATCCAGGCTCGTTCTACTACCCTCCGCACCGCTAAGCGCTACAGCCCCGTAGCACTCGGTGCCACGCTGCTGCTGGCGCTGTCGGCATGCTCCGGAGGCGCCACTACCGCCTCCCCGAGCGCCACCGCAACCCCTAGCCCCAGCGCTACGAGCGCGAAGGCAACCGCCAGCCCCACCCGCACCGCAACGGTCACTGAAAGCACCCCGACTGCCGGTACCGTGCACACCCCCACCGCGGTGGCTACCGTGAGCCCCGGAACCATCACCACCGCAAGCCCCACGGCAACCGCGCAGGCGAGCGCGGCGTCGAGCCCTTCCGCATCGGCTAAGGCGAATACTTCGGCGAGTGCAGTGGCGAAGGCGTCGAGCACCGCAAGCCTGTCCAACTCGGATGTTCAGTCTGCGGGCGGTAGCTGCGGCAGCATGGACGCTACCGGCTACCTGAAGCACAACGCTACGGTTCAGGTGGCCTCGGGTGCGGTGGATTGCCTGTTTGCGCGTGAGCTGATCCGCCAGTTTGTGGTGCAGAACCCCGCCGAGGTGACCGATAAGGCGAATGGTGAGCGTACCGTCATGTCGGCGCGCTGCTACTGGAAGCCGGGCGACGGCGCGGATCGTGCGACCCCCGAGTGCGTGTCCCTGGATGGTGGTAGCACCGTCATTACCGTGAAGCTGACCAACTAGTTTACGATTCACATCCGGCAGGGCACACCCCAGAAGGTGCACCCGGCAAGGCACGGGTGTTAAACACAAGCGCCGCGTTGACGAATGATTCGTCAACGCGGCGCTTTTTGTCTTGAAGCTATCTCAGGCAGCTGGCGCGGCAGGTTTTAGAGCTCCCCACGTGCGCGGGCGGCGAGTACGTCATCCAGGCGGGCGAAGGTTGAACGCCAGGTGGTGCGCACCTCCTCGTGAACCGAGGCGGGCATGGGGCCAATCTCAATGAGGATGCGGGTACCGGAACCCACGCCGTCGGCGGTAATCACGGTTTCGGGGAAGAAACGGTGACGCTGGTACACCAGCACGCTACCGGGGTTGCCCAGGTGGTCGGGCAACTGCTCGGCGTATTCGAGCTCCTTGAACGGTTCAATGCTCAAAAAGCGGCTCTGCAGAATACAGGACACCGAGGGGTCAACCTCGTTGATCATGGACAGGCGCTGCATGCCGCCGACGACAGGCTCCACGACAACGTCGGTGGGGCGCACGTGCCAGCCTGCGGGGCCGTACCAGCGGACCAGCAGTTCGGGGTCCAGGTAGGCGCCGAAGACGTCCTCGACCGGGGCTGCGATCTCGTGGTCGAAGACGAGAAGCTCCTCATCGGGAACATGAGTGATGCTCATAGGGTTCTCCTTAAACGGGTTGAAGAGCGGGTTTAGGGCTTCTTGCCGGAGTAGTAGTTGCCGAGGAACTCGTCGCGGTACTCGAAGTAGGTGCCGTCCTTGATGGCTTCGCGGGCGTCGTCCACCATGCGCACGATGAAGCGCTCATTGTGGATGGAGGCGAGGGTCGCCGCCAGACGCTCGTCCGCCTTGAAGAGGTGACGCAGGTAGGCGCGGGTGTAGTGGGTGCAGGTGTAGCAGTCGCAGCCCTCGTAGATGGGCGAGAAGTCCGCCTTGAAGCGCGCGTTGGTGATGTTGTAGCGGCCGGTGGGGGAGTAGACGGCTGCGTTGCGTGCCACGCGGGTGGGGGAGACGCAGTCGAAGGTGTCCACGCCGTTCTCGATTCCGACGAAGATGTCGTCGGGTTCGGAGATGCCGAGCAGGTGGCGGGGCTTAGATTCGGGCAGCTCTTCGGCGCACCAGCGCACGATGGTGCCGAGGTTTTCCTTCTCGAGCGCACCACCGATGCCGAAGCCGTCGAAGGGCATGGAGCCGAGGTCCTGGCATGCCTTGCGGCGCAGGTCCTCGTACTGTGCACCCTGAATGACGCCAAACAGTGCCTGGTAGGGCTTGCCCACGCGCTCAGTGGTCAGGCGCTGGTGCTCAGCGATGCAGCGCAGCGCCCACAGGCGGGTGCGTTCGAGCGCCTCCTCCTGGTAGCCGCGGGAGTTGTAGAGGGTGGTCAGCTCGTCGAAGGCGAACATGACGTCGGCACCGATCTGGTGCTGAACCTGCATGGACACCTCGGGGGTGAAGCGGTGAATCGAGCCGTCAATATGCGACTTGAAGTTCACGCCGTCGTCGTCAATGTGGGCGAGGCGTTCCTTGCCCTTCGCCACGTCGTCGTCGCCGAGGGGGCGGCCGTCGGCGCCCTTAGCGTCCGCGACGGTACCCATATCGATAACCTTCTTGAAGCCGGAGCCCAGGCTCATGACCTGGAATCCGCCGGAGTCGGTGAAGGTGGGTCCGTCCCAGTTCATGAATGCGCCCAGGCCGCCTGCTGCGTCGAGGATTTCGGGGCCGGGCTGCAGGTACAGGTGGTAGGCGTTGGAGAGCAGAGCCTGAGCGCCGAGCTCCTTCATGGATTCGGGCAGAACCGCCTTGACGGTTGCCTTGGTGCCCACGGGGGTGAAGGCGGGGGTCTGAATCTGTCCGTGCGGGGTGGTGATGACACCGGCGCGTCCGCGGAACTGTCCGCCGTTGGCTTCTACACGTTCAGCGCTGGGGGAGGCGGTGTCCGCCAGGCGGCTGGTGATGGTGAAGCCAAAGTCCTCGGTGGGGAAAGAGTTATCTAGAACGCTCATTCTTCTCTCGATTGTTTGCTTTCCGTCTGAATGTCTACACCCTAGCCTACCGGAAAACCCCGCCTCCTTTGCCGGAGGCGGGGTTCACGAGAATTTAGCTGAGGGTAGCTGGGTTTAGCTCGCCTTAGCCGGCGAAGTCGCCGAGCATATCCACAGTCGGCACGAAGAAGAGGGTGCCGGTCACCGCAGTGCTGAAATCCAGCAGACGGTCGTAGTTGGCGCCATCCACGCCGGTGAACATGTTCATGAGCATCTTCCGGACGGTCGAGAAGGTGCTGGCGTAGCAGATGAAGTAGGTGCCCAGCTCGTTGTTACCCACGGTGCCGAAGGGCATGTTGTCGCGAATAACCTTGAAGTCGTCACCGATATTGGCGATAGCGGAGTGCGAGTTGGCGGGCTTCTCGTCCTCGCTCATCTCGATGTCGTCGTGCTTGGAGCGGCCAATGACCTTCTCCTGCTCGGAGACGGGCAGGGCGTTCCACGCGGTCATGTCGTGGATGTACTTCTGCACGAACTGGTAGCTGCCGCCCCTGTACATGGGGTCGCTGTCACCGATGACGCCAAAGTATTCGCGTGCCGCGGGGGTCTGCGGGTTCTCGGTGCCGTCCACAAAACCGATGATGGAGCGGCCGTCCCAGTAGCGGAAGCCGTGCACCTCATCCAGTACCTCGGCAACATCGCGCAGAGCCGCGGTAATAGCGGACGCCATATCGTAGGCGACGGACGGCTGGGTCGCGCGGATGTGGAAGTGCAGATCGCCGGGAGTGGACACCGCGGTGTGCTTAGGGCCCCTAATCTCCTCGAACTCCACGAGCTCTTGCGGCAGCGGCTTGGGCAGATCCAGGGTCAGCCACGCGCTGTGGCTGATACCCAGCACAACGCTGGCGTTCTCGGGAGAGTAGCGGTTCGCGGCGGTGTGGTTGAGGTTAATAACGAGCCCGCAGAGGTTCTGGAACCCCTCAATGAGCGCATCCTGGCTGATGTCTTCCTTGAACTTCCACACCATGAAAATGGTGTTAGCGTTCGGGCTGGCAGTGACCTGTTGTGATTCTGGTGCAAACATAAAACTCACCGTACGCCCGTGTGTACGCCCCTGCAATGAATCTAGCCCTAACCTTCTGCACAGGCCCTAACCTTCTGCACTGAACGGAGAAGATTAGGGCTGGGAATATAAAAGCCGTGCTTTAGAAGCCGTGGGAGGCGAGGTCACGGGCATGCGCCAGACGCGCCGCCGTCTCAAAAATAGTCCACGCCTGCACCTGAGCGGACAGCTCCACCGGCGCGCCGGGCTTCACAACCTTGCTCATCGGCTCGGTGAACCGCGGGGAGAACTGCACGAGCGCCTTACCGCGAATCTCATTCGGGTCAATGCCGTACTCATTCATCGGCAGGTCGGGGTCAAACTCGCGGCGACCCTCCCACAGGGCGCGTGCGGTCGAGTACACCAGGGTCGAGGCGAGCGCTCGCGCCTCATCACTAAGCAGCGGCGAGGATGCCGCCATGCCCAGGTAGCGCACGAGAATGCCGGTGAACAGGCCGCCGTCGCCGTCGCCGTGAGAGATGAGGATGCGGCGGCGCGCACCGGAGAGGAACTCCACCTCTTCGGTCATGTGCTTGACGATGCCGACGATGAGGCGCTCGGCGCGTTCTGCGGGGTCCACCTCGCAGGGCACACCGGATGCGGCGAGGCTCAGCAGGGCGCCCAGGGCGGTTCCCTGGTTGTAGGTGAATTCGCCGCGCTCGTACTCGTACTCGTCGCCGCGCACGTTCACGCCGTCAATATAGAGCGAACGTTCTGCATCCCAGAGGGTTTCGTTCATCCAGTCCATCAGCGCTGCGGCAGTCTTCGGGTCGCCCGCACGCGCATACGCCAGCGCGGTCGGCGCGGTTGCCGCAGCATTCACAAAATCACGCTTGGACTTGCGCCAACTCATGCCACCCACCGGGGAGAAACCCTTCGCCAACTGCTCGAAGAGGGCCACGCCAGCATCCTGGGCGGCAACATCATTAGCGCCGGTCAGCTCGATGCAGAAGGAATTCATGCGGCCCACCGCGAGGGTCAGCCACGCCATATCGTCAAAGTAGTCGTTCGCGAAGCGGCCGTAGTTGCGCACGTTAATGCCGCGCAACAGCGCGCGGGCGCGGTGCAGCTCCTCCTGTGCGGCAGTAATATCGCCCTCGCGCAGGTGACGCTGGCCGGCATCAATCACACAGTCCAGCAGGTGCGCCTGCCACCAGTAGTGCCACGCGCTCAGACGCTGGCTCAGCGGGCGAGGATCGGGAACCTGAACCGAGCCGATGAGGGCGCCGGGAACACCGAGGATGCGGTGCACGAAGGTGTCGGTGACGCTGTCGGCTGCGGCAGCGGCGTGCGAGGAGGTGCGCTCGGCGTACTCGCTAATCGACTCCAGAGACTGCGCGTTGTGGGAAGACGGCTGGGAATTCATGGACCCTCTGTAGTTGCGGTGAAGTATTACGTCTGAATTATCCCACTTTTTGCCCTCTGAGCGCCCGGATGCTGTGGGCGGGCTCTCGGGTGTGATTCCTTTTCGAGAGACCGCCGAGAAGATGCACCGCAGGGAACGGGGTGAACGCCATTCAAAAACCAGTTAGGAGGCGGCAGTGAGTGAGCGGCCACTGTACAAATCCACTCGCTCGCCGGTGATGGGATGCTCAAAATGCAGGCTGTACGCCAGCAACTGCAGCGGGTACTCCGGGCGGTCTGGCGCGTCGGGTAGCACCTGCGGGTAGAGCACATCGCCCAGAATGGGGGCGCTGAGCATATTCAGATGCGCCCGCAGCTGGTGCGTTTTGCCGGTGTGAGGCGCCAAATCATAGAGCGCCCATTCTCTATTCGGTTCCGCGCGCCACCCCTCAACCGCCTGCGCACTCGGAGTGAAAGTCCGCAGAATCTTCACGGTCGTCAGCGTATTCGGCTCCACACCCTGCGCCGCGCACTCTTGCTCAGAAAGCTGCTGAACCTGCAGCTGATCACGAATCTTCTGAATATGCGAACGCACCTGCAGCCCCTCCGCACTCAACGCCTGCTCGGCGGCGGCAGCATCGGCGGGAACCGGCGCCACGGCACGGTAGGTCTTTGACACCTGACGGTGCTGAAACATCATCTGGAAGGGGCGGCGTGCCTCAACGGTCTTGGCAAAAAGCAGCACACCCGCGGTCGGGCGGTCCAGGCGGTGAATCGGAATCAGTAGCGGGTTCTGCTCACGCACCCGCAGCTTGGTCAGCGCGGTCTGCGCAATATAGGAACCGCGCGGGGTGGTCGGCAGAAAATGCGGCTTATCAATCGCCAGCACGTGCTCATCCTCGTAGAGCACCGGCATGTCTGAGGGTAGCTGCGGCTCATCGGCAAGCTCACGGAAGTACCAGATGCGCTCACCCGGCATATACGGGCTGTCGCTAGTCAGAATTGTGCCGTCGTCCAGGCGCACCTCACCGGTATTAAAGCGGGCGTGAATAATCTGCGGGTCGTTCGGGTAGAAGCGCGCAATCAGGTAATCCGCAATGGTTGTCGGAGCCGTATTGTTCGGGGCGGTGTTGTTCGGTGCAGTGTTGCTCGGGGCGAGCTCGGCGGGGAGCTCCTCCACGAGCGGCAGGATCAGCTGAATCGGGTCGATACCGTTCTTCTGAGCCAGCGGAGGGGTCAGCAGACGGCGATGCGTGCGGCGTGCAGGCTTTGCCTGATAGGTGGGCTGTGTTCCCTGCTGTGTTTTGGGCTGAGAGCTGGACTGTGAGGTGGGTTGTGGGCGTGCGGTGTTCTGTGCGGGCATGGCTCTACTCTACCTTTTGGGAGGGACTGATTCGGCGGCGACCCGGGTGCGCCAGACTGAGCAGCATGCGGGTGGAAATATTACCGTGGGCTTGGTGTGGGGTTGCAGAAGACAGTTTTGTCTGACACTCATGAATGTTTGTGTGAATACGTGGAACAGAAAACGAAAACTTCACAAATTTTTGAAATTATTGGACATTTAATTTAAAAAAAGTGCATTAATTTTACAAAAACTATCGATTGAGTGCGGTATTTTCGAAAATGCTGTCAAATCATAAATCAATAACCCTCAATTTAGCCCCTGTGGTTTTTCTAAGTATAAAAGATGTAAAGCAATTAAAGACCTGATAACCTGGGCATCCTACGTCATAAACACCTTAATAAAGGCTGGAAACCGCCTTAAAGCGGTACGATTAAGACACAGAAGTTCGATATTTCGAACGAAGGGGTCGAAATGGGACAGAAACAGCGCAAGGATGCAGAGGTTAAAGGAACACCCCCAATTACAGCGGTGCAATCGGACAATTCCAAAGCACCGGAAAATGCGAGAGGAGAGGTTATGGAACATTCACAAAAGAATGCGGAGCCTCGCACCGGTGCCCTGCGCATGGAGCCGCACGAACGCGAAGAGCAAATTCTGAAAATCGCTGCAGAACATTTCGCTCGCCGCGGCGTGCTCGGTGCCTCCATGAGCGCTATCGCCCGCGATGCAGGCATTACCCGCGCCCTGCTCTACCACTACTTCCCCGGCAAGGACTCCCTGGCGGCAGCTGTCACCCGACGCGAAGCCAACGCAGTCCTTGAGGCTCTCGGCGAGCACCACGAAAATCCCGAGGAAGCACTCCGCAGGGAGTTGCGCACCTATTTCCTCGTCGTAGCCGGTGTCCCCACCCCCGGTGGGGAGGACTTCCCGAACAACCCCACCGACTACCTCGAATGGATGCTTGAACGCACCGGCATGCCGATTAATGACCGCACCCGCGTCATCCTCGGAGGCTGGTTGCAGCTCGTCGACTACTTCGCCATGCACGTCGTGCAACTCAACCCCCGCGATCAGCGCACCGTTCGCTCCCGCGGGCTCGGGCTCGAAGAAGCCATCGACCTGTGCCTGGGTGCCGTGGACACCCTCACTGGCGGCTACTAGCCGCCTCAAGAGGTGACAGGTCTACACAGGACTTCCCGCTCCGATGTTTGGTTATGTGCTCCACGGCAAAGATGACGTGGACATCCGGGCGGTTATTCCTCCGCTACGCCGCTTGCGACGTGGTGGACTCCGGGAACACCACCCGGTTCGTGAGTAGGGAAACATAATGCCCCGTACCCCCTTCCGTGGGGGTGCGGGGCATTATGATGCTCAAGTTGAGATTGAAGAAAATAGTTTTACTCTGAGGCTAAGCTTGAGGCTCGGGCTAAATGGAGCGGCGTAGCGACAGGCCACGAACCGTCGCGTAGAACCCCTGCGCCTGCAGTGCCGCACGCAGCGCCTCCACCGGATGCTCTACAACCTCGCCGCCGGATGCGCCCAATGTGGATGTGCTCACCGTGTGGGTGCCCAAAAGCTCCACATCGTTGACCTTCTCCACCGAAATCTTCTCCGCACCGCCGGCGGACACCAGGCGCGCCAGGGCGGGGGCCGCCGCCTCCAGAAGTACCGGGTCGGTGGTGAAAGCCAACAGGGTCTTCGCGCCACGCTCCACATAGAGCACCGGTGCGCCGTCCACCAGCACCACGCAGGCGCCCGCCTTGCGTGCCGGGCGGTGCTTTACGGTGCCCTCGCCCTCGTGCGCAAAGGAGGGAATCGCGGACCAGCTCAGCGCCGCACCGTACGGGTTCGCGGGGTCGGTCGCCGCCAACAGGGTCACTGTGAACGTGCCGTACACCCGCTCCGTATCGGTACGCTGCGGGGTGTAGGCACTCGCACCAAAACCCTGTGTCGCGCCAAAACCCTGTGGACTTGCGGGAACACTGAGGCTATCGGCGGTAGAACGCAGCAGGTCCACCGTCGCGGGGGCGGCAAACTGCGCCGCGCCCAAACCCTCAATAAAGTAGCCGCGACGCACCAGCGCACGATCCTCAGCCGCCGAATAAATCCGGTACAGCTGCGAGAACCCGCCGGCAGAATCCTCCACCTGCAGGCACCCGCGAGTCAGTACACCGTAGCGGTCCAGCAGCAGGTCGGCGCGTGCGAGCGCCGTAACCGTCGCCTCCACCGGCTCCTGCAGCAGTGTGTCCACGCGTGAGAAGCGACCGCTATCCTGCGGGGCAACGGCGGGAGCGGCGCCATGGAACCCGCCGCGCAGGGAACGCAGACCGCGCCCGGTGGCAGCGCCGTATCCGCCCGCCAAGCCGTTACCCATGGAGGCGCGTGCCGCCGCAATACGGCCCGCACCACGGCGACCCACCCGCGACAGACGCGCAGGGGCTGCCGGAGTCGGATGCGCACTGCGGACGCCCGCAAGCATCGCCCGAACCGGCGCGAAACTATCGTTCGTCACCGCACCAGCCCACACCAGGCGCCACAGCGCCGCCGAAACCTCCGCCGCATCCGGGAAAGTCACCACCTGACCGGCAGGTGCCGCAGCGCTCATCAGTTGCGCCACCCGCTCACGTAGCGCCGGCACGAACAGGCCGCCATGAGCCAGCGCCTCATAGATGGCGTGCTCGAGCGTGCCCGGAGCCTGCAGCGCCTCCCAAAGCTCGGGGTTCTCCGCGCGTAACAGCTGCTCCGGGTAGTCCTCGCCCATGGTCAGCTCACCCAGAGTCAGCGAGGAACTCTCGCTCAAATGCAGGCGAATCCAGCCGTCAGACTTCTGCGCGCTACCGCCGCCGAGCTGACCGGCGCCGGTGAAGAACACCCTGCCGCTTGCCATCAGCTCGTCCAGCATGTGCGGCTGGTAGCCGGGCACACGCGCCGGGAGGATCAGCGTCTCCAGCGCGGAAGCCGGTACGCGCACACCCGCCAGCTGGTCGATGGCGGTGAGCAGATCCTCCGTGGAGGAGGCGGAATCTTGTCCCGTATGTTCTGTGCCGTGCTCAGCTAACGGGTTGGGTACCGCCGGGTTGAGCGCCGCCGGGCCGAGAGGCGCCACCCTCTCGCCCATTACCGTGGCGGTGCGGCGGGAGGGCATGAACGCGCCGTAGGCGCTCGCCTCCGGCAGGGTCTGCGCAACCCGCACGGATAAAGAACGAACGTTCTGCCATGAGGGTAGGAATACACCATAGACCTGCGCCGATACCGGCTCAATTTCCTCACGCAACGCCGCCAGAGAGCGGGCACGAATCGTGCGCAAAACCTGCGCATCCACCCACTCGACACCGGCAGACCCGGGAGTGCGCAGCACCTCGGGCAGGAACTCGCCGGAGCTTAGGCGGCGCTGCTGCTGAAGACGCTGCAACACCGGAGTCAGCACGCCCACACCCACCGGGGTCAGGCGCGAAAAATGCTCCGCCGCCTGCTGCGCAGTGAAGGGAATATGGGTGCGCGCATAGCGAGAAACCAGATCCTCCAAAGGCTCCGCGACCGGCTCCAGAAGGGCTACAGGAAGCGCCGCGGCGGGCATAATGCCCAGCCCATCGCGCAGACGCGCAGCATCCTCAACCACCGCATAGTACAGCTGCGGCTCGGCGGAATCGTCGGTAGCTCCCATGTCGGCAGCTCCCATGAATGAGAACGCGCGGCGCGAGCGCACCAGCTGCTCCGCCAGTTCGCGCGCCTGCTCCACGCTGGCGTGCGCGCCGTACTCCTCGCCGTACTCCTCGCCGTAGTTTTCAGAATCCTCATGCTCAATGCCGGGCGCCTCAGTCGGCGGGTTGTCAGAGCGCAAACGCAGGCTCAACTCCCGCGCGCTCAACGGGCCCAGCTGACGCAGCAAATCCGCCACACCCTCCACACCGCAGGCGCGGTAACGCTCACCGGTGCGTTGCAGGCGTTGCTGAGTCTGCACTAGCACCGCCGGATCCAGCAGGTCACGCAGACCGCTCGAACCCAGCAACTCAGCAAGCAGCGCCGGGTCCAGCGAGAGCGCGGCGGCGCGGCGTTCGGCGGCGGGCGCATCGCCGTCGTAGAGATGCTCGGCAACGTACTCAAAGAGCAGAGTGCGCGCAAAAGGCGAAGGCTCGTTCGTCTCAACCTCCAGCATGGACACCGCCCGAGACTGCAGTGAACGGTGCACCTGAACCAGCGCCGGAACATCGTACACATCCTGCAGACACTCGCGCGCCGTCTCCAAAAGCACCGGAAAATCAGGGTACTTACGCGCCACATCCAGCAGCTGCGCCGCACGCTGACGCTGCTGCCACAGCGGGGTGCGCTTACCCGGATCACGGCGCGGTAACAGCAGGGCGCGCGCCGCATTCTCACGGAACCGAGACGCAAAAAGCGCCGAATCGCCTACGCGTTCGGTGACAATCGCCTCCAGCTCGTCCGGGTCGAAAAGGAACAGATCAGCGCCGGGCGGCACATCCTCCATAGCGGGCAGACGCAGAATCAAGCCGTCATCACTCGCCATGACGGAAGCGTCCACCCCATACCGCTCCTCAATGCGGGCGCGCACTGCCAGCGCCCAGGGCGCGTGCACCCCGTAGCCGAGCGGCGAGTGCAGGACCACGCGCCAATCGCCCAGTTCGTCGCGGTGCCGCTCCACAATCATGCGGGTGTCGGAGGGGACCGCCCCGGTGGATTCGCGCTGCTCACGCAGGTAGGCGAGCAGGTTATCGACCGCCCAGGTGTCCAATCCGAGCTGTTCGAGCTGCAGGCGGGCGGCGGCGCTATCGGTGGCGCCCAGGCTGGAGAGGGCGCGCGTGAACGCACCCGTCTGCACGCCCAGGGCGTAGGGGCGGCCCATGCGGTCGCCGTGCCAGAAAGGCAGGCGCGCGGGCTGACCGGGTGCGGGGGAGACCCGCACCGCGTCGTGCGTAATTTCTTCAATGCGCCAACTGCTCGCGCCGAGGGTGATGACCTCGCCGGCACGGGATTCGTACACCATTTCCTCGTCGAGCTCACCCACACGCTTGGGGCCGCGCTCCTCATCGCCGCTGACCAGGTAGACGGGGAAGAGCCCGCGGTCGGGAATCGTGCCGCCGCTGGTGACGGCGAGGCGTTGCGCACCCGGGCGGCCCTCAATACTGCCGGAGGGGGCTTCCTCGGTAGGGGTGCGATCCCAGATGATGCGCGGGCGCAATTCAGCGAATTCATCGGAGGGGTAGCGTCCGGCGAGCATTTCGAGTACGGAGTCGAAGAGGGCGCGCGGCAGTTCGGCGTAGGGTGCGCTGCGGCGTAGCGCCTCGTACCAGGAGTCCACGCTGATGGGGCCCAACGCGCAGGCGGCGACGGTCTGCTGCGCGAGTACGTCCAGGGGGTTGGTGGGGATGGCAAGTGGCTCGAGGGTTCCGCTGCGCATTCCGGCGAGGGTGACGGTTGCGCCGAGCAGGTCGCCGCGGTGCTTGGGGTAGAAGAATCCGCGCGAAATTTCGCCCACGCGGTGTCCGGCGCGGCCCACGCGCTGCAGTGCGGAGGCAACCGATGGAGGCGCCGCCACCTGGATTACGAGGTCCACGTGACCCATATCGATGCCCAGCTCCAGGGAGCTGGTGGCGACCACGCAGCGCAGGGTTCCGCCCTTGAGCGCCTCCTCGATGAGGGTGCGCTGTTCCTTGGACACGGAGCCGTGGTGCGCGCGGGCGAGCGGCGGCACCTCGGCGATGTCGCCGATGCCTGTCGCGTAGTCTTCGGGGTCGATTCCCTGCTGTGCGAGGACGCGGCGCAGGTGAATATCGTTGAGTGCCGCGGTGAGCTTTTCTGCTAGTCCACGCGAATTAACGAAAACAATCGTAGAACGGTTGTTCTCAATATGGTCGACGATGCGCTCCTGCACACGCGGCCAGATGGAGGTCTCGGGGCGCTCGCTACCGGGGGTGTCTCGCAGCGTCTTTTCGTGCAGTGCCCCCTCATGCAATGCTTCTTCCGAGATGGTGAGCGTATTTTTGGGCGCAGCGGTATCGCCCTGTCGCGACGGGTTTGCCTGCCCGGTTTCTTGCGCGGGTTCCTGCGCTGGGTTTGCCTGCCCGGGGAACACGCCAATGGCGTCTTCGAGCGTGTAGGGAGCGCTCGCCGGGGTGCTTGCTGCACTAGAGATAGGCTGCGCCGCACTTACCGGCGAGCTCGTAGAAGCTGAGCCTCCGCCTCCCTGCATCTCTGAGGGCGCGTAGAGCCCCTGCCCGTAGTCGTTGGCGCCTCCGAGTGCCGCCATATCGGGTACGGGCACGCTCAGGCGCAGGTCCCATTCTTTGACGACTGGACGGCTCATGATGGTTACCGGCTGAATGCCGCCGAGGAACCGGGCGACCGCCTCCGGGTTTTCGACGGTTGCGGAGAGCCCAATGCGCTGTGCGGGCTTTTCGAGGAGTGCGTCGAGGCGTTCGAGGGAGACCGCCAGGTGTGCGCCGCGTTTGGTGGCGGCGAGGTTGTGGATCTCGTCCACGATCACGGTGGTGACGCCCGCGAGGGTGTTGCGGGCGGCGCTGGTGAGCATGAGGTAGAGGGATTCGGGGGTGGTGATGAGAATGTCGGGCGGGTTGCTGATGAGTTGGCGGCGTTCGCGTGCGGGGGTGTCGCCGCTGCGCACGCCCACGCTGATGTTCGGTTCGCCCGTGTTGTTTTCGCTCAGGCGCGTGATTCCGGTCAGCGGTGCGCGCAGGTTGCGTTCGACGTCGGCGCCGAGTGCTTTGAGGGGTGAGATGTAGAGGATGCGCGTGCCGCCTGCGGTGCCGGCTTCGTGTTCGCGGTGTAGGGCGTCGAGTGCCCAGAGGAAGGCGGCGAGGGTTTTGCCGGAGCCGGTGGGGGCGATGATGAGGGTGTTGTTGCCGTTGCGGATGCTCTCCCAGGCGCCTTCTTGGGCGGCGGTGGGTGCGCTGAAGGTGGCGCGGAACCAGTCGCGTACGGGGGCGGAGAAGTGGGAGAGTGCGTCGGTCATGTATCTATTATGGCGGGGTTTATGGTGTGCGCCTCTTGAATTGTTGGGGGTTGGGGGAGGAAGATGTGCTTGACAGTGTCTCTACAGAGTATGTAATATTTTACCCGTAAAGTAATCGACTGCGAAACAACCCAAAGGAGCCTCACCATGACCCGCCTGACCGAAGAACAGCTCATCAGCCTCTTCCACGAGCCGCGCACCGTCTCCTCCTTCACCGAGGAGCCCGTCACCGACGAGCAGCTGCGCCGCATCCAGGAGCTGACCTTCTATGGCCCCACCGCCTTCAACAGCCAGCCCCTGCGCATCACCTGGGTCAAGAGCCCCGAGGCACGCGAGCGCCTCGTCGCACACCTGGCAGACGGCAACAAGGCTAAGACCCAGGCGGCACCGGTGACCGCAATCCTCTCCGCAGACGCAAACTGGGTAGAGCACGCTGACACCTTCAACCCCAACGCTGCCGGCTTTATCAAGGGCTTCTACACCACCGAGGAGCTCGCCACCCCCGCCGCTGAGCTGAGCGCTCACCTGCAGGCAGGCTACTTCATTACCGCAATCCGCGCCCTCGGCCTGGATGCCGGCCCCATGACCGGCGCAGACTTCGCCGGCATCAAAAAGGAATTCTTCGCGGACAACGCAGAAATCCCCTTCCTGGTCGTCAACCTCGGTCACGGTGAGGCTCCCGCATACCCGCGCGGTGCACGCTTCAGCCACGATGAGGTTGCTCGCTCCCTCTAAGAGCGCGCAGCTATGGTATGACTAAAGCTAAACCCTAGATTTAGGCTTATAGATAGTTCAAGGGCGGTTCCCCATCACGGGGAACCGCCCTTGAACCATATGCGCACACAACGCGCCAGAGTATTCACATCTACAACGCCGCGTTAGCGGGCACCAAACTGACCCACCGACAGCTGCGGAACAGACGAGGAACACGCGGTCGTATCCAGCGGAACAATCACACCACCGGAACCGGAGGGAAGACCCACCAGGAAGCCCTGAACCGGTCGGCTACCGCACGCGTCACCGAAGTGTGCCGGGTACACCGAACGCAGTACAGCGCTGGTGCTATCACCGGGGTTGAGGGTCACGCCCGCAGAGTTCATGTACTCATCGGAGGTGGATGCCTCACGACCAACCCAGGTTCCCGAGGGGCCCGCATGGACCACGCGCGGGTAGCCGCGCAGGGTGCAGGGGGAATCTGAGGAGTTCTGGAAGTACAGGGTGTAGTTGCGGGCGCCGGGGGAGCCGTCGCCAATGGACACCGAAATATTCAGGTCGTCCAAATCGCACTGACCGGGACCCTCAGCGTTGTTGGAGGAGTTAGAGGACTTCTCCGAAGAATTCGAGGAATTGGAAGAATTCGACGAGTTCGAGGAACCGGAGGAGTTCGAAGAGTTACCCGAAGAGCGAGAACCCGACTGCGAAGACGAGTCTGAGCCCTTCTGGGAGTCCTGCTGAGAATCTGCAGAGTCATCTGAGTTGTTCTGCTCGGAACCCTCGTGGGAGGACTCAGAAGAATGAGAGTCAGAGCTCTGCTTCGACTCGTGAGTCTCGGTGTGGGAAGAAGACTCGGAGTGCTCAGAGGAAGACTCGTGGTGCTCCGCGTCGGGGGAGTTCACCACGGTAATGGAACCCGGGCTCACCGAAGGGGTAGCCCCGTCGGAGGCTACTCGAATCGTGCCGGGCTTGACCGAAGCCGAAGCGCTCGGCTGTGCCGAGGTGCCTTCAGCTTCCTGACCGGCCTGGGACGCGCCGCATCCACTGAGCGCGAGCACGCAACAGAGGAGGGTGGTTGATGCGAGTACCTGAGCCGATTTAAACATGATTACATCGCCGCCTGCATTTGGATTTCTGCTCCGTCCATACCGGGGGCGTACTCGACCTGGCAGCACAGGCGAGAGTATTCGTTGGCGACATCGTCGACCATGTCGAGCAGGTCCTGTTCAGCTTCGGTGCGCTCACCGGAAGCCTCGAAGTGCTCGGGGTCGATGAAGCCGTGGCAGGTAGCGCAGGATGCGTTACCACCGCAGGTTGCGAGGACCGGCACGCCGTTAGCCTGGAGGGTTTCCAGGAGGGTGTGGTGGTCTTCCCACTGAATGTCGTAGTTTACGCCTGCTTCGTCAGTGACCTTAATCGTTACGCCCATGCGTTCTCCTTCTTCTGTAGTGATGCGTTTCTATTGTAGAGGTAGGGGCTGTTATTCACCGTACTTTGTGGCGCATCCCCAACCCTACCGTCACGCATATCACGGGAACGCATATTAATTTTTATGCTGAGTAGCATGTCTGTATTGCCCCCAGTCTACCCCGTATTGCCCTGACAACGCGGGATATTGGCGCCAATGAATACTGCCCCCAGATGCAAAGACATGCTGGGGGCAGTATAAAGAACCGGCACGCGGGCGCGCTTCAACGGTGACGAAGAGCTACTCGGATTCCTTCTCCGCTGTCTTCTCCGCGCTCTTCTCGGCGTCCTGCTTTTCTGCGCTGTGGTCATCAGTATTCTGGACGCTTCGTCCCGGACCGCGCACAATACCGCGCACGCTATCGCGGGGGTCGGCGTAGCGCAGGTCAATACCGAAGGTATTGCGGATCTGACGTGCCGAGTTCAGGTGCCAACGCTGCGAATCCGAGGGAGTCACCGAGGTGACCGCCTTCTGACCCGGAGCCAGCTTCTCATGGCGAATATCGTAGTGCTTACCGCCCATGGTGATGGTGAAGCCGTGCTCCTGCAGCAGCTGAACGAACGCATCCACATCGTGCGGGATCTTGCGGCCGCGCTGCCTCTTCGTGCCGCTCATTCTCGGCTGTGATTCGAAGGGGTTACGGCTGGGCGCGGTGCCGCGGCTAATACGAATCACCTGCTGGTCGGAGTGCGAGAACTCCACCTGGTAGCCGTTGAGTGAGTACACGGTGCGGCTACTGCCGGGAATCGGGCGGCGGTCCTCAGCCTCATCCAGGATGCGGGCAATATACTCGCCGGTCAGGCCAAACGACTTGAGCTGAGCTTGAGCATCGGGGGAGAGCTGATAGCCTCCCGCGAGAGCCTGCAGCGGGCGTAGCGCGAGCACCTCGGCGGTCAGGGGGTTGAGCACCACCTGGTAGCCTTCCTCCTCGTGCGTATAGAGGGTAACTTCGCGACCGTAGCGGTTCTCCTGCGCGCTCTCCTGAACCACAGTGCTTGCGGGCGATTCGATGATGTCCAGCAGCAGCTCGTAGGTGAGCCCGTGGCGCATCATATAGTCCATCACGCCGGGGAGCACACCGTAGATGCGGCGGCGCGGCGGCACATCGCCGTAGAATTCCTTCTCGATGCGCGCGGCAATACGCTGGTTCTCCAGCGGCACCTCGGTCAGCGGGATAAGGCGCTGGTTGGAGGGGCGAATCTTGGCGCGTGCGGCGGCGGGCTTGGGTGCCTGACGGTATGCGTCCACGAGTGCCTGCTGCTGCTCTACGAATTCCTGGGCAATGAGCGGTAGGAGGGTGAAGTAGAGCTCTGCCGCTTCGGGCTTGAGCGCGCCGTTCTCATCGAGTAGGGACGCGCCGTCCTTGGAGAGCAAATCCCACGGCTTATTGTTTGCACTGTTCTCTTCGGAGCCCTGATTGTCCCGGTAGCTATAGGCGGCGAGGGAGGCAAGCTCCTGCAGGCGAACATACACCTCGAGAGGAATAGTGATCTGCTTAGCGGACATTATTTCTCCTCCTCGGTGGTGTTTTCTGCCTGGGCTGCCTTATCTTCTGCCTGTTTCGCCAGGGTGTTGCTGAGCTCCTCGAGCTGCACCTTGCGCAGGTTCTCCGCGTGCAGAACATGGAAATCCGGGGTCTTCGCCAGAGCCAGAACGGTCCGCTCATCGGGCGAAACCGCGATCTCCAGACCCTGTGCCGCGTAGATGCGGGTCCAGCCTTCAGCCATGCGCACGCTCTCGGGGCTACTCAGCGCCTGAAGCATCAGATCGAAAACGAACGGCGGGTTCTTCTTCAAGAAGGTGCGAGCGCGCTCGCTGAACTCGAGTTCCAGGGCGTTGAGCGAGGTGTATTCGCCCTGCGCCAGGGAAGCCTGCGCCGCCTCGTTGTAGTCGGCGTCGTATTCGTCAATGACGGTAATAACTTCTGCGGAGGCAGTGTTCACGTCAACCCGGTAGTCGTCGTGCGTGAAGCGAATGGTCCAATCGTTGATGCGTTCCGCTTCGCCGTCGCGCAGGATGGTGCGCACGAGCTCTTCGCTAATGTTTTCGCGTTCGAGGCGGGCACGCAGGCTCGGGCGCAGTCGGTAGCTGCGTTCGCGGTCCTCGGCGGTAACGCCGCGAGGTGCCGCGGGTGCACTCGGGGTGGGCACGGCAAGCTTCGGCGCACCCGGTTTCGGCGCGATCGGCTTCGGCGCGGTCGGCTTCGGGGCTGCGGGTGCACTCGGCAAGGACTGGGCGAGCACCGGCTGATCTTCAACGGCTGCCTGCTCGGTTGCCGCTGCCGACTGGGCGGCTTCGGCAGCTTCTTCTGCTGCCTGCTGACGTGCGCGCAGACCCTCCAGGTACTCTTCGATGCGCGGCGGTCGGTAGGTCAGCGTGGACTTGCGGAACATACCGGGGGAAGGCGCTCCGGGAGTCGGCGCAACAGGCTTGGGCGCAACAGGCTTGGGCGCTGCAGGAGCAACCGTGGCGGGCGTCGGAACCGTCTCTTCTGCAACCGCCTCTGCGGGTGCTTCCACAGATGCTTCTTCCGGCACGCTGGGAGCCGGGCTGGGCGCCTGCGCCGCACGTGCCGCAAAGAGTGCGGGGGAAGGTGCAGGCTTGGGCGCTGCAGGCTTCGGGGTATCATCTGCGCTAACCTCAGCGTTCTTAGCTACTGCAGGTTCAGTGAGGCTAGTTTCAACCTCAGCCTCAACCTCAGTAACAGGGTCTGCGGCAGTTGCGGCTACCTGCAGCTCGTCCTGCTCCTCTTCTGCAGGCTCTTCCTCGCCGCGACGCAGGGCGGCGACGAGTTCCTGACGGGAGGTATAAGGAATAATCTCGTCGGGAGAGTCGATATATCGGGGGAAATTCTCGTAGAGAATCTTTGCCGCGGCCTCAAAGAGCTTCTCCGTGGTGGTGTTGGCGGCGGGTGCGCAGGGGCAGAGAAGTTCCCGACGCTGCGCGTCATAGAGGGACCAGTGGGCGCATCGTTCGGTGGGCGGGAAGTAGTCGAGCGTTCCCAGATCGGCTATATCGATGAGCGCACCTATCAGGGACTGCGGAATGGATAGCTGTGCCATAGTGCTCCTTCGCGTTGTCTGCTCTCCAGCCTATGTGTGGAGGGTCCTCTTTCCATCCTAGGCGTTTTTTGGCGGGTGTGCCCCGGAGCACGTCATCTGGGAGCATAAATCTGTGGATTCACAGGTTGAGGCACACTGTTAGTGCAGTTTTTGGGCGCGGATGCGACGGTCGGCGGAGCGTCTGCGCTACACCTCTATATAGGTATCTCTGCATGCCGCGCAGCTTCTACACGTCTGTAGTTTCTGCATGCGGCGTTTCTGCATACCGCGCCGTCCGCCGAGTGAGTGGCGCCTTCTGCACACAACTTCTGGGTATACAAAAAATCCCCGGTTCCGAAGAACCGGGGATCGCTGGTGCGCCCGAAGGGATTCGAACCCCCAACCTTCTGATCCGTAGTCAGATGCTCTATCCGTTGAGCTACAGGCGCATGTTCCTCGCTTCGGATTTCTTCAACCCGTCGCGGCAACAGGTACTACTATACGGATGTCCTCGAGGGTGTGCAAGCCGAAAATCTCGAAATCTGCCCAAATTCCCCTCCGAAGGAGTCGAAAATACCCCGTTTTGCCGCATGATTCCGGGGTTTTTGTGTTCGCAAAATTTTTTCAAAATATTTTTGTCCCACCCCAAAACCTGCCCTGGAACCGCCCGAAACACCCGCCTCGACCCTGCAGAATCACTCAAAAATACTTCAAAAAATCTTTTCGCCCTAGAAGAATGTGATGCGCAGAACGTAAGAAATAGCGTCATAGAGGGGTGTTCGGGTCATTAATGCGTTATTCTGTAAGCATCACGAGGAAGTGGCTTCTGTCCAAGCGTGCATATTCACCATTGTTTGCACGCTTGTAGTGTTTAACTGCTTCTTTGTTACTGCAGACCTAACCGGATCAACGTAGTATCCGGGCCACCGAATGAAGGGGAAAACGTCAATGGCTGACACCTCAACTCGTACTCTCTCTGCTGAGCTCGAAAAGGAGCTGCAGAGCGCACCCACTACCCACCAGGGCCTTCTGGATTGGGTTCGCGAAGTTGCGGCCCTGACCCAGCCCGCACACATCTACTGGGTCGACGGTACCCAGGAAGAATACGACCGCCTGGCACAGGAACTGGTCGACGCTGGCACCTTTGTTCGCCTCAGCGATCACGAATTCCCGAACTCTTACGCAGCTTTCTCCGATCCCGATGACGTGGCACGTGTCGAGGAGCGCACCTTCATCTGCTCCGAGACCGAAGAAGGTGCAGGCCCGACCAACAACTGGCGCGACCCCGTCGAAATGAAGCAGACCCTCTCCGGTCTGTTCGAGGGCTCCATGCGCGGCCGCACCATGTACGTCATTCCCTTCGTCATGGGCTCCCTGAAGGCTAAGAACCCCAAGATCGCTGTTGAGCTGAGCGACTCCGCATACGTTGTCTGCTCCATGCGTATCATGGCAACCATTGGTAAGGACGTTCTTGCCAAGCTGAACGAGACCAACGGCTTCTTCGTCAAGGCTCTGCACTCTGTCGGTGCACCCCTGGAGCCCGGTCAGGAAGACGTTCCCTGGCCCTGCAACCCCGAGAAGTACATCGTCCAGTTCCCCGAGACCCGCGAGATTTGGTCCTTCGGTTCCGGCTACGGCGGTAACGCACTGCTCGGCAAGAAGTGCTACGCACTGCGTATCGCATCCGTTATCGGTCGCGACGAGGGCTGGATGGCAGAGCACATGCTCATCCTGAAGATGACCAACCCCGAGGGCAAGGTTCGCTACATCTCCGCAGCGTTCCCCTCGGCTTGCGGTAAGACCAACTTCGCAATGATGGAGCCCACCATTGACGGCTGGAAGGCTGAGATGGTCGGCGACGACATCGCATGGATTGAGTTCGACGAGAACCACCAGGCACGCGTGGTCAACCCCGAGGCTGGCCTGTTCGGCGTGGCACCGGGTACCGGTTACTCCACCAACCCGAACGCTATGAAGGCGATCGCCAAGGGCAACACCATCTTCACTAACGTTGCACTGACCGACGACGGCTCCGTCTGGTGGGAGGGCAAGACCGACGAGGCTCCCGCACACCTGATTGACTGGACCGGCAAGGACTGGACCCCCGAGTCTGGCCGCCCGGCAGCTCACCCGAACTCCCGCTTCTGCACCCCCGCATCCCAGGTCGACATGCTCGCTCCCGAGTACTACGACCCCGAGGGTGTGCCGCTGAGCGCTATCGTTCTGGGTGGTCGCCGTAAGACCACCATCCCGCTGGTTTCCGAGTCCGAGAGCTGGGAGCAGGGCGTCTTCCGCGCAGTTACCCTCTCCTCCGAGACCACCGCGGCTGCTAAGGGTGCTGTCGGCGTGATTCGCCGCGACCCGATGGCAATGCTGCCCTTCATCGGCTACAACGCTGGTGACTACTTCAAGCACTGGCTGGACCTGGGCAAGAAGCACGGCACCGAGAACATGCCGAAGGTCTACTACGTCAACTGGTTCCGCCGCACCCCCGACGGTGGCTTCGCGTGGCCCGGCTTCGGCGAGAACTCTCGCGTTGTGAAGTGGATCTTCGACCGCCTCGACGGCAAGGCTGGCGGCCAGGAGACCTTCCTGGGCACCGTTCCCACCAAGGAAGACCTGGACCTGACCGGTCTGGAAATCTCCGAGGAAGAGCTGAAGGCTGCTCTGGCTGTCTCGAAGGAAGAATGGGCTGCTGAACTGCCCGGCATCGACGAGTGGCTGGAGAAGTTCGGCGACAAGCTGCCCGCTGAGGTTCGCGAACAGCGCGACGCTCTGGCGAAGGCTCTGGAGGACTAAGACACTCCAGCTAATACCTAAGGTTTAGCGCCTTGAAGGGGTGGAATCTCTCGGTGAGATTCCGCCCCTTCTTTCCGTTTGGGGGAAATTTGAATCCCTGTCAGTTGGGGGAGTGATAAGTTTTCTTGCAAAGGCGTGAGTGTAAGGCTATGCAGTCCACTTGCTCTTGAGAAATACTTTAAGATCCTCGCCGGGATGGTTTGGTGCAGAAGTGGCTATCCATAATTTCTTGCCTCTCTTGCCGCCCCTATACAATTCCAATGTAAGATTTTTGAACGCGTCGAACCCGCCCGGGCTCGCGCATCCGTTGCCGTCTCTATGGAAGTTCTCTGTGGAAGTGACGGCGGCACGAGAGATGAGAAGGAGTATCCATGCGTTTGACAGCATTCTCGGATGTCTCGCTCCGCGTTCTGATGCTCCTGTCTGCTCTGGAGCCCGGTCAGAAGCTTTCCACTCAGAAGATCTCTGAGGGAGTGGACACCCCCTACAACCACGTGGCGAAGGCTGCGGCTTTCCTCGTGAACATGGGTTACCTGGATTCGACTCGCGGTCGCGCCGGTGGCGTCATGCTTTCCGATGCTGGTCGTTCTGCGACCGTCGGCACTGTTCTTCGTGCTACTGAGGGCGATATCCCCATGATTGAGTGCGAGGATGAGAACGGCCACTGCCCCCTCGATAAGTTCTGCCGCCTGCGCAATGTGCTGGCGAAGGCTCGTGAGGCGTTCTATGCTTCGGTGGACTCGGTTGTGATTAGCGAGCTGACTGCCGGTGCACGTCCCGTTGGCCCGGTATTTGTGGAGCTAGGCTTCGCGCCTCCGGAGAATGCGCTGCCTGCACGCTAAAGGAATACGTGGTACCTGTGGAGCTTTCCGGTGGGAGGCTCCATAGAGTTTTTAACACGAAGTTTAGGGTGTTTCTGCGGTTGACGCGGGGGCTGCTGGGCGGTTCGCGCGGGGTTCTCTCGGCTTTCTTGCAGGGGGTTCTTGCAGGGTTTTCGAGGGGAGTGGGGAGTATTTTGCCGCTGCCTGCGTGACTGCTGGAACCTGCGTGAGTCCTAAATTTGTGCAGTAAATACAGAATATTGCAAATTTGCTTTTCAAATGCAGAAAATGTGACCATATTCATTTTTGCACCACACTGCATACTTTCCATAGTAAATATATTTTCATTCCAGAATTTTTATGCAGACTTCGGGGCTAGTCACCCGGCGAACTCAAAAACAGTGCTGAAAATATATAGTGTGACGCGGGGCTCTCTCTTTGAGTCAAGCTGAACCATAAGTCTCGCCTAGACCCCTCAACACCCCTCAGGGAGTGACCTGCACTCAGCGCAAACACCCCGCAAAATGCTACGGTAAGGGTGCTTTATAAACACTTCGTCACCAACTGAGCTGTCCGAGTGAACGCCCCAGCACCACACATATCAAGGGCATCATCACAACGACCAGGTGACCACACAGGAAGAAGGCAAGACATGCTCTCCGAGAAGTCCCGCCCCATCATTGAGGCAACGCTGCCCATCATTGCTGAGCGCATCAACGACATCACCCCCGACTTCTACCGTCGAATGTTCGCCGCTCGCCCCGACCTGATGGACGGCATGTTCTCCCGCTCCTCCCAGCTCGAAGGCACCCAGCCCAAGGCACTGGCAGGCTCCATCGCTGTGTTCGCTTCCTACATCGTCCAGAACCCGGACTCCTACCCCGACGAGGTCCTCTCCCGCGTTGCACACAAGCACGCATCCCTGGGCCTGAAGGAAGAAGAGTATCCCACCGTCTACAAGTACCTCTTCGAGGCAATCGCCGCTAACCTGGGCGACCTGGCTACCCCCGAAATCGTTGAGGCATGGACCGAGGTCTACTGGCTCATGGGCAACGCCCTCATCAAGCTGGAGAAGGGCCTGTACGCTTCCCAGGCAAACGACGTCATGTTCGCGCCCTTCAAGCTCGTTGACCGCAAGGAGACCGGCGAGAACGTTGTCGTGCTGACCTTCGAGCCTGCCGACGAAACCCCCATGACCGAGTCCAAGGGCGGCCAGTACATCTCCATCGTTGTTCCCGCACGCGACGGTCTGCGCCAGGCACGCCAGTACACCCTGCTGCCCAGCGAAAAGAACCAGCGCCGCATCGCTGTGAAGCTTGACCCCAACGGCGAGATGACCTCCATCCTGCACGAGCTGGAAGTCGGCGCAGTCGTCGAGCTTTCCAACCCCTACGGTGACCTGACCCTGGAAGGCTTCGGCGACCCCGAGGCACCGCTGTACCTCTTCTCCGCAGGTATCGGCACCACCCCCATGCTCAGCTTCCTCTCCGAGCTGGTTGAGAAGGGCTCTGAGCGCCCCGTGACCGTGGTCCACGCAGACCGCCGCCTGGACACCTGGCCCCTGCGCGAAGAGCTCGCCGAGCTCGTCGGCAAGCTGCCCAACGCACGCCTCGTATCCTTCATCGAGGGCGAGGGCGGCGACTTCACCGGCCGCGTCGATGTCTCCAAGCTGGACGTTCCCGCCAACGCTAACGTCTACCTCTGCGGCCCGCTGCCCTTCATGCAGGGCGTACGCTCCGCACTGGTTGAGGCAGGCGTTCCCGGCAAGAACATCAACTACGAAATCTTCGGCCCCGACCAGTGGATGCTCCACGACCAGGCACGCGAGGCGTAAAAACCCCGTAAGCCGGCTCGTCCGCTAGGTTTCTTAAACCCGGCTAGGTTCTTCCTCTGAGATAGGAGAACCTAGCCGGGTTTTTAGAACCCAAAATAAAAGATCCCGTCCCGCAGAAATAATCTGCGGGACGGGATCTTTAGCAGCTAGCTAGTGCTTAGCCCTGGCGAACCAGAGCCAGAACCTCGTCGCGGACGCGCTCCATAGTCGCAACATCCGGTGCCTCAAGGTTCAGGCGCAGGAAAGGCTCGGTGTTCGAAGGACGCAGGTTCACCCACCAACCCTCTTCGGTGTTGGTGAAGGTGGTGCCGTCGGAGTCCTCAACAACCACGGGAGCGTTAGCGTAGTGTGCACGCACGCGGTCCACAGCGGCTGCCTTGTCTTCCAGCTCGGAGTTGATCTCACCGGAAGCAACGTACGGAGAGTACTTCGCGCTGATCTCGGAGAGAGGCTGATCGCTACCACCCAGAGCAGCCAGCACGTGCATTGCAGCGAGCATGCCGGTGTCTGCGTTGAAGAAGTCCTTGAAGTAGTAGTGAGCGGAGTGCTCGCCACCGAAAACGCCGTTCTCCTCAGCCATAACAGCCTTGATGAAGGAGTGGCCCACGCGGGTCTTCACTGCGCGGCCGCCCAGCTTCTCAACCAGCTCAGGAACAGCCTTCGAGGTGATCAGGTTGTAGATGATGACGGGCTCTTCGTTACCCTCAGCCTTCGCACGAGCAATCTCGCGCTCAGCAACCAGAGCGGTCACAGCGGAAGGAGTGACGGGCTCACCCTTCTCGTCGATGACGAAGCAACGGTCAGCGTCGCCGTCGAATGCCAGACCAATGTCAGCACCGTGCTCAACAACAGCCTTCTGCAGGTCAACCAGGTTAGCCGGCTCCAGCGGGTTAGCCGGGTGGTTCGGGAAGGTACCGTCCAGCTCGAAGTACAGAGGAACGATTTCCAGGGGCAGGCCCGGCAGGATGGTGTCGCCCAGAACAGCGGGAGTGGTCATACCACCCATGCCGTTACCAGCGTCAACAACAACCTTCAGGGGGCGGATGGAAGACAGATCAACCAGCTTGCGCAGGTACTCTGCGTAAGGCTTGAGAATGTCCTTCTCAGAAACGGTGCCGACCTTCTCAACCGAAGGAATCTCGCCCGAATCCAGGTACTTCTGAGCCAGATCGCGAATATCGAACAGACCGGACTCGGAAGACAGCGGAACAGCGCCAGCCTTGGACATCTTCATGCCGTTGTACTCTGCGGGGTTGTGGCTAGCGGTGAAGGTAACACCGGCAGCGTTCTCAACGCCACATGCGAAGTACAGAACGTCAGTGGAGATCAGGCCGATCTTCTCAACATTTGCACCGCGAGCGGTTGCACCCTGGGCGAATGCATCCATGAATTCGGGGGAGGAGGGGCGCATGTCGCCACCGACCAGAATGGTCTGGCCCTCCAGACCCAGAACGTCTACGAAAGCCGCGCCGGTAGCGCGAACAGTCTCTGCGGTAATGGTCTCGCCGACGATGCCACGCACGTCGTACGCTTTGAATGAGTCATGTAGATTAATAGTAGTCACGCCTTTTATTTTAGCGGTAAAGAAGTGCAACTAGCCTCTATAATGGGCAGGTAAAACCTTATAAATTCCGCTGAATGTATGGGTTTTTTATCACGTCACTTGCTTCAAACAACTCACGTCGAGAGGTATTTTCCCCCATGGGTGAGATTTTTCCCCTAAAAAACCAGATTCAGAATTATGCGTGGGGTTCCCGCGAAATTCTCGGACGCATGCGTGGCGTGCCCGTCCCCACCGAACAGCCCGAGGCTGAGGTGTGGGTTGGCGCGCATCCGGCTGCGCCCTCCCGTGCGACCGTTGACGGCACCGAGTCCCCGCTCAACGAGCTGATCCAGGCTGAGCCGTCCCGTTTCTTGCGTCCGGACCGTACCTCCGACTGGTTCCCCTTCCTCTTTAAGATCCTTGCGATTGACGCCCCCCTGTCGATTCAGGTGCACCCCACCCCCGAGCAGGCTATTGCCGGCTTCGAGGATGAGCAGGCACGCGGCATCGCGATTGACGCGCCGCACCGTAACTACAAGGACCGCTACTCCAAGCCTGAAACCGTCATCGCCCTGACCCAGATGCGCGTGCTCACCGGTGTGCGCACCTCTGAGCAGCTGGCAGAGCTGGCTGAGGCGTTCAAGGCTGGCTGGCTGGCAGAGCGTGTGGAGCTCACCCCCAAGCAGCTGCTGACCGAGATTATCCGCATGCCCGAAGAGACCGCCACCGCGGCTGTTGAGCAGGTTGTTGAGGCGGCGGCACAGCTGACCGGCTCCGACAACGCACTCATCGCTGACGCAGCTGAGCTCGTGCAGATTGTTGCCGGCAAGTACCCCGGCGACCGCGGTCTGCTCGTTGCCTTCGTCATGAACCTGGTTCACCTGGCACCGGGCGAATCTGCCTTCACCCCCGACGGTCAGGTGCACGCCTACGTCTCCGGCACCGCTATTGAGCTGATGAACCCCTCCGATAACGTGATGCGCGCGGGCCTGACCGCAAAGCACATCGACACCGAGGAGCTCATCAAGGTTCTTGGCGAAAGCCAGGACGCCCCCGTTATCCAGCGTCCCACCCCCGAGAACGCACCTGTGGGCACCTACGCCATGTGGGACGAGCGTATGAGCGTAACCCGCATCCGCGTTGAAGAGGGCAAGCCGCAGGAATACACCTTCGAGGGCATTAGCGCCGCGCTGAGCGTATCCGGCAAAATTACTATTCACGCAGCAGACGGCAACGGTACCGAAGAGTTCGTGCTGGGCGCCACCGAGTCGGTACTGCACGTGGGTGAGCCCTCCGAGGCAACCCTGAGCGGTAGCGGTGAGCTGTACATCGCTTCTTATGTTTAGGAAATAATCCTCGATAACTAAAACTTCTAGACAGTTATAACTAGCCAGTTATAAGGAGTGTCGAAAGATACTTCAAGACTGGCACATAATAAAGAATCCACGTTCTTCCCTATATCTATTCAGGTCGGGGGAGGCGTGGATTTTTTATGCCCCGAATAGGGGAGGCAGGGGATATTTTGTGCCTACCCTGCACAGTGTGTTCTGGGTAACCTATAATTGGTCTTATAAATATGCGTATACCTGTGCCTTTATGCACCTCTTCCTCAGGTACGCAGCCCCAAACAACTAGGAGAACACCGTGAAGATCATCCTCACCGTCACAGGCATCGACCACGAAGGCATCATCGCCGCCGTGACCGCAACCCTCGCCGAGCGCAAGGTCAACGTCCTCGACGTCTCCCAGACCATCATGGGCGAATTCTTCACCATGATCATGCACTGCTCCTTCGACGAAGAGCAGCAGAACCTCATCGACCTGCAGGAAGCCATGGTTGGTGTCGAGCACGAACAGAAGGTCCAGATTCGCATCCAGGCAGAATCCATCTTCAAGGCAATGCACACCATCTAAGGCTCCACTTATGCGCAACGCCAACATTCTAGAAACCATCCGAATGATCGAGGAGCAGAAGCTCGACATTCGCACCGTCACCATGGGTATCTCCCTGCTCGACTGCGCCGACTCTGACGGTGAGGTAGCCCGCCGCAAAATCTACGACAAGATCACCAGCCGCGCCGCAAACCTCGTCAGCGTCTGCGAAGGTATCGAAGCTGAGCTCGGCATCCCGATTGTCAACAAGCGCATCGCCGTCACCCCCATCGCGCTGGTGGCAGGCGCCTCCAACGATGAGGACTACGTGGAGTTCGCCCGCACCCTCGACGCAGCTGCTAAGGCAGTCGGCGTGAACTTCGTCGGTGGCTTCAGCGCTCTCGTCGACAAGGGCATGACCCCCGCCGATGAAAAGCTGATTCGCTCCATTCCGCGAGCGCTCGCAGAAACCGACGTGGTCTGCTCCTCCGTAGACATCGGATCCTCCCGCGCCGGCATCAACATGAGCGCCGTCAAACTCATGGGCGAAACCATCCGCGCCACCGCAGACCTGACCGCGGACGCACACGGCTTCGGCTGCGCCAAGCTTGTCGTCTTCGCGAACGCCGTCAGCGACAACCCCTTCATGGCGGGCGCATTCCATGGCGTGCAGGAGGCAGACACCACTATCTCCGTAGGCGTCTCCGGCCCCGGCGTGGTACACCGCGCCCTGCAGAAGGTCCGCGGCGAATCCTTCGACACCTGCGCCGAAGAAATCAAGAAGGCAGCCTTCAAGATTACCCGCGTCGGTCAGCTGGTCGGTACCCTCGCCTCCGAGCGTCTGGGCGTACCCTTCAACATTATTGACCTCTCCCTGGCACCCACCGCAGAGATTGGCGACTCGGTCGCGCACATCCTCGAAGAGATGGGTCTGGAAACCGTCGGTACCCACGGCACCGTTGCGGCACTTGCGCTGCTCAACGATGCGGTGAAGAAGGGCGGCCTCATGGCGTGCTCGAACGTCGGTGGCCTCTCCGGTTCCTTCATTCCGATCTCTGAGGACATCGGCATGATTGAATCCGCAGCCGCCGGACACATCACCCTGGACAAGCTCGAAGCGATGACTGCCATCTGCTCCGTCGGTCTGGACATGGTCGCGGTTCCCGGCGACACCCCCGCCGCCACCCTCGCCGCAATGATTGCCGACGAGGCGGCAATCGGCGTGATGAACCACAAGACCACCGCGGTTCGCGTCATCCCGGCGGTCGGCCTGGGCGTAGGCGACACGGTCGAATTTGGTGGCCTGCTCGGTCGCGCACCCGTCATGCCCACCCACACCCCCAGCGCGGAGGCGTTCATCGCCCGCTGCGGTCGTATTCCGTCGCCGGTTCACGGTTTCCGCAACTAAGTTTGATTCCGTAACTAAGCTCGAATCTGCAACTAAACTCTAGGGGCACTGAGAACCAACAGAAAAAGGGGAGGCACCGAAGATCATCTCTTCGGTGCCTCCCCTTTTTACGCTGTATGAGCTACCAAGAAGCTACTGATACACGAAACGGCTCATCAACGCCTCAAGCGCCAAACGCGCATTCGCGTTCGTCCGCAGACGACGCAGAGTCAGCTCGACCGCCTGCACATCCTCCAGCAGCTGCTGGGCGGAACGGCGGGTGCAGAACGCCTCCAGAGGCTCACGCAAATGCTCATTGACTAGCGGAGCCTGCGCCGACAGAGCCACCGTCAGCGCATCACGCAGAACCGTCTGAACCTGCGCCACGGAACGCAACAGCGTATCGGAGGAAACGCGCTTAGCGCGGCGCTTCTGTTGCTCCTCCAGACGGCGAACCTGCGCTCGCAAGGACGGAGAAACACGCTCACCCTCGCGAATACCCAGCAGTGCCAGAAGCTCCTGGCGTTCCTGCTCATCCTTGAGAGCGGAGACAGCCTGTGCGTCCTGGTTGGCAAGGTCGGTGAGCTTCTCAGCTGCGTTGAAAGCCGAAGAAATAGAACGAACATTCAGAATCAGGGAGGTAATCAACTCCCGACGAGCCATCGCCCGCTCATCGGTCGCCAAACGGTACCCCTCCTGCGCATCGCCCAGAGCCAGACGCGCCGCACGTTGCGCCAAAGGATCAGCCACACCGTGCGCCAGTAGATACTCGTGCACCTGCGCATCGGTAGGAACCGGCAACTGCACCGGACGGCACCGCGAACGAATCGTCACCAGCACATCGGTGGGGGAGGGCGCCGTCAACAACCAAATCGTATGTGGCGGCGGCTCCTCAATCGCCTTCAACAACACATTGGAGGTACGCTCCGGCATGCGCTCGGTGTCCTCGACCAGAATCACGCGCCAGCGACCTACGGTCGGGCGGTCCTGAGCCTTCATGACCAGCTCGCGCGCCTCATCAATGCTGATGTGCGTCGCCTCGGTACTAAAGTGCGTAAAATCTGCGTGCGAACCGTTCATGACGGTCACGCAGCCCTTGCACTGGCCGCAGCCGCGGTTCTGAGGGTCGGGCTGATCGCACAGCAGGGCGGCGGCGAAAACCTTTGCCGCCTCACGGTGAGGCGCACCGGTCGCACCCGTGAAAAGCCAAGCGTGCGTGGGGCGGGCGGCGGCGGCATCCGTGTGTAGTTGCTGGAGCTTATCGGCGGGAATCAGCAGGGTATCCCAGAGGCTCATGAGTCCTCCTTACCGGTGCGGACCAGCTCGCGAGCGGCAAGTAGAGGCTCAATCACCTCGAGCACGCGCGCGTGTACCTGCTCAATCGTTCCCACACCATCAATGATGCGGTGCGAACCGTTAGCGTCCTCGCGGGCGATTTGCTCGAACGCACCGTGAATGCGGGCCTTGAACGCGGCGCCTTCAGCCTCAATACGGTCGACGGTGCCGCGCTGATCCATGCGCTCCTGCTCGGCGCTCAACGGCACACTCAGCAGTAGGGTCGCGTCGGGTACCAGATCGGCGGTAGCCCAGCGGCTCAAATCGACGATGGTTTCAATACCCAGATCGCGGCCAACACCCTGGTACGCGGCGGAAGAATCAATATAGCGGTCACTGAGCACGATGGCGCCCTCAGCGAGCGCCGGGCGAATCAGCTGGGAGGCGTGAGCCGCGCGGGATGCCGCGAAAATCAGCGCCTCGGTGCGGTCGTCAATGGTACCCTGACCCGCTTCAAGGACGAGGGCACGCAGCTTTTCGCCAATCTCGGTGCCGCCGGGTTCGCGGGTGGTGATGACGCGGTATCCGCGGGTGCTGAGTGCTTCATTCAGTAGGGAGAGCTGGGTGGTTTTGCCGGCACCGTCGCCTCCTTCGACCACGATAAAAAGCCCGCGGCGACCGGTCGGGTCGGCGGGAAGATTCTGTGCATCGGGGGTGTAGCTGAGAGTATCCATCACCTTTAAGGGTACCGGGTCTCTTAGCTGCACCGGTGCGGTTTTGGTGATACCTCCGCGTGGGATTGAGCGCGTATCAAGGTAAAAAACATGTAAATCCTGCGTATCGTCACCCGTGCGGGCGTGCGTTCTGGGCGCGGGTGTGCCAGGCTTAAAGACATGAGTGCAGATAACCACGACATGAATTACTCCGCAGAGACCTTCGTCGTCTCTGGCGGTCGCCCGGCACACGAGCATGACGCGCCGGTGAACCCTCCGATCGTTCTTTCTTCTACCTACCGCGGTGTGGATGCCGTCAATATTGAGCAGGACCGTGTGTACGCCCGCTTCTCGAACCCCACCTGGGAGGGCATGGAAGAGGTTGTGGCGAAGCTGGAGAACGCTACCCAGCCCGGTCTGCTGTTCCCCTCCGGTATGGCTGCTGTCGCTGCTGTGATCGACCTGGTGCCGGTTGGTTCCATTGTTCTGATTCCGAAGCACGCATACATGGCGTCGGTGACCCTGTGCAAGGATTTGGAGCGCCGCGGCATCATTGAGCTTGTTCGCGTGGACATTGAAGACACCGAGAGCGTTATCGCCGCTATGGAGGATGCCGCATCCCGCACCGGCGTGACCCCGGAGAACGTGAACTACTCGGCACCGAAGGTCCTGGCGTGGCTGGAAAGCCCCACGAACCCGATGCTTGAGGTCGCTGACCTGCCTGCCCTGCTTTCTGCTGCTCGCCGCCTGGGCATTGTGACCGCGGTGGATAACACCTTCGCAACCCCGATTCTGCAGCGTCCCCTGGATTTGGGTGCTGACGTGGTGGTTCACTCCGCTACGAAGTTCCTCGCGGGCCACTCTGATGTTCTGCTGGGCATGACCCTCACCTCGAATGAGGAACTGTACAAGGCGATGCTGCACCACCGCATCACCAACGGCGCAATCCCCGGCCCCGTGGAGGCATGGCTTGGTCTGCGCGGCCTGCGCACCCTGGCGCTGCGCGTGGAACGTGCTGTGCAGAACGCACAGGTGCTGGCGGAGCGTCTGAGCGAGCACCCCTTCGTGACTGAGGTGCGTTACCCGGGTCTGGAGAGCGACCGCGGTCATGAGGTTGCGAAGAAGCAGATGGACGGTTTCGGTGCGATTTTGTGCGTCACCCTGGATACCGATGCGGCTGGTGCCCGTAACGTCGTGGAGGCGTTGAAGCTGTGGACCCCGGCAACCTCTCTGGGCGGCGTGGAGTCTCTCGTGGAGCGTCGTCGTCGCCACGGTAACGAGCCGGATTCGATTCCCGAATCCCTGCTGCGTCTGTCGGTAGGTATTGAGAACGTCGATGACCTTTACAATGACTTGGTTGAGGCCTTTAATGCTGTCCGCTAGGCACTTTGCTAGGGTTGTCTAGAGAAGCTGCTGATTCTAAGGAATACTATGTCTCCTATTCTGTTGGTCATCTATGTGACCACTCTTATCGATGTGCTACTGGCTGTTGCCGGCGCTGTGGTTGGTGTGCTGGCTTTTGTTCGTGCGTGGTCGTCTCCGGCTAATGCTTACGATTTTGCTGGTAAGCGCCCGAAGAACACGTGGCTGGCTTTGACCGGTGGTTCTGCTGCGGTGTCGCTGTTTAGCGTTTTTGCTGCGGTGACTGGCGGCGGTAATACTGTGCTGATTCTTCAGCTGGTTGCTGCTGTGATTAGCTGCGTGTTCCTGGCTGGTGTGTGGCCTTCGGTGGGTCGCCGCCGTTTCTAGCGTTAGCTTTTGCGCTCGCTTTGTGCGATAGATGGTGAAGCCTCGTGCGCTGTCTGACGGGTTTGTCCCGGTTGGGTGGTGCGCGAGGCTTTGCCCTTTTCTGGCGGGGTTTTTGAGCCTTTCGTTCTGGTAAAAAAGACCCTTATAAATTTTTGGGAGAATGCATACTTTCTAGGCCTTGAGGCATGACAAACCGGCGGGTAAATGAAAAAATAGAGGTATGACTTACAAACTAGTACTCCTGCGCCACGGCCAGTCCGAGTGGAACGAGAAGAACCTGTTCACCGGCTGGGTGGACGTTAACCTGACCGATAAGGGCCGCGCTGAGGCTAAGCGCGGCGGCGAGCTGCTGGCAGAGCGCAACATCCTCCCCGATGTTGTTCACACCTCCCTGCAGCGTCGCGCAATCAACACCGCAAACCTTGCACTGGATGCAGCAGACCGCCTGTGGATTCCCGTCAAGCGCACCTGGCGCCTGAACGAGCGTCACTACGGTGCTCTGCAGGGTAAGAACAAGTCCGAGATTCGCGAGGAATACGGCGACGAGAAGTTCATGACTTGGCGTCGTTCCTACGACGTTCCGCCGCCCCCGCTGGATGACAACGACCCCTACTCGCAGGCACACGACCCCCGCTACGCGGATGTTGAGAACGCTCCTCGCACCGAGTGCCTGAAGGACGTTCTGGGTCGTATGCTTCCCTACTGGGAGTCGGACATCAAGCCCGATCTCGCAGCAGGCAAGACCGTTCTGGTTGCTGCACACGGTAACTCCCTGCGTTCGCTGGTCAAGCACCTCGAGGGTATCTCCGATGAGGACATTGCTGGCCTGAACATCCCCACCGGTATTCCGCTGTACTACGAGCTGGATGAGAACTTCCAGCCCGTCAAGCCCGGCGAGTACCTGGACCCCGAGGCTGCTAAGGACGCTATTGCTGCCGTAGCAAACCAGGGTAAGTAATACCTCCGGCAGGATTTCCCCTGTCATTGTGATGAGCCGTCCACCGTTGAGGTGGGCGGCTCATTGCGTTCTCAGCAGGGTTTCTGTACGGGGAGCCTGCCTGAGAAGACGGGTGCTCGCTCAAGTGCTGGGTATCGGCCACATTTATACTTATGGGGTACCCGAATGGAAGGGAAGTACATGGATGCCGGTCTGATCGCCTTTATTGCGGGCATGATAGGTCTGCTGGTGGGCGTCCTGAGCATGAATGCGGTGGCGCGTAGTGAGCGGGAGCAGGAGCGTAGTTTGGTGTCGGCGCCGGCGCTGCGTGATGGTGCCGCTCAGGTACTTGCTGTGATTGGTCGCGCCTACCTGGTGATTGATGAGGTGGGCGGCGTGGTTCAGGCTTCTCCGGGTGCGTATGCGATGGGTTTGGTGCGTGGTCATACTGTGGCGTCTGATGAGTTGGCGGATATGATTCGCATGGTGCGTCATCGCGGTATTTTTGCGGAGCGTACTTTTGAAATTGACCGCGGTGAGGGTGAGGCGCTGGTGCTGGACGTTCGCGTGGCTTCTTTGGGTGACGAGTACATTCTGGTGCTCGCGGATGACCGCACTGAGATTTCTCGTGTGCAGCGTATGCGTAATGATTTTGTGGCGAATGTGTCGCATGAGTTAAAGACTCCGGTGGGTGCGGTGAGTCTGCTTGCGGAGGCTATTGAACAGGCGAGTGATGACCCGGAGGCTATCGAGTATTTTGTGGGTCGTCTACATAAGGAGACTCGCCGCCTCTCTGCGCTGGTGCGTGACATTATTGAGCTTTCGCGTTTGCAGTCGACCGACGTGATTGCGCGTGGTGGTCCGGTGTCGGTGCCTTCTTTGGTGGCTGATGCGGTGGACCGTTCGCATATTGTGGCGGAGGAGAAGG
The DNA here is from genome assembly GCF_001814645.1 of Rothia sp. HMSC076D04. Lineage (NCBI taxonomy): Bacteria > Bacillati > Actinomycetota > Actinomycetes > Micrococcales > Micrococcaceae > Rothia > Rothia sp. HMSC076D04. The sequence continues at coordinate 5,468 of NZ_KV817364.1, read as the reverse complement.
ACATTCAGATTTCTACCCGCATCGAGGAGGTCCCCGAGGTGTACGGTGACGCCGAGCTGCTCGGTATTGCTGTGCAGAACCTGGTGGAGAACGCGGTGCGTTATTCGCCGGAGCATACGAAGGTGGATATTTGGGTGCATCGTGTGGCTGATCAGCTGCTGGTTGAGGTTGCTGATCAGGGCGTGGGTATCCCGGAGGACGAGCAGAAGCGTATTTTTGAGCGTTTTTACCGGGTTGATCCGGCTCGTTCGCGTCAGACGGGCGGCACTGGTTTGGGCTTGAGCATTGTGAAGCATGTGATGACTCAGCACGGTGGTAGCGTGACGGTTCGGTCGATGCCGCAGGAGGGCTCGACGTTTACGTTGGCGTTGCCGCTGAATGAGCCTCCGGCCGCAGTGTAGTGTTAGCGGTATAGGTTTTATGGAATCGAAGGAAGTTATTGATGTCTAAAATTCTGATTGTTGAGGACGAAGAGGCCCTCTCGGATCCCCTTGCGTTTTTGCTGGGTCGTGAGGGTTTCCAGACGATTGTTGTGGACAACGGTCTGGATGCTCTGCCGGTGTTTGACCGCGAGGGCGCGGATTTGGTGCTGCTGGATGTGATGCTTCCGGGCATGTCCGGTATGGAGGTGTGCCGTAAGCTGCGTGAGGTGTCTTCGGTCCCGATTATCATGCTGACCGCTAAGGATTCTGAGCTGGATAAGGTGCTCGGTCTGGAACTGGGCGCTGATGACTATGTGACGAAGCCGTATTCTGCGCGTGAGCTGATTGCTCGTATCCGCGCGGTGTTGCGTCGTCGTTCGGCGGAGACTGATTCTGCTACTGAGTCGGTGTTGCAGGGCGGCCCGGTGCGTATGGACATTGACCGCCATGTGGTGACGGTTAATGGTGAAGAGATTTCTATGCCGCTGAAGGAGTTTGAGCTCCTGGAGATTCTTCTGCGCAATGTGGGTCGTGTGATGACTCGTGGCCAGCTGATTGAGCGCGTGTGGGGGGCCGACTATGTGGGTGATACGAAGACCCTGGATGTGCATATTAAGCGTCTGCGTTCGAAGATTGAGCCGGATTCTTCTGCCCCGCAGTATGTGGTGACGGTTCGCGGCTTGGGCTATAAGTTCGAGGCGTAGGCGGGCTTGAGACTGATGAGTTCTGCTTCTGCGGCGAATACTGCTGTGATTGTTTTGGCGGCTGGTTCGGGTACTCGCCTGGGTGAGCCGATCCCGAAGGCCGCTGTGCGTGTGCATGGTCGTACCCTGCTGGATTATGCGTTGGAGGGTGCGCTCGCTTCGGGCGTTGCTGAGCATGTGGTGGTGACTGTTCCTGCTGATTGTTCGGCGAGTTGCCCGGAGCTTTTGGAGGATGCCCGCCGTGCCGGTGCGTTGATTACAGCCGGTGGTGATACTCGTACTGCTTCGGTGGTTGCGGCGTTGGATGCTCTGAAGGATGCGCAGGTTCCGGTGGATTATGTGCTGATTCATGATTGTGCTCGTGCGTTTACTCCGCCGCAGGTGTATCACCGTGTAATTGAGGGCTTGGGTTCTGAGAGCCCGCAGGGTGTTGTGCGTGCGGTGATTCCTGTGTTGCCGGTGGTGGATACGGTGAAGACTGTGGATTCTGCTGGTTTGGTGACGGGTACTCCTTCGCGTGCGCAGATGCGTGCGGTGCAGACTCCTCAGGGTTTTGAGGTAGCTACTCTGTTGGCGGCGCATGAGCGTAGCCGTTCCCTGCCTGCTGAGGAGGCTGAGCTGCTTACTGATGATGCGATGGCGATGGAGGCGGCGGGTGAGCCGGTGTTGACGGTTGCCGGTGCTGCGGATGCGTTTAAGGTGACGACTCCGATGGATTTGCGGGTTGCTCGCGCGCTGTTTGGTGATTCTGCTACCTAACCTTGCCGCCTAATGCCTCTTTTGCCGAGGCATTGCTGCTGAGAAGATGTTTGATCGATTGAAGGGTCCTGTGATGACTGTTATTCCTCGTGTTGGTACCGGTGTTGATGTCCACGCTTTTGGCGAAGAGGGCACTCCCCTGTATATTGCTGGTCTGCATTGGCCGGGTGAGCGTGGTTTGAGCGGCCATTCTGATGGTGATGTGGTGGCTCATGCTGCCGCGGATGCTCTTTTTGCCGCCTCCGGCACGGGGGATTTGGGCTCTAATTTTGGTGTGGACCGCCCGGATATGAAGGGCGCTTCGGGTGTTCGTATTCTTTCTGAGGCTGCGGCGATTGTGCGTGCTGCTGGTTTTGAGATTGGTAATGTGAGCGTTCAGCTGGTGGGTAACCGCCCGAAGTTCTCCCCGCGCCGTGATGAGGCGAACCGTGTGCTGAGCGAGGCGGCGGGTGCTCCGGTGACGGTGATTGCGACGACTACTGACGGTCTGGGTTTGACGGGCCGCGGCGAGGGTGTGGCTGCTATTGCGACGGCGCTGGTGTATCCGCGTTCGTAGGTGTTTGGCTGCTTCGAGCCATTCTGTAACCTATCGCTGATTTACCGCCCCGGCGTCTGAACCGACCCCGTAGAATGAGAGTGTGACTATGCGTTTTTATGATTCAGCTTCCGCGACTATTCGCGAGTTTGAGCCCGTCGTGCCCGGTGAGGCGCGTATCTATTATTGTGGTGCTACGGTGCAGGGTGAACCGCATCTGGGCCACATCCGTTCGGCGTTGGTTTTTGACCAGTTGAGCCGTTGGATGCGTTACCGTGGTTTGAAGGTGACGACGGTCCGCAATGTCACTGATATTGATGACAAGATTTTGGCGAAGTCTGCTGATTCTATGGAGCCCGGTTTTGAGGGTGAGTTCCCGAATGAGCAGTGGTGGGCGCTCGCGTATCGTTTTGAGAAGGTTTTTGCTCAGGCGTATGCGGCGTTGGGTATTGATCCGCCGACGTATGAGCCGCGCGCGACCGGTCATATTCCGGAGATGTTTGCTCTGATTCAGCGTCTGATTGATCGTGGCCACGCGTATCCTGCACTGGATGATTCTGGTGACGTGTATTTTGATGTGCGTTCGTGGGATAAGTATGGTGCGCTGACGAATCAGAGCGTTGAGGATATGCAGGATTCTGCGGATGCTGATCCGCGCGGTAAGCGTGACCCTCGCGATTTTGCCCTGTGGAAGGGCTATAAGGAGGGTGAGCCGCTGACTGCTTCGTGGGAGTCTCCGTGGGGTCGCGGCCGTCCGGGCTGGCACCTGGAGTGCTCGGCGATGGCTGGTAAGTATTTGGGTTCGCGTTTCGATATTCACGGTGGCGGTTTGGATTTGCGTTTCCCGCACCATGAGAATGAGCTGGCGCAGTCGACTGCAGCTGGCGATGATTTCGCGAATTTCTGGATGCATAACGGCATGGTCACCTATGAGGGTGAGAAGATGTCGAAGTCTATCGGTAATACGATTTCGCCGGCGCAGATGCTGCAGATGGCCCGTCCGCTGGTGGTTCGTTATTACCTGGGTAGTGCGCATTATCGTTCGATTCTTGATTACCGTCCGTCGTCTTTGCAGGAGGCGGCAACCGCTATTGAGCGTGTTGAGGCGTTCCTTGCCGCTACTCAGGATGTGCTGAAGCCGGGTCGTGAGGTTCCGGAGGCTTTCGCTGAGGCTATGGATGATGACGTGAATATTCCGCGTGCTCTCGCGGTTCTGCATGAGCAGACTCGTGCGGGTAATGCGGCGCTTGCTGCTGGTGAGGATGCTTCGGAGGCGGCGAATGCTGTGATGGCTATGGCTGAGGTTCTGGGCTTGGCGCAGTTGATGAGCTTTAACGCTGAGGGCACTTCGGGTGCTGAGCATGAGGCTCTGGATGCGCTGATTCAGGCTGTGTTGGCGGAGCGTGCTGATGCTCGTGCTCAGAAGGATTGGGCGAAGGCTGATGCGATGCGTGATCTGTTGGCGTCTGCTGGTGTGCAGGTGAAGGATGGCGCGAATGGTTCGAGCTGGAGCGTTGGCTAGAGGGTGATGTGCCCCGCGTTTGTGCGTAAGGCTTAGGTCGCGCGGGTTTCTCTCGCGTAGACTCGTATTCATTACTTTGACGAAGGAAGAGAAGAATGGCTAAGGCAGGTTCGCGCCCGGGCGCTACCAGCAAGAAGAAGGGTGCTACTAAGGGCACTGGTGGTCACGGCCGTAAGGCGCTTGAGGGTAAAGGCCCTACTCCGAAGGCTGAGGACCGCGTTTATCACAAGGCGTATAAGATGAAGCGCGCGGCTGAGCGTCGTGCTGCTACCGGTACGAACCGTAAGTTCCAGACTCGTCTGGGCGGTAAGCGTGCTAGCGATGAGCTGGTGACTGGTCGTAATGCGGTGCTTGAGGCTCTGCGTACTGAGATTCCCTCGAAGCACTTGTACATCATGAGCCGTGTTGAGGTTGATGACCGCGTTCGCGAGATCATGACTATTGCGAATAAGCGCAATATTCCGATGCTGGAGATTCCGCGTAGCGAGCTGGATCGTTTGACTGATGGTTCTGTGCATCAGGGTGTTGCGATGCAGATTCCTCCGTACAAGTATCCGGACGCTACTGACCTGGTGCTGGATACTATGGAGCGTTGGCACTCGGGTAAGCTGTCGACTCCGCCGCTGTTTGTTGCTTTGGACGGTATTACTGATCCGCGTAACTTGGGTGCGATTATTCGTAGCGTGTCCGCGTTTAGCGGTGATGGCGTGATTATTCCTGAGCGTCGTTCGGCTGCTGTGACTGCTGGTGCGTGGAAGACTAGTGCTGGTGCGGCTGCTCGTATTCCTGTTGCGATGGCGACTAATCTGACTCGCGTGATTCAGCAGGCTAAGGAGCAGGGTATTTTCGTGATTGGTCTGGATGGCGGCGGCGATATTGAGTTGCCGGCTCTGGAGCTTGCGAATGAGCCGCTGTGCGTGGTGGTTGGTTCTGAGGGTAAGGGTTTGTCCCGCCTGGTGACTGAGAACTGCGATCAGATTGTGTCGATTCCGATTGATTCTGCGATGGAGTCTTTGAACGCGGCGATGGCTGTGGGTATTACTCTGTACGATGTTTCTCGTCGTCGCGCTTCCGCGAACTAAAGTTTTGAAGCTTGCGAGCTACGGGCTGTAGCTCTGTAGCTTGAACCCTATAGCTTGAACAAGGAGGGCGCCCCGTGAGGGGGTGCCCTCCTTTTCTGTGCTCTCCCCATATATAGGTGCTCATATATAGGGAGACTACAGAACTGGGAGGTACAGAACGGGGAAGTGCAGCGGTACAGATATGCGGGATACAGAGATGGGGGAGGGGGCGGAGCCCCTCTTCCCATCTTTTCTTCCCGTCTTCTCTTCTTATCTTCTTGATGCTGAGAGGCTTTTCTGCCCTTCTATATGGGCTCTTCAGGGAGCTTCTGCAGGTTTTTCGGGGTCTTTTGAAGGTTTTTAAACTTTTTTCAAAGAGCTTTTGAGGAGCTTATCCTGTGCTGACTAGGCGGTTTGGTGTCTGTGAGGGTGTTTGAGACCCTTTCAAGGTCCTTTTTGTGGTCT
>NZ_KV817363.1:93246-198518 GCF_001814645.1 Rothia sp. HMSC076D04 | reverse complement strand
CTGCAACCCGAAAATGGGTGAAGTAGACCACAAACAGGGCCTTGAAAGGGTCCCAAACACCCTCACAAACACCAAACTACCTAGTCAGTGCGTTTTATGGGTGCTGAAAAATCTTTAAAAAACTTCCAAAAAACCTTATAAACGCAGAAGAAACCACTCAAACCCTCACAGAATGCCCTCTAGAACCCCCTCCGCAGCCCCTATTCCCATACCCTGCGCTTGATTCCTAACCCTGCACGATTCCTAACTCTGCATTTGGGTACCCATACCTATAGATGCGAAAAAGCCCCTCCCCTTCCATCCTGTAATGAATAGAAGAAGAGGGGTGCAGCTACAGAGTGCTGAGCTGATTAGTACTGGGGAGGCGCCTCATTCGCCATATTGTTGAAGCGCGAATACTTACCGCTAAACGCCAACGGGATAGTACGAGTCGGACCACCACGGTGCTTAGCAATAATCATGTCCGCCTCACCCACGCGTTCACTATCCGGGTTATACATATCCTCACGATGCAGCAGAATCACCATATCCGCATCCTGCTCAATAGAACCCGACTCACGCAGATCCGAAACCATCGGACGCTTATCAGTACGCTGCTCCGAACCACGGTTCAGCTGAGACAGCGCAATCACCGGAACATCCAGCTCCTTAGCCAACAGCTTCAGGCTACGAGAAAACTCCGAAACCTCCTGCTGACGCGACTCAACCTTCTTACCCGAACTCATCAGCTGCAGGTAGTCCAGCACCACAAGCTTCAAATCATTACGCTGCTTGAGGCGACGGCACTTCGCGCGAATCTCCATCAGAGTCATATTCGGCGAATCATCAATAAAGAGAGGCGCAGAATCAATACGACCCTGCAGAGTCGCCAAGTTCGTCCAACCCTCAGTATCCAGGTCGCCCTTCTTCAGACGACCCATCGAAATCTTGCCCTCCGCAGAGAGAATACGCATCGCCAACTCAGTACGACTCATCTCCAGCGAGAAAAACACAGTCGTCATCTGATGATGAATAGACGCAGAACGAGCAATATCAAGAGCCAAAGTCGACTTACCCACACCCGGACGAGCCGCAATAACAATCATCTGGCCACCGTGCAGACCACCGGTCAGCTCATCAAACTCAATAAAGTCAGTCGGCACACCGTACACGCCATCGGGGCGGTTCGAGTTCGCATCAATCTCATTGATGGTCTCCTCCAACGCCTCAGAGAAAGACACATAATCTTCCTTCGCGTTACCATCAGTCACCGCATAAATCTCAGCCTGCGCCTGATCGACCAAAGTATCGACCTCAGTCTCATTGGCGTAACCCAGCTGAGCAATCTTCGTACCCGCCTCAATCAGGCGGCGCATAATCGCGTGTTCCTTAACAATCTCAGCGTAATATTGAGCGTTAGCAGCAGTCGGAACCGACGCAATCAGCGTATGAATATAGGACGCGCCACCCACACGAGTCAGCTCGCCGCGCTTCTTCAGCTCATCAGCAACCGTAATCGCATCCGCAGGGCTACCGTGACCGTAAAGAGAAAGAATCGCCTCATAAATCGTCTCGTGCGCCGGCTTATAGAAATCAGACGCACGCAGGCTCTCAACCACATCGGCAATAGCGTCCTTCGACAGCAGCATGCCACCGAGCACCGACTGCTCAGCCACATCATCATGAGGCATAGTGCGGGAACCATAATCAATGGCAGTTTCAGACATGCTTATCCTCGCGTTTCAATCCGATATCTACGACGTTCCAGAAACAATTTCTGCAGAACTCCTATGCTAGTTTCTCACGAAGGCACACACGAAACACATACACGCCTAACGGGGAGTGCGCAGATAATCCTCAATCTTCTCAACAGCGAGCGCCGCACCATCCATAGTGCGCATTGCCTCACCCAGCTGCCGCGCCCTAGCGCGCAGACCCTCATCGCTGAGCAGACGGTCCAGAATATCGCGCACATTGCCGCGGCGCACATCATTCTTCGTAAAGCGCAGGGCGTTACCGTAGCGCACGCACTCCTCAATATTCCAACTCTGCTCAGCCTGCATCGCAATACCGGCAAACGGCACACCCGCCAGGCACGCCGTCTGTACCGTCCCCTCACCGCCGTGGGTTATCGAGGCATCAATATGGTCGGCGAGCAGATGCGCCGGAACAGTCCCGGCGAAATGGATATTGCTGCCCAGCAGGTGGGTGTCCAAGAGCTGCACCCCGCCACCAACCAGCACATCCACAGGAGCGGCTGACAGCTGCCGCAGCACCTTCGCCAAAATATCTGCAGAGCCAGATGAGCCCATTCCCACATAAATCAGTGGTCGTTCTCTGGGCTCGCGAACAATCTGCGGCAATTCACCGGGCGCACGGTAATAAATAGGACCCACACTAACATCGGGTTCTACCAAAGAATCGCCGCGCAGCTGCGTAAACAGAGAACAGATAAGGTTCACATCGGCGCTGAGCATATCCACAGTACGGCGAGGAAGCCTCAGCCCATGCTCACGTGCCACACGAGTAAAAGAAGCCGGCTTATACGACAACACCCGCGCCACCGCACGCAACCACCCCGGTGCCGCAAGCTCGCCACCTACAGGCTTCTTCGAAAAATACATCGACGAGTAAGCGTACGGGCGCGCATAGAAAATAGGGATACCCGCAATACGCGCAGACAGCAGCATCGTCAGATTAGAACCAATCACCACAGCATCCGCACTAAAGTCACGAATAGCCGCAAGTTCAGCGGTGACCCGCCGACGCACCATATCGGTCGTGAAAGGATGCCGCACTCCCCTGCCCTGATCCAGCGCCATAATCTGCTCCGCCTCAGCATCGCTCATGATTGGCTCGCGAAGATGCACAGGAAGCCTGGCGCTTTCCAGCAGCCCCAAATACTTAGGGGAGTACACGTGGAACAAGACCGTATGACCTCGCTCCCGAGCCACACGCGCTATCTCAATGCAGCGCGTGGTTTCACCCATATTGAAGCTTTCGGGAGAGAAAAGAATACGGCTCATAACAAACTCCGGCAGGCGCACACGTGACTGAGCCGGTTCTGCGGCTCATAACCTCACTAGTGTAAAACGGAGCCCCAGTATTCCCTCGGATAGAGAGGAATACTGGGGCTCTGTTTCGCTGTATAAGCTTTGCGGTGTGACTCTGTCTTACTTCTTACGCAGAATCAGACCGATAGCGCCAATGTGGTCCGCGTGGCGGCGGAACACACCGCGCATACCCAGCACACGCTCACGAATCTGCGGCTTACGCGCCAGATTGAACGCAATCTTCGCAACGCCAGCGGCACCCTCATCAGCCAGCAGACGCTTCGGCTCCAGCAGCGCCATATCGGTCTGGTACACATCCAGCACCTCAAAGCCAGCCTCTTCCGCCAGAGCAGTCCACTCGGCGACAGTCAGCGGGCGGGCGTTCACACGGATAGTGCGCGCCAAATCCTTCTGAATCTCTTCCTTCAGCTCGGGGCGCAGATAATCGGGAACCAGCGACATCTCGTGAATAGCGTAGTAGCCGCCCGGACGCAGCAGACGAGCCGCCTCACGCATAATCTCCAGCTTGTGCTTATCGGTCTGCATGGTCAGCATCGCCTCGCCCACCACAGCGTCGTAGCTTTCCGAGGGCAGACCGGTCTCCTGAGCGCTAGCGTTCACCACACGGTAGTTCGGCTTAGTCGATGCGCCAATACGCTCGGTCACGATTTCAGCAGCCTTCGGGTCAAGATCCACACCGGTGTAGCTCTTGGGGGAACGCTTCACAATCTCCAGGGCGGTAATACCCAGGCCCGGCGCAAACTCCACGACGTCAATGTCGCCACCCAGGGCACGAGCCAGCAGCCAGTTGGTGGTCTCGCGGCCGCCGGGGCGCAAAACCTTTTTGCCCAGCTGAGCCAGAAGCCAGTGACCGGCAGCCTTTTCAGCGGGGCGGTCGGTACCGGGAACGGAAGGGGTCTTAGACACGGAAGACAACTCCTCAATACTTGTATTTAATATGCAAAATTTATCTTTCCCAATTCTAGACCCGCCACCCCAAGAAAGGAAATATGACGTTATATAGAAGTATGGTTGCCCTTTATTACAGCATGCCGCAACACCACTACAGCCACCCTTACCGCACACCCTAGAGATTAAACAGAAACTGGAGCTGAACCTCTCGATCCAACCCCAGTCTCATCACACACACATACATACGAAAATCAGAGCCACTTCCGCAAGGAAAGTCCAACTTTCTGATGGTCCTCTCGAACCATCTATATAAAGTATTACGCGTAAACCTTTATTCCCTGTAGGTTAAAGCTGTAAGAAAGCTGGGAATAGATTTTTCTTCAACATCGGGGTGCAGTGCCCCGGATTTCACGCGGAAACTACACGTCGCGTTAAAAGAAGAAAGGCAAGGCGCTTTTGCCTTGCCATCCTTCTTTCGTTAGCGGGCGACCCCGCTACACGAAACACACACATTCACATCGCAGTCCTCTCGAACCAACACTTATAGTAAACACCCCCAACCTTATGGGAGGATTGAATTTCGCTGGAAACAAGCTGGGAGAAAACCAACAGAACCCTGAGAGCTTTGATATTGTGCAGTTTGCGGACTCTAAACCGGGCTAATAAGCCGCCATATACAGACCCAGCAGCACCAACGGGTTAACCGCTACAGAAATAACCGCCAAGCAAATATTAGCCACGCGGTACTGACGGAACTTCACCAGACCCACCAGCGCGCACACCAGCGCAACACTGGACGCAAGGCCGCCAACCACCAGCAAAAGAAGCAGAAGAGCAGTAGCGACATTCGCGTCCGCAAATGGGATAACCGCTAGAGCGCACAGCAGCAAATTGATGCACTCCAACACCACACCCGTGGACAGAAGCTGCGCGCTAGAAGACAAACGTGAAAAAGATCGAGCCATGTCTACCAGTCTACGGGGTCAATTGGCGTACTTCGCAGCCGCAACCGCTCTAGCCACCAATCCTTCTACTACCCTACCCCTATTCTCAACCTCTCAAAAACAATGTTTCACGTGAAACATGCACCGGAGCGGGCACAGCTATGGGTACAACAAACGGGGTGCCCCTCACGAAGAGGGACACCCCGTCCGACACTCAACGCCGCAGCATCAAAGCACCAGCGTCAAATATCTAAAAATCTACTTACGCAGCAGCAACGACGTCCAGGACAACGTTAGCGACAACGTCAGCGTGCAGGCGGACAGTCACCTTGTACTCACCGGTGCGCTTGATAGCGGAACCCAGGTGGATGGTGCGCTTGTCAACGGAGCCAATGCCAGCAGCCTCAATAGCCTCAGCAATAGCCTCAGCCTTGACGGTACCGAACAGGCGGCCGTCAGCGCCAGCCTTGTGTGCAACGACAACCGGCTTAGCAGCCAGGGACGCAGCAATTGCCTGAGCCTCTTCCAGAGAAGCCTTAGCACGAGCCGCACGAGCGGCGCGGATGGACTCAACCTGCTTCTCGCCACCCTGGGTCCAGGTCACGGCGAAGCCGCGGGGCAGCAGGTAGTTACGTGCGTAACCGTCCTTAACGGTGACAACATCGCCAGCTGCACCGAGGCCGGAAACTTCCTGAGTCAGAATGATCTTAGCCATGTTACTGTCTCTCCTTCTCTTTAGCGGCCAGCGCCGGAGTAGGGCAGCAGTGCAACTTCGCGGGCGTTCTTAATAGCCTGAGCGATCTTGCGCTGCTCCTGAACGGTCACGCCAGTCACGCGGCGAGCGCGGATCTTGCCGCGGTCGGAGATGAACTTGCGCAGAAGTGCGACGTCCTTGTAGTCGATAACGGTGACGTCAGCAGCCTTGAGGGGGTTCTGCTTGGGTTTGGGCTTACGGATTTCAGCCTTAGCCATCGTGGTGCTCCTTAGAGTTGGGAGCCCGCGGCGGATAACCGCGGGATGGATTGATAAATTACTATTCGGAAAACGAAACCGGCTTAGAACGGAGGTTCGTCGTCGGCGCCGCTACCCCAGTCATAGTTACCACCAGACTGAGAACTCCACGGATCAGCAGCAGGAGCTGCGGGGGCCGCCGGAGCAGCCGGAGCGGAGTAGCCAGACTGGCCAGAGTAACCATTACCCTGAGCAGCAGCAAAATTGTTCTGCTGAGGAGCGGAGAAACCGCCCTGAGCAGCAGCGTTGTACCCAGCGCCACCACCAAAGCCACCCTGTGCACCGCCACCGAAGTTATTACCTCCGGCAGAACGCTGTGCGCGAGTCACCTGAGCAGTAGCAAAACGCAGAGTCGGGCCGATCTCCTCGACCTCAAGCTCAAACGAAGTACGACGCTCGCCTTCCTTGGTCTCGTACGAGCGAGACTTCAGACGGCCCTGCGCGATAACCTGAGTACCCTTCTTCAGAGTCTCTGCAACATTCTCAGCGTAACCACGCCACACCGACGCACGCAGGAACAGGGTCTCCCCATCCTCCCACTGATTCGTCTGGCGGTTAAAAGTACGCGGAGTCGATGCGATCGTGAAATTAGCAACCGCCGCACCCGCGGGGGTGTAACGAAGCTCCGGATCGCCAGTCAGATTACCAATAACGGTAATAACGGTATCGCCTGCCATTTGATGCCTCCTCGATAAGAGTTACAAGTATGTTGAATCCAGTACAGCGCAACCCCCTGACATTTTTAGGGGGTCAGCCGACCGGCAAGAAACAACTACTTGCTGGAGATCTTCTGATCCTCCGGGCGGATGATCTTGGTACGCATGACGGACTCGTTCAGGTTCAGAACACGATCGAGCTCAGCTGCGGTCTCGGGGGTAGAGGTGAAGTTCACCACTGCGTAGATACCCTCAGACTTCTTCTGGATCTCGTATGCCAGGCGACGACGGCCCCAGATATCGACGTTGTCGATGGAACCACCCTCGTTGGTCACGATCTCGAGGAACTTGGACAGCGACGGCTCAACCGCACGGTCCTCAACCTCGGGGCTGAGGATAACCATCAGTTCATATGCACGCATGATTAAACCCCTCCTTTGGGCTAAACGGCTATGGGATTTCCATAGCAGGAGATTCATTGTGCCCTACACGTGAAACACACCGGGCGGGGAACACGCATAGATTTCTTAACAATACACGAGAAAAAGCAGATAGAACAGTACCGCACCGCGTGACCTCAACCATGCAATGCGGTACCAAAAACCGCAGAAGCTACGCCTCCCGACGCTGCTCCCACCACTGCAGAAGACGAGCCTTCGCCTCCTCCTCAGGAAGCGAACCCTCATCCAGACGCAAATTCAACAAGAACTTATAGGCCTCACCCACCACCGGGCCCGGCGCAATACCAAGAATCTGCATAATCTGACCGCCATCCAGATCCGGACGGATCGAATCCAGCTCCTCCTGAGCAGCCAACTCAGCAATACGACGCTCCAAATCGTCATACGCCTCAGCCAGCGAACGCGACAAGCGACGATTACGAGTCGTCACATCAGAACGCGACACACGATGCAGACGCTCCAACTGATCGCCCGCATCACGCACATAACGGCGCACCGCAGAATCAGTCCAACCCGACTCACGGTAACCATAGAACCGCATATGCAGCTCCACCAGACGAGCCACAGCCTTAATCGTGTCATTATCAAAACGCAGCGCACGCATACGCTTCTTCACCATCTTCGCACCCACCACCTCATGGTGCAGGAACGAGACAGAGCCGTCCTTCTCAAACTTACGAGTCTTCGGCTTACCAATATCGTGCATCAACGCCGCAAAACGCAGAATAAAATCAGGAGCCGGGCACGGGCCGTCCTCGTCCGTCTCCTTCTCCATCGCCTGCTCCATCACCTTCAACGAATGCGCATACACATCCTTATGGTGATGCGCAGGATCCATCTCCATACGCAACGCAGGAAGCTCCGGCAACACATAATCCGCCAGACCCGTATCCACCAGCAGGTTCAAACCCACCCGCGGATAATCCGCCTCAATCAGCTTCACCAGCTCATCACGCACACGCTCAGCCGAAATAATCTCAATACGGCCAGCCATCTCACGCATCGCCTCGAAAACCTCCGGGGCAACCTCAAGATTAAAACGCGCAGCAAAACGAGCCGCACGCATCATACGCAGCGGATCCTCAGAAAAAGACTCCTCCGGCGAGCGCGGAGTACGCAAAACACCCGCACGCAAATCCTCAACGCCACCAAACAGATCAACAACCTCACCGCTCGGCAAAGCCGCCGCCATCGCATTAATCGTGAAATCACGACGCACCAAATCGGCGCTCAAATCCGTGCCGAACTCAACCGTCGGCTTACGCGAATCCGAAACATACACCTCAGCACGGTACGTGGTCACCTCATACACCACGCCATTCTTACGCGCACTAATCGTGCCGTACTCCTTGCCGATATCCCACGTATGCTCACCCCACCCACGCAGAATCTGCTCGCTCTGCTCCGGAGTAGCATCCGTCGTCAAATCAAAATCAGTGAAATGGCCGCCATCATCCAGCAGATTGTCGCGGACAATACCGCCCACCAAGTACAGCTCAAAACCCGCCGCACGGTACAGTTCTCCCAGCTCGGCGGCATCCGGGTACTTCGACACAACATCAATAATCAGCGACATAATCCTTTAATCGTGCCAGAAAAACCACCCACGCGCCCACCCCACACCCACAACACCCCACCAAAGACAGCTATCTCACCCCAAACCGAAGCACCAAAACCTCAGCCTATCGGTTAAGGTAGAACCATGAGCATTCCCGTACCCCGCGCCCCCAAAACGCGCTTCACCGCGCCCGCGCGAGCGGTACCCGCCCCCGAAGAAGTCTCCGCAGGCGGGCTCATCATCGACTTCGACCGACCCGAACAGCTACCCGTAGCCATCATCGCCCGCATCAACCGCAACGGACAACGCGAATGGTGCCTACCCAAAGGCCACATCGAACACGGCGAAACCACCGTCGAAGCCGCACAACGCGAAATCAGCGAAGAAACCGGAATCACCGGCTACCCCGTAGCCTCCCTCGGCACCATCGCCTACTGGTTCACCTCCAACGGCACGCGCATCCACAAAACCGTGCACCACTACCTCTTCGCAGCAACCGGCGGCGAACTCAGCATCGACAACGACCCCGACCACGAAGCAATCGACGTCGCATGGGTCCCCCTCGAAGAGCTCCCCACCCGCCTCTCATTCGCCAACGAACAACACATAGCCCGCAGTGCGCGCGAATACATCACCACCCAGCTCTAAACACCCGCTGTAAGAGCCCCAAAAACTAAAAGAAGCAATCACCCGCCCACACAGGAGAGACATACGTGGCACGTAACGACGCCCGCTCAAGCGCAATCATGGCAGCAGGCACCCTTGTCTCGCGCATCCTCGGATTCGTCAAGACCATCCTGCTCACCGTAGCCATCGGCTCACTCTCAACCGTCGGCGACGTCTTCGAAACCGCCAACACCCTACCCAACCTCATCTACGTCCTCGTAGCAGGCGGCGTGTTCAACGCAGTCCTCGTGCCGCAAATCATCAAGGCAGCCAAAGCACAAGACGGCGGCGCACGATACATCTCCAAACTCGTCACCCTCACCGTCACCGCAATCGGCCTCATCACCCTCATCACCGTCGCCTGCGCCTGGCCCATCATCAGCATCATGGGCTCAGGATGGAGCCCCGAACAACGACAGCTCGGCTTCATCTTCTCCCTCTGGTGCCTACCCCAAATCTTCTTCTACGGCCTCTACACCGTCATCGGACAGGTCCTCAACGCCAAAGACGCATTCGGCGCCTACATGTGGTCGCCCGTACTCAACAACGTCATCACCATCCTGTCGCTGATCCTGTTCATCTTCCTCTTCGGCGCACAAACCCCCAACCCCAACCCGATTCACACCGTAGACAACTGGACCAACGCACAGACCCTCGTGCTCGCTGGCTCCTCCACCTTCGGCGTCATCATGCAGGCACTCGTCCTGTTCATCCCCCTACGCAAGCTCGGCCTGCGCCTCAAGCCCGACTTCGCATGGCGAGGCATCGGCCTGCGCGCAGCCTCCAAGCTCGCCGCCTGGACCCTCGCCTCCGGCATCATCTCCAACCTCGCGTTCCTCTACATGACCAAGGTCGCCGCAGGCATCGTCGGCCAGCGCGAGCACTACGCCGCCCTCGGCATCCAAATCCCCGGCCTGCAGGCACTCAACTACGCCTCCATGCTGTACATGCTCCCGCACGGCGTTATCGGCATCTCCATCGCCACCGTGCTCTTCAACCGTATGAGCGCCTCCGCCATCGCCGACGACAGCGACAGCGTCATCTACGCGCTCTCCCACGGCCTGCGCAACGCAGCCGTAGCCACCGTCTTCTGCATGGTCGCACTCATGGTACTCGCAGGCCCCGTCGCCGTGCTCTTCAGCGGCGGCGACCCCATCGCAGCAACCATCATCGCCAAGCTCATCGTCATCACCGCGCTCGGCACCCCCACCCTCACCATCAACTACCTCTACAGCCGCGTGCTCTACGCCCGCGAAGACGCACGCACCCCCTTCCGCATCCAGGTGTACTCCGCCATCATCATGGTCATCATGAGCTTCGCAGCATCCCTGCTCGACGCACAGTACACCGTGTACATGCTCGCCTTCATCTACCCGGTGCACAACATCCTGATCATGTTCATCAGCCACCACATGGTCCGCCGCCGCCTCGGCTACTACGGCCAGCGCGGCATCGTCAGCGCCTACGCACGCACCACCCTCGCATCCCTCTTCGCCGGCGGCATCGCAGCCATTGCACTCTGGCTGCTCGGCGGCTACCAGCTCGACGGATTCGCCTGGGCGTCCAAGCTCACCGCAATCATCACCCTCGCCGTATGCGGCACCGTCATGGGCCTGGCATACCTCGCCGGTATACAAATCTTCCGCGTCAAGGAAGCCAACGCACTACTGGCGCCCCTCACCTCCAAACTTGAGCGTTTTGCCCGCCGCTAAAGCAGCACACAACGCCCAACCCGGGTAGCTGCCCGTGCACCCACCTCACCCCACGCCGGGGCCCGCAGAGGACACAGGCAACCACCCGGACGCCACAAACTATCACTCAGCCCCAGCATCCTTCAATGCCGGGTAGAATCTAATAGTCAGGGCCCGCCACACGGCAGGCACTATGAAACCACCTCGGGAGAACACGTTGTCGCAACAGATTCCGGTCGGATCGGTCCTCGGAGGCCGCTACGAAATCACCGCACACATCATCATTACGGCAGAATCCGACATGGTGCTTGAAGGCACCGACCAGATTCTCAACCGTAAGGTCTCGGTCGTCGTCGCATCGCCCAGCCGCAGCGCACTGCTGGAAGCAAACTCCCGCGCGCTCGCAACCAACGCACGCGGCAACATCCAGATCCTCGACCTGGGCATCACCCCCGAAGGTAGCCGCTACCTCGTCACCTCCCACACCCGCCCCGACACCCTGCTGGACACCCTGCTGGTCGAAAACCACGCACTCTCCAACGCAGAAGACGCACTGGGCACCGAAATCTTCGGCGACTCCGAAAGCAGCAGCTCCCCCAACACCTACGAGAAGGTCTCTGCTTCCAGCACCAACCAGGAGAGCATCACCGCCGCCAAGAACTGGAACGCATCCGACGGCGCGGCCGTGACCGCATACTCCGAACCCACCAGCATCTACGAAGATGACGAAGACGAAGAAGACGGCAGCCGCGGCACCTGGGCAGTCGCCCTGGCAGCAGTCCTGCTGCTCGTCATCGTCGCAGGCGGTATCCTCACCTCCCTGGGTGCAATCGGCTCCAACCAGGCAGCCGCACCGCACACCCCCAAGTCCTCTATCTCCGCCTCCGAATCGGCTGCGGCAAACGCCAGCGCATCGGCATCACCGACCGCTAAGGCATCGAACGCACCGGCGAAGATCGCGTCCGTGGCTCGCTTCGCGCCCTCGAACCCCACGTTCATGAACGACATGGACACCCTCATCCCGAACCTGACCGACGGTAACGCCAACACCGCATGGATCAGCTACGGCTTCGGCACCGCCAACTACGCCGGCACCATCAAGGAATTCGGCCTGGCGCTGAAGCTGCAGACCCCCACCGTCGTCTCCAAGCTGACCCTTCAGCAGAACACCGGCACCGGCGGCTCCTTCACCGTCTACACCAACAGCTCTGCATCCCTGGACGGTGCGGTTGAGGTCGGCAAGGGCACCTTCGAAGGCAAGGATGCAGTCGTCACCCTGGACACCTCCAAGCAGAGCGCAGAAAAGGGTGCCTACGTGATCATCGTGGTCAACGAGCTGCCCCGCCTCTCCCTGCCGATTGGAACGTGGAATTACGGTCTGCGCATCAACGAAATCAAGGTGGACTAATCAACCCATAACGTGACGCCGACAGGGCGCTCACACCCCAGACACAAGGGCGGGGCTTCTGAACTCAACGGTTCGGATGCCCCGCCCTTTTTGATGTCTATTTATGACTCTTTATGGCAGGGTAGCTACTCAAAGATTCACAGTGCGCGGAGTATCTGGATAAGGGTCCCCAAAAAATGGAATAATCGAGGATAAAGCCCCGTTATAGGGGCAGAACGAAAGACCTACAACGGAAAGATATATCTGATGACTGAGAATCTGGGAGGCCTCTTCGGAGGCGCCGCCCTAGGCAATCTGAACCTCGCCTCCGCACCCGCCACCGAAGCGGCACCGGCAGCCGAGGTCGAGGCTGACGCAACCGTCCACAACGTCATTATTGTGGGCTCCGGCCCCGCCGGCTACACCGCAGCAATCTACGCGGCACGCGCCGAGCTGAAGCCCGTCCTCTTCGCCAGCTCCCTGGCACCCGGCGGCGCCCTCATGAACACCACCGAGGTGGAGAACTTCCCCGGCTTCATTCAGGGCATCCAGGGCCCCGAGCTGATGGAGAACATCGGCCAGCAGGCTGAGCGTTTCGGCACTGACATCCGCTACCAGGACGTAGAAAAGGTCAAACTCACCGGCGACGTGAAGAAGGTCTACACCGCAGACGGCGCCGTTCACCTGGCGAAGACCGTCATCATGACCACCGGTTCTCAGGTCCGTAAGCTCAACATCGAGGGCGAAGACCGACTCTCCGGTTACGGCGTCTCCTGGTGCGCAACCTGCGATGGCTTCTTCTTCAAGGACAAGGAAATCGCAGTGGTCGGCGGCGGCGACTCCGCACTGGAGGAGGCACTGTTCCTGACGACCTTCGCATCCAAGGTGTACCTGGTGCACCGCCGCGATTCTTTCCGCGCTTCGGAAATCATGCAGACCCGCGTGTTCAACAACCCGAAGATTGAGGTTGTCTGGGATTCGGCTGTCACCGCCGTTCACGGCGAGAGCAACCTCGAGTCGATCACCCTGACCAACACCAAGGATGGTTCTGAGCGCCAGCTGGCTGTTCAGGGCCTGTTCATCGCTATTGGCTCCGATCCTCGCGTGGAACTGGTACGTGACCAGCTGGAGATTACCGAGAACCACACCATCGCGGTTCAGGGTCGTTCCTCGAAGACTTCCGTTCCCGGCGTTTTCGCTGCCGGTGACGTGATTGACCCGACCTACCGCCAGGCAATTATTGCTGCCGGTTCCGGTGCTGTTGCCGCTCTGGACGCGCAGCACTACCTCGAAAACCTCTAAACTATTCGTATTACTCACTGGGGAATCCACCCCGTGTCAGAAAGGAGCACTCCGTGAGCAGTGCACAGCAGGCAACTGATGCCACTTTTGACGAATTGGTTCTGAAGAACGACAAGCCCGTTATCGTGGACTTCTGGGCTGAATGGTGCGGCCCCTGCCGCATGGTTGGCCCCGTGATTGACGAGATCGCTGGCGAGTACGCCGGTCAGGTCGACGTGGTCAAGGTGGATGTTGAGGCGAATGGCGATACCGCCATGAAGTACGGCATTACCTCTATTCCCGCCATCTACCTTTTCAAGGGTGGCGAGGTCGTCAAGAAGACCGTAGGTGCTAAGACGAAGCCCGCTCTGCTGGCTGAGTTCTCCGAGCACCTGGGCTAATCTTTCGAGAAGCTAAAGAAAAACCCTCGGTGATGTTTCACGTGAAACATCACCGAGGGTTTTTTGTATATACAACTGATTTCAGTTGCTAAATATTGTTTTACGCGAAAATTTAGCCCGAGAAATCAGAATCCAAAACACGGATGATACGGTTCAGATCCTCAACATTCGCAAATTCGATGGTCATCTTACCCTTGCGAGCACCCAGCGAAATCTTCACCGAAGTATCGAGCTTGTCAGCAAAAGCCTCCGCAATATAGTCCAGGCGCTCACGGTGCTTCTGAGGCTGAGGAGCCTTGCGCTCCTTCACCTCAGCAGCGCCGGATGCGTGGTTCACCAGCTCCTCAGTTGCGCGAACCGACAGCCCCTCATTCACAATCTTCTGTGCGAGAGTCTCAATCTGAGCCTGGTCTGTCAGAGCCAGCAGGGCACGAGCGTGACCAGCGGAGAGAATACCCGCCGCAACGCGACGCTGCACCAGAGCCGGCAGCTTCAGCAGACGAATCGTGTTCGAAATCTGGGGGCGAGAACGACCAATACGCTTAGCCAACTGCTCCTGAGTAGTGTCGAACTCCTCCATGAGCTGCTGGTATGCCGCTGCCTCTTCAATGGGGTTCAGCTGACTGCGGTGCAGGTTCTCCAGCAGGGCGTCACGGAGCAGGTCGCCGTCTTCAGTCTCACGAACAATCGCCGGGATGGTGCTCAGGCCAGCCGCCTGAGTTGCGCGCCAGCGGCGCTCACCCATGACCAGCTCATACTTTTCGGTACCGTTTTCGCGCGAGGGACGCACGACAATCGGCTGCAGAACACCAATCTCGCGTACCGAGTGGATGAGCTCTTCCATGTCCTGCTCATCAAAGTCGGTTCGGGGCTGCTTGCGGTTCGGATGGATATCGTGAACGTTCAGCTCAGCAAACTGGGCACCGGGAACCGGAACCAAACCACCCTGCTCTTCGGAAGCGGACTGCGGGGTGGAGACATCTTCACCAAAGAAGAAGTCCACCGGGCGGCGAGTCAGGGTGGTGTTGCGCAGTGCCGCACCCATGTCCACGCGAGACTTCTTCTTCGATGTTTCACGTGAAACATCCTGCGAGGAGACGGGAGCTTCGACCTTATCCTCGACCTTCTCAGCAGGAGCAGACTTTTCCTGAGCGGGGGTAGCTTCAGCAGGCTTAGCCTCTACAGACTCAGCTTTAGTGCTCTTACGCTGCTTCTCCGGCTTAGCCTCGTGAGCCATTTCGAAGAGGCCGTCAGTCATCGGCTCTTCAATCGGAGTGGACACCTTCTTGGGTGCAGTCTTTGCTGCAGCAGTCTTTTCGGATGCCTTCGTCTCAGCATTACCAGAATTCTTCGTACTCTGAGGGATCAGTGCCCCCAGGCCACGACCCAAGCCGCGTCGCTTTTCAGCCATCGTTACTCCTTAGGACTCCCGGACGAGCCCGCTCATTTTTTCTTCTTCATCTAGTGTAAACGAAATAAGTACTCGAAAGCAGGAGTAAAAAATGCACGGCACATAATCAACATTATTCCCAATAATTAATTTACTATGGCTGTTTTCTCGGGTTTCATCCAGAAAATACCGCACACAATGAGCCCTTTTGAATCATCAACAGACAATCCAAAAGGGCTCATTTCAAAAGATTTAGATTATGCGGATCGGCGCGAGAGCTCCTGTGCCGCCTCGCGGTAAGCGCGAGCGCCAGTCGACGAAGAATCGTAGGTGATGACGGTCTGCTGATAGCTGGGAGCCTCAGAGATGCGAACCGAGCGAGGAATCTTCACGCTCAGAGTCTCCTCCGGGAAGTGCTCGCGCACCTCCTCTGCCACCTGGAATGCCAGGTTGGTACGAGCATCGTACATGGTCAGCAGGATCGTGCTGATGCGCAGCTTGGAGTTCAGGTGCTTCTGAATCATCTGAATATTCTTCAGCAGCTGGCTCAGGCCTTCCAGAGCGTAGTACTCGCACTGGATCGGAATCAGAATCTCTTCTGCCGCAACGAAGGCATTGACGGTCAGTAGGCCGAGGCTCGGCGGGCAGTCGATGAAGACATAGTCCAGCCGCTCCATTCCCTGCTTCTCTCGCCACTCAGTGTAGTCCATCAGGGCATTCTTGAGGCGAGTCTCGCGTGCCACCAGGGAGACCAGTTCAATCTCCGCGCCCGCAAGGTCGATATTGGCGGGGGCACAGAACAGACCGGGCATATCGGGGCATTCCTGAACAATTTCAGAAAGCGGCTTATCCTCAATCAGGACGTTGTAGACACTGGGAACATCCACGCCGTGCTCAATGCCCAGTGCAGTCGAGGCGTTACCCTGCGGGTCATTATCGATCACCAGGACGTTCAGTCCAGCCTCCGCGAGCGCGGCTGCGAGGTTCACGGCGGTGCTGGTTTTACCCACGCCACCCTTCTGGTTCGACACGGTGAAGACACGCGTATGCACAGGCTTGGGGAGCAAATCTGCAACAGATTTCTGAGCTTGAGGAGTCATCGGGTGCCTTCCATATTCCGGGTGGTGTGTCTACGGTGATGCTTCGTCTGATGCCTCGCGTGTGGCAATACTCTGCGGTATTTGTGCGCGAGGAGGATTCAACCTCCACTCCCCCACCATTCACTCATCTCAGCATGTTTCACGTGAAACATACTCCGCGAGGTAATGAAGTCTGCAATGTTTCACGTGAAACATTGGTGCTGCCCGAATGGTTCTGAAGGGCTCGGTACCCTTTACTGAACCATTAGGCTTTGATGTAGAAGAGTCTAAGGTTTCAATCCTTCCTTAAGGGTACCCGGCATCAGGTCAATACTCCACGCGAGAGGTCATTCTATGTACTCTACGGATGCAATTGCCGCGCGCCCGGCAAGCCAGCGTACAAAAATGGGCGGTACCGCGTAAGCCAGCCTATTCACTAGCTCATTGCGGTACCGCCCATTCGGGGCGAAACTTTTAGAGGCGAACTCGAACCACCGTCGTCGGCTCTTCCAGCAGGTCACCGCCGGCGGTGAGAATCTCAGTCTCACGCGCACCGTAACGGTTCAGCTTCTTCTTCGCCTTAGTAATCTCCTCCGCGGCACTACGACCCTTCAGAGCCAGCAGCTCGCCGGTGCCACGCAGAATCGGCAGAGTAATGTCCAACAGGCCCACCAGAGCAGACACAGCACGCGCAGTCACCACATCAGCCTCAACAGCACCCACAGCCTGCTCAGCACGCGAGCGCAGCACGGTCACGTTCTCCAGGCCCAGATCCTCAACAACTTCATTCAGCCAAATCACGCGGCGCTCCAGAGGCTCAATCAGAGTCAGCTTCAAATCCGGGCGGGCAATCGCCAGGCACAGGCCGGGTAGGCCAGCGCCAGAACCAACATCAGCCACCGACGCGTTCGGCGCAATGTATTCCTGTACTACGGCACAGTTCAGCACGTGGCGAGCCCACAGGCGCGGAACCTCACGCGGACCGATCAGGCCACGCTCAATACCGGTCGTCGCCAAGTGCTGCACGTAGCGCTCCGCCAAAGGCAGACGCTCACCGAACACAGCCTCCGCTGCGGCACGCTCGCTCTCATTGAGAGCAACCATCGAAGTCTCCATACTAGGCTCCTACCTCGGGAAGAGAAATCACGACGTGACGGCGCGGACCCTCACCCTCCGACTCGCTGTATAGGCCGGCGGCAGCCACCACATCGTGCACGACCTTACGCTCATACGGGCTCAACGGCTTCATGTGCTCATCGCGACCGGTAGTGCGCACCTTCTCAATCGCGTCAGCAGCAATCTTCTCCAGCTGCTCACGACGCTCAGCACGGTAGCCAGCAATGTCCAGAATCAGGCGGGAACGGGTGCCGTTACCAGCCAGGACGGAGAGGCGCACCAGCTCCTGCAGAGCCTCCAGAACCTCACCGTGGCGGCCAACCAGGTGGCGCAGTTCCTCATTGTCATCATCGTCATTGACGACCGACAGGTAGATGCGGTTATTGCGCACCTCAATATCAATGTCGCCGTCCATATCGACAATATCGAGGAGTTCTTCGAGGTAGTCAGCGGCGATATCGCCTTCCTCGTCGATGTCCTCAAAATCGTCTTCTTCGCCCTCAAGGGGCTCCTCTACCAGCTGCTCCTCAACGAGCTGCTCGTCCTCATATTCCATAGCTTCAGTCACAATAATCCTCGGGGTGTTCGGAGGGGTGTCCTAGGGGTAAAAAGTATCTCATACACGGCGCCGGGCCCGCGCCACACGTGGCGAGAACCCGGCCCGAATCACGGAAGAAAACTACTTCTTTCCGTTCTGCTTATTGCGCTGCTGCTTCTGGCGCTTCTTACTCACCGGCTGCTGGCGCTGACCGGCTGCGGCACGCTCACGCGCCTCCTGCAGGTCCTTCTCGTGCTGCTCGCGGGTCTTACCCACCGGGGGCAGGCCCTTCGCCGCACGGCGGGCGTTCAGCTCACGCTCCGCCTGGGAACCGGGGGTCGGGTTGTTGCGGATAACCCACCACTGCTGACCCAGCGACCAGAGGTTCGAGACGGTCCAGTAGTACAGCACACCAAGGGGGAAGTTAATACCGGAAACAGCGAAGATGATCGGGAAGATGTACATAATCATCTGCTGCTGACGGAACATCGGAGAGTTCAGAGCAGCCTCCGACATGTTCTTCACGCTCAGCTGCTTCTGGATGTAGAACTGGGTGGCGCTCATCAGAACAATCATGATGACCGCCTGAACAACGGTCGCGGTGGCGTCGCCAGCCCCCGGGTGCATCATGGTCGCGAAGAGCTGAGCACCGAAAATCTGGGAGTCGTTGAACTGATGCACTAGCTCAGCCGGCAGCATGAGCACGCCCTGGTTATTCTGCGCTGCGGTGGGCACGCTCATCAGCACCTGGTACAGACCGAAGAAGATCGGCATCTGCGCCAGAATCGGCAGGCAGGAGGCGAAGGGGTTCGTACCGTGCTTACGGTACATTTCCATCTGCTCCTGAGCCATAGCCTGGCGGGAGAGCTGGTCCTTCTTACCCTTGTACTTCTCCTGCAGCTTCGCCATATCGCCCTGCATCGCGGTCATACCGCGCATAGCCTTAATCTGCTTGACGAACAGCGGAATGGTCAGGGTACGCATCACCAGGGTCAGGAAGATAATGCACAGAACCCAAGTCAGACCGGAAGCCGGGTCCATGCCCAGCGAGGTGAAAAGAGTGTGGAACAGCCACAGGACCACGGAGACGATCCATTTAAACGGCCAAAGAATCAAATCAAAAATATTCACGCGGGAATACTCCTTAAGGACTCGGCTAAGTCATTGTGTGGGAGGCGCCGCCTACTCAGGGCGGGCGTCACCACCGGTGTGAGGGGTGTAAAGATGGGGGTGGTTGAGCAGAATAATTTTCGGTTCTGCTCCGGGAGCGAAAGTACGCTTCCCCTCCGGGACTGGGTCGATACCTCCGGTCGCCCAGGGAACACACCGCAGAATACGGCGCACCGTCAGGGAAAGCCCGCCCATCGCACCGTGGGTGGTCAGCGCCTCCAGAGCGTAGGCTGAGCAGGTCGGGTAGTAGCGGCACACATCCCCGTAGAGGGGGGATACGACCTTGCGGTAGGCCTTCATGCACGCGATCAGTAGGTTCTGCGGTAGAACGTAGAGAGCCTGCAGGAAAGTTTCAGGCCTCACGAATTCGTTAGGTGCTAGTGCCAGCAGCTCGTCGGGGCCCAGAGTCTCGGCAGATGCGCTATAGGTGCCGCTGTGATGCGCGTGGAAGCGTTCTTCACAGCGGTCACGCTGGGAACGACTCACGGCTTCTCCTTGCTCTGATGCAGGTCGAGCTTAGCGAACGCGGTCTCGAGTGCTGATTCGTAGTCGCGGCGCAGCTGATCCCAGCTGGCGCTCGCGGAGGCGGGAAGCGCTCGCACAGCAATGGCGTAGCCTTCCGGATGCGCGGCGCAGGTGAGCGCGGCAAGTTCACGCAACCGGCGCTTGACCAGGTTGCGTGTGACTGCGTTGCCCACCGCCTTCGACACAATGAAACCTACCTGGGTTGTTTTTCCAGGATTTTTCGCCGTAGATACAACGATGTTCCGACGTCCTGTACGGATGCCGGAACGGAAGGCGTGGGAGAATTCTGTGCTGGTGCGCATACGGTGCCGTTGAGGCAGCACGTGTTCCCCTTTACGTAGTGTGGGAGATTCGGCTCATGTGATGAGCTGACCTCCGCGTGTATTTCACGCTTAATGATAGTTCGCCCGCCGATGCGTGTGCATCTGCGGGCGAACTATATGCCGTGATTAGGCCGAGAGCTTTGCGCGACCCTTACCGCGGCGGCTCGACAGAATCGCGCGGCCTGCACGGGTACGCATACGCAGACGGAAGCCGTGCTTCTTAGCGCGACGGCGGTTGTTCGGCTGGAAAGTACGCTTGCTCATACTTTGTCTCCTTGATTTTTGCGGTTCGTGCCCTCACGGGTATCGGAACCGTACGCTTCTTGGTGCACGGAGGTACCGCGACTATTCGCAGTAGGCGGTGCACACACAACAGCACAACTTTAGAAGAGTGGAGGGCGTAAATCAAGTTCTTAACGCTTTTT
Organism: Rothia sp. HMSC076D04; assembly: GCF_001814645.1. NCBI lineage: Bacteria > Bacillati > Actinomycetota > Actinomycetes > Micrococcales > Micrococcaceae > Rothia > Rothia sp. HMSC076D04. The sequence goes on along the minus strand of NZ_KV817363.1, from coordinate 177,952 downwards.
TCCGCGTGATTCCGGGCTCGTTTGTGGCGTGGAGGCGGTGATTGCGGCGGGTGTACAGGCTGTGGAGACGCTACGTGATCTTGGGGTGTAAACCTGGGGATATTTGCGGCGGTACGGTATCCACCATGGTGCATATCCCACCCATACCTCCTACTATCAGCGAGTTATCCACACCCTTGAGCTTTTGGAGTTTTCCGCTAAATATCAGGGAAGAAGACCTGTTATACACTTAAATCCACCGCTTATCCACCTCTGTAATTACAAGTTTTCCACCGTGTGGAAAACTCTTGTGGATAACTTTCTCCCCCTGTGTATTAAGCGGGTAGAATCTTAATGACCTCGCGGTGGTTTCCGGCATGATTTCTTTACTGCACCACCGCTTCACATCGAGTGAAAGTAAAGAATTCCATGACCGACTCCCTTCAGGCGCGCTGGGCGCATCTGCTCTCCATTCTTGCCGCCGATCCGGCGGTGACGGCACGTCAGCGCGGTTTCGTGAATCTTGCGCAGCCTCAGGGATTGATGGGTTCTTCTCGCCTCATCATTGAGGTGCCGAATAAGCTCACCCGTGCGGTCTTTGAGGAGCAGATTAGCGCTTCGTTCCGTGCCGCTCTGCACGAGGCATTTGGCCCGTCGACTACCGCGCTTTTCGATGTGAATGAGTCGATGATTCCGGTTGAACCTGCAAGTCAGGATGTTTTCCATGGTGAGCGTGAGGTGCACGTTGAGCAGGCTCCTGCAGTCGCTCCAGCTGTTCCCGCACACCCCGAGGCGCCCGCCGGTTCGCGTGCTTTTGAGTACTACACCGAGCCGCATCCGGGCCCTGACCATTACGAGGTGCCCGCTGATGAGCAGGTCACTCGCCCCTCCCTGCAGGCTTTGGAGGCGGAGCGTGCCGGGTTCCCCTCCGCGCAGCAGCCCGCTCCGGCGGCTCCTGTCGCGGGTGCGCCGGCACCTCGCGAGTACCCGGCACCCACTTTTGTTCCGGAGGCCCCGGCGGTACCGGAGTCCCAGCAGGTGCATCCGCATGAAGACCCGGAAAATGCGCCGACTTGGGATAGCTCTGCCCGACTGAACCCGAACTACACCTTCGACACCTTCGTGATTGGTCAGTCCAACCGCTTTGCGCACGCGAGCGCTTTCGCGGTGGCGGAGCAGCCCGGCATTGTCTATAACCCGCTGTTCATCTACGGCGGTTCGGGTCTGGGTAAGACCCACCTGCTGCACGCGATCGGCCACTACACCAAGTATCTGTACCCGAATTTGCGGGTGCGCTACGTGAATTCTGAGGAGTTCACGAATGACTTCATTAACTCGATTCGTGACGATGAGGGTTCGTCGTTCAAGCAGATTTACCGCAATGTTGACGTTCTTCTGATTGACGATATCCAGTTTTTGGCGGGTAAAGAGGCGACGATGGAGGAGTTCTTCCATACGTTTAACGCCCTGTACAACCACCAGAAGCAGATCGTGATTACCTCTGATTTGCCGCCGAAGCAGTTGACCGGTTTCGCTGAGCGTATGCGTTCGCGTTTCGGCTCGGGCCTGAATGTGGATGTGCAGCCTCCGGAGCTGGAGACTCGTATCGCGATTCTGCGGAAGAAGGCTCAGAACGAGATTTTGCCGGTGCGCGATGATGTCATGGAGTACATTGCTTCCCATGTCACGGCCAATATTCGCGAGTTGGAGGGCGCTCTGATTCGTGCGAGCGCTGCCGCCTCGATGAAGAAGCCGCCGGAGCCCATTACCCTGGCTGAGGCTGAGACCTATCTGAAGGATTTGCTCTCTGATACCGGTGGTGCGGAGATTACGTCGGCGCTGGTTTTGGCGACGGTGGCGAAGTATTTTGATGTGTCCATTGAGGATATGCAGTCGAAGTCTCGCACCCGTACGCTCACGAATGCGCGCCAGGTGGCGATGTATCTTCTGCGTGAGCTGACCGAGATGTCCCTGCCGCGTATTGGTAACGATTTGGGCGGCCGCGACCATACGACGGTGATGCACGCGGTGCGTAAGGTGAGCGCACAGATGGCGGAGCGTCAAACGATTTTCAATCAGGTGACTGAGCTGACGAATTTGATTCGCCAGGAGCAGCGCGCCGCCGGCTAGATGTGCTTTTATTCCTGTCCCGTAGCTTATTTTGTGCCTCGACTAGGTGTTTTATAGGCTTCGGGGCAGGGGCTTCACGCTGGATCCAAGATTTTAGCGACTCTGAAAGCTAGATTTTTGGGGTGTGGATAAGCTGTGCTTTAACTCATGCGTTCGTGTGGATGTTAAGTGCATGAATATTCAAAAGGTGTGGAATTGAGGAAATGTATAAATATCCATACACAATGCATCCTCAGCATTGAGTGGTTTCTTCCACTTAATGTCCACAGGCTACTTCCGTGTCATTGCAGGCAAGGAAGGGGTTTTCCACCGTTTCCACAAGCGTTAACAATACTACTGTACTTAAAGAAAAAATCCTCCCCATAACAAGTAGTTCTGCTCGACCAACCGAGCTGGTTCAGATTTTTCTGTGTGCCCCTACTGAAAATGTAGATTTTCGCGGATTTGGATCGATAGCTGCACGCTATCTCTGGGGTTGGATGTGAAGGTTGGGTTTGAAGAAGAAACCAACACCGAACCATCACCTAATTCGAACCTGTTTTCGACTAGGTTTGATACGCCTTCCGCCTATCTTTGTAATTACAAAAATACAGTGACCCTACATGCCTCATCTCACCCGATTTTTCGCTGCAGGAGCGACCTCTGTGTCTCTGTGTAATTACAAAATCCGGTAGGATGGATAGACGCGCGCGCGGGAAGATGTACTGCGCACCAGAGCACGCGATATTTCCGGCTCTTTCGCCCATAAGCTTTACGTGCGCCCCAAAATGACTCTCCAATTCCGTGAAAGGCGCCTTCTCGATGAAATTCACCGTTGAACGCGATGTCCTTGCCGAAGCAGTCGGCTGGACGGCACGCTCACTTCCGCTGCGTCCCACCTCCCCCGTACTCAACGGTCTGCTGATTACCGCCTCCGCAGGTGAGGTCAGCATCGCAAGCTTCGATCACGAGACCAGCGCCCGTCAGGTCATTGCAGCCGATGTTGAAGCAGAAGGCGTGTGCCTGGTTCCAGGCAAGATCCTGGCAGAGATTTGCCGCTCCCTGCCGAACGCACCTGTCGAGTTCACCGCAGATGAGTCCGTGATCCGTATTCACTGCCGTTCCGCTAATTTCCAGCTGGCTGGTATGCCGGTCGTGGACTACCCCGAGCTTCCCGAGCTTCCCGAAATTTCCGGTACCGTGGACGGCGCCGAATTCGCTGAAGCCGTCAAGCAGGTTCAGATTGCGGTATCCAAGGATGAGACCCTGCCGCTGCTGACCGGTATCCGCGTAGAAATCAATGGCGACACCATGACCCTGCTCGCCACCGACCGCTACCGCCTGGCAATGCGCGAAATCAAGTGGAACCCGACCAACCCTGACGTTCAGGCGGCTGTGCTACTGAAGGCTAAGACCGTCTCTGAGGTTGGTAGCACCCTCTCCGGTTCCGGCGATCTGTCTATCGCCCTGCCCGCAGCGGGCGAGCTGATCGGCTTCGCAGCGGGTACCCGCCGCACCACCAGCGTTCTGATGGATGGCGACTACCCCAACATCCGTGCGCTGTTCCCCGAGCAGACCCCGATTCACGCGGTGGTTCGCACCTCCGACCTGGCTGAGGCTGCTCGCCGTATCTCCCTCGTGGCGGAGCGCAACACTCCCCTGCGTCTGAAGTTCACTCAGGGTTCGGTTGCTATTGATGCCGGCCGCGGTGATGAAGCTCAGGCTTCCGAGACTCTGCAGGCGCACCTGTCCGGTGATGACATCACCGTTGCGTACAACCCCGCTTACCTCTCGGACGGTTTGAAGGTTTTCGGTACAGAGTTCGTTCGTTTCTCCTTCACCGATGCGCCGAAGCCCGCCGTGATTTCCGGTCAGGACGAGCCTCTGGCTGAGGATGACCGCAACTACCGTTACCTGCTGATGCCGGTTCGCCTGCCGTCGAACTAGTTTCAGTGTTTGCCGCCCCGCACGTCTTTCGGTGCCCTATGCATCGTGGGTATGTGCGGGGTTGCGCTGTTTTTCTGTGCTCGTCCGCGCGGAAAAACCTAGTATTGTGACCTCTCGCGGTGCCCTCCAGCCGGGTGCTGTGAAGCCCCCTAACTAAGAACCTCCAGCTAAGAACCCCTAGCTAAGAACCCCTAGCTAAGAACCCGCGTATGAAACCCCGTGAAAGGAGCTTCCGGTGTATATCGACCATATTTCGTTGTTGGATTACCGCACCTACGCTCTGCTGAGCCTGCCTCTTTCGGCGGGAGTTACGGTGTTTCTGGGCTCTAATGGTGTGGGGAAAACCAATATTGTTGAGGCGATTGACTATGCGGCGTCGCTCTCTTCGCACCGTGTGAGCCATGACGGGCCGCTGGTTCGGGCGGGTGCTTCGCGCGCCTATATTCGCACCCGTACGGTGCGCGGTTCGCAGCAGACGGTGACCGAGTTTGAGATTGCTCCGGGGCAGAGTAACCGGGTGCGCATTAATCGTGCCGCGCCAGTGCGCGCCAAGGAGGCGCTGGGCATTGCCCGCACGGTGCTGTTTTCCCCGGAGGATCTGCAACTGGTGAAGGGGGATCCCGCCGGTCGTCGTCGTTTTGTGGATGATTTGGCCAGCTCTTTGCGTCCGGTGGTCTCCGGGTACCGTAGCGAGTATGAGCGGATTTTGCGGCAACGTAATTCGTTGTTGAAATCCATGCAGCGTAAGGCGCGGGACGAGAACGCTTTGAGTACCCTGTCGGTCTGGGATGAGCAACTGTCGACCCTGGGCGCTCAGCTGCTTTCTGCGCGTTTCCGTCTGTTGCAGCGCTTTTTGCCGCAGCTTCGCCGCGCCTACGCGGGGCTGACGGACGGCTCTAAAGAGGTCGGTTTCAACTATGAGTCGACTGTTTTTTCGAGCATGGGTGAACGCTCTATCGAGCATGCGGCGCTGATGCGCATTGAGGACCTCAAGGAGGCTTTGATGCGCGGTTTTGCGGAGCGTCGGCGCGATGAGATTGAGCGCGGCGTGACCCTGGTGGGTCCGCATCGTGAGGATATTACCCTGCTGCTCGGTGGTATGCCGGTGAAGCATTTTGCCTCGCACGGCGAGAGCTGGTCTTTTGCGCTGGCGCTGAAACTGGCGTCCTGGTTTGTGCATGTTGAGGATGATTCCTCGGCGGGTTCTTCGCCGATTCTGATTCTTGATGATGTGTTTGCGGAGCTTGATTCTGCGCGCCGCCACCGCCTGGGTGCGATGGTTGCCGACGCGGAGCAGGTACTGATTACCTGTGCGGTGCTCAGCGATATTCCGGAGGAGCTGGGCGACTACCGCCTGGTGTCGGTGACGGCGGGGCACGCCGAGTATGTGCAGCCTGCCGCTGGTCCTGCCACCGACTCTGTCACTGACTCTGTGGGGCAGTCGAACTCGACCGTTTCTGCGCTCGCGGAGGGTGGCGGCAATGAGTAACCCTGTCTACCCTCAAAACCATGTTTCACGTGAAACATTCGAAGAATTCGCGGAACCGCAGTTTGCGGAGCCTCAAAACCCGCACGAGGTTGACGGCGTGGGTGAGTTCTACCGTGACGAGGTGGACGCCCCCTCCGCCCTGCTAACCCGTATGCGAGTGGCGGCTCAAGAACGCGGCGAGGCGCCCCTGAATGCCTTCTCAGCGAATAAAATCATGCGCGATTTTGGTGCGGTGATGTCCGGTGCCGCCTCGAAGAAGAAATCGCGGCGAGCGCAGGGGTGGGACCCCCGCGTCATGGGCGGCTATAGCGGCCCCGGAGAGAGCTCTCGCGACCCCAAGCCCCTCGGCGGCATCGTCAGTGCCCTGATTCGTTCTCGCGGCTGGAAAGAGCCCGTGGCGGTCTCTAGCGTGCTGGCTCGCTGGACTGAGCTCGTGGGCCCTGAAATTGCGGCGCACACCCGCCCCATCAGCTTCGAAAACTCCATTGTTGAAGTCCAGTGCGACTCTACCGCCTGGACGACTCAGTTGCGCCTGATGCACGGGCACCTCATCGAACTTTTCCGCCGCGAACTGGGTGATGGTGTCGTGGCTCAGGTTCGCGTGCTGGGTCCGAACAACGGACGCTGGAATCAGCGAGGCTATCGGCGTGCCACCGGCATGCGCGGTGTGCGCGACACCTATGGGTAGCCTTCTGAGTGCCTCTGGTGCTCGTTCACCTTCTGATTGAACGGTGTTAGGTCAAAATAAGCCTTTTTCTGCACGGTATGAAAGCTATAGAAGCGCCGGCAACCCCCACGAGGCTGTGAACTGTACCCCCTACCTCAAGAGGGGGTTGAAGCACTCTAAACCGCCTTTGCGGGCTTTTGAGCGGGTGATAGCTCTCAAAAAGCTCAATAAATGACGCCCGTAGATGGTTTTATGCTCTCTTGCTCGGTAAAATAAAAGAGAAAATGCGTAAAGTGTGCCCACCTACGGGCACCACCGGCAACGCGGGTTGTGCAGGCACTTTCTTGTGCCCTCTGTGAGGCGTTCTAGGCTGCCCGTAACTTTTCTTCGCCGGTTGCATCATCTACTCAAGGAGTTCTGCCTCGTGGCATCTGAACAGAATGCATCTGAACAGCAGCATGAATACGGTGCATCCGATATTACCGTGCTGGAAGGTCTGGAAGCGGTTCGCAAGCGCCCCGGCATGTACATTGGCTCGACCACTGAGCGCGGTCTGCACCACCTGGTCTACGAGGTCGTAGATAACTCGGTCGACGAAGCGCTCGCCGGCTACGCCTCCAAAATTGACGTGACCATTCAGGCTGATGGTGCTGTTCGCGTAGAGGATGATGGCCGCGGTATTCCCGTGGATGAGCACCCCACCGAGCACAAGTCCACTGTTGAGGTCGTCATGACCGTGCTGCACGCTGGCGGTAAGTTTGGTGGCGGCGGCTACTCCGTTTCCGGTGGTCTGCACGGCGTGGGTATCTCTGTGGTGAACGCGCTGTCTACCCGTGTGATTACTGAGGTGCACCGCCAGGGCTACGCATGGCATATTTCCTTCTCCAACGGTGGTGTGCCGGATGGTCCCCTGCGCAAGGGTAAGCCGTCCGATAAGACCGGTACCATTCAGACTTTCTACCCGGACCCGGAGATCTTCGAGACCGTCGAGTTCGACTTTGAGACTCTGCGTGCCCGTTTCCAGCAGATGGCGTTCCTGAACAAGGGCTTGACCATCACCCTGACCGATGAGCGTGAGAAGTTCGTCGGTGACGAGGTTGCTGAAGAGAGCGAGAAGAAGGAAAACATCCTCAACCGCGTGCGCGCGAACGCTGATGGTTTCACGACCGTCACCTACCGTTACGACAACGGTCTGTTCGACTACGTACACTTCCTCAATGCAGGCGCAAAGACCATTGTGAACGAGGAGATTGTCTCCTTCGAAGCCGAAGACACTGAGCGCAACATGAGCCTGGAAGTGGCGATGCAGTGGACCGGCGCCTATAAGGAGTCCGTCTACTCCTACGCGAACACGATTAACACCCACGAGGGCGGTACTCACGAAGAGGGTTTCCGTGCCGCTCTGACCTCGCTGGTGAACCGTTACGCGCGTGAGAACAAGCTGTTGCGCGATAAGGACGATAACCTCACCGGCGAAGACGTGCGTGAGGGTCTGACCGCGGTGATTTCGATTAAGATTTCCGAGCCTCAGTTCGAGGGTCAGACCAAGACCAAGCTGGGTAACTCGGAGGCTAAGTCCTTCACCCAGCGTGAGGTGAACGATCACCTCGGCGACTGGTTCGGTCGTAACCCCGCGGTGGCGAAGGACATTGTGCGTCGCGCAATCACCGCCGCTCAGGCGCGTATTGCAGCCCGTAAGGCACGCGAGACGACCCGCCGTAAGGGCCTGCTGGAGACCAGCTCGATGCCCGGTAAGCTCAAGGACTGCTCCTCGAAGGATCCGTCGATCTCTGAGATTTACCTGGTGGAGGGTGACTCCGCGGGTGGTTCGGCTGTTCAGGGTCGTGACCCGAATACTCAGGCTATTCTGCCGCTGCGCGGTAAGATCCTGAACGTTGAGCGCGCTCGTCTGGACCGTGCCCTGTCCAACGCTGAAATTCAGGCGATGATTACCGCTTTTGGTACCGGCATTGGTGATGACTTCGATATTGAGAAGGCACGCTACCACAAGATTGTTCTGATGGCGGATGCGGACGTCGACGGCCAGCACATTACGACTCTGCTGCTGACTCTGCTCTTCCGCTTTATGCGTCCGCTGATTGAGGCGGGTTATGTGTACCTGGCTCAGCCGCCGCTGTACCGCATCAAGTGGTCGAACGCTCCGCACGACTACGTGTACTCGGATGCTGAGCGTGACGAGGCTCTGGCTCGTGGCGCGGCAAAGAACCTGCGCCTGCCCAAGGACAACGGTATTCAGCGTTACAAGGGTCTGGGCGAGATGGACTACACCGAGCTGTGGGATACCACCATGGACCCGGCTCGCCGCACCCTGCTGCAGGTGAAGATGGAAGACGCAGCGGCGGCTGACCAGATCTTCTCTGTTCTGATGGGCGAGGACGTTGAGGCTCGCCGTGAGTTTATCCAGCAGAACGCAAAGGACATTCGATTCCTCGATATCTAGCCCGAAGCGGCATATATCCCGTATGGAATATGCCAAATGAGCTATATAGCCGAGCGAGTCATTGAGGAATGAGAAAGTAATGAGCGAAGAACAGCAGAATAAATCCACTGAGGTTGACGTCGTCAGCAACGGTGGCACTGAAAGCGTAGACCACCACGGTCACATTGAACAGGTGGACCTGCAGACCGAAATGCAGCGTTCCTACCTGGACTACGCAATGGCGGTTATTATTGGCCGCGCCCTGCCGGATGTGCGTGACGGCCTCAAGCCCGTGCACCGCCGCGTGATCTACGCGATGTACGACGGCGGCTACCGCCCGGACCGATCCTTCAATAAGTGTGCCCGCGTGGTTGGCGACGTGATGGGTCAGTTCCACCCCCACGGCGATAGCGCTATCTACGACACTCTGGTGCGTCTGATTCAGAGCTGGATTATGCGTTACCCGCTGGCTCTGGGTCAGGGTAACTTCGGCTCCCCCGGTAACGACGGTGCCGCAGCGCCTCGATACACCGAGACCAAGATGGCTCCCATTGCCCTTGAGATGGTGCGTGACATCAACGAAGACACCGTTGATTTCCAGCCCAACTACGACGGCAAGTCCCTGGAGCCTACCGTTTTGCCCGCGCGCATCCCGAACCTGTTGGTCAACGGTTCTTCGGGTATTGCTGTGGGTATGGCGACCAATATTCCGCCGCATAACCTGCGTGAGGTTGCCGAGGGCGTGGAGTGGTTCCTGAAGAATCCGCACGCCACCAATGAGGAGCTGCTGAGCGCGCTGATGGCGCGCATTAAGGGCCCCGATTTCCCGACCGGTGCACAGATTCTGGGCACCAAGGGCATTGAGGACGCGTACCGTACTGGCCGTGGCTCTATCACCATGCGCGCGGTGGTCAACGTGGAGGAAATCCACGGTCGTACCTGCCTGGTGGTTACCGAGCTGCCGTACCAGGCGAACCCGGATAACCTGGCGATTAAGATTGCTGAGCTCATCAAGGACGGTAAGGTCACCGGCATTGCGGATTTGCGCGATGAGACTTCGGGTCGTACCGGTCAGCGTCTGGTGATTGTGCTCAAGCGCGATGCTTCCCCGAAGGTTGTGCTGAACAACCTGTACAAGCACACCCAGCTGCAGGAGAACTTCTCCGCAAACATGCTCGCCATTGTTGATGGTGTGCCGCGCACCCTGTCCCTGGATGCGTTTGTGCGTCACTGGGTGGATCACCAGATGGACGTTATCGTTCGTCGTACCCGTTACCGTCTGCGTCAGGCGGAGGAAGAGGCGCACATCCTGCGTGGCCTGCTGAAGGCTCTGGATGCTCTGGATGAGGTTATTGCCCTGATTCGCCGCTCCCCCACCGCTGATGAGGCGCGTAGCGGCCTGATGGAGTTCCTGCAGATTGATGAGGCTCAGGCTCAGGCAATTCTGAACATGCAGCTGCGTCGTCTGGCTGCCCTGGAGCGTCAGAAGATTCAGGATCGTCACGATGAGCTGATGCGCATGATCGCTGAGTACAACGCGATTATTGCTTCGGAGACTCGCCAGCGCGAGATTATCTCTGAGGAGCTGGGTGAGATTGTGAACCGCTACGGCGATGAGCGTCGCACCCAGATTATGTACGGCTACAACGGCGACATGTCCATGGAAGACCTCATCCCCGAGGAGGAGGTCGTGGTGACGATTACTCGCGGCGGCTACATTAAGCGCACCCGAAGTGATCAGTACCGTAGCCAGCACCGTGGTGGTAAGGGCATTAAGGGTGCCTCGCTGCGCGGTGATGACGTGGTGGAGCACTTCTTTGTGACCACTACGCACAGCTGGATTCTGTTCTTCACGAACTTGGGTCGCGTGTACCGTGCGAAGGGTTATGAGCTGCAGGAAGCCGGTCGTGACGCGAAGGGCCAGCACATTGCGAACCTGCTGGAGTTCCAGGGCGGTGAGCATATTGCTCAGGTCATGGAGCTGAAGAGCTATGAGGATGCTGAGTACCTGGTGCTTGCTACTCGCGGCGGCATGGTGAAGAAAAGTCGCCTGAGCGATTACGATACGAACCGTACTGCCGGCCTGATTGCAATTAACCTGCGTGAGGGCGATGAGGTTGTTTCGGCGTTCACCGTTTCGGATAAGGACGATATTCTGCTGGTGTCGCGTAACGGTATGTCGCTGCGCTTCCATGCTGATGATGCGTCGTTGCGCCCGATGGGTCGTTCGACCTCCGGTGTGACCGGTATGAAGTTCCGTGAGGGCGATGAGCTGATTTCTGCGAATGTGGTTACTGAGGGCTCCTTCGTCTTCGTGGTCACTGAGGGTGGTTACGCGAAGCGTACGAGCGTGGATGAGTACCGCGTGCAGGGCCGTAACGGCTTCGGCATTAAGGTTGCTAAGCTAGTTGAGGATCGTGGCGCCCTGGTGGGTGGCCTCATTGTGGATGAAGAGGACGAGGTGCTGGTGGTTATGGCCAGCGGCAAGGTCGTTCGTTCGAACGTGAATGAGGTTCCTGCGAAGGGACGCGATACTATGGGTGTTATCTTTGCAAAGCCCGGTAAGGGCGATTCTATTATTGGTGTTGCACGCAACCAGGATCGTCAGCTGGATGATAGCGACGATGAAACCACTGAGAACACCGAGGCTTCGGAGTCTTCTGAGGCGCCCGGTACGGACAACGAGGGTGAAGCGGCGGCTGCCGATCTCACCGCTACTGGAGGTAACTAATGAGCAGCACTCCCGCGAGCTCCTCTCCTGCGTCGGCACAGCGTTCGGCGTCGGCTGGTGCATCTAAGTCTTCGGGTGCGGCTAAGGCTGGCGCGCGTCGCCCGGCTCAGGCACGTTCGGGCCAGGCTCGTCCTGGCGGTACCGCTAAGCGTCCTGCTGGCAAGCGCCCTGTGAACGCTAAGCGTCCGACCGGTTCGCGCCGTCAGTTGGTGCGTCCGGCGCCGCGTTCGAAGATTCGTCGCGCGCGTCTGGTGGTTCAGAAGGTTGATACGTGGTCGGTGGCTAAGCTGATCTTCCTGCTGTCTATTGCTTTGGGCATTGTGACTGTGGTGGCTTCGGTGATTCTGTGGCTGTTCCTGCAGGCTTCTGGTGCGTTTACCGGTGTGAACCAGCTGATTAGCTCTCTGGGTACTGGTTCGACCACTGTGGATATTTCGCAGATGATTTCGCTGGGTCAGGTTGCTTTGGTGACTACTATTTTTGCTGTGGTCAACACTGTGGTCTTTACTCTGCTGGGTATGATTGGCGCGATTCTGTACAACCTGGCTGCGAAGCTGGTTGGTGGCGTGACCTTGACTCTGAGCGATGAGTCCTAGTTTGTAGCTTTTTGAGCTTTGTGTGCGGGCGGTTCTGTCTCTGGTGGAGGCGGTGCCGCCCGTTCTGCATGCCCCGCTCTGTATGCTTGGGAACCCCCAATATTAAAGTGTGATGCAGAACATGCTTTTTTGATTTGGTGTTACCTTCAAATACCTGTATAGTTATATCTCGTTCTACGGAAGAAATTCCGCAGAGGGAGGGCGTATAGCTCAGACGGTTAGAGCGCTTCGCTGATAACGAAGAGGTCCCAAGTTCGATTCTTGGTACGCCCACTCCACACTATGAAAGGCAATAATGAAGAAATTATTGATTCTTGCTGTTCTTTCGTGTGTCACTGCGATGGTCCTGAAAAAGTACCAGAGCAATGAAGTCGTGAAGGCTTGGAAAAATAACTAAACAGTGGTTTCCGCTGAGACGGGGGCGTGGCGCAATTGGTAGCGCATCTGCTTTGCAAGCAGAGGGTTAGGGGTTCGAGTCCCCTCGCCTCCACTTTCCGGTGATTATAGCAAGAGGGAAACGCCTGGTTCCATTCCGAACCCAGAAGCTAAGACTCTTCGCGCCGATGGTACTGCACTTTTGTGGGTGTGGGAGAGTAGGTCATCGCCGGTTTATTTTTGAAAAAGACCCCGTATCGAAAGATACGGGGTCTTTTGTTGTATTCGCCAAAGTTGTTGTATCTGCTGATGTGATGCGGGGGGGGGGGTAGATGCGAATACCTCGCGAAGCTGATGTGCTGCGTGCGCCGCGGGTATAGATTCAATTCTTCGTGATATTCGAATGCGCACGGCTGTAGGAAACCCCTACTGTGGAGAATGTGCTCCGCAGAAAGCCCCGCGCCGTAAAACCCACAGGAGTATCCCGTGCGGGTAGCTTGGTGGCCCAAATGAGGTCTGAATAATAAAGGTGTGTCACAAAAAGAAAGCTGGGAGGTTCCTGAAAGTGAACACTTGGTGAACACACTTTAGCCTCTTGATGGATATAATCACCCCTCTCCCCCGCACTCTCGCATAAGCCACATAAACCAACTTAAGCATTCCGATAGGTGCACCCTTTTTTCCGCGGAATATCGGGAGATTTTCCCCTGAAATATGGGCTCTATAGTAAAACCCTCACGGAAACCCGCTCAATACTGTGGGTTTATCTGTTATTTCGTGTTAATTCGGAATACTTTAGATTTCGCGAAAACCGACAGATAATTTTCTTGTGACTACAGAACTCATTATTCTCGTGATCGTGGTGCTTACCGCGCTCGCCTTCGACTTTACGAATGGCTTCCACGACACCGGTAACGCGATGGCAACCTCCATCGCCACCGGTGCGCTGAAGCCTAAGACCGCCGTGGCGCTGTCTGCGTCCCTGAACCTTGTGGGCGCGTTCCTCTCTGTTGAGGTGGCACGCTCGGTTGGTAGCGGCATCGTGAACCTGGACCGTATCGATGTAACAACGGATGGCCCGGCGCTGATGCTTATCGTCTTTACCGGCCTGGTTGGCGGTATCCTCTGGAATGTTTTGACCTGGCTTCTGGGTCTTCCCTCCTCCTCGTCGCACGCTCTGTTTGGTGGCCTGATTGGTTCGGCTATTGTCGCGATCGGCTTTGACGGCGTGCAGTGGATGGGCGTTCTGTCCAAGATTATTGTTCCCGCGGTCCTCTCCCCCGTCATTGCGGCTATTGTGGCGGCAACCGGCACTTGGCTGGTATACCGTATTGCTGCCCCGGTGGCTGACGACCGTAAGCACGGCGGCTTCCGTAAAGGACAGGTTGCGACCGCATCCCTGATGTCTCTGGCGCACGGTACTAACGATGCGCAGAAGACCATGGGCGTGATCTTCCTGGCTCTGGTTGCCTCGGGCACTCTGAGCAACGATGACGCGATCCCCCTGTGGGTGAAGGCTTCCTGCGCTATCGCTATTGCTCTGGGTACTTACCTGGGTGGCTGGCGCATTATCCGCACCCTCGGTAAGGGTATCGTTGAGGTAGACACCCCGCAGGGTGTTGCTGCTGATGGTGCATCCGCCGCGATTATTCTGACCTCCTCCCACTTCGGTATGGCACTGTCCACCACTCACGTGGCATCCGGTTCGATTCTGGGTAGTGGCCTGGGCCGTAAGGGTGCTGAGGTTCGCTGGTCTGTTGCTGGCCGCATGGTGGTTGCTTGGCTGATTACTCTGCCGGCTGCCGCAATTGTGGGTGCTCTGACCTGGCTGATTGGTCACGGCCTGAACGCTCTGACCGGCACCCAGTTCGTTGGCGAGCTGACCGTGTTCGCGCTGCTGATTATCTTCTGCTTCCTGATGTGGCGTCATTCCCAGAAGGACAACATTGACGCTTCGAACGTGACTGGCGACTGGGATGAAGAGGAAGGCGCTGCAGTCACCAGCGCTGACGCATCCGCAGAGCAGACTCTTGCTACTGAGAAGGCAGGTTCGTAGCCGTGGAATATCTGATGGACATTGTGAACAAGGTTATTCCGGTGCTGATTGCCGGTCTGTTCTTTGGTGCGGGCCTTCCGGCGCTGTATGCTCTGGGTCTGCGTCTGCTGGCTGGCCGTACCGAGTACACTGCGGACGGTAAGCTCGTTGAAATTGAGCCTCCGGGAACGGTGGCGAAGATTGCCGCGTCTTGCATTTTTGCTATTATCGTAGCAATCGTAATCATCGGTATTCTCTGGGTCGCTAAGGACTTTATCGACCACACTTTCGGCTGGAATATCTTCGGCGTAACCGGTGGAGGCCACTAATCCCGTGAACACTAAATTGCATATGATGACTGCTTCGAAGGAGGGGCTCGATGCCTGATAAGAGCATAATCTCTCGAGTAATCGACTGGCTGAGCGTCGGGTATCCCAAGGATGTTCCGGTGCAGGACCGCGCGGCAGTGATGGCTATTTTGAAGATGCGTCTGACCGATGAGCAGCTGCAGGAAGTTGTTCGCCAGCTCATGCAGTCTCGTGCTGCTCGTGGCGAGGCGTACGTGAGCGACCAGCGCATTAACGAGTACATTCGTCGAGTGGTGGATCATACCCCGACCCCGCAGGATATTGACCGCGTCGCTAAGATTCTGGGTGCGCACGGCTTCCTGATTGCGGAGAACCACGTGAACGAGGACGCTGAGCCTACGACTGGCGGTACCGAGTACGTGACCTACGACGATCCGACGACCGGCGAGATCCGTATTGCTGAGTTGGCTGCTGAATCGGCTAATATTCCGGCTCCGAATGCTACGGCTGCGCAGGATAACTAAATAGCCTGCGGTGAGGGTTGAGAGCTCTCATGAAACTTGTGACCTATGGGGTGGACTTAAGTCCACCCCATAGGTTTTCTTTATGCCCTCCGATGGATGTGCCGCGGGTTGTCGGCATGTGCATGGGTGCGGGCGGTATTCTAGAGGGACTTCACTCCCCTCAAACCGTTGGTGGGCTTTGCGCTCGCCCTGCATCATGGAGATTCTGTGTCTTCTTCCCCTTCTTTGGAACCCGAGAACTCTCACATTCCCGATACTTCTACCCGGGGAGCCTCTCAGGGCTCTTCTGAGGCGGCATCCGTTGCCGCTGAGGACTCTGTGGCTAAGACCCCTTCTACCCGCGTCGATGCCGCTAAAGAGGCTATCGCCGGGCAGGCGCGCCGCCTCGTGGTGCCCCGCCGTTCCCTGCTTCTGACCGGCGGCGTGGTTGCCGCCGCCGGGGTGCTTGCCGCAATGCCGCAGATTGCCGCCACCGGTGTGCTGGGCGAGGATGCGGCGGCGGTGGTTTCAAACGAGAAGCTGCTGGCACGCCGTGAGCGTCTGGTTCGCGAGAATATTGATACCCGCTACCTGAAGATTGAGTCGCTGGGGCGTATCTATGTGGGTAAGGGGCGTAGTGAACAGGACCTGCGCCTGGTGGGTTCTTTCTCCCTCACGGAGGTGGCACAGGCCGATTTGGCGGCGGCCGCTACGGCTCTGACGAACCTGTCCGTTTACGGTTCTCTGCATCGGCTGAGCGTCACCTACGGTGGCGTGGACTCGGCGAATGACCCACAGAACGTTGCTAACACCGCTACGGATGCTCCGGTGAGCCCGCTGCGCGTCAATGATTCGGCGACCCTGAAAGAAGAGCAGTGGCTGAAGGTGCTGACCGCTAACGCGGCGTTGGGAACTAATGTGAGCTATGCGCAGGTGGGTCTGCTGGCGGATGAGTTGCGCCTGAATGCCGTTGTGATTGATGAGAACTATGAATCCCTGCTGAAGCGTTTCCGCTCCCTGGCTGAGCTGGATCTGAAGAACGAGCGGGTGCAGCAGATTCACCTGAATATTCAGTTGGCTCCGGAGAAGGCAGTAACCCTGCCCTCGGGTGCGCAGTCGAAGGTTTCGGTGAGTGTTGCGGAGTCTTCGCGTGTGGCAACGGTGGCTGATGTGCTATCGAAGGCCGCCACGAGGAAGGAGCTGAATACCCTGGCATCGTTCTCGCTGGTGTGGAATGCCCGTGAAAAGTACCCCTCAGCGAGCCAGTGGGATGCTTTCAAGCTGGGCTTCAAGGGACCGGAGTCGAAGGAGGAGTCCGCGAAGGAGGCGCAACGTACCGCGATTCGTAAATATCTGCAGGAGGTTAGCGTCCCCCTGCAGGCTCTGACGAAGCGGGAGGCGACAGTGCCGGGTGAGGTGATTACCTAAACCCATCAGTAATGTGATGGGTCTAACTAAAAAAATATGCATGAGGATTTGGTGAAGCCGCAAAAGGTGTTATAGACTAGTAGAGCACCACGGGGGCGTGGCGCAATTGGTAGCGCATCTGCTTTGCAAGCAGAGGGTTAGGGGTTCGAGTCCCCTCGCCTCCACTTTCCGGTGATTATAGCAAGAGGGAAACGCCTGGTTCCATTCCGAACCCAGAAGCTAAGACTCTTCGCGCCGATGGTACTGCACTTTTGTGGGTGTGGGAGAGTAGGTCATCGCCGGTTTATTTTTGAACCGAGAACCCCATGTCGAAAGACATGGGGTTCTTTGTATATCCGGGTACGTCAGGGTATATCCGGGCATGTCAGGGAACTACCGCAGGGGGCACCCCGGGGTATATGCACGGGGAGATTCAGCGCTCTACCTGTAGCATCTGTAGCGCCTCCTCTCTCCCCTTTCCTCCCCCCATAAAGAACAAACAATAGCCGCCCGTCAGAGTAAAACTCTAGCGGGCGGCTATCTTTCATAAAGCGCTCCCTCGCGCCGCTAGCGGCGCCTCAGAAAGCTATCTTAGATCCCCTGAGAGAAGAAGAAGATACGGGAACGCTTATGCGTTCTTCCAGGGGTCCTCCACGGGGCGAGCTGCGTTGTAGGCTGCGGCGCCTGCAACACCCAGAGCAACCAGCAGACCCAGGAACGCCAGGCCCTTACGGGGGCGCTTGCCGCCGTTACGCTCAATACGAGCCAGTTCCTTCTCAGCGGCACGAACAGTCTTTGCGGTAGCCTTACGAGCCTTCTTCAGGGCCTTCTTGTTGCCGGTCAGCTTCTCAGCGAACATCTCAGCGGTCTTGCCTTCCAGCGCGGACTCAACAGCAGCCAGAGAAGAGACAATAGTCTGAGCCTTAGCAGCCTTGCGTGCCTTACGCTTCTTGCAGCAGAACATGGGGTGACCTCCATCGGTTGAAATGCGCCAGCAGCCAGAAAACGCCGCCGCGCGCGTAGTGTTCACCTCTCAGGATATTCAATTCCCGCCCAAAAAGCCCGCCCAACGGTGCGCCCGGGGCGAAAAAACATGTTAGATGGCGAATGAGCGCCGCCCCGTGCCACAATAGAGCCATGACTAATGCAACTGCTAAGGCAACTATCCACACTAACTACGGTGACATCGTCGTCGAGCTCTTCGGCAACCACGCACCGCTGACTGTTGAGAACTTCATCGGCCTCGCTGACGGCTCCCGTCAGTGGAAGCACCCCCGCACCGGTGAAATCATGAACACCCCCCTGTACAAGGACGTCGTGTTCCACCGCATCATCAAGGACTTCATGATTCAGGGTGGTGACCCCCTGGGCATGGGCGTTGGTGGCCCCGGCTACCAGTTCAAGGACGAGATTCACCCCGAGCTCTCCTTCTCCAAGCCCTACCTGCTGGCAATGGCTAACGCAGGCCCCGGCACCAACGGTTCTCAGTTCTTCATCACCACCGTTGAGACCCCTTGGCTGAACGGCCGCCACACCATCTTCGGTGAGGTTACCGACGAGGCATCCAAGAAGGTTGTTGACGCTATTGAGGGCGTTGAGACCGGCTTCCAGGACCGCCCGGTCAAGGACGTTGTCATCTCCTCGATCGACATCGAAAAGCTCTAATAAACCCCATCGGAAGGCTCATACGAGCATTCTGCTGAAGGTGTTGAGAAAACACGTATAGTTCAGGGGCCCGCCAGGATTCTTCCGGTGGGTCCCTGCGCTTATATGCCCGCGCGCGCCATCCCCCGCACACCACCCCGGTTGATCCGGTACACAACCCCTGGAGGTTCAGTGGAGAACTTTCCCAACTACGCAGGCTACGGGCAGACCCCAACCGTCTGCGTCAACCACCCCAACCGCGTTAGCTACGCCCAGTGCAAGCGCTGCAACCGCACCGTCTGCGGCGAATGCCAGGTGGCGCTGGATGTGGGCATGGTCTGCCCCGACTGCTACCGCGACCTCACGGGCGGCAGCTCGAAGGCGCAAGGTTCGAAAGCACAGGGCTCATTCCTGGCGCGCCACTGGCACATTACGTACACGCTCATTCTGATTAACGTCGCGATGTACGGTCTGCAGCAGATCATTCCCAATGAATGGGTGGTTAGGCACGGCAACATCTGGTGGCCCTACGTCCAGCATGGCGAGTACTACCGCATCATCAGCTACGGTTTTCTGCACATGCAGAACGACCCGATGCACCTGGTGTGGAACATGATTAACCTCTTCATCTACGGTGTGTCCCTCGAACGCATGATGGGGCGCTGGAAGTTCCTCCTCGTGTACCTGGGCTCTATCGTCTTCGGCGCCCTCGGCGTGTACGTGCTGGCGTCTGACACCAGCGTGGTGGGTGCCTCCGGTGGTCTATTCGGCCTCATGGGCTCTTTCTTGACCCTGCTAATCATCAGGAAGCAGAAGGACACCGCACGAGTGTTCGTCATGATTACTGCCCCGAACATCATCTATAGCATTCTGACCCCCTCGAATATCTCCCACGCATGCCATGCGGGTGGTTTTGTCGGTGGTGTGCTGTTGACACTGCTGTTTGTCCCGCTTGTGGATAAGCCCGAGCCTCCTCAGCAGCAGAGCCCGCAGCAATGGCAAAACGGCAGGTACTAAGCCTGAAAATACGTGAAAAATCTTCGGAAAATCCGGCACACAACCCTTGGAGGGTCAGTGGAGAACTTTCCCAACTACGCAGGCTACGGGCAGAGCCCCACGGTCTGCGTCAACCACCCCGACCGCGTTAGCTACGCCCAGTGTGGGCGCTGCAACCGCACCGTCTGCGGCGAATGCCAGGTGGCGCTGGATGTGGGCATGGTCTGCCCCGACTGCTACCGTGACCTCAATGGAGGCGCCTCGAGCCCGAAGCGTTCCTTCATCGCCCGTCACTGGCATATTACGTACACGCTCATTCTGATTAACGTCGTGGTGTACGGTCTGCAACAGATTATTCCATTCCGTTGGGTGCACAACCTCGGCATGATGTCTGGTCCCCGTGTTCACCACGGCGAGTACTACCGCCTCATCACGCACGGGTTTGTGCACTCGCAAACTGATCCGATGCACCTGGTGTGGAACATGATTTACCTCTTCATCTTCGGTGTGTCCCTCGAGCGCATGATGGGGCGGTGGAAGTTCCTCTTCGTATATATGGCGGCTACCGTGGGTGCCGGCTGCAGCGTGTACCTCTTCTCCTACTACCGGGGTGCCGTGGGTGCGTCAGGCGGTGTGTACGGTCTCTACGGCGCGTTCTTCGTCCTTCTGCTTCTTCGGAAGCAGAAGGACACCGCACGCCTCTTTATTCTGCTCATGGGTATTGATGTTGTGCAGAGCCTCTTCCACCCGAATATTTCCCACGCGGGACACTTTGGCGGTCTTGTCAGTGGCGCGCTCGCGACCCTGCTGATTATTCCGTTCGTGAAGAAGCCCGAGTCATCTGAATCTTCGGAGCCGCCGCAACAGGGCCTGCAGCGGCGGTTCAAGGGCCGCTATTGAGCCTGAAACCCGCGGAAATCCGCCTCGGAGTCGGGTTATCCACAGCAGTTTTCCACATTGTGTATAACTACATTCGTGTAATTCCACGAGTGTGAGTACATGTTAAAAACCTGTGGATACAGGCTAGAATGACCGAATTACACAGAGTGAATTACACGGGTGTAAGAGTTTTCCCCAGATTTCTCCACAGATGTGGAAAACCTTAAGTACCAGGATGTGTGTAATTACAAAAAATTTCGGCGCGAAGCGCCGGATAGAACAAAAAGTGCCCGGAAGGATCAACCTTCCGGGCACTTTCACGTATCGAGCCCCTCACGGGGCAAAGAAGCAGCGGGTGCGAACCTAGTTCGCCTGAGCTTCCGCCTCCTCAACCTCCTCGGGGGTGAGCTCCACGCCGGTGTACAGGCGGAACTGCTCAGCGGCCTGCAGAGCAATCACCTCGCCGCCGTGAATAACTTCCTTACCCGCCGCGCGAGCCGCACGAACCAGCGGAGTCTCAACGGGCATCGCCACCACGTCAAAGACCACCTGTGCCTCAGCAATAGCCTCCTGCGGGTAGGACAGCTCCTCGCTCTCCTCACCGCCAGCCATGCCAATCGGGGTCACGTTCACCAGAATCGGCGCTCGCAGGTTGCCCACCTCCGGCGCCCAGGCGTACTCGTAACGCTCAGCCAGCGCGCGGCCGGTCTCCTCGTTACGGGCAATAATCATGCCCTGCGAGAAGCCCGCATCAAAGAACGCACCAGCCACAGCCGCAGCCATACCGCCCGAACCGCGCAGCAGGAACGGCAGAGACGGATCCACATTATGCGAACGCAGCAGGGAGGCCACCGCAATCACATCCGTGTTGTACGCCTTCAAGAAGCCGTCAGTGTTCACAATCGTGTTCACCGCACCAATAACCGCAGCTGAGTGGTCCATATCGTCCATCAGCGGGATAACAGCCTGCTTAAACGGCATAGACACCGAGCAGCCACGAATACCCAGAGCACGTACGCCGGCGATAGCACCCTCAATGTCGGTGGTGGTCATCGCCTTGTACAGGTAATCCAGACCGTGCTTCTCGTACAGGTAATTGTGGAACTTAATGCCGTGATTCGACGGGCGACCAGACAAGGAAATGCAGACCGTCGTATCGCGGTTCAGCGCCGGGCGAGTCATCTTAAGCCTCGCCGCCAGCGTCGAGAGTGTTCTGGATCAGCTTCTTCACCTTGTTGCGGCTCACCAGGTCAGCGACCACAAAGTGGGTGTCGCCGGTATCCACGGTGGGGACGGTTGCGTTGCCGTCGTTGAGGGACTTCACGTGCGCTTCAGCCTGCGGATCCTCCCAAATGTTGACCCAGGTAGCGTGGTCGCCCAGCTCGCCCAGCTTAGAATCCAGAGCCTCGCAGTAGGGGCAGCCGGGGCGCCAATAAATGACGACGCCGCCATCCTTCATGACCTCGCGTGCCTTCTGCTGATCGGACTGCTGACGTTCAAACATAGTTCCTCCATAAACAGGGTGCTCCGCGGTCTCCAGGAGGCGCTAAAACCTGCCTGAGGGCGCAGCTCAATAAGTTGATGTATCAAGCATAGCCTGAGTACGTAGGTGCGGGGGAGAGGCCCTCATCGGGCGAACGCCCGCGCCGCACCCCGGCAACCCGCACAGCACTCCCGCAGAAGCCTTCACCCTGCGCCCCAGAAGCCTTCCCCCGCGCATTAACGGCATACGCCCCACACCAAGGTTGCCGGACCAATGATGCGGGGCGTATACAGTTCGCGAGAAAGCGCGAGCACTTGTGCTGAGTAAGAGTAAAAGAAGAGTGAAAACAGGCTACCAGGCGGTAACCGAAGCTGAGCAATATGCCGAGTGAGTCGGTGAATGAAAGAACCCAGGCGGGGCAGAACGCCCCATTATTCGAGAGAGATGTTGAGTGAAAGCCGTTGAGTGAAAGCCTGTGATGCAAACCCAGGGAAATGGCGCCCTACCCCATGAGGAAGCGAGGCAGGGCGCCAATCCAAAGGAGGCTGTCGCCTTACTTGCCGAACTTCTCGGTCAGCTTGGAGACGTTCTCGGTCACGACCTCTTCAACCTTGGCAACGTGCTCGTCGGTGACGACCTCCTTGCCAGCCTTCTCGTTGATGACTTCCTGAGCCTTGTCGAGGCCCTGCTCAACGGTGCCCTTGATATCGAAGCCCATGGGGGCCTCCTTTCTGCGCTTTCGCGCTCTAAAGCCTCACTTCAAGTGAGGGGTCTGCCCGGACGGGCAGAAAACTGGAGTGTGATGCTTTGGTGGACGAAACCTGCAAGCTGGGTTTGTATGTGACGGTAGAACCCAGTGTAGATGCTATCCATATGCCGGACTATGCGCATCGAAACTTTACAGCTCACGGATTGCGTCCGTCGATAAGTGTACATACCCGCGAAGGCAAGAAAAACCACCCTCAGAAAACGTGGCGCCACTTTTGACCAATGACCAAAAAATTATGGCTTATCAGCGCGTTATTACGGGGGATGAGCGGAGGAAATTTGCAGAAACTCGCAGGAAACTTCCAGCTATGAATATTGTTCAAAACCCCGAAAAAACGCCCCTATGACACCCCGCTGATTTATGACAGACTTCAGCACCCAACCCTACAACACCGGAATATCCGTAGGAGCAGCGCCCGCAGCCCAATCATGAGACGCCGCAAAACCAGCAACCATCGGCAAAAAACGAGGCGCCGCATAGCCGCGCACAGCATACGCAGTCGCCACCGCATCCGCGGCAGCCTCCAGCTGAGAGGTCGGAATCAGCGCCATCACCGCGCCACCAAAACCACCACCCACAATACGGGCACCCAACGCGCCCCGATCCAGGCACACCTGCACCGCATCATCAATCTCAGGGCGAGAAACACGCAACTCATCACGCATCGATACAAACGACTCCGTGAAAATGCGGCCCGCCTCCTCAAACGCCGCAAAGCCCAGCTCATCAGCATGTTGCAGCAAATAGCTCGCACGACCCACCAGAGTCATATCGTGGAACGCATGACGCACCCAACCACGCGGGAACGAACACGGACGACCCGCATCCTCCAGAGCATCCAAGGCACGATTCACCGAAGAATCCACCAAGTCAGCACGCCACGCCTTTGCCGCACGCGCATCCATACCCGCACACGACAAATCCTCCGGTAGGGCATCACGCAAAAAACGCAGACCCAAAGCGTCAGCGCACGTCTCAGACGCCGCACGACGAGCCGCAAAACCGCCATCCGTCAGCTCATGCGGAGTGTTCGTATCGATCACCAAAAAACTCAGGCCATGCTGGGCAATATCCACCGCAACCGGCTCAATCGAAAAATCACGGAAATCAATCACCAGAGCCTGCTCCGGATACGAACGCAACGACGCCGTCTGATCCAGGCCACCCGTATGCGCGCCAGCCACCTTATTCTCAGCCGTAATACACACCTGAGCCAGACGCGCACGCAAAGCATCACTATCAGCCGGGGTAGCATCCGCCTGCGGGCACTCCTCACGCACCGGACACGAGAGCTCCAACAACGCCAACGCCGTCGAACACTCCAAAGCCGCCGAAGACGACAAACCGCCACCCACCGGAACACGAGAATTAATCAGCAGGTCAGCACCAAACTCATCGGGCAGCATAATATCCCTGCCGCCCTCCTGATTCATCGCCCACGCAACACCCGCCACATAGGTGAACCAGCCCTTTAAATGACCCGGCTGGATATCGCGAATCACGACCGTGCGCTCGTCGCCGGGCATCTGCAAAGAAGCCGCGCGCAACACACCATCACGACGCAACGCACCCGCCACATAGGTGCGGTACGGCAACGGCATCGGCAGGCACGAGCCACCCAAAAAATCAATGTACTCGCCCAAAAGATTCAGACGCCCAGGCGCAGACCACACACCATCCGGCTCGTAACCATACGCAGTAATAAACTCCTCACGCACACGCGCAATCTCCGCGCTATGGTCCGGAAGAGCCGCCCACTGGGCGGTAGCGGTCATCGACATGGAACACCTCTGATAAAGCCCAACAGGGCACTAAAACATAAACGACACCCTTCGCGCACCCGATACACTCCGGGTACAAGCACGTGTCACATCTAGACTAAAGCAGAAAACCAGCGAACATCGACTCAACCGCCAAACCGCACCAGTACCAGGGCGCAGCAGGTACCAGGGCGCGGCAGAGCAGCCAGCACCAACGCACGCAAAAGCCCCGCACCCCCACAAGGGAGCACGGGGCACCATACATAACTAATAAACCAAAAGAAGGGCTAAGCGATTACGCATCCTGCGTATAAGGCTCCTGCACCACCATCATCGTGTCAATGGCAGAGAGCAAATCCTGGCGGTAACGGTTAAACGCATTCTCAATCAGAGGAACATCGCCGCTCGCCACAGCCTCCTGAGGCGAAATCAGCGGCAGAGTCTGATACTCCTCCACCAGGCTCAACGCAATATGAGTCAACAAACGAGCACGACGCAGCGCCTCCGCATGACCCAAACCAAGAGCCTGGAACTCATGAGCCATAGCCACCACCGGCTTCAACTCACGCGGGTGCAGAGTCAAACTCAAACGCACCACCTCAGGGCACTCACGAATCGGGTAGAGCAGGGAGAACAGAAGATCACCGCGGCGAATCATCGAAGCGCGAATAGCCTCCGGATTCGGCTCAGCCTCCTCAGACATCGACTTCGGGGCACGAGCCAGAATGTAATCCGCCAACAGAATGAGAAGCTGCTGCTTATTCTTCACGTGGTAGTACAGAGCGCCGGGAGCCACGTGAAGCTCCTGAGCGAGTCGGCGCATGGAAAGGTCCGCCAAACCGTAGGTCGCCAAGACCTCGTAGGCGGTATCTAGAATCTTTTCACGGGAAAGTACCACCCTTTCATTTTAGGGTGTTCAACTCTATATCTTGAGCAAGATGCACCCCGCGGCAAACAAAAACCCAACAAATACGCGGCACAAACCCAAAAAGCAATGTTGATTCTCACTCACCCGGAGCGAACGGTTCGCGTTTCATGAGCGCTTTTGCCACCAAAAACGCTTCAGCACACACAGAATAGGTAGCCGCCCACGCTCTCGGCATAAAATCACGTCTTAAACCGCCCAAAACCGCCAAGACAGGTAAACCTCGCGGGCGAACGCCCCAAAATCAGGTGTTTAATATTCGGTATGAGCAATGCATTTTCTGAACTAATCGAGCGCGCCACCGCAGGCGAAGGCCTCAACCGCGAAGAAATCCACACCCTCCTCGTGGACGGTGACGGACAGGACTTCACCCTTATCGAGGCAGCCTCCGTCGTGCGCCGCAACGAATTCCGCAACATGATTGCGATCCACACCGAAGATGAAGCACTCGCCGACGCCCTCGGCACCCGCTCCATCGCCGTGGACTCCTACGAAGTACTGGATATCTCCCGCGATATCGACTCCGAAGAACTCGCGGCAAGCATTGAACGTATTGCAGAATCCTCCGCCATCGGCGTGACCGTACTACTGCCCGAAAATGCAGTACCCATGATGCTCATGCGCGTGCTGTCCATCCTGCGTCTGGCAGCACCCGCCAAGGTCATCCACCTGCCCGAAGGCTACGAACAGTCCCTGCGCTCGCTGACCTCCCTCGCAATGCACGTGGTCAGCGCCATCACCATTACCGATGATATTGAGCAGTGGCCCATGGTCAACGAGGTACTCAAAGCACTGCGTCACGGCGGCATCGTCATCTCCGGCACCGGTGGACGCGACGCCCTCGCAGGCTACCTGCGTTACCTCTCCGACCTCGGCGTGGACCTCATGGGTCACCGCGACGCACGCGGCTCCGCCTGCGGTTCGGTTGACGGTGGCGGTTGTGGCTGTGGCTCGGGTGGCTGCGGTAGCCACGAGGAGCCGGCACCTTCCGCCGGTGGTTGCGGTTGCGGCTCGGGCGGATGCGGTTCCTCCGCTGAAGCTCCGGCTGAGGCTCACGGTCACTCCCACGGTGGTGGCGGTTGCTGCGGCGGCCACGACGAACCAAAGGAAGAAAAGGGTGGCTGCTGTGGTGGCCACGACGAGCCTGAACCGGTTGTCGAGGAAGCTCCCGCTGGCGGTTGTGGCTGCGGTGCTGGTGGATGCGGCTCTAAGTAATCTGCTAGAGGTAGCTACCCCAATCGATATATTCCAAATATAGAATTTTCCCCTGAATAACCTGCTGAAAAGCAGAGATATTCAGGGGAAAACTCTATATTCCGTAAAGAGCATTAGGCTTAGAGGTAAACAACACCACAATAAACGCTGCAGAACCCCCATATCCGAAAAGCGGAATGAGCCCCTCCGGTAGAGTAGAAAGACGTAGCCGACTAACCCTAGCCGCGCGAAAGGAACAACACCGGACCAATGCTTTACCTCTCCGTTATTGTCATCATCCTGATTGCGACCGTGTTTATGGTCAGCGTCGGTGATCGACTCAACCTCCCCTGGCCGGTCATGATGACCCTGCTCGGCACCGCCGCGCTCTTCATCCCCAACCGACCGGATCTTACTATCGACAGCGACATCATCCTGCCGATCTTCCTTCCGCCGCTACTGTGGGCCATCGGCGTTAAATTCTCCTGGGGCACCCTGCGCCGCCGCTGGAGATCCGTACTGCTCTACTCGGTCCTTCTCACCACCGTCTCCGCCCTGGCAATTGCCGGCGCAGCCATGTGGTGGGTCCCCGGTATGACCATCGCCGTCGCCCTTGCCGTCGGTGCCGCCGTCTCCCCGCCCGACCCCGTCGCCGTGGAAGCAGTCGCTGAGCCCGTCGGCATCCCCCGCCGCCTCATCGGTACTCTGCAGACCGAAGGTAGCTTCAACGACGCTATCGCAATCGTTCTCTTCCACGCCGCAATCCACTCCATGACCAGCGGCCACCACATCGAGCCGCTCTCGGTCGCCAAGGACTTCGTGCTCGGCTCGATCCTCGCGGTCATTATTGGTTATATCTTCGGCTGGCTTGGCGGCTACGTTCGCCAGCGTGCCCACGACGTGGTCACCAGCAACGCCGTGACCCTCATGATCCCCTTCGGCGCCTACCTCGCTGCTGAAAGCGTGCACGCCTCCGGCGTTATTGCCGTGGTCATCGGCGCTATCCAGTTCACCAGCACCAAATACATGGCGGCACTCGAAGCGGAAGAACGCCTCTCCTCCACCTCCTTCTGGCAGATTATTGAGCTGCTCATGACCGGTGTCGCTTTCGGCCTCATCGGCCTGCAGGCAAGTAGTATCATCGCCACCGCCGACCCCTCCCGTATCGCAAGCCTCTTCGCTGACGGTGCCCTGGTCGCACTGGTCGCCATCCTGGTGCGCCTCATCTGGTTCACCATCGTCTGGCTGGCAGGACGCAAGAACCCCATCCACGAGGGTGCACCCGAAAGCTTTGCTGAAGTTATCGTTATGACCTGGTCCGGCATGCGAGGCCTCGTGACCCTGATTCTTGCCCTGTCCATCCCCGTGGTCAACGGCACCGAACAGGTACGCCAGGACGCCATCGTCATGATGCTCTCCGTACTCTTCTTCACCCTCGTGCTGCCCGGCCTGACCCTGCCCCTGCTCGTGAAGGTCCTTGGCGTGCAGGCTAACCATGAAGAAGAAACCGCCGTACCCGAACTACTCAAGATTGCGCAGGACGCCGCCCTTGAAGCGCTACAGGCTGAAGCGAAGGCAACCACCGACCCGGAAACCTACGCTCGCGTGAAGGAAATGTGCTCCGCCATTACCCGCCGAGACGAAATCAGCGAGGCACTGCCCGAAGAATACAAGCAGCACATGGAGAAGCTTAAGGACAAGAGGAACGACTTCGTGCGCCTGCGCGATGCCGCCCTCGTCGCCGCGCAGAACGAGGTTATTTCTGCTCAGGACCGCTACGACTCCCACGACGTGACCCGCGTGGTGCGTAAGCTGGACATCCTGGCGCAGGCAGAAAGCATCCGCTCCTCCGGCATGTTCATTCTTCCTGCCATGACCGCCGGCGCGGTCGCCATGGAACGCTACAACCTCTGGAAGAAGCACCAGGGCACCCTGAGCACCCGCGCAATCCCCGTGGTGGAAAACGCGCCCGCCTCGCCCCTGGTCACCAACGAGGTAACCCCCATGTCCTAGCCGGTACCTGCACTGCGCGCATGAACGTGACGTTTCTGCCCCTGCCTACGCCACCGAGATAAGCCCGTTGGTCTTTAGCTCACAGGCGATAGACAGGGGCAGAAGCAGATTAAGCCTCAACTATCACCTAAAATGAGAACCGAACGTTAGCTCTCTCAAACTCACGAACACTTTGAAAGTAGACATGGATTTCAAGACTCTCTCGCCTGCGTACCTGACCTCCCTCTGCGTAATTTTTTGCGGCGCGCTCTTGATTGGAACCTCCAACCCCTGGCTCCTGTGGCTCGGCTGGATCCTTCTCATCCTTGCGTTGGGCCTGAACGTCCTCGCCTTTGTGCTGTCCGTGGGTAAGGCGAAGGGTGACCCGACCCCCGCACTGGTGACCAACCTGGACGGTTTCGAATCCTCCGTGGAGAACCGTATCCGCGAGCGCGCAGAGCACCGCCGCGAAGAACGAGAAGCCGCTGAGCATGAGGCAGTTGAGCACGATGCTGCGGCGCAGGTTGATCAGGAAGTAGCTCCCGCTGAGGCAGCTGAGACCGTTGAGGCGACCGCGCCCGCTGAAACTGCAGAGGTCCGCGAGGAAGAGCCCACCGAATCTCAGCCGATTGTTGATCGTGCCCCCGGCCGTATGAGCGTTCTGCCCTCGCGTCCCCGTTCGGGTCGTACCCCCAAGCCCCGCTCCAACGCACGCTAGGTAGGTCGGTAGTGAATACGAAGTTTTTGCTTTCCCCGGCGTACCTGGTTTCTGTTGCCCTGATGCTTTCCGGCGCGGTGCTTTCCGGTGGTCGGTTCATGCTGATCGGCTGGATTCTGTGCATTGTGGGTGTCTGCCTGAACGCCATGACCCTGGTGGTGCTGACGAATCGCGAGCAGCTGTACACCATGGAGGCGAAGGCTGCCCGAGGCACCCGCCGCGGCTTTGATGACCGCCCCGCTGTAGTGCAGCGATTGGACGAGGCTCCGGCTACTGACAGCGCAGACGAAGGATCTGCGGAGTCCGTCGAGGAAGTCGCCGAGGAAGCCGCAGAAGAGCCCGTTGAAGCACCCGCGCAGAAGACCAACTAGGGTGTAAACCCCCTAAGACGTAAAAGACCCCCGCAGAGGGTATCTGACGTGAATAAAAGACCGTAACCGCTCCCGTATGGGGGAGTGGTTACGGTCTTTTGCTGTGCCTGAACGCTCACCTCGACTAACTCTCGTCGAATACTTTTGTTTTTGGGCGTAGGGGCGAACGAGCGGGGTCTTTAGCGCTGAGTACCTAGCTTCTGCGCCGCGAAATCCGCGTACTCCTGCACATGCGCGCGAGCCTGCTTGGTCAGCGCCTTATTCTCATCCAGGATGCGCGCCGACTGCGCCGCCATCAGCTCCAGGTACTGGCGGTCGCGGGTTTTCTTCCATGCGGTGCGTGCCGCCTCCAGCTCGGCGAAATCGTTGAGCGCCTGACGCTGCATCGTGTAGCGGATCCACATGAGCACCAGAATCAGCATCAGCGGAATGAGGCACGCCCAGCTCTGCCACAGCCCGTACAGTGCCGCCGCAATGGCACCCAAAACAATCAGCACCGGAGAAATCGAGACGATGGGGGAGTCCGGTTGGTTCTTCTGGTTCTTCACGAGTGATTCACGCGCCATAGCGCGGAAGGTGTCAGAGAAGCTGGACGGGTCGTAGGACTGAGCAGGCTCGGCCTGCTGGCTCTTCTGGGACTGGCTCTTGGGAAATTGATCCTTGCCGGGCTGGTTCTTACGGGGCTGAGAAGCGGAAGGGCACATAGAAACCTCACGGGGGTACACGGGGAGTAACGGGAAAGCGGGTGTTTCACGTGAAACGGGGGAGTAGGCGGCGAGTACGCGGAAGCGGCTGGCAGACGGGCGCTCGCCGCACCTAAACGCCACCTCGGCAGCTTCTACAGGGAAGCCTCAATAAACTCGTACGCCTTATCCACACAATCGGTGGTGACAGCCTTAACCTCATCGGGGGAGTAGCAGAACGACGCCGAACGGTCAGCGTAGCGGTGCATGTCGATATCGTTCCACGAATCTCCAATCGTATGCACCTCATAGGAGCTACCCGGATGCTCCGACTGCAGGTACTCCACCAGATGCTGCAGACCGGTGCCCTTTGTGCAGGCGGGCGGCACAATATCCAGGAAATCCTGGTTCTTGTGGCAGTCCACCGAATCACCAAAACGCTCCAGAATCCAGGTGTACGCCGCCTCGCGAACCTGAGCATCCGGAATCCACAGGGGCACACCCACGTACTCGTGGTTCTGCAGGTCGTCAGCCGGCAGGGGAGTGAACTCCGGCAGGATATTCGTCGAGGAGCCCACCCGGTCGCAGAGGCTGTAATCGTTATCCAGAGTCGTCGCGAACAGAGCCACGCCGTCCACGGTGCTGAAATGCTCGTAGCACGCTTGCACAACACTCACCGGAAGAGGCTGATGGTAAATCACCCGGTACTGCCGGTCAGTAATCACCGCACCCGTGTACAGCACGTGGTAATCAAAACGGATGGCGGTCGGGTTCAACGCCAGTTGCGTGGCAAAAATGCTCTTGCCCGTGCACGAGACCGCCAGGTTACCCTCCGCCTGCCAGCGGGCAATCGCCTGCTCAGTGGCAGGCTCCACGGCACGGTTAAACAGGATTGTGCCGTCAAGATCGAAAGCCATCAATTTGGTCATAGAAACTCCTTCGCGGGAGGGCTGCATTGCCGCGAATTGTGCGCCGCAACCCATAAAAAACGGGGGTGCCGCCGGTACTTTTAAGTGTACCGACCGCACCCCCACCACTTGAGATATAGCCCCTGAATCTCACGCCTTCACTGAAGGGTGAAAGGGCTCATTCCTCATATTTTTAGAGAGCCAGGAATCCCAGGTAGGAACCGAGGATGCCCACGCCAAAGAGGGCGAAAATCAACCAGATGGCGTTAATCTTCTTCTTCAGAAGCCACATGCACAGGAAGCACAGACCCAGCGAGGCCAGGCCCGGCAGCAGATCGTTCAGCACGGACTGGACGGTCACATTTACCGTCTCGCCCGCCTGGTTTGTGTAGCTAGTCAGTGGCAACGGAATGTTCACGCTCGTCCAGCGGTACACCAGAGCACCCATCACGAACAGGCCCATCACGGAGGCGCCCTGAGTAATCTTCTGCAGGGTGTTGCCGCCCGCCTCGGTCACAATCTGGGTGCCCTTCTCGTAGCCGTACTTGAAGCCGTACCAGCGGGTTGCCCAACGAATTGCGGTCATGCCGAAGAAGAACAGCAGCGGGCCCAGAATATTGCCGGTCACCGCCAGGGATGCGCCCAGAGCCGCCAGCACGATACGTGCGGTACCCCAGAAAATCGGGTCGCCCACGCCGGCCAGTGGGCCCATCAGGCCCACCTTAACGTTGGTGATGGCGGCTTCGTCAATGTCCTTACCGGCTGCCTTCTCACGCTCCATCGCAGCGGTCACGCCCATAATCGAGGATGCAACCCACGGCTGGGTGTTGAAGAACTCCAGGTGGCGGGTCAGCGCCTCCGCCTGGTCTTCTTTCTTGGTGTAGAAGCGCTTAATCGCCGGAATCATAGAAACCGCGAAACCGATGGACTGCATACGCTCAAAGTTGAACGAACCGAGCAGGAAAGTGGAACGGAAGTAGGTTTCGACCTTATCGCGCTGGGTGAGCTCGGGAACTTCAACGAGCTCGACGTTCTTGTTCTCAGTCATGATGATGCTCCTTACTCGAGCTCGTTATCGAGGTCGTTTGCTGCGGTTGCCGGTGCTACGGCGGGTGCCTCGCTCTTATGGAAGAGCGGGTTCAGCTGCGTGTACAGCAGGCCCAGGCAGGCGCCGACCAGGCCGATAGCAACCAGGTTGAACTGTGCCGGGGTGGACAGTGCCACGAGGACGTCCTTTGAGCTTCCGCCGGGTAGCGGCACAATCGACTGGGTTGCCGGGATAGCGGCGGCGGCGATGAAGCCGAGGAAGAAGAAGGGCATGAGGGCCTTCGAACGCATCATGTTGATGACCATTGCGAAACCGACCACGGTGATCATGCCGCCGGCGATGCGCAGGCCGGTGGTCACCTCGGCAGGAATCATGTTCAGCAGGCGGGTCAGCTCGTCGGAGCTAATCAGCGCCACAATAGCGGTCGGGATAGCCACGCGCAGACCCTGCAGAGCCATACCGCTAATGTGCATCAACTCAATACCGCGGAAGTTCGCGGTCTTCGCGAAATTATCAGCCTGATGCTGGAAGAACACCGTAATGGTACGAACGAAAATGGTCAGAACCTGACCTGCCGCAGCCAGCGGCACAGCAATAGCAATACCGGTGGTGATGTCCTGGTGACCCTGAATCACAACAACAGCGGAGATGGTGGATGCCAGAGCCGAGTCGGGAGCCATAGCCGCACCGACGTTCATCCAGCCCAGTGCGATGAGCTCCAGTGCGCCACCGAGCATAATGCCGGTAGTCGGGTCACCCAGCGCAAAACCCATCAGGGTACAAGCGACCAGGGGGCGGTGGAACTGACGCTCGTCCACCACGGATGCGACGCCCGCAATGAACGCCACGAGAACAACGAGAATAAACGTCAGGGCGCTCATGCGTCCAGGCCTTTCTGCTTGAGGATCTTTTCCAAATCAACCGGGGAGTGGTTGGGCAGCTGCTGCACCGTCAGCTTCACACCGCGCTTAATGAGTTCGCGGTAGGCTTCCAGGTGCTCCTCGGAGGCGTACACTGCGTCCGAGAGCTGAACCATGCCGGTCTTGAAGGTGACGCCACCAACGTTCACTTCGTTGATCTTGACGCCTTCGTCGAGCAGTCGCACCACGTCAACGGGGGATTCTACGACGAACATGGTCTTCATACCGGTGTACTTGGGGTTGTTGTACACGCGGCCAGCCTTAGCGATGTCCAGGACATTGGTCTTCACGCTGGTCGGCGCGACCTGCAGCAGCAGGGACTTGCGCAGCTGATCGTGTGCCGCATTATCGGATGCCGCGATGAAGGTCTGCGGTGCGATATGCGGAACCCAGGTGCCTGCCACCTGACCGTGAATCAGGCGGGAGTCGATGCGGGTGAAGATAGCGTCCATGGTGCCGCCGGGAACCTGCTGAGCAGCCGGAACCTCGACCGCCTTGGTCTCTGCGGGCTTCGCTTCGGCGGGCTTGGCGGCTGCGGGCTGGTTCGCCTCCTGGAAGGAGCGAATACCCTTAGTGCCAGCCTTGTGCGCCTTAGCGACCAGGGACTTGAGGGTTGCGTTCTTACGGCCTGCGCCGGAGATGACCTCAATAAGCATCGGTACGTTGACACCGGAGACGACGTCGACGCCCTCGCGGGTGGCTGCGAACTGCGCACCGGCGTTGTAGGGGCTACCGCCGAAGAGGTCGACCAGCAGCAGGGTTTCTTCTGCTTCAGACGCCTCAACGATGCGGGTGTACTCTTCGACGAGATCTTCGGGGCCCTGACCCGGCAGGAACGTGACCGGGTGGACGTTTTCGAAGTTACCGAGGATCATGCCGGCGGTCTTCAGCAGAGCCGGAGCCGACTCGCCGTGTGCCGCCACAATGATAGTGACCATAGTGGTCCTCTCGTGTTCGTGACATGGTGTGTAGTGGCCCCGTGAAGGGCCTCATAATTCTCAGATAGTAACACGTTGTTTTTGTGTTTTGTGGGTTTTATCTGACTTTGCACACTTTAGGTTCCTATGACATTTTTTCAAGTGTTGGAATATGGGTTTTTGATGTCAAAACACGTATTTATTGCCAGGGTGTAAAAAATTTAAACAGAACACTGAAAAAAGGTTGTCGACACGGAGGGCAATGCGTTATTTTTGCGGAATTTCAGGAATGACGGCATCTTGTACGCGGGCTGACGACGTGCTTGTTGCAGGATATTTTGACTGCGATGATGCAAGAAAATGATTTACAAAGAAAATACCGAACAAAAAATGGGTATGCGAGTCAAAAGATGTGGGATTTATAAAAAACCCACATTTCCCTGCGGTCTGTCCACAGAATGGTATTTCTGGAATACGCCGTTATAAACCGTCATTTCAAAATTTAAATCGACGCGCTAATGCGCGAAGAAAAACCCAGGAAAACGACAATTTAGTGACAGGTTGTATATATAAATAGCAACCCACCTTTAACGGCCACGTTCCGCCTGGCAGCACCCCTCAGGAATCCTCACTCCCAGATTCCGCCACCCGAACCCCTCACCGGGATTCTGGGGCGCAGATTTCGCGGCATAGAAAAAGCGACCGGGAACCCTCCCGGTCGCTTTCTATCGAACATGCGCTACGCGTTAATGCCCCACATATCCCGCGCCAGACGCGCAATATGAATCGTCAAATACGTCAACTCATCACGAGTCAGGCTCTGCTTCAGCTGCATCTGCAGTACCAACAAAACCTTCTGCGCACACGCGTAGGCACGCGGTGCATCCTCACGAAGAGCCGCCAACAAACTCGGCTGCGACACCTCATCTGCATCCTCCGCGCGATTCGCGGAGGCGCGGCTCGCCCGCACAAACAGGTACCGCAGGTGCGTCACAAAACGTGCCGCACTCATCGAATCCGGGTCGATCTTCCGCTCGTAGCTTGCCTCAATAATTTCAAAAACCTGCGCGAAAACCTCGGTCATGCGGAATGCCTGAGACATATCCGCCGTCGCAAATTGCGCGTTGACCAGGTGCAACGCCAGGGGGATAGCCTCGTTCGGGTCCAGTTCAACCTGCAGGCGCTCGCGAACCATTTCCAAAACCGTGCGGCCGTACTCCACCTCGCGCGGGTAGAGGACAGTCACCTCCGGGGCGAGCGGATACTGCACCCGCACCCCGTCACGCGCACGAACCACCGCATAGTGCAGGTGATCAGCCAGCGGAAGAATAAACGAGTTCGACAGCTCCAGTGCACCCTCGGCGCGCACCTTCGACTCCAAAAGTGTGGCAATCGACAGAATCTCCGCCGGAATCTCAGACAGGGTCATGCTCAAGCGCTCACCCGACATGCCCTGCTCCGGCACAAACGTCTGCTCCACCGCAGACGGGTCAATCAGCTGACCCTTACGCTTACCAAAAGCAATGCCGCGACCAATCATCACGGACTCCTTGCCGTAATGATCCACCGTGAGGACAACATTATTGTTATAAATACGGCTAATGCGCATGTGTCCTCCTCTGCGGGTGTCGGGGCGCCTGTGTCGGGGTGGCACACTGAAACGATAAAAGGCGATTGAGCATCACCTAAGCTACTACAAATTTTACCGAAAGATTGAACCCGTATAGAAGGGGTAACGCGCGTGGTTGGGATAATGGGCGGCGCGAAACTGTGCCCCAGCTGTGACGCGGGCAAGCATTCCATAAGTTTGCGGCTGAAAACCGGCTCCCGCCTCACCGCGAACCCTAAATCGCGATACTCTTAACCACATGAGCAGCAAAGCAACCGAAATCGCAAAGAACCTTCCCGTGCTAGAGCACCCGGACGGTAGCCCCATCCGCGCCCTCGTCGTTGACGATGAGGAAATGCTCAAAGAACTCGTCAGCATGGGTCTGAAAATGATCGGCTGGGATGTGCAGTCCGCCGGCGACGGCCCCTCCGCGCTCGCGATTGCCCGCGATTGGCGCCCCGACGTGCTCGTGCTGGATATTATGATGCCTGGCTTTGACGGCCTGGAGCTGCTCTCCCGTATCCGTAAGTTCTACCCCGAGGTTCCCTGCCTCTTCCTGACCGCTAAGGATTCGGTTGATAACCGTATCGAGGGCCTTGCCGCAGGCGCTGATGACTACGTGACTAAGCCCTTCTCTATGGAAGAGGTCATGATTCGTTTGCACCGCCTGGTGCAGCGCTCCGGTGTTGCCGCCATTGACGATGCTGAGTTGGTCGTTGGCGACCTGGTACTGAACCAGGACACCCGCGAGGTGACCCGCGGCGGCGAGCAGATCAACCTCACCGCAACCCAGTTCGACCTGCTGCGCTACCTCATGGAGAACGCGAAGCGCGTGGTCTCCAAGAGTCAGATTCTTGATAACGTCTGGAACTACGATTTTGGCGGTCAGGCAAATATTGTGGAGCTGTACATCTCCTATCTGCGTAAGAAGATTGACGTGGGTCGCGAACCGATGATTCACACCGTGCGCGGTGCCGGTTACGTGCTGCGTCCCGCCGTATAGTTTTATTCTCTGCTCTTCATATGGCGCGGTATAACACCCGGTTATACCGCGCCATATCAGTTATATTCCGTATTTCGAATATAGAAAGAAAGGATGCTCGTGGGCTCCTACTCACCAGGTGAACCCGCCTCCCCGGATAACGAAGCAACCCGCCCCCTGCGTGCAGGTACCCCCGCACGAGACGGCGCCGCGCCCTCGCCGGGGAACTTCTTCGTGCGCCTACGCGCCGCCTGGAAGAGCATGAGGAATCCCGAGGCATCCCCCGAAGAACTCGGGTACGTACCCCACCTGCGTTCGCGCCTTATCGCCATCCTCGTGACAGCCCTCGGCATTGCATGCCTCATCATTGGCCTGTCCACCTACGTGACCCTGCAGAACTCCCTCTACCAGCAGGCACAAAGCGACCTCAAAGAAACCAGCCACCGCGTAGTGCAGCCGACCTCCCGAGACGGCAAGCGAGAAGAAGTGGACTGCAGCGACCTGCAGAAGAGCAGCTCCCTCTTTGCGCCCGGTCAGGCGTCCGGAACTATCATCACCTGCGTGGAATCCGAAGGTGCCGTAGAAATCGCAAGCAAGCTCACCAAGGAGGGCACCGTACAAACCCTTTCCGCCAACGACCAGGTAACCCTCGGAACCATGGCACTGAATGCCACTAGGGAAGAAGTCCGAGAGGTCAAGCTGGAATCCGGCCTGTACCTCATCAAAATCACCCCGAAGGCTAATAGCAGCGCCGATGCCCAGGTGGTTGGTATTCCGCTCGCCAACGTACAGCAGACCCTCACCATCTTCGTGATTGTGGTAGCCCTCGGTTCCATCGCCGTGATGGTTGGTGCCGGCGTGGCGGGCTCCTACATTATTCGCGGCACCATGAAGCCTCTGGAGCGAGTCTCCGCGGTGGCAACCGATGTTGCGCACCTGGACCTGGAAGAGCACACCATCTCCTCGGCGGTGCGAGTGGATCCGCGTGATTCCGATCCGCGCACCGAAGTGGGTGCCGTGGGCTACGCCCTCAATCAGCTGCTGGATAACGTGAACTCCGCCCTCGAGGTGCGCGAACGTACCGAACACCAGATTCGCGCCTTCATCGCGGATGCCTCCCACGAGCTGCGCACGCCCCTTGCCGCCATTAAGGGGTACTCCGACATGCTCCGCTGGACCGAGCCGCTCAGTGAATCCGGTCAATCCTCCCTGGCGCGTATCGACTCGCAGACCGAACGCATGTCACGCCTCGTGGAGGACCTGCTGACCCTCGCTCGCCTGGATGAAGGCCGTGAACCCAAATTTGAGCTCGTCGATCTGACTGAGCTGGTGCTTGAATGTACCTCCGACATGCAGGCTGCCGCGCGCACCCACGAATGGCACCTGAACCTACCCGACGAGCCGGTTGAGGTCGTGGCGGATCGATCCCAGATTCAGCGTGTCATCTTGAACCTGCTCTCGAATGCCCGCAAGCACACCGATGAGGGTACGCGCGTGACTGCGGGCCTGGCCGTGGATACTGTACGCCGTGAAGCTGTAGTGACTGTGACCGATAATGGCCCGGGCATTGCCCCTGACTTTTTGCCGAAGATTTTTGACCGCTTCACCCGTGCCGATAAGGCACGCTCCGGTTCGGTTGGAACCACCGGTCTGGGGTTGGCGATTGTGCAGGCGATTGTGCAGGCGCACGGCGGTTCGATTCAGGTGCAGAGTCAGCCTGGGCATACGGTCTTTACGGTGCGTCTGCCTTTGGAGGCGGCGCGCGCCTAATGCGCCTGCTCGGTGGCTTGCTGAGCGGCTCGCTGAGCGGGTAGCCGGGTGAGTGCTCGAGGGGGTGGGGTGTGTTGTGCATACCCCGCCCCTTGGTGCGCGTTTTTGGGGTGTTATAGCGCCCTGACGTGCTAAAACACTAAATTGCTTGTTGAGTAAAGATTAAATCTGCACTTCAAGTTTATTGCCTTGAGTGCAAATATGTGGTGAATCTAACCCCCAAATAGTTACTCCCGGTGAAACATTGCGCGTATTGTAAAAAGCATGGCTAATCTTGTTGAATCCCCCGCAAACATCACGGACAAGCGTTCCGCCCGCAAGGCAGAGAACCGCATCGCAATCGTTGAGGCAGCAGAATCCCTCATCCTCGAGGGCGGCTACGGCGCCCTCAACGCAGAAGCACTCGCAGAACGCGCCGGCGTCTCCCGCCGCACCATCTTCAACCACTTCGCCTCCGTAGACGACGTGCTGGTCACCCGCATGAACCAGTACTTCAACCGCATCTTCGAAGAATGCGACTTCAGCATCTCCGGCGAAAACGCAAGCATGGAAGCCGAAATGCTCTCCATCGCCCGCAACGTCTTCATGAGCAACACCCTCGAAGAGTACATCGCACCCTTCGCACACCTGCTCTACGCCCTCGAAATGGACAGCCCCGCAAAGTTCGAGGAATACTCGCATGTCATCCTCGAGCGCACCTACGACATCTTCCTCGAACAGTACCTCGAGGCATACCCCGACCTGCCCTACCTGCGCGTGGCAGTCTTCGCCTCCAACCTCTCCGAAACCATCGGTGAAGGCGTCTACTACTACCTCACCCGCGCCGAAGAAGTAACCGCCAAGGTCGCAGCGGAAGCCCCCGAAGGCACCCACCCCGAAGCACTCGCCATCGAAGCGATGCGCCAGTGCGTACTCGAGGCACTCGACTACCTGGGCCGTCTGGTCCAGGGCGAATTCGCAAGCTAAGCCCCAAAGCGTTCACGCTCAAAAACTCTCGCTTCGGGCACCTCACCTGCAGGTGCCCGAAGCGGGGTGTTTTTTGCCCAAAAACAGGGCACAGCAATCGCAGTACAGGGCAACCACCGTATTCACACGCACCCAACGCACCAAACTCTTCACTCACTCAACTTCAAAGGAATAATTCATGGCTACATGGCTCTACCGCATCGGTGAAGCCGCCGCCCGCCGTGCCTGGGCTGTCATCCTTGCCTGGGTACTCATCATTGCCGGTGTAGCGGGTGCCTACACCGCGTTCCACGGCAAGCTCAGCAACACCTTCACCATGCCCGGAACGCAGACCCAGCAGCTCTCCGACGAGCTCGCACAGCGCTTCCCGAGCGCCAACCGCGGCTCCGGCCAGATCATTATCACCACCGGCGACGGCACCGCCCTCACCGAAGAACAGAAGCAGGCATTCTCTACCGCGCTGAACAAGCTCACCACCGAGGTGCCCGCCGTGGACGCGGTCACCGACCCGTTCACCACCACCTCCAAGCTTGCCGAAGCGAAAACCCAGCTCGACGAGGCACACACCAAGCTTGGTGCTGCACCCGCCCAGATTGAGGACGGCAAAAAGCAGCTGAACGCCGCCGCCTCTCAGATTGAAGACGGCACCAAGCAGATTGCTGACAACGAGAAGAAGCTCGACGACTCCCAGGCGCAGATTACCGCGGGCCGAAAGCAACTGGATGAGGCGCAGAATCAGCTCGATGACGCCCAGGTACAGCTGAAGGAGGGCTATGCCCAGGCGGAGGCGGCAGGCTCACCCGCCGCCATGATGGAGCAGCTCAATGCCCAGCAGGCGCAGCTGACCGAGCAGCAGAACGCACTCAATCAGCAGCACGATACCTTGATCGAGAGCCAGAAGCAGGTTGACGCGGGTCGCGCAGAAATCGCCTCCAAGAAGGATGAGCTGGCTGAGGGCAAGAAGAAGTTGGACGAGCAGCGCAACCAGCTGCAGAAGACCGAGAGTGAGTTACCGGCACAGCGTGAGCAGCTTGAGCGTCAGCAGAAGCTCTACGACTTTACCTCCGGCTACCGTATGGTCTCTGAGGATCAGTCCACGGCGATTGCGACTGTCTCGTTTAAGAAGAAGATTTACGAGGTGCCTTCCGCTGAATTGCAGAAGGTTATGTCCGATCTCGAGTCGGCGAACCTGCACGGGGCAACTGTCCAGTTCGACGCGAACCTGAGCGAATCTGCGCTTGGCGGCGGCTCGCACACCGGTGAGGTGGCGGGTATGGTCATCGCCTTCATCGTGCTGATGGTTATGCTCGGCACCCTCGTGGCTGCAGGCCTGCCGATCCTGATGTCTCTGGTAGGCGTGGTGGTGGGTGTGCTCGGCACGCTCTCGCTGTCTTCTGTTATCCAGATGAGCTCTACCGCCTACACCCTGGGCCTGATGCTCGGCCTGGCGGTCGGTATCGACTATTCGCTGTTCATTCTGAACCGCTACCGCACGAACCTGCTGAACGGCATGCCGAAGGTCCAGTCGATTGCCCTGGCGAACGGCACGAGCGGTAACGCCGTGATTTTTGCGGCGAGCACCGTGATTATTGCGCTTGTGGCGCTGAATGTGACCGGTATTCCCTTCCTGGGTGTGATGGGTAATGCCGCCGCGTTCTGCGTGGTTGTTGCCGCCCTGATCGCGGTGACGCTCACCCCGGCGGTGCTGTCCCTGGCAGGTACCAAAATCATGTCGAAGAAGCTGTGGGCTTCCATCGATACCCCGCAGAAGATTGCGGAGCGCCGCGCGCAGGATGCCGCCCGCACCGAGAAGCCGAACGGTTGGTTGCGCCTCGTGCTGGCGCGTCCGCTACTGACCCTGGTGGCCGGTACGCTGGCGCTGCTGGCGGTTGCCGCCCCTATGTCTCAGATGCGCCTGGGTCTGCCGGACGCCTCAAATTACCCCTCCGATAGCGCCGCGTACAAGTCGTACGCGCTGGTCAAGGACAAGTTCGGTGAGGGCATGAGCGCCCCGCTGGTTGCGGTCGCGCACACGCCCGCGAATATAAGTGAGGAGCAGGCTCAGCAGGCGCAGATTGATATCGCCTCTGCGGTCAAGGAACGCGGCGGCGCGAACGTGCAGGCTGTGGTTCCCGGCGGTATGACCGATGATCGTACCCTCATGATTTTCCAGGTGATTCCTGCCCACAGTGCAAGCTCCGTGGAGACTGAAGAGCTCGTCCACGAGCTGCGAGCCGTGACCGTTCCGGTTCAGGGCTCTGAGGTGTCTCTCGGCATTGCGGGTCAGACCAGCGGCAATATTGACGTCTCCGAGGTGCTCGCGCAGAAGCTACCCCTGTACCTGAGCGTGGTGATGGGCCTGTCCTTCCTGGTACTGATCCTGGTGTTCCGTTCGATTATGGTTCCGCTGGTTGCCTCGGTGGGCTTCCTCTTCTCGGTGCTGGCGAGCTTCGGCGCCGTGGTGTCGATTTACCAGTTGGGCTTCATGAGCTCCCTCTTCGGCGTGGACCACCCGGGTCCGGTGTTGTCCTTCCTGCCGACCCTGCTCATTGGTATTCTTTTCGGTCTTGCGATGGATTACCAGATGTTCTTGGTGACCGGCATGCGTGAAGCGTACGTGCACGGCAAGGATGCGGCGACTGCCATTGTGAGCGGTTACAACCATGCGGTGCGTGTGGTGGTGGCTGCCGCGATCATTATGATTTCGGTGTTTGGTGGCTTCATCTTTGCTGATTCGACGATGATCCGCCCGATGGGCTTTGGTTTGGCGTTCGGTGTGCTTGTGGATGCGTTCATTGTGCGTATGACGCTGACCCCGGCGATTATGGCTCTGCTGGGCGATAAGGCGTGGTGGA
The DNA here is from genome assembly GCF_001814645.1 of Rothia sp. HMSC076D04. NCBI lineage: Bacteria > Bacillati > Actinomycetota > Actinomycetes > Micrococcales > Micrococcaceae > Rothia > Rothia sp. HMSC076D04. The sequence continues at coordinate 135,977 of NZ_KV817363.1, read as the reverse complement.
TGCCGAAGTGGCTGGATCGCCTCACTCCGAATATGGATGTTGAGGGTGCTGCACTGAGTGAGAATATTCAGCACGAGCGTGAGTCTGCTGCTGCCGACTCGGGTAGCAAGCTCGGGTCAGAGTAAAGTATTAGTGTGCGTTTGTGCGCTACGGCGCACTCTGAAGACTAGTACGAGACGAAAGGGCAGGTGTACGGCGATGAGGAACCGCGCGAGTATCCGACAATGGATAGGAGGCGTTCTGAGCCGTGTGCCTGCCCCTTTTCTTGTCTTTTTGGGAGGCGGTACGGGTGCGCTGTGCCGCGTGCACACTCCCGGCGGCGTGCTGGTGGCGAACCTGCTGGGTTCGTTTACGCTGGGCCTGCTGACGATGGTGTGGAACGCCTACGCGCGCCGTGACGGTGAGGAGCGGATTCATTCGGTCCGTCTGCTCTTTGGTGCCGGCATGATGGGTGGCTATACGACGTATTCGTCGATTGCGGCGGTTTTGGCGCAGACGATTTTTCTGCCGTACACGGTGCATGCTCAATATATGGTGCTGGCTGTGGCGGTGCTGCTGGTGGGTGGTTTGGTTGCCGCCGCGGCGGGCATGCTGACGGGTCGTTTTGTGGCGTCCCGCTTGGTGCCCGCCCGTGATGTTGAGGAGGGCCGCTAATGTTTTTCGCTCTGATGGTTTTCCTGTGCGGCGGTTTGGGTGCGATGACCCGTTTCTTCTTGGATAAGGCGATGTCGCCTCGCCTGCGTACGGAGTCGTCGATTATTAGCCCGGTGTTCGTGATTAACCTGGTGGGCTCGTTCCTGTACGGCCTGCTGATTATGCCGGTGTCTAATCCTCGCGCGCTGGGGGTGCACTATAACGCCACGGATCAGGTGGCGTTCTGGTGCACGGTGATTACGACCGGTCTGCTGGGTGGGTTTACGACGTTTTCGACCGCCATGGTGGAGGCGCTGACCGCCCGCTCTGAGGGCAAGATGGTGAAGTTCCTGATGCTGTGGCTGGTGCAGGTTGTGGGCGCGATGGTGGCAGCTCTGGCGGGTGCGCTCTTGTTTGTGTTGCTGTTTGGTCGGTATATTGCGCCGGTGTTCCCGCCGGATGTTCTGTACTGACGGCGCCGGCTGTGGTGGTGTGCGGGCGCATGTACAGCTTTTTCACAGTTTCGCCTAGGGTGAGCCATAGAGCGGTCTTTTACACTGGTGGTGAACGATATGCGGCGGGTATGAACGGTAACCCGCTATATACCACCGGGAATATATGTTAGAACAGGCATATATATAGGTGGGGTTCATATAACTCACTCTCACGACCTAAGGAACACGCGGCATGCAGGAACTGCTCAGTAAACACATGATTGGCACCTTCGCCATCGAGATTGCGGCGCTTACTATCGCGCTCTCCATTATCGGATTTATTGGTATGCGCCTGCGTGCCAAGAAGACCGGTCGAGCGCACAGCATCCGCCAGTACTTGTTGACCGCGTCTTTTGCGCTGTTCCTTGCTTCTATTCTTTCTCTGACGCTGACCCCGATTGGCTCTTCCAATAGTGTCACGAACCCCGAGCTGTACTACCCGCGTTTCTACGTGGGTTGGAGCTGGCAGCAGGCGTGGGATCTGACTGCCGGCATGGGTTTGCGCCGCTTCGCAACGACCGTGTATGCGCAGCTCTTCTTCAATGTCGCCATGTTCATCCCTTTGGGCTTCTTTACTGCGGGCTGCCTGCGCTGGGGTCTGCGCGCCACGGCGCTGAGTGGCTTCGCGCTGTCGACCTTCATTGAGTTGAGCCAGCTGACCGGCAACTGGGGTCTGGCGGGCTTCACCTACCGCACTTTCGATGTGGATGACATTGTGAATAATACTGCTGGCGCGGTCCTCGGTGCGGTCTGCATCTGGGTGGTGCGTGCGGTTCAGAAGCGCCGCGCGGCTAAGCATGACCGGGCGCTGGCAATGGCTACCGCCGCTGCATAGGAGCTTCTGAAAGTCCCCATGTCCCTGCCGTGAGGTAGACGCAGTGAACCCCTCATTTTCATAACCTGACTCATGTTGTGCAGGTTATGAAAATGAGGGGTTCGCTGTTTTTAGATGAAACCTCGCCGGATAAATCTATTCAGATAAACCCGGCTCGATGAAACCCTAGACAGGGAAGCTCTCGGGCGGGAAGATTACTCGTCCTCGGTCAGCCGGTTCACGACGCGGGTGCTGCGGTTGCCCTTCACCTCTTCGGGGAGCAGAATCGGCATGGAACCGGTCGGCGTGTAGGTTGCCGCACGTGCCGCCGCGGTAGCGTGGGTGTCCTCAAACTCGGGGATAACCTCGGAGCTGGGGGCACGGTACAGGTGGCTATTAGCCCACCACGCGAAGAGCAGAACCGCAATCGCCAGAGCGCTGGAAACGAACAGAAACGGGCTGACCTGACCCTCGTAGTAGAGCTTGAAGAACGCGCCACCCATGAAACCGCCGGCAATCGGGCCGCAGATCGGAACCCACGCGTAGAACCAGCGCGAGGAGCCCTTATCGTGGATGGGCAGCAGGGCGTGCATGAGGCGCGGACCGAAGTCACGGGCGGGGTTCAGAGCGTAGCCGGTCTGACCACCCAGACCGATCACGAGCACTGTGACCATGAAGCCGAAGGCGAGGGGCTTGAGCACATCGTTGAGGTTGAGAGAGAGTTCCACACCGCCGCTGATGGACGGCTTGAAGTTCACGCCGGTGTACAGTGCCGAGAAGACCAGCATGAACGTGCCGATCATTTCGGAGAGGGCGTTGGTGAAGTAGTTGTGAATAGCGGGGACGGTGCCGAAAACGCCAAGCTTAATCTTCTTGTCGGCGGTTGCTTTCCAATGCGGCAGGTAGTTGAGGTAGACCAGTCCGGCGCCGACCATTGCGCCGAGTACCTGGGCGATGATGTAGCCGGGGACCTTCTCCCAGGAGAACTCGCCGAACGCTGCCAGGCCGATGGACACAGCGGGGTTGAGGTGGCCGCCGGAGTAGGCGTGGGAGGCGTAGACGCCGAAGGTGACGGCGAAGCCCCAACCGAAGGCGATGGTGAAGAAGTTGTCGCCGTGGCCTTTGGATCGGCGAAGTTCGACGTTGGCGATGACGCCGCAGCCGATGGTGCACATGATGAGCGTGCCGAGGAATTCGGCGAGGTAGGGGCTGATGGTGTACACGGGGTGTCCTTCAGGTAGTGAACTGCGGGTGGTAAACCGGGATTTGGTCGGGTGCGCAGTGCCGAGCGTGAGGGAGGTGTGGTTTTGTGTGTGGTTATGCCGCCCGAGTGGCGTGTTTAACCTTTGGCATCTATGGAACCCTGAATACCCTAGAAGGGCAATACTTTGGTGTTATTTCACCCTTAGACATAAGCGGTTTTTCGGGTTTTTCGTTTAAAAATAAATGTGGAAGATGAGGGGAAAATCGGGCATAGTCCACACCTTGGACTCACTTCTTCAATTCGCGGTTGAACCCATGGAGAAACTCACGAATAAACCCGCGATCAAACCAACACTCACCCCCGCCATCAGCACCCGCCCACACCACTTGCCATCAGCATAAAAATGCCCGGGCACCTCACGGGGTACCCGGGCAGTTTCTGTAATTTTTATGCGGCTCTAACTGCGGCTCTTGCGAACCGCGGTGGACTGGCTGTTACGCCGCTACACGGTTGCTATGTGGCCGCTACTTGGCGCTCGCCCAGTCGAGAATCGCCTCGAAGAAGCGCTCGCATTCACTCAGCTGCTCCAGCTCAATCCACTCGTTCGGGGAGTGCGCCTGGGCAATATCGCCAGGACCGCAAATGATGCTCTGCACGCCGGCGCGCTGGAACTGGCCCGCCTCGGTGCCGTAGGTGACCTTTTGCGGTGCGTCGTTGGTGCCGAGCCACTCGTGGGCGAGGCGCACGATGGGCGCGTCGTCTTCGGTGCCGAGGCCGGGTACAGCGGCGAGCAGTTCGTGCTTCACGCCCACGCGGGAGGTGAGGCTACCGGGCTCCGCGCCGGTCAGCTTTTCGGCGCGTGCGGCGCGCGCCTGCAGATCGGGCAGAATCACCTCGGAAAGCTCACGGTCAATGCGCTCGACGAAGGATTCGGTGGTCACCTGCGGCAGGGTGCGCACATCGTACTCCACCACAGCCTGCTCGGCGACGATGTTGTACTGCAGGCCGCCGTTGACCAGGTTGACGCTACCGGTGGAGTGGGGAATGATGAACGATTCGTCGTAGGGGCCTTCTTTTTCCCACTGGTCCGCCATGTCGGTGAAGAAGGTGATGAACTCGCCGGCGGCAGCAACCGCGTTCACGCCGTGGGTTGCGAGGGAGCCGTGCTTGGGCACGCCGGTGAAGGTGACGCGGCCGCGGTGTGCGCCCTTGTGCGCGTCGATGATGCGCATGCTGGAGGGCTCACCCACAATCGCATAGTCGGGGGCGAGGTCGCGCGCCACGAACTCCTCGATGAGGGAGGGCGCACCGACGCAGCCGATTTCCTCGTCGTAGGAGAACGCGAAGTGCAGGGGAGTGCGCAGCTTCGCCTCGGCAACGCGCGGTAGCAGCCAGAGGGCGACTGCGAGGAAGCCCTTCATATCGCACACGCCGCGGCCGTAGGCGCGGGTACCCTCCACACGCAGGGTGAAGGGGTCGGCGTCCCAGTCCTGACCGGCGACGGGCACGACGTCCGTGTGGCCGGAGAGGATCAGGCCGCCGCGGGTGGTGCCGTCCGCTGCGGGAACCGTAATGAAGAGGTTGGCGCGGGTGCCGTCCTCGTTGTAGGTGCGCACGCCGCTGTAGCCGTAGCGGGCGAACTCGGCTTCGATGAGCTTAATGAGTTCGAGGTTGGAGCTACCGGAGATGGTGGGAATCGCGATGAGCTTTTCGAGCCAGGGGAGGGATGCGGGCTGGGTGGTCTGAGCCGTCATAACTATTCCTTCTGCGTTGTGGTGCTGTGCGCTGTTATGTTCAGGGTACGCCGCGGGGCGGCATTCGTCGCCTCATGGTCGTCGAATACCGCCCCGTGACCCCTGCGCGGGGTTAGATGCTGTAGTTGTTCACGTTGGAGTGGTCGCCCAGCGCGTGGAAGTTGCGCGAGTGGTAGACCAGCGGGGTGCCTTCGCAGTCGTTGCGGATGAACTCTTCAACCTGTGCGGTGAAGACGAGTGCGGGGCCTGCCTCAACGCGGCTGAGGGGGGTTGCGCGCAGCACGCGGCGCACGCCGTGGACGAGGGGCTCGCCGCTGTGGACGAATTCCCAGGTGCTGGGGTCGTCGAAGCGGGGGTAGTCGTGGGTTGCGAAGTTCTTCGCGAGGGTCACATTCTCAGCGTCGAGCATGTGCACGAGGAAGGAGGATGCAGCCGCGATCTTTGCTGCGGAGCCGCTGTTTGCCTTGAGGGAGAAGGCGATGATGGGCGGTTCTGCGGCGACGGAGGTCAGCGAGGAGGCGGTGAAGCCTGCGGGTTCGCCGTTTTCGTCGGTGGCGGTGATGATGGCGACGCCGGCGGGCTGGTGTCCGAAGGCGAGCTTGAACTGCTCGGAGGTGTCGGCGATGGGTGCCTGTGCTGCAATGGTTTCGGTCATGATCGACCCTTTCTTCTGCGGCTGCGTTTGAGGGTTCGTCCAGATGTGTATGCGTTGGACGACCCTTTGTATAAGGGGAGATATGTTTCAGAGTAAAGCTAATGGGTGCTGAACACCTTATTTATTGCCCTATGTTTCTTAGGTGCACCTTTCATGACGCGGGGCGCGAAATATTACGTCATATTCTTCGCCGTTTGGGGGCTTCCGGGAGGTGTTCCACTGGGTGCCCCGTGAAAGGTGCGGAACGCTTGGTTTTGGGTGCTGTCCCTCTCTTCCGCGGGGTTTCGCGGGGGTGAAGAGGTCTCTAGGGTATCCTTGCTTGGTACGCGAAAGCGCACCGCGCCCCGTATTTGAGGGGTTTTCGGGTGCGTGAACTGTGGGGAGAAGAGGGTTAATGAGCTGGTTGGCAACTATTCCGCTGCTACTTTTTGCGGTCGTGTTGGCTTTTGGCCCCGGCTATGCAATGGGCTGGGCGCTGCGTGTTCCCGCACGTCTGCGCGTTTTTTATGCGCCGCTGCTGTCCTTCGCTTTGGTGGCTGTTTCCGCGATTGTGCTGGGTAAGACCGGTGTTCCGTGGAGCCTGATTTCTTTCGTGCCGGTTGGCGCCGTGCTGGTGGCTGCCGCCGCGGGTGTGATGCACCTGGTGGGCCGCCGCTGGCCCTCCGCCCTACCCGACGCCTCCAGCGAGGCCGCAGAGAACTGGGCGGGTAATACCGTGCCCCTCGCCTGGCCCGTAATCGGCGCGGTGCTGGGCGGTTTCTTGACCCTGCACGCAACCCAGCATATGGTCTTTGGGCCCGAGGCGTTCTCGCAGACCCTCGATAACTCATTCCATATGAACGCGATTCGCTGGATTCAGGAGCACGGCGACGCCTCCAGCCTGACTCTGGGTGCAATTGCCGCCGCGAATCAAGAACCTACTTTTTATCCTGCCGGCTGGCACGACTTCGTGTACCTGATTTACAGCACGACCGGCACGAGCATCGCTACGGCAACCATCGTCATGATTCTGCTGGCGGCAGGCATTATCTGGCCTTGCTCCCTGATTGCTATGTGCTTGAGCATTCCGCACCTGCGCCCCCTGCAGGCGCTCGCCATTCCGGCTCTGACTTGCGGTTTCTTTGCGTTCCCGGGTCTGCTGCTGTTCTGGGGTGTGCTGTTCCCGAACCTTCTGGGTTATGCCCTGCTGCCCGCGTTCGTGGCGCTACTGCTACACATGATTCAGCTCATGGCGCGCCGTGAGTACTCCTTCGTGCTGTCCCTGTCGCTGACGATTCTGGTGGGCCTGGGCGGTTTGGCTCTGGTGCATCCGAACGCGGTGGTTTCTGCCGCAGTGTTTGCTGTGCCCATGCTTCTGGGTGGCGTGGTGCAGGTGCTGCGCACCCGCGGCGGATCCACTCGTGAGCGTCTGGTGGGTACCGGCGTTCTGGTCGCTCTCATCGCCGGATGTGTCACTATCTGGTTGGCGTTGCGTCCGAGTGAGGAAGCCAGCGACCTGTGGACCGCTATCATGAGCGAGGGCGAGGCGGTCTACCAGTTCCTGTTCCTGGGCCTGGAGAACGCAAACCCGCTAGGTGGTAATTTTGCGCCCGCATATCTGCTGGGCTTCTTGGCGCTGTGGGGTGTTGGCTACCTGCTGTACAAGCGCCGTAACCTGTGGCTGATTGGTAGCTGGATGCTGGTCGGCTACATGTGGATCATTGCGGCTTCGGTGCCGCGTGGCGACTTCCGCCTGCTGATGGTGGCTCCCTGGTACACTGACCACTTCCGCCTGGCTGCTCTGGTGGTGTTCCCTGCAGTGCTGCTCGCTGGTATCGGCCTGGGCGGCGCCGCGGAGGGCATCTTCGTGCGCATCATGCACGCTATTCCGCGTGAGAAGCACGCGAAGGTTGCCCCGGCAATGATGGGTGTCTCCATGGTGCTGGTGCTCGCGGTTGCGGGCCTGTCCTCGCGTACCCCGGCGATGCACGACGCAACTCTGCAAGTGGCGGATAGGTACAAGGTGACCCCGACCTCCGACATCCTGAACCAGGATGAGATGAACGTCATTAACGAAATCCCGAAGATCGTGCCCAAGGGCGACACCATCGTCAATAACCCCTGGGACGGTAGCGCCTACATTTACGCGCTGGCTGACCGCCACCTGACCAGCTACCACTTCGAGTTCCAGACCTCCCCGAAGTACGCGGCAATCCTGAATGATTTGAAGGATGCCCGCACGAACCCGGAAGTCTGCCGCGAAGTGAACGAGTACAAGGCTCACTGGTATGTTCACCTGGAGAACCAGGGCAATTTCGGTCCTACTCAGCAGAAGAACTATGACGGCATGGTGGCTGCTATTGATACGGATGTTCTGACCCCCGTGTACTCCTCGGGTCCGATGACTCTGTACCGTATTAGCGCCTGCGATAACTAGAAGGTACGCGAGCACCCCTCATAAAGCGTATGTATCTCAGAGAATAAGTGGTGCAGTCTACAATCTGTCGCCAAATCTGAGATGCCGCGGAACCACTGATATGATGAAAGCCGGTATGTCCATAAGGGCATGCCGGCTTTCGCACGCACGGTAAGACACAATCGTTAGGAGGGGTAACTGCCCTATGGGTTCTCCCACATCGTCCCTTACCCCCCGCACGTTCCCTCGTACGCTGGTGATTATGCCCGCCTGGAACGAGGAAGAAGCGCTACCCGGCACTATTACTGAGCTGCAGGAGACGGTACCTTTCGTGGACCTGGTGGTGGTCAATGACGGCTCCACCGACAACACCTCCGCCGTGGCTCGTGAGGCGGGCGCGTTTGTGATTGACCTGCCCTACAACATGGGTGTGGGTGCCGCCATGCGCACCGGCTACAAGTACGCGCAGCGCATGGGCTACGACTACGCCATGCAGGTGGATTCGGACGGCCAGCACCACCCCGAGAGCATCCCCTCGCTCATTGAGGCGGTGCAGGATTACGATATCGTGATTGGTTCCCGCTTTGCCGATGGTGCGGCGGACTATGATGTGTCCGGTCCGCGCAAGTGGGCGATGAGCCTGTTGTCGTTCCTGTTTACTCGCGCGGCGGGAACCCCGTTCACGGACGTGACCAGCGGTTTTAAGATTGCGAACCGTCGCGGTATCGACTTCTACTGCCGTAACCTGCCCGCCGAATACCTGGGCGACACGATTGACATCACCGCCATGGCAATTAGCAATGGTTTGAAGGTGCGTCAGGTGCCGGTGCATATGCGTGAGCGTCAGGGAGGTACTCCCTCCTCCGGTCCGCTGAAGTCTGCCATCTATCTGGTTCGTTCACTGTTTGCCTACGGCATTTCGGTGAGCCGCCGCCCCGAGGAGAAGTAGCCGTGAGCGCCAGTGTTTTCTTCTTGATTCTTGCCATTCTGGTCTGTACTTTTGTGGTGATTCAGGTACGTCACCAGCGCATGAAGGAGCGCTACGCCGCCCTGTGGCTGATTATTGGTGCCATCATCATTGTGTTGGGTGCTTTCCCGACTCTTCTCAATGGTGTGGCGGACTTCGTGGGCGTAGCTCTGCCGGTGAACCTGCTGTTCCTGCTGTCGATTCTGCTGCTGATGGGTGTGAGTATTCACCTGACCCTGGAGCTGTCGCGCCTGTCGGAGAAGACCCGCATCCTGGCTGAGGAAGTCGCCATTTTGAAGGCGCTTCAGGAGCAGCCGGAGGGCGCCGCCGGTGCGAAGAAACGCAACCAGCAAGATTCTTAGTCTTTATCTTTCAGTACTTTTCACCCCTTGTGAGTTGGAGTAATACCCCATGACCGTTGATATTCTGTTCCCTTACTACGGCGACGTCGCCATGATGAAGCAGGCTGTGCTGTCTGTGGTCGGTCAGACCAACCCGGACTGGCGCCTGATTGTCGTCGATGACGGCTACCCGGACGACTCGATTCCCGGCTGGTTCGAGTCCCTGAAGGACGAACGCATCACCTACATGCGCAACGAAACCAACCTGGGTGCGAACGCGAACTACCGCAAGTGCCTGACCTTCGTGGAGAACGAGCTGGTCACCGTCATGGGTGCTGATGACGTCATGCTCCCCAACTACGTGCAGTGGCTCGTGGACGCGGCGGCTAAGCACCCCGAGGCTTCCATCTTCCAGCCTGGCGTGGTTGTGATTGATGAGAACAACGGCCTGTCGAACACCCTGGTGGAGCAGACTAAGGCGTTCTACCGTCCCAAGGGTGAGGCTGTTCTGCAGGGCGAGGAGCTGGCCACCTCCCTGCTGCGTGGCGCGTGGTTCTACTTCCCGTCCCTGGGCTGGCGTAAGGACGCTATCGTGGGTACCGGCTTCCGCGAGGGCCTGAACGTTATCCAGGATATGGCGCTGATTCTCGACATTACGATGCGCGGCGGCTCCCTGTACTACGATCCGCAGGTTGCGTTCATGTACCGCCGCCACGGTGGTTCTGACTCGTCTTGGCGCGCCCTGGAGGGTACCCGCTTTGAGGAGGAGCGCCGCTACTACAACACCATGGTTGAAGAGATGAGCGCCCTGGGCTGGAAGAAGGCTGCTCGCGTGGCTCGTATCCGTTTCTCCTCGCGCGCTCACGCGCTGACTCTGCTGCCGAAGGCGGCTCTGGCGAAGAAGTGGCAGGGTGTTAAGAACCTTGCCGAGCACGTCGTAAAGTAAAGACTTCAATCTAATAGGTGCGACCAGTAGAGAACGGAGATAGCGTGGAATCATCGGCAGAGTCCCAGCCGAAGAAAATGACTCGTGGTCATTCGATGGCAATTTTGGGATCGTCCGGTTTAGCTGCACTATCTTCTCTAGGAATTACCGTTGTTGTGAAACGGTTTCTGGAGGGCGAAAGCCTGACGGAGTTCCTTCTCTTCTGGTCGCTCCTTTTTGCCCTCTACGGTGTGGTGGTAGGTATCCAGCAGGAAGCTACCCGCGCCGTGGGCACTGCACGCCGCGATGGTAAAACTGGGGCACGTATTGCCCCTATGGGTGCTCTGGTGGGTCTTATTGTGGGCGGTCTGACCTTAGTGACGAGCCCTCTGTGGGCTCCTGCTCAGATTCCCTTGAGCGGGTTTAACGGTGTGCTTCTTCTGAGTGTCGGTGTGGCCCTTTACGCCATGCATATGACTCTCTATGGTGCGTCTGCTGGTCAGGAAAGCTGGTACCTCTTCGCGAGCGTGTCGGGGTTTGACGCTATTTGGCGCATTGTGGCTATCTGTGCGGTTGGTCTGGTCTCTGCGCATCTCATCGGTCTTGAAGCCGCAGCGGTTTCTCCGGTACTTCTGTGGCTGCTGATGGTGCTTCTGCTGCCGGAGGCACGGCGAGTTTTTGGCTCTCGTGCGGATGTTTCATCGGGTCGGCTACTGTATAACTACACGCTGTCGATGGGGTCGTCGACTGCTAACGCGGTTCTTATGATGGGCTTGCCGCTTCTGTTGAACGCGAGCATTGATTCGAATGACTCGCTGCAACAGGTTATTTTGGCGGTTCTGATTCTCGCGATTTCGATTACGCGCTCGCCGATTATGATTCCTCTGCAGGCTTTTCAGGGTGTTGCGGTGTCTGCTTTCTTGAAGCAGCAGAACCATCCGTTGCGTGCTTTTGCGAAGCCTGCTGGTGCACTGTTGGGTGTGGGTCTTGTGGGCGCTGCAGCGGCTTATGTGCTGGGACCGTGGCTGTTTGGTCTGCTTTATCCGCCGAAGCCTTCAGAGGTTGAAGCGTACGCCGAGGTGGTGACTTCTCCGATGCTTGCGCTTCTGGTGTTTGCTTCTGCCTTCCTGGCGCTTTTGGTGCTGTCGGGGTCGCTGGTGATTGCGTTGAATATGCACCGTTCGTATGTGGCTGGTTGGGTGCTGGCTGCTGTGGTTGCTTGTGTTGTGGCGGTGTCGCCGTTGCCTCTTCTAACGCGCACTCTTCTTGCCCTGTATGCGGGTCCGATGCTTGGCCTGCTAGTGCATTTGGCTGCGATGGTGTGGCATGCGCGTTCTGCGTCGAATAGCGGTAGTGCTGAGATGGAGAATATTTAATAAATAAATGATGAGGGGTTGAGCAGACAAATAGTTATGCTCAACCCCTCATTTCTTTGTTGCTTATGAACTGGCTGTGGCTGGAGGTGTCCGCCCGCTATTACTACTTCAAACCCTGGGAACTTAGGTAACCCTATAGAAAACAGGCGGTGCGCTCCCTAGACTGGAAGGGCACATTGACAAACCGCACGGACCGCCGACACCGCGGCCCCGCCCCTCCCAACGGGTATAGCACCGAAGGAGCCACCCATGAGCCGACGCACCGACGCGCCCGCCCGATCACCACGACGAGCCGCCCTCGCCAGCTGGATAGGCTCCGCCCTCGAATACTACGACTTCGCCGTCTACGGCACCGCCGCCGCAATCGTGCTCAACCGCATCTTCTTCCCCGAAGACACCGCCGCCATCGGCATCCTCAAGTCCATGGTCGTTGTGGGTGTCGCCTACGTTGTGCGACCCTTCGGCGCCATGATCGTTGGCCCCCTCGGTGACCGTTACGGCCGCCGATTCGTCCTGATGCTCACCCTCTTCCTGATGGGTGCCGCAACCTTTGCGATTGGCTGTCTGCCGACCTATAGCCAGGCGGGTATTATCGCGCCGATTCTGCTGGTTGCCTGCCGTATGCTTCAGGGCCTCTCCGCCGCCGGTGAGCAGGCAAGTTCCATCTCCATCTCCCTGGAGCACGCCCACGAACACCAGCGTGCCTTTACGACCAGCTGGACCCTGCAGGGCACCCAGTTCGGCTCGCTGCTGGCGACCGCCGTGTTCATTCCCTTCGCCGCCCTGCCGGACGAGCACCTGCTCACCTGGGGCTGGCGCGTACCCTTCTGGCTCTCCGCCTTCGTGGTCGTGACCGCCTGGCTGATTCGCCGCACCCTCTCCGAGCCGCCCGCCTACCTGCAGCGTGAAAAGCTCACCGAATCCCCGCTCATGCTGGTCTTCAAGCACCACAAGCGCGCCGTGCTCACCATCGCCGTGTGCGCCATGGTCAACACCGTGAACATGGTCTTTACGACCTTTGCGCTCTCCTTCGCCACCAAGGGTTACGGCCTTGACCGCAGCACCATGCTGCTGGTGCCGGTCGCCTCCAATACCCTCGGTCTGATTGCGATTCCGCTTGCCGCCATGCTTGCCGACCGGATTGGCCGCAAGCCCGTGTTTATTACCGGTGCGGTTGCTTCTTCCCTGGTGATGTTCCCGTACCTCGGCGCGATTGCCGAGGGTAACTGGGTGGGCATCTTCGCCTACGGTGTGCTCATGCACGGTGCGCTCTACTCCATGGCGAACGGCGTGTGGCCCGCCTTCTATGCGGAGATGTTCCCGACCCGCGTGCGCGTGACCGGCCTGGCGCTGGGTACCCAGATTGGCTTCGCAATTTCTGGAGGCGTGGCGCCCGCCGTGGCGACGAGCCTCGCCGGTGCCGACCTGCATAACGCGGTGCTGCCCGCCGTGTTCACGGTCGCCATGTGTGTGCTCGTGGCGTTGGGCGCGCTGACGGCTCGTGAAGGGTACAAGAAGTCCCTGGCTGAGCTGGATGCATAACCCGAACAATATATTCCATATGCAGAATAAATACAGGTGGGGCTGGATAGTTAGCTATCCATCCCCACCTGCGTGTTTAACCTTCTAAGCCCCCTGCTGAGCCGCAATCAGCGTCTCAAAATGCGCCGCCATACGCTCAGCGTTCGGTTCCATCCCGGTGAAGAGACGGAACGCATCCACCGCCTGACCCACCGCCATATAGCCGCCCGTCAGCACCTCGCACCCGGCGGCACGCGCCGCGCGCACCAGCTGCGTCTGTTGCGGCAGATAGATGACGTCCGCAACCCACAGGCCTTCACGCAACACCCCGGCGCTCAATGCCGACTCGCTCAACGGCATACCCGGATGCACGTGCATACCCACCGGGGTTGCGTTCACCAAACCCTGAGCTTCTAGTAGAACTTCAATCAAGCGCTCATCGTCGGTCAGCACCTCGATCCGGGTCTGCGGGAAGAGCCCACCCAGCTGCTCCGCAAGCCCCTGCGCCTTCGCCGCGTCACGCTCAAAGAGACTCAGGCGGCGCACCCCCAGACGGCACAGGGCGTACGCTGTGGCGCTACCAGCACCGCCAGCGCCCAGCTGCACCACGTGCTCCAGGCGCGCCGGATTCTCCGCCACCTGCGGCAGGCCGCGCTTCAATCCCGCAATGAACCCGGAGTAGTCCGTGTTATCGCCGTAGAAGCTGCCGTCCTCACCAATCACCACGCAATTGACCGCACCCAGGGCGCGTGCCGCATCCGAAAGCTCGTGCAGGTGCTCCATGACCGACTGCTTGCACGGGTGCGTGATATTGAAAGCGTTAAAGCCGAGCAGTGCCGCAGCATCCAGAAGCGCCGGTGCGGAGGCGCCATCCAGGTTCAGGGCGTCCAGGTCGACAGGGCGGTACAGGTAGCGCACCCCGTGCGCGTCCGCCTCCGCCTCATGCATGGGAGGGGTCAGGGAGGAGGTGATGCCGTCACCAATGAGACCCACCAGGAAAGATTCAGTACGCAAACTCATAGTTTCACTGTACGTGTCCATCCCTCAAGATGCACCTACTTTCTTGAACCCGTACCAAATGCGTGCTGGATTTGGGAAGAAGATAAAAATAATTTCTACGCTCACAAGAGCGATATGTCTGACAGAAACACCTCGAAGGTATAAGCTTGGTATAAGTGCTCGCGCGCCACGGCGCGCACATGAGACCACACAGACACCGTCACAGTGAAGTGATACCGATATTCGGAGGATAGATTGTCAATGACTGACAAGGCTATGGCACACTTCGCTGGCGCCGATGCATGGGTCGAGCAGTATTTCCTGAACAGCCCCGAAGATGAGCGTGAAGAGTTCACCCCGGCAGAGTTAGAGGATTTGGCTCGCACCCACCGTGCGCTGGCTCAAATCCGCCTGCCCAAGACCCCTGTCGTTGCCGCACGCAACGACGAGTACAACACCACCCTGTACGTCGCGACCGACGACATGCCGCACATCGTCAGCTCCCTGACCGCATGCCTTGCCGCGCACTTTGGTGGTTTCGTCACCATTCTTCACCCCACCTTCCTCGCTGAACGCGGCCCGGACGGTACCCTCCTGAGCCTGCGCGGCACCGGCATGCGCGGCAACCTCGCCAGTGGCGATACCGCCACTCTTGGCGTGCCCTCCCTCAAGCTCAGCGAGAACGCCCCGGCGGGTACCACTGTCGCTATTGAAGCCTGGATTGCGGTTCGCCTGACCCGCTACCTCACTGAGGAAGAGCAGCGCCGCTGCGAGAAGGAAGTTGAGCGCGTCCTCGCTGATGTTCGCGCCTGCCACACCGACCTGGATGCCATGGTCGCCCGCGTTTTCGACCTGGCGCAGTCCATGTACGACCTGCGCGGCGCAACCCTGGGTCACGGCGAGGAATCCTACGCCGCTAACCCGCGCGGTGTGGAGCCTGCCTCCCGTGTGGAGGTGGCACAGGACTTCCTGCGCTGGCTGACCCGCGGCAACTTCGTGTTTATGGGCGTTAAGGAGCGCGTGCTGGACGGCACCTCCGGCGCTATTTCTCTGGTGGACCGCCCCGGTTCGGCGCTCGGTATTCTGCGCACCACGGAGGGTAAGAGCCGCATCCCCCTTTCGGGCGAGACCCTGGAGCGTGCCCTGTTCCCGCGCCCCCTGTACATCACGAAGGCGAATTCCCGCTCCACCGTAGCACGGAACGACTACCTGGACTACATTGGTGTGCGCCGCTTCGACCTGAACGGCCGCGTGATTGGTGAGTACGTCATTCTGGGTCTGTTCACCCGTCAGTCGTACGCACTGCCCGCTATTGAGACTCCGCTGGTGCGTGAGCGTATCGCGATGGTGCGCCGCCGCCTCGGCTACCACCCCGGTTCTTACTCTGACAAGGCGCTTCTGGGTGCCTTGGAAGATTACCCGCGCCTGGAGCTGTTGCACGCTTCCGCTAATGACCTGACCGATACGTTCGGCGGCATCATGGGCCTGGAGGAGCGCCGCAAGACCCGCCTGTTCCTGCGCGCCGACCAGTTCAACCGGTTTATTTCCGCCGTGGTGTACCTGCCTCGGGATCGTTACAACACGAACGTGTGCTCCCGTATTCAGCGGGTGTTCCAACAGGAATTTGATTTTAGTGCCATCGACCATGAGGTGTACCTGTCCTCCTCATCGCTGGCGCGTCTATTTTTCCGCATTCGGCTCACCAACCCCAATGATGTGCCGAAGACGGATCATCAAGCTCTCGAAAAGCGACTGCAAGAAGCCGCCCGCTCCTGGGTGGAAGCAACCGCAGCTGCTATTGAGGCATGGAAACCCGGAGCGGCAGGCCGCCGACTCGCATCAGCCTGGGCAGATGCGACTAGTGCAGCCTACCGAGCCGATTACACAGTAGAACAAGCAATCGAGGATATCGTGATTCTTGAATCTCTCTCGGGCCAGAAGCCCGCCGCAATCAAGGTTGAAGCCGGCGAAGCCAACACCACCCGACTGAAGACCTACCTGTCCGCACCTCACACCCTCACCGAGCTGCTGCCGGTTATGCAGAATATGGGTCTGGTCGTTGTTGATCAGAAGCCTTACGAGTTCAAGCCTGAGGATGGCGAAGACTACGGCTACCTCTACGACTTCGGAGTTGAATTCCCCGAGGGCGTGGACGCAAACGCTGTGGCTTCCCTGTACGAGGATGCCCTGAACGCCTACCTGCTCGGTGAGCGCGAGTCCGATACCCTGGACCGCCTGATCCTGGCTGAGGGCCTGACCTGGCAGGAAGTACGTCTGTTCCGTGCCCTGAACCACTACCTGATTCAGCTGGGCCTGGGCTACACCCCGTCCTTCATGTCGAACACCCTGCTCGCTAACCCGGCCATCACCAAGCACCTGGTCGAGTTCTTCGAGGTCAGCTTCGACCCGAACAACGGTCTCAACGATGAGCAGCGCAATGCACGCCGTGACGAAATCGAAGCAGCCCTGGTTGAGGAACTGAACCAGATCCCCACCCTGGACGCTGACCGCTACCTGCGCTCCCTCGGCAAGGTTATCCGCGCTATCCTGCGCACCAACGCATACCTTGCTGACCGCCCCGCACTCGCGTTCAAGGTGGCACCGCAGGAGATCGACTTCGCACCCCTGCCCCGCCCCAAGTTCGAGATTTTCGTCTACTCCCCGCGCGTTGAGGGTGTTCACCTGCGCTTCGGTAGCGTTGCACGTGGTGGCCTGCGCTGGTCGGATCGCCGTGACGACTTCCGCACCGAGGTGCTCGGCCTGGTCAAGGCCCAGATGGTGAAGAACGCCGTCATTATCCCCACCGGCGCGAAGGGTGGCTTCTACCCCAAGCAGCTGCCCGACCCCGCAGTGGATCGTGACGCATGGATCACCGAGGGCCGCGAGTCCTACAAGGTCTTCATCGGCTCCCTGCTGGATGTCACCGACAACCTCGCAGTGGGCACCGACGGCTCCGAGACCGTTGTCCGCCCCGAAGGTGTTGTAGCACGCGACGCTGACGACTACTACCTGGTGGTTGCAGCGGATAAGGGCACCGCAGCATTCTCCGACACCGCAAACGCAATCAGCCTGGAGCGCGGCTTCTGGCTGGGCGACGCCTTCGCATCCGGCGGCTCCGTCGGCTACGACCACAAGGCTATGGGCATCACCGCACGCGGTGCATGGGAGTCCGTCAAGCGTCACTTCGCTGAGCTCGGCCACGACGCTCAGACCGAAGAGTTCACCGCAGTCGGCATTGGCGACATGTCCGGTGACGTGTTCGGTAACGGTCTGCTCCGCTCCAAGGCAACCCGCCTGGTCGCAGCATTCGACCACCGCGACATCTTCCTGGACCCGAACCCGAACGCGGCAGTGTCCTTCGACGAGCGTCAGCGCCTGTACGATCTGCCCCGTTCCTCGTGGCAGGACTACAACCGCGACCTGATTTCCGCCGGTGGTGGCGTGTACTCTCGCGGTCTGAAGTCCATCGAGATTACCCCCGAGGTGCGCGAGGTTCTGGGCCTGGATGAGTCCGTTACCGAGCTGGCACCGACCGAGCTGATTTCCGCAATCCTCAAGGCACCGGTCGACCTGATTTACAACGGCGGTATCGGTACCTACGTGAAGGCATCCACCGAGACCAACGCACAGGTTGGCGACAAGGCTAACGATGCACTGCGCGTCAACGGTAAGGACCTGCGCGCCAAGATTGTTGGCGAGGGCGGTAACCTCGGCTTCACCCAGCTGGGTCGTATTGAGGCTGCGCTCAACGGCGTCATCCTCAACACCGACGCAATCGACAACTCCGCAGGTGTGGAAACCAGTGACCGCGAGGTCAACATCAAGATTCTGGTGGACCGCCTCGTGGCACACGGCGAGCTGTCCAGCGAAGAGCGTGCTTCCTTCATCGAGTCCCTGCAGGACGAGGTCGGCGGCAAGGTCCTCGAGACCAACGTTGAGCAGAACGTTCTGCTGCAGGGTGAGTTCCACGGCTCCTTCCTGGGCACCAACCTGTACAAGCGCCTCATGCACGACCTGGAAGAGCACGCCGGCCTGAACCGCGCCGTCGAGTTCCTGCCCACCGACGAGGAGCTGGACGAGCGTCTGGAGACCACCGGCGACCGCCTGACCCGCCCCGAGCTGTCCGTCCTGGCTGCGTACGTGAAGATTTACCTCACCCACGCACTGGAGCAGACCGACTTCGCGGACGACCCCTACCTGGAAGGCGTTCTGCGCAGCTACTTCCCGGCAGCACTGGTTGAGCGTTTCGGTCAGCACCTGGACTCGCACCCGCTGCGTAAGGAAATCATCTGCACCCGCGTCGCTAACGAGCTGGTCAACATCGGCGGTATCACCTTCGCATACCGCGTGATGGAGGAGTTCAACGTCGGTATCGATTCCGTCGCACGCGCCTTCATCGTCGCTCGTGAGCTCTTCGAGCTGGGCACCGCAGCTAAGTTGCACCGCGAACTGCCCCCGAAGACCCCGCTGGATGCATGGTTCACCGTTCTGCGCGACAACCAGCGCGTTCTGGATCGTGCTGTCCGCTGGTTCATCACCGAGCGTGGCGTGGTTGCTGGCACCAGCATCTCTGAGCTGCTGGAGATCTTCGGCTCCGTCGTCGAGATGCGCCACAACCTGCCCGAGTACCTCTCCGGCACCTCCCGCGAGCGTGTTCGTGCAAAGCGCGACGCAGGCGAGGCATGGGGCCTGCCCGAGGAACTCATCGTCATCTGGATCCGCGGTTTCGAGGGCTACGCCCTGCTGGACGTCATCCGTTCGGCACGCGACCACGACTTCGAGGCAACCTCGCTGGCACCGGTCTACTTCGCAACCTACGACCGCTTCAAGGTGGACGAGCTGCTCGGCCTCATCTCCGACCTGCCCCGCAGCGACCGCTGGGAGATCCTGGCACGTCAGGCACTGCGCGGCAGCCTCTACGAGACCGCTGCAGGTCTGGCACTGTCTGTGGCAGAGGGCGCGAAGGGGGACTTCTCCACCGTGGACGGTGCGCAGAAGGCACTGGCTACCTGGATTGAAGAGCACCCGACCCGCGTGGGTAACATCGACCGCATCCTGCAGGAGATTCGCGAAGCTGCTCCCGACGCATCCGGTCACCCGCGCTTGGCTGTAGTGTCTGTGGCACTGCGTACTCTCTCGAGCGCATCCTAATCAGCTAAGACCCTTACGGGTCGCCGCATAGAGCATCCCGGTTCCCTCCAATCGGAGGGGCCGGGATGCTTTTGCGCAGGGACACATGGTGCGTGCACAGGTAGTGCGGGGGATCTTTGGTCGGGTGAACCTTGTGCCGGTGTGCCAGTGCGTCATCACCTCGCGTGGAGCACCCAAATCAGGGTTGTTGCACCCCGCGTATATTGCATAGAATATTGCTCTCACTAGGTGTTTTGCACTCTTATGTGATGCACATTATGTGGGTGTGTCCTAAATCCCTCCAAATATCAAGTAGAGGGTTAAGGAAACCAAAGGTTTTAGTTGATATATGCCGTATATTGATTCACGGCGGCATCAGCGCAAGCCATGGGGACCCGGCACTTCTCGGTACGACGACTCTTTCCCCTGGCGCGTCACACGGTGCTGTTCAAACACACTGCCCCTAATCTTTACGATTATTGACTGAAAGTCTGCAAGATTGTCTACCAACCACGGTACTGAGGAAAAAAGCAACAGCGCATGGCGCCTCCTCATTAACTTTCTGCTTTACGTCTCTCCGGTCGCCCTGCTGACCACCGTCTTCCCCATGGTCACCCCGACCATTAACCGGTACAACCTCGATGGTGTACCCCTGATCCAGGTGATTCTGGCGGCGTCCATTACCGTTCCTTGGCTCAGCCAGGCGGCCTGCCTGCCCCTTTACCGTGCTATCCAGATGGAGCACAAGAAGATTGCGGATGCCCGCGAAGGTCTACGTATTCACGCTGAAACCCTTGAGCACCAGCTCAAGCGTGCCGAAGCACGAGCCGTACGCGCACGCATGTCCGAGCCGCAGTTCCAGGACATTACCGACCTGACCGCGTTCACCCGCAACTGGCTCTACCTCTTCTTCATGACCATGCCGCTGGTGCTGCTCTTCGCAATTCCGGTCGCCCTCGTTCTTCACTGGAGCCCGACTGCATTCGGTGCGTTCTTCGTCCTGGGCGTTCTCAACATTGCGTTCGCGCAGCTGCTGGTCATCCCGAACCTCGCGAAGAACCGCATCATCTGGTTCATCGCGTGGCTTGGCTACACTCTTGCCCTGTACTGCTACCCCGTCATCTGGTTCCTGCCGCCGCTGGTTGGTTCGCTCATTCTGCTGGTGAGCCTTGGCAAGGACCTGGTGCACCTGCTGCACTTCGCGCGCATCCCGCTCAAGGACATTGCGCTCGACGCCCTGCGTGGCTTCTTCACCGGCTCCATCATCTGGGCCGATAAGTACATGCTCTTCCTGGTCACCGGCGGTGAAATCAATGTCGTGGCAATCTACCTGAGCCTGATCCCCTGCGTTATCGCCTACAACTACTTCTTCGTGGTGGAAGCAGACCGCGTCAACGCAAGCATCCAGCACCTGTGGACCATCTTCGACCGCCTGCCCTACAAGGGCGTTCAGGAGGAGTCCTCCAAGGCCCTGCGCACCTCCAACCACGCTATCCGCAACTCCCTGCTGATTTACATCGCCAGCGCTATCGTCACAGGCATCCTGATGTATATCTTCCTGCCGCAGTCCTACCCGCTGGCGCTCTCCGGCCTGGTCGTGGCGTTCCTCTTCGTTGCAGTGGCACTGCTGGTCTACCAGATCGAGTACATGACCATGTACGTCACCGTGCAGCTGCTCTCCGCAGCGCACCTGGTGTTGCTCTTCATCTCCTTCATGATCCTGCCCAACGAGACCGGCTACCTGCCCATCATCGCGGGCGAGGCAGTGCTCGCCTTCGCATGCTACCG
Source organism: Rothia sp. HMSC076D04 (assembly GCF_001814645.1). NCBI lineage: Bacteria > Bacillati > Actinomycetota > Actinomycetes > Micrococcales > Micrococcaceae > Rothia > Rothia sp. HMSC076D04. The sequence continues at coordinate 114,981 of NZ_KV817363.1, read as the reverse complement.
CGTCTACCGTCAGGCGTGGGCAGCACCCGAGTACTCCCTCTTCTGGCGTCGAGCCCTCGCCTGGTAAGAACCGCACGGTCCGCGAAAGATACACACGACAATGACTGAACAGATGTACCGAAACCACTACGCGCCGCTGCAGCTTCCGGCTCCCGGCCCCCACTACAGCGACCCCGAATACCCGGACGTTGACGTCGCCATCATCATGGAATCCACCTACCCCTACCTCAAGGGTGGTGTGTCCGCGGTGGTGCACGATATCGTCTGCGAAAACCCGGATCTGACCTACGGCATTATTCACATCGCCTGGGATAAGAACTCCCCCCACGAAGACCTCTACGGCATGCCCGAGAACGTCAAGTGGGTCAAGGTGCTGTACCTGAGCTTGGAAGTCAACCGCGACGCCTTCGCGGAAGCCTGCGACCCCTCCGCACTGCGCATGAACTTTGCGGAGCGTCAGGCACTCACCCAGCGCCTCATGGACGGATTCAGCGCCCTCATCGCCGGCGACGTGAACCCCCTCTGGAAGCTCTACGACGAGGGCATCAACCCCGCAACCCGCAGCTACAACCTCTTCGGCCTCTTCGGAACCCGCGAGTTCATGCAGGCGATTGCGGGCCTGGGCTTCTTGTCCGAGGTGCCCTTCGGTGAGCTCTTCTGGAAGGTGCGCGACTTCGTCTCCATCCTCTTTGCGCTCCTGCACGAGCGGATGCCGCACGCCCGCGTCTACCACGCCCACACCACCGGCTACGCGTCACTCATCGCCGCCGCCGCCGCACGTGACCACGGCACCAGCTTCCTGCTGACCGAGCACAACCTCTACATTCGCGACACCGTGAACACCAAGCTCGAACGCAACATGGCGAAGCCCGTCACCACCGACTACGCCTTCCTCAACGAAGAGCGTGAGCACCCCGGCCTGGGCCCGGTCACCCTCGACGAGCGTGCCTGGTCCGTCTGGTTCGTCGAAATGGGCCGCTTCTGCTACCCCAGCGCCGACATGGCAACCTACCTGTACCCCAAGGCTCTGGAAGAGGCACGCGGTATTGGCGCGCCCATCGACCAGATGAACGAGGGCGAGAAGGACCGCGCAATCATTCTGCCTAACGGTATGCTCATCGAGTCCGTGGCGGAAGCCTACTACGCCCGCCAGGCGGCGCGTGCCCGCATCCTCGCTGAGGGTCGGGGCCACGTGTGGCGCTTCGTGTTCATTGCCCGCGTGGTGCCCATTAAGGGCCTGACCGACCTGATTCGCTCCCTCGCGGTGCTACGTGATCAGGGTCTGGTGAACTTCCACCTGGACGTGCTCGGCCCCAAGGACCACCTGCCCGAGTACTACGAGCTGTGCCTGCGCACCATCGAAGAGCTCAACATGGGCGAGTACATCACCTTCCACGGCACCGTGAACGTGCGTGCGATGCTCGACCGCTTCGACCTGCTGCTCATGCCCAGCTACAATGAGGGCCAGCCGATTGTGGCGCTCGAGGCGATGGCAGCGTCCATCCCGCTGGTCAGCACCGACGTGGGCGGTATGTCCCAGCTCATCGACGATGTGCTGGTCGCCCCCGACGGCCACGAAATCGGTAACTGCGGTATCTTGACCATCCCCGGCGATATTCACGGCTTCGCGGCGGCGCTGCGCACCCTCATGGAGGAGCCCAGCATCTACGAACGCTACTGTGTGAACGCCTACGACCGTATCATCAGCTTCTTCCAGCTGCGACTGGTCATGGACCGTTACAACACGATCTACCGCGAGCTGGGCAAGCTGCCCCCTCGCGCCCCCGAATTCGACCCGGAGTACGATGGCGAATAAACTCAACCGCTTGGGCGGACCCGGCAAATTTGGTGCCTGGGTCCGCTACGGCGGCAAGCCCATTACCCAGCAGCAGCTCGATTTTGCGGTCAAGAACTACTCTGTCGCAATCCTGCAGCCCTGGGAACTGGACGCGGCACGCTACCTGAAGAAGCGTGCACCTCAAATGGTGGTACTGGCGTACAAGTGCCTGTCCTCCACCCGCTCTTATGAGCCCGGCCCGATCTATTCTTCGGGTGTGTCTTACCCGCTGGCGCAGTCGATGGCGAACTCCGGTAAGGATTTCTTCGCCCACCGCCTCAACGGTGACCGTATCGAGTGGAAGGGCTACCCCAAGCACTTCCAGATGCAGGTGTGGAACGCCGACTACCGTTGGCAGTGGGTGGACGCTGTGGTGCGCGAAATGCGCAACTCACCCTTCGACGGGGTCATGGCGGATAACGACATCGAGAACGACTACTACGACCTGAACCTGCCCATCCAGGGTGTGGAGTCTATGACGAAGATTCGTGAGCACCTGGATTTTCTGGTCGCGTACGCCGGTATTGAGCTGAATAAAATCGGCAAGATTCTGGTGCCCAATATTGCTGAGTCTCGTCTGCGTTACGGCAAGTGGGAGCGTCACAGCGCCTACGGTGGCGGCTTTGAGGAGGTGTGGCTTGGCTGGGGTCCGAACGACTACCTGTCTTCGCCGTACGCCGTGATGCAGGGTCGTGAGATTGCGAACGGCTCGGCGGGCGACGTGAACCTGGGTACTACTTTTGCGGGTCTGGGTGGCCGTAGCGCCGCCTCGCAGAAGAAGGTGACGATTCTGCGTACCCCGCTTAGCGACCGCAAGGCTGCTATTACCGGTACGGATGAGAACTTCCTGTACGGTTTGGCGGGCTTCTGGGTGTTCGGTGGAGGCGCCTTCACCGGCATCAGCGCAACCCACCACGACGCCTACGACGAGATCCCGCACGCCCCGGAGCTTTCCTATGACCTGGGGGATCCGGTCGGCGGCATTATTGCTCAGAAGACCGCTCAGACTCGTGCCTTTACGCGCGGCTGGGCTGCCCTGAACACCGGCTCGAAGGATGTGATCGTGAAGGTCCCGTCCGGCTTGGTGGATGCGGCAAACCGCCCGGTGCCCTCGAGCTTCACGCTACGGGCGCATCAGGGTGTGGTGTACCGCCGTAAGGCGTAATTCACCGCTCGCGTAGCTCTTCTGAGCTTCTGCGTGGCACCTCTTATTTGCGCATATAACCTCATAAACAAACCCACCGGCAATATAGCCAATTGGCTATATGTACCGGTGGGTTTGTTATATGTGTGCTAGATGAGCTGGGGTAGCTTACTTAGCGGGGTAGGAGGGCACTTCGTAGCCGCCCATGCGCTCCAGAACGCGAATCACCTGGCAGGAGTAACCGAACTCGTTGTCGTACCAGACGTAGACAATTGCGGAGTCATCGGTCACCACGGTAGCCAGCGAGTCCACAACACCTGCGGTGCGGGAACCCACGAAGTCGGTGGAAACAGCCTCGGGGGAATCCGAGTAGCCCACCTGGCGGCGCAGTTCGCCGTCGATGGACTCGCGGCGGAACAGCTCGTTCAGTTCCTCAGCGGAACCTGCGGGCTTGGTCAGCTTCACGTTCAGGATTGCCATGGAGACGTCCGGGGTGGGAACGCGGATAGCGTTACCGGTCAGTTTGCCTTCCAGCTGCGGCAGAGCCTTAGAAACAGCCTTTGCTGCACCGGTCTCGGTGATGACCATGTTCAGCACAGCGGAGCGACCGCGGCGGTCACCCTTGTGGAAGTTGTCGATCAGGTTCTGATCGTTGGTGAATGCGTGAACGGTCTCAACGTGGCCGCGCTCAACACCGTATGCGTCATCCAGAACCTTCAGTGCCGGAGTAATCGCGTTGGTGGTGCAGGACGCTGCGGAAACAATCTTGTCCTCATCGGTGATGACGTTGTCGTTCACGCCGAACACGATGTTCTTCATGTCGCCCTTACCGGGAGCGGTCAGCAGAACACGAGAAATGCCGGGGCAGTTCAGGTGCTGCTCAAGGCCCGGAACGTCGCGCCAGCGGCCGGTGTTGTCCACCAGCAGAGCGTCATTGATGCCGTACTCGGTGTAGTCGACAGTGGTCGGGTCAGAGGAGTAAATGAAGCGAACCGGAACACCGTTAGCGATGATGGTGCTGTTCTCCTCGTCCACCTCAATAACGCCCTTGAACGGGCCGTGAACAGAGTCGCGCTCCAGCAGGGATGCGCGCTTGACCAGGTCCTTATCGCCGTTCTTACGCACCACAACAGCGCGCAGGTTCAGGCCAGAACCCAGCGGCGAGGAGGAGCGCTCCAGCAGAATACGAGCCAGCAGGCGACCAATACGACCAAAGCCGTACAGCACAACGTCCTGCTCCTTCGGCTGGTCACCCTGGTGGTTCACGGAGGAACCCAGCTGCTCGGGCAGCCACATGGACAGCTCGGGGGAGCCCGCCTCGTGGTGTGCCTTGTGCAGAGCAGCAATGTTAATCGAGCACGCGCCCAGGTTCAGCTCAACCAGGGCGCGAACCAGCTCGAGGGAGTGCGCGGGGTTCAGGGGTGCACCGTCGATGTGGGATACGAAATCGTGCAGCTTCAGCAGCTCAATGACAGACTTGTTGACCAGGCTGCGGCCGTGAATGCTCAGCACCACGCCGTTCTCGCGGTGCAGCTTACCGATGAGGGGGATCAGCTCCTCTGCGGTAGCTTCACGGTTAACCCAGGTAGCGGTTGCAGTCGTCACGTATGACCTTCTTCCTAACTTCGTCGTTGGAGGGTAGGCGCGACGATGCTGTCGCGTCAATACCGTGCCGGGCGTTAAGACCCGGCGTCGGTTTAAGTCTAACCCGTGCGGACCCCTTCAGAGCCTCAAAATTAGCGATATTGAGGCTAAAAGTCAGAAGAGACAGAAGGCAGTTTGTGAACCCACACGGCAAGCCAACATAAGCCCTCAAAAGGGAAAGCAAAACCACTTTAAATACCCACAAAAACACACTCCACGGCCCGGAAAACATGAGTAGAATTGAAACCATGTTGACTGTAATCGGTGAAGCACTCGTAGACGTCGTCCACCAGCACGACGGAGAAACCCGCGCCTACCCCGGCGGGTCGCCCATGAACGTAGCCGTCGGCGCACGCCGCCTCGGCCACCCCACCAACTTCGTCGGCCACTACGGCCCCGACGCCTACGGCAAGAGCATTGACGCGCACCTGGAAGCATCCCAGGTGGCCCTGCCCTTCGAGCACAGTGCTGAACGTACCTCCGTCGCCCAGGCAACCATCGGTGCCGATGGCGCGGCAGAGTACGAATTCGACATCACATGGTCCCTCGAATCCGTCGCCGAGAAGCTCACCGAACTGGCACGCACCTCCGACGCAGTGCACACCGGCTCCATCGCCGCCATGCTCGAACCCGGCGCGCACGTGGTCGCCGCAGCCTTCGAAGCAGCCCGCGACAGCGCCCTGCTCAGCTACGACCCGAACTGCCGCCCCACCCTCATCCACAACGTTGACGAGGGCCGCGCTTGGGCTGAAAAGTTCGTGTCCCTCTCCACCGTCGTGAAGGCATCTGACGAGGACCTGCAGTGGCTCTACCCCGACCGCTCCCTCGACGACACCGCACGCGCTTGGCTTGACCTCGGCGCTGAGCTGATGGTCATCACTCGCGGCGAGGACGGCCCCATCGCCTTCACCAAGAAGTACCCCGAGGGCATCAGCCAGCCCGCACACCGTGTTGAGGTTGCGGACACCGTCGGCGCCGGTGACTCCCTCATGGCGGCGCTCATCGCGGGCCTGCTCGACCGCGGTATCGCCGGTGCTGAGGCGCGCGCCAAGGTCGCCGCACTGACCGCCGAAGACATCGCCGACCTGCTGCGTTTCTCCGCAACCGCAGCCGGCATCACCGTCTCCCGCGCGGGCGCTAACCCGCCCACCCGCGAAGAACTGACCGCCGTACTCAACGGCTAAATAATCTACGCCTCGCCGGCGGATAGCTCACTCTGTCCGCCGGCGTCGCCATATCCACCCGCACCCCAACGCTGAGGAGCACCATGACCAACATCGGCACCGCACCCCTGCCCCGCGAACCCTACGCGGGTCTGCCCGAACTTCCCGAATTCACCCTGACCTCCACCGACGTCCAGGACGGCGGCACCGCCCCCGAGTGGATGCGCTCCGCCCTCTTCGGCGTGGCAGGCGGTCAGGACCGCTCCCCGCAGCTGGCTTGGAGCGGATTCCCCGAAGGCACTAAGTCCTTCGTGCTCACCTGCTTTGACCCGGATGCGCCAACCCCCTCGGGCTTCTGGCACTGGACCGTCTCTAATATTCCCGCCGAGGTGACCAACATTGATGCCGGCGCGGATGCACCTGCCGGCGCCCTGACGCACCGCAACGACGCCGGTGTGGCGGGCTTCCTGGGTGCTGCGCCTCCGGCTGGTCACGGCCCGCACCGCTACATTTTCTGCGTCACCGCGGTGGACGTGGAGAAGCTCGACATTGACGAGAGCGCAACTCCCGCCGTCGTGAACTTCAACCTGCTGGGCCACGGCCTGGGCCGCGCCTTCCTGACCGTCACCTACGCGGAACCGGCAGCCTAACACGTAGCCCTAACCAGCACCGACACACCCCATCACCGAAGGCAAACACTGCATGATTAAACTCATCGCCAGCGACCTGGACGGCACCCTCATCGGGCACGACTTCCGGTTCCGCCCGCGGACCTTGCGCGCCCTTGAGGACGCCCGCGCCGCCGGAATCGACATCGTCTTCGTCACCGGCCGCCCGAGTCGCTGGCTCACGCCCCTGCGCGAGCAGACCGACTTCGACTCCTACGCCATCTGCTCCAACGGTGCCGTGGTGTACCACCTGGGCGCGAACGAGGTGGAAGAAGTCAACGGCGCTGATCCTGCGGTGATTGCCCGTACTCACGAGCTGCTAGAGCCCATGTTCCCTGACGCCACCTACACCCTGGAAACCGTGGATACCGTCTACATTCAGGGGCCGCACGAGGGCGGCGAGGTGCTCGAGGGCGCCCGCGTCGTGGAGGCGAAAATCGCCGAAGCACTCGAACGTATCGGCTCAACCCCGGTCATTAAGTACCTGATTCGTGTGCCCGGCATGGACCCCGATATTCTGCAGGCGCGCGTGCATCAGGCGGTCGGTTCGCTGGTGTCGGTGACCCGCGGCGTGGTCGGTGAGCCGCTCGTGGAGATGGGCTCTAAGACCGTGAATAAGGGGCGGATTCTGGAGAAGTTCGCGGCACGCCATGGCATTGAGGCGCACGAGGTGATGGCGTTTGGTGACATGCCGAATGACGCGGAGATGCTCTGCTGGGCGGGGGAGGGCTTCGCGATGGCGTCGGGTCAGCCGGCGCTCATTGCGAAGGTGGGGCGTACCTGCCCACCCTTCGATGAGGACGGTGTAGCGCAGACGATTGAGGCGATGCTCGCCGAACGGTCCTAGCCGCCTAGCACTAGCTATCCAGCACGAGCCATCCAGCGCTAGCGGCTAGGTGAGCCTCTGCAGACATAACGTAGACATAACTTAGACATAAACTTTTATGTCTACACATAAAAAATTTGAGTCTAGACATAAAAATTTATGTCTAGACTCAAATTTTTGTGTCTGATTTGTGTCTAGACTAAAATTTTTTGTATGAACAACGTGGAATGGACCCCCGAATGGCTTGCTGAAACCATCAAACTACTGCGCACCCACGGTAGCGATACGCAGTTTATTGAGGTTAAAAAAGCCCACGGAGGCTACCCGGGAAGCCTAGACGCAACCCTGAGTAGCTTCTCCAATAGTTCCACGGGCGGAATCATTATCTGCGGCCTCGACGAGAATAATGACTTTGCACCTGTAGGCGTATACGACCCTGCAGACCTAGAAAAAACCCTCGGCAACAAGCTCCGCAGGGGCCTCAAGCCGCCGAACACCATGGAATCCGGCACCATCCTCTACGAAGACGCCAAAATCTTTGTTGCCGCAGTCCCTCCGCTGCCTCCCTACGAACGCCCCGCCTACATTGGCGGTAAAGCGTACGTGCGTTCTGGCGACGGTGACCACGAAATGAGCCGCCACGAAACCGACCTGATGGTGGCTCAGCGGACACGCACCGGATTCGATGAGGAGCCGGTAGAATACACCTCCCTGGCTGACCTAGACGAAGGCCTCAAAACTGCTTATCTGCGAGACGTCCGCGCTAAATCACGCCGCCTCGCCGGAAGTTCCGATGAAGAAGTCCTCCGCCGCAAGGGAATTATTGCCCTCGGAACCGATAATCTTTCCCTTGCGGGCTTGTACGCCTTGGGTTCTTACCCCCAAGAGTTCAGGCCCTCGCTCAAAGTTACCGGAGTCGTCATCGACCCAAGCGGTAAAGCCCGCAACCTCGACAAATTCGAGGCGGACGGCCCCATCCCCGCCATGCTCGAAGAGACTCTGGCATGGGTCAAACGGAACCTGGCACACCCGGTTGTCGAGCTGTCTAACGGGCACCTCATCAACGGGCAGGAAGTACCCGATATTGCCCTTCGCGAGATTCTGTCGAATGCCCTCGTACACCGCAGCCTCAACCCCAAAGCAGATACCGAAGAGGTGCGCGTCAGAATTTTCCCTGACCGAATCTCTGTAGAGAACCCCGGCGGTCTATACGGAATCACTCTCCAGCGTCTGCAAGAGTACGGCGAACGCTCCCGCGTGAATGACCGCCTGTATGACGTCTGCACGCATGTAACAACCCCCGACGACGGATACCGAGTCATCGAGGGTGAGGGCAGTGGTATCTACACTGCACAGGAGGCGGTGCGTCAGGCAGGGCTGAAACCCATCCAATTCGTTGATGGGGTCATTCGTTTTACCGCGATTATCAGCAGGGAGCCTCTGGCTGGTGCTCGTATCGCCGATGTTGGTTCACCGCAGCAGAAGTCGGAAGTAGACCCGCGCCAATCGTCACCTACGGTTCCTAGTAACCGTCAGGAGGCGGTGCTCCTCGCCCTGCGCTCGCTACGCCACCCCGCCGGTATCGAGGACATCATGGGTGCTCTTCCTGAGCCTTTTGCTGAGCTGCAGAAACCGCAGGTCCGGTACGTCCTCACGAAGCTCCTTCAAGAGGGCGTGATCGTGCGTGAAGGTGGTAGAGGTAACCGCAATACGACATACCGCCTGACCTAACCGAATATCGGGCTAACATGCAAAAGCGGCCCGGATGGAAACCAATCCATCCGGGCCGCTTTTCTACAGCTTACGCCTCAGGAGCACTATTCCCAACGGGCGTAAGCGTGAGGAGCTAAAACCTAGTGTCCCTCAGTGCTCTTTTCAGGGTCGAAGGGCTCCAGAGGGTCGCCAGCAGCCTTCGTGTACTTCGCAATGAAGGTCATCAGGTGGAAGATAATCAGGGTCGCAGCGGTACCCAGAGCAATACCGGCGAAGGTCATCCCATCGAAGGTCCAGGTGTAGTCCGCAATACCCACGATCAGCGCCACAGCGGCGGTGGTCAGGTTGATCTGGTTCGAGAAGTTCACGCGGTTCTCGCTCCAAATACGAACGCCGAGCATACCAATCATGCCGTACAGTACGGTTGCGGCACCGCCCAGAACACCCGCGGGAACGGATGCAATAGCCGCGCCGAAGCCCGGGAAGAGAGACAGGACAATCGCGAAGATAGCCGCCACCCAGTACGCCGCGGTGGAGTACACCTTGGTCGCAGCCATCACGCCGATGTTCTCAGCGTAGGTGGTGGTACCCGAACCGCCACCCATGCCTGCGATGGTGGTTGCCAGGCCGTCCGCCATGAGGGCGCGGCCGGAGTAGTCGTCCAGGTTTTCGCCGCTCATCTGAGCCACCGACTTCACGTGACCGATGTTCTCAGCCACGAGCACCAGAATCACGGGGATAAACAGGCCGGCGAGCTCCCAGTGGAACTCGGGGGTCTGGAACTGCGGCAGGCCAATGAAGCCCTGAGCCTGTACGGTCTCTTGAATCTTCTCGAATTTCACCTCGCCGCGAATCACAGCGGTGATGTAGCCGATACCCACACCCAGCAGAATGGACAGACGACCAATGATGCCCTTGAAAAGCACCGAAATCAGGATGATGGAGCACAGGGTCACCAGCGCGGTCACCGGTGCCACCATGAAGTTGTCCTTAGCGCTCTTCGCCAGGTTGAAGCCAATCAGCGCCACAATCGAACCGGTTACGACCGGGGGCATGAGCTTGGTCAGCCAGCCGGTGCCAGCGAACTGAACAATCAGACCGACCAGGAACAGCGCCACACCCGCCATGACGATACCGCCGAGGGCACCAGCGGGGCCGTGTGAGTTCATGGCAGCCGCCAGGGGCGCAATGAACGCGAAGGAGGAGCCCAGGTAGGAGGGGACGCGTCCGCGGGTAATCAGCAGGAACAGAACCGTGCCGAGACCCGAGAAGAACAGGGTGGTTGCCGGGGGGAAGCCGGTAATAATCGGCACGAGGAAGGTCGCGCCGAACATTGCGACCACGTGCTGCGCGCCGATGCCGATGGTAATCGGCCATGCGAGGCGCTCGTTCGGGGCAACAAAGGAACCGGGCTTGATACTGCGGCCGTCGCCGTGGATCGACCAGTCAAAGCCGAGAAGCTTAGAGATGCTCAAAGGGAGCTCCTGAGGTGAATGTGGTGGTGTATAAAATTCCACATAATTCTACGCGTATGCGGGTGTGGGTCACAGCTAAACGGCTATAAATATGAGCAGGGATACGTTGAGCAGGGCATATATTCTCTTATGATGAGCCCCAAACCCCTAATATATAGCCCAGAATGCATCAATACCCCGTATATGCAGTTCAAGGCATATACGGGGTATTGATGCAAAGAGCGAATAAAAACCTCGCTACACACAGCTCAACGGCTTAGAGAGCGTCACGCAGGTTCTCCAGGTGATCGTAACGCGCCAGCTCATAACGCAGGTGACCCTCAGTCGGGGACTGAACCGGCAGGAACGACGCCTCACGCAGGCGACGAGCAGTCGGGGAATCGGCCACGTAACCGGCGCCTCCAACGACCTGCAGCTCAAAGTGAGTAGCAATGGTCGCAAAGTGAGACACACCCAGACGCAGGCTCAGCAGGTCACGACGCTCAGCACGCGCCGGCTCGGACGCCAGGCGAACCAGTTCCTCACGCAGGCTCTGGTACTCCGCCAGAATCAGCGGGAACTCAGGGCGGAACACGCCCTGCGAGACGTCCAGGTGCTTAGCAGCCTCCTGCAGAGCACCAGCGGCAAGACCCAGGCAGAACGACGACTGAACCAGTAGGAACGGCGCGGTCACATCGTGCAGGAACGCCTCAATGTTGTCGCTGAGAACATCCTCGCTCGGAACGAAAACGTCCTCGAACTTCAGGGTGCCGGACTCGGTGCCGTTGAGCGCCAGCAGGTTGCGGTGGTAGTCAATGCTCAAGCCCTCGACGTCCTGGCGGACCGTCACAATGTAGCGGTTCGGGTGGCTTTCCGGGGCGTTCTGCACAGCCACCGGAAGAACAATCACGCCGCCCGGGTACAGGTTCGACGCCCACGACACGGAACCGTTCAGCTTCAGACCGCCCTCAACGAGGGTACCCTCCACCTTGATCGGTGCCAGACCCGAAGCCTCCTTGTACGCCGCCGCCATGGCGGTGGTGCCGCTGACGGTTGCATCCGCCAGACCGGCGGGCAGCTCGCGGCCCACAGCGTCAAAGAACGCAATGGTCGAGCGGTGAGCCCACAGGGAGAACGCCGTGGAGGCGTCCTCGGTAGCAAGGTCGAAAGCCACCGAAACCTGGGGGACCAGGGAGCCGCCGTCGCGGCCCAGGGTAATCAGACCGTCCTTAGCGATTTCGCGCAGGTTTTCGAAGGGGGAACGCTCGCCGCGGTCAACAGCATCTGCGTGGGTTCGGGCGAGTGCGAGCACCTGCTCGCGCTGGGGGTAATCGTAGAGGGGTTCGAGAGTGAACTCGGACATGGGGTTTCTCCTAAGCGGGGAGCATCGCGTCTATGCGTGCAGCTTGAACAGTCGGTCAATGGGGGTGCTGACGGCCTTACGGGCGCGAACAACAGCTTCTTCGTCGGGTGCGTCGTAGAAGCAGAGGCACTTTGCGGTGTCTTCGCGAACGTAGGTGCGCAGGAAGGAAACCTCGGGTACTTCAGCGTACTTGGGGGCGTTTGCCTTCTTGCGGGTCAGGTACTGTTCCATAGTAATCTCTGCGGGGATGTCCCACTCAACCAGGTAGTCTGCGTCCTTCTTGAGCTTCTTGATGTCTTCGAGCTCTGCGCCGACCAGGCGGACTGCGTCGGGGCCTGCGACGGATGCGCGCTCACCGATTGCTGCGGCGAGGTCGGGGCCGAATGCGGTGTTCTCGGATTCGACGATGACGAAGACGATCTTGTGGTCTGCGGAGACCTGGGTTTCGATGAGCTCGGCGCCGTTGGTCAGGGACGAGTTGACGGTCTCGATGAGTGCGGTTGCTTCGTCCTTGGACGGCTGTGCGGGGGTCAGTTCTACCAGGTAAAGTGCCATGATTTTCTCCTCGGCTAAGGGTTGAAGGGTCGTGCCGGAAGGGGTTTTCCGACTCGTTCTGGATTCACCTTAGACCTGTGCTTGAGGGCTGTCTAGTAGATTTCTGTTCGTGGCTTAATGCGTCCTTTTGTGACCCTGTTTTCCGTCACGCGCGTTCACGCGGAGACATAAATCGTCACAGTTCCGCGCGCGGCAACCCGCCTACGGCCGCAGAATTTTCGCGCGGGTTATCGAACCCGATGGCGCATCTATCCGCGTCGTCCTGCTCGTGTCGCAAAGTCGTCGAGGGCGCGGTTGAGAGCGGGGACAGTCCACACTTTTTGCCCCTGAATTTTGACGCGCTCTCCACGCAGAATCTGCAACTCCACCATGCGGTTGAGGAGGCGATACACACTAGCTCGGGACCCCTGCGTGTGCTCCTCCACCATGTGCGCGGTGAAGGCGGGCTCAGTGCAGCATAGGTCGGTGAGGGAACGCAGGAGAGGGGTTTTACGCTGGGCAATGGACAGCACCTCATCGCGCAGGGTTTCAATGTCTTGCGCCAGGAGTTCTGCGTTGGTGATTGCCTTCTGCGCGGCGTCGATGAAGAGCTCGATGATGGGCTCAGCATCGCCTGCACGGTAGTCGGTGAGCGCCTGAATGTACCCGTCAGTATCGTGCAGCAGCCCGGAGGAGATGGGCAGAATCACGTGGCGAGTGACGCCGCGGGCGAGCAGGAGCGCGGAGATGAGGGCTCGTCCGGTTCTGCCGTTGCCGTCAGTGAAAGGGTGGATCGTTTCAAATTGGGCGTGCGCGATAGCCGCCTGTGCGAGGGGGTCAATATCGCGGCGGTTCATGAAGGCTACAAGGTCTTCGAGGGCGGCAGGAACCCGCTCGTGATGCGGTGCCACATAGTCGGCGGTTACCGGCGAATCACCCTTAATCCACACCCATTGGGTGCGGAGTACACCGGAGTCCTGCTGCAGGCCGCGGGTCAGTTCGCGGTGCATCGCGAGGATATTATCGACGCTAATGTTCTCTGCGGTGTTCAAGGCTGCACGCATGGCGTGAACATTGCGCGCCACCAGCTCGGCGTTAACGCCGACCTTCGACCCGCTTGCACCCAGGACAGCCAGTGAGAGCCTGCGTGCGCTAACGGTGAGGTTTTCAATCTGTGAGCTGGAGGCGGATTCGCCGCGCAGAAGAACCGCGGAGAAGGGGATGCCGCCGATGTGGTGGAGCCGCTCATCGAAGCGGGTCATTGCGGTGGCGTTCTCTTGGAGGCGCACTCGCAGTGCGGGGCTGAGTTCGACGTTGAGTGCGGCAATGGAGGCGGGTACGGCGCTGGAGAAGGCGCCGGAGTTGCGGCGCGTTGCGCGTCGGGAGGCGAGGGCGTCACGGTGAACCCAGGGGGTTTGCGGCTCCCATGTGAGAGCGGGCCAGGTGATGGCTGAGGGCATGGTTCCTCCTCCCTCCTCCTCTTCATCGGTGTCGTCTTGCTGGTCTTATGGGGGGTCTTAATAAGACAATACACTTCGATTTTCTTATTAAGGCGCTTAATAAGAAAATCCGCGCGGATTGTCTCATTAAGGAAAACGCCCCGAATGCCACTAAATCCGCCCCTCCTGAACCTCCCTTCAACATTCCGGCGCTCCGGATACCAGGGCATACAGCAAGGGCCCCGAACCCTTGATATTTCAAGGATTCGGGGCCCTCAGCCTTATACACTCACGCCGCCTGAAACAGCGAGTCAGCAGTGCAGGCAAGTAACTTTGTGGCTACTTCACGCCGCGCATCATCTTCTGAACCGGCTTGTGCACCAGGAACAGCAGAATACCGGTCGCGATGGTGATAATACCCATCCAGGTGAAGTAGGGAACCTCGGTCTCCATGCTGTAGAACGGAGCCAGCCAACCGGAGAGCACGGTACCCATTGCCACGGAGGTGAAGTACAGCGCCATCATGTTCACGCGGTGCGCCTTCGGTGCGAGCTTGGTCGCCAGCGAAATACCCACCGGCGAAATAATCAGCTCAGCGATGGTGCAGACGAACAGAATCAGCACGATCCAGCCGACGTTCACGCTCTGAACGCCCGCCTGAGCGAGGAAGATCCAGAACGCCAGACCAATAATGATCAGCGCTGCGGAGAACTTCAGGGTGGTGACCGGCTGGCGGTCACCCCACTTGGTCCACAGGGCGGAGAACATCATGCCGAAGACGATGATGAAGATCGGGTTGATGGAGTTGACCAGGTTCGGGCTCAGCTCCATGCCCAGGATGTTCCAGTTGAGGCGCTCATCCGAGTACACCGCCATGACGGTGAACTGCTGCTGGTACAGTGCCCAGAACACGGCGTTAGCAATCCACAGGGGGATGAATGCGGTGACGCGGGAACGCTCATCGGAGGTGACGTCCTTAGCGCTCAGCAGCTGAGCAAACAGGGCGATAGCGCCGATGAAGATGAAGCCCATGACCCAGTTCTTGAGGTTGTCTGCGGTCATCAGACCGGTTGCCAGCAGGATGCCGAGAACGACGACGATACCGACCAGTGCCAGGAAGAAGTTACGCTTCTGGGCGCCGGTGAAGGGGGTGCCCACGTGGTGCACGGAGGCGGGCAGGTTCTTGCGGGTCAGCGAGTACTGAATCAGGCCGGCAGCCATACCGATTGCGGCAAGACCGAAGCCCATGTGGAAGCCCCAGGTGCTCCAACCCCAACCGGTCAGGATCGGGCCGAGCAGTGCACCGGTGTTCACACCGATGTAGAAGATGGTGAAGCCTGCGTCGCGGCGTGAGTCGTTGTCGCTGTAGAGCGAACCGACCAGCACGGATGCGTTACTCTTCAGACCGCCGGAGCCGATAGCGACCAGCAGCAGACCAATCACCACACCCGGCACGCCGGGGATGAGGGAGAGGGAGATGTGACCTGCCATAATGCCGATGGCGGAGTAGAAGAGGGTACGCTCGGGGCCGAGGATGCGGTCACCGAGGATACCGCCGAGGATTGCCATGAGGTACACGACTGCACCGTACGCGCCGATAACGCCGGTGGCGAGGTCCTTGTCGAGGCCCAGGCCGCCCTTGTCGGCGGTGTAGTACAGGTAGTAGATCATGATGCCCTGCATACCGTAGAAGGAGAAGCGCTCCCACATTTCTACGGTGAACAGGTTCGCGAGCATGCTCGGGTGGCCGAAGAAGGTCTTGGTGTCCTTGGGTTCGGCACCTGTGATGGTGTTGGACATGGTGGTAATTCTTTTCTGTGCAAGCCCGGGGTTCTGTGTGACCCGGGCAATATGTGTATAAGTGTATACCCTTGCCCATGCATATGTATACATGGCACGCACCTATATTTCACAGAATAAACTCTTATTCAGTGCATGAAAAACCATTTCGATTTTTTCGTATGCACTGCTTCCGAATCTCGCAAACCCCCAAATACCGGGCTAGATGCGCCACGCACCCCCAAAGCGCTAGAGTGGAACCATAACTATGCCCACCCGGCACCCCGCCGTGCCGACCGGCTCATTTTTAACCATTTCAAAGGAGAACCCCATGACCGCTGTACCCCAGGTTGACCCCCGCGACGTTCCTGCCGGCGCAACCATCATCGACGTGCGTGAAGACTACGAGTGGGAGGGCGGCCACGCCACCGGCGCCAAGCACATCACCCTCGGTACCATCGCTGAGCGTCTGGCTGAACTGCCCGCACCCGGCGAAGACTTCTACGTCATCTGCCACGGTGGCGGCCGTTCGAACCGCGCTGCAACCTTCCTGCGCGAGCACGGCTACGCCGCACACAACATTGCGGGCGGCACCAGCGCATGGTTCGCTGCCGGTCTGCCGATGACCAGCGAAAACGGCGAAGCACCCGCAGTCGTTCACTAAACCGCCAGTTCGCCTGTACGCCATACAATGGAGTCCGTGACTGAAACTTCCGCGGACCGTATTTTTTCTACCCCGAACGCTCCCGCTTCTGCGTCCCCTCATGCCCTGCCGAGTATTCTGCAGAGCATCCCGTGGGATGCGCAGACGCGGGAGCTTATCGTGCGCCCGCTTCCTTTCGCGGTGAACTGCGAGGAGGCGTACCCGCTGCTGACCGGTGGTGCCGAGTATTCCTTCTGGCTGGATTCGGCGCGTGAGGAGTCGCCTATGTCGGTTGCCTCGTATGTGGGCGTGGTCCCGCCGCAGCTGTCGCCCCTGCGCGTGGATTCGGCGCGTGCGGCGGCTGAGTCTGGCGGGGAAGACCCTTTCGCCCAGTTGGAGGCGGCGCTCGCCCGCGCACCGCGCGTGCACCCGGATACCGCGGCGGCAACCGGTCTGCCCGCGGGTTTGCGTGGCGGTTACGTGGGCTATTTCGGCTATGAGGCGCGTGCCGCCATGGGCATGGAGCACGGCCACCCGGTGCCCGGCTACCTGCCGGCGCATGAGGCGCCGACCCCGGATTCTCTGTGGTTGCCGGCGGTCCGCTACCTGGTGCATGAGCATGCCCGCCCGGGGGCTGCGGCGCGTAGCTGGCTGGTGGGCGATGAGTCGTGGTGTGAGGCGGCGGAGCGGCTGCTGAGCACGGTGCTGGCTCCGGCGCTGAGCGCGGTGGGGGAGAGTGCCTCAGATAATGCCCCCGTAAATACCCCCGAGCTCACCGAGCCCCTGCTCTTCCCGGCACCTGCCGCGGAAGCCTACATGGATGCCGTTCGCACTAGTCAGCGCGAAATTTACGAGGGTAACAGCTACGAGGTGTGCCTTACCGCGCAGACGGTCGCGCGCATCCCCAATCCGAGCCCGGAGCTTTTCTTTGAGCTGTACCGCCGCCAGCGCGCCCACAACTCGGCACCGTATGCGGCGTATCTGCGGTGCGGTGATTTTTCGGTGCTTTCTTCTTCGCCGGAGCGTTTTTTGAGCGTGGATACGCACCGCAACGCGCAGACCAAGCCGATTAAGGGCACGATTGCTCGCGGCGCCACCCCGGAAGAAGATGCCGCCGCTGCGGCATGGTTGCGTACCGATGAGAAGACCCGCGCCGAGAACCTCATGATCGTGGATTTGCTGCGTAATGACCTGTCTACGGTGTCTGACCCGGCGTCCGTGCGCGTGCCCGTGCTTATGGGCGTGGAGAGCTATTCGACGGTGCATCAGCTGGTGTCTACGGTCAGTTCGCGTCTGCGTGAGGGAATTTCCGCGGTGGCTGCCGCGCGGGCGTGCTTCCCGGGTGGTTCGATGACGGGTGCGCCGAAGCCTTCGACCATGCAGATTATTGAGGGCCTGGAGGGTCGCGCTCGCGGCGTGTATTCGGGTGCTTTGGGTTTTGTGTCGGCGGATGGTTCGGCGAACCTGTCGATTGTGATTCGCACGCTCGTGGCGCACGATGAGGGCACGGTGACTCTTGCCGCCGGTGGCGCTATCGTGGCTGATTCCGACCCGACCGCCGAGTATGAGGAGATGCTGACGAAGTTGCGTGCTGCGTTGCCGCCGTCGGTGGGTCGCGTGGTGGAATAGCCTAGGGCTGGAATAGTGCAGGGAATAGCCTGCGCCGCCTGTACGTGAGCCGCTACACTTGAACTATGACTAAGCTTTCTGAAAATCTCCCCATTGAAGAAGCCCGTGAACGCCTGCGCCAGCTGATTTCTGAGCTGGCTGTGGTGCGCGGGCACGTGGTCCTCGCCTCCGGCAAGGAAGCCGACTACTACGTTGACCTGCGCCGCATCACCCTGCACCACGAGGCTTCTCGCCTGGTTGGTCAGGTCATGCTGGACCTGCTGGATAAGAACGGCATCGAGTTTGAGGCTGCTGGCGGCCTGACCATGGGCGCTGACCCGGTGGGTACCGCGATTATGCGTGCCGCTGGTGATCAGGACCGTGCGATTGACGCGTTTGTGGTGCGTAAGGCTCAGAAGTCTTACGGCATGGGCCGTCAGGTGGAGGGCCCGAGCGTTGAGGGTCGCCGCGTGGTTGCTGTTGAGGACACTTCCACTACCGGTGGTTCTGCGCTGACTGCTGTTGAGGCGCTGCGTAAGGCTGGCGCTGAGGTTGTGGCGGTTGCTGTGATTGTTGACCGTGCGACCGGCGCTAAGGAGCATGTGGAAGAGGTTGCGGGCGTTCCGTGCCTGTACGCGTACTCGAAGGATGAGCTGGGCCTGGACTAGTCTCTACTAGCTTGGACTAGGACCTCGTGAATTTTTAAGACGTTCCGCTGCGGCGGGGGAACCCGTGCCGCTGGCTACTGTGTGTGGCTGGTGGTGCGGGTTTTTGTCTGTAAGATGGCTCTGTGGGCGCCGGAGTGGCGCTGGTTGTTGGCGTGAAGGTGGTTGTGATGGTTGAGAATCGTGAGGCGGCTGAGGCTGTACCTGCTGAGGCTGTACCTGCTGAGGCTGTGCCTGCTGAGGCGGCTGTAGCTGAGGCTGTTGAGGGTACTGAGCAGGGTACTGCCCGTTTTGAGGTGGGTGTGGGCCCGTGGGAGGGTCCGTGGCCTGAGGGCGACCATTGGGATGAGGAGCTGCTGCGTGAGGGCGACCGCCGTAACGTGGTGGATAAGTACCGTTACTGGTCGATGGACGCGATTATTGCTGACCTGGATACGCGCCGCCATGATTTTCATGTGGCGATTGAGAATTGGCAGCATGATTTGAATATTGGCACGGTGGTGCGTACTGCGAATGCGATGTTGGCGAAGGAGGTCCATATTATTGGGCGTCGCCGTTGGAATCGTCGTGGTGCGATGGTGACGGATCGTTATCAGCATGTGCGTCATCATCCGACGATTGAGGATTTTGTGGCGTGGGCGCAGGCTGAGGGTCTGGAAATTATTGGTATTGATATTTTTCCGGATTCGGTGCCCCTGGAGACGTATGATCTGCCGAAGAGGTGTGTGCTGGTTTTTGGTCAGGAGGGCCCGGGTTTGTCGGAGGAGTTGCATGCGGCGGCTAGGGATACTCTGTCGATTGAGCAGTTTGGGTCAACGCGTTCGATGAATGCGGCGACGGCTGCGGGTATTGCGATGCATGCGTGGGTTCGCCGCCATGTGTTTGGCCAGATTCCGTCGTAGCCTGGCGGCTGTTTGGTGTTTAAAGGTTCCGATGCGTTGTGTGCGCGTCGGAACCTTTTTTGTTGGGGGTTTTTATTGGGGGTTTGGGTGATTTTTTTTGTTAGAGTGGGGTGTTGAGTTTTTCACATGAATGTGGGTACCCACGGGGTTTGATGCGTTGTTTGTGGTGGGGTTGTGTGATGTTATCTGGATTTTTTGTCTTGTAAATGTAGTAAATAATATTTAAATATATCTAAATCGGGTAAATCACATATTATCACATAAGTGATTTAGGTCACTAAATAAATAGTCTAGGTGTGCTAGTGTTAATTCAAGTCACAGGGAATATGAGAATCGCACTCTCAAATTCGGTTTGGGACATGCGATGGATTTCCTGACTTCGGCTCGCTAATGATTGCGGGTTGTGGATATGAATGACCACGGCGTCATTCTTTTGAAAGGAGATTCTGATGAGGATCTTTAATAAGTCTCTTGCTGTTGCGGCCTGTGTGGCTGCGGTGACTTTCGGTGCGGTAGCACCTCCGGCACATGCGGGTGTTACTTTCTATTCGGATGCCAATTTCCTTGGGTCCCGTATGTACACCTGGGATAACCCTCATCTGGGTTGGATGAATGACCGTGCATCTTCATTGCATTCTGATGGGTGCCGGTGGCGCTATTACGAAGACAGCCACTATAGGGGTCGCAGGTTTGATTCTTCTTCCGACCTCAACTATCTGCGGGGTCTAAGCCATGAGGGTCTCCATTGGGGCGAGACTTGGGATGACCGGATTAGCTCAGTTAGGTATGTGTATTGCTAGGTGAATGGTGGTAGAGGGACAGGATGCTTTCCTGCTTTAAGTTTTTCTTCCACTCTGAAAGGAGGGTGTGCTCTTGCATAAAAGTAGTGCATTCACAATCACTGCCCTAGCAGGCGCGCTTTTGCTGTCTTCATGCGCTCAGGGAGGTGCCTCAAATTCTGAGTATAAAGCCAAGCTCGATTACGCGAATAATTTGATTACTCTTCCCCTGGATGAGTATGACTATGACGATGCGTCAAGGGCTGTAATTAATGAGGCGGTCGCCCGTATCATGCAAGTATGTTATGTAGCTAAGGGATACTCTGATGCTGTCCCTGTGTTCTCTGATGATCAGCACAGTAATATATATGGTGCCTGGAATGTTGAATATGCCAAGAAGTATGGATATTTCAATGAAGAAAAGTCTCGAGAGCGCACGCAGGCGGCAGAGAAAATACCGGCAGAGATTAGGAAGGAATGTCGCAAGGAAAGTGCCAATCAGTTGAAAGAAATTGAATACGAGAATGACAATGACTCTTTCGCTTACCGGCTTAGACAGGAAGCCTATGCGAGTGCGAAAAGTGATCCGGAATGGAATAAAGTTCGCTCTGAATGGTGGAGCTGCCTAGAGAGCAATGGGTTAACACCACGCAAGGATGACCAGGCGTGGGGTAGTCAAGAGACGTCCAATATTGACGTAAGTTCTAAGAGTGAGGAGGAAAAAACTCAAGAAGTGATTCGCCTCGCAACTATCGAAGCGGAATGTAATCAGAAGGTTGGTATGGCTCAGCGTCTGGGTGATATTGAGGCATCCTACCAGGGGCCTCTCATTGAGAAGAACCAGGCGAAGCTTAACCAGTTGAAAGAAGAGAAAGAAAAGCATGTGGCGAGGGCGCGTGAAATTATCGCCACTAGTCAATAACACATTCTGTTTGAACTGAATAGTACAACTAATAATTGTGATGGAGGAGCCCAGTGTTTGTGGGCTCCTCCTGACTTTCCTGGTTGAAAGGAGTCGGTAACAATGAAGGAATTTGCTGCTCTGTTCGCCTGCTTTGCTCTTAAAGAGTGCTACGCGAAAAAAGGATGCGATTTTGAAATCCTAGAAAATGGCTGGGTTTCTGGTGATGCCTCCGGTATGGCTCCTGGAATGTGAAGCATGTGTGCGCGTCGGAACCTTTTTTATTGGGGTTTTTATTGGGGTATTGGGTGATTCTTTGTTTGGGTGGGGTGTTGAGTTTTTCACATGAATGTGGGTACCCACGGGGTTTGATGCGTTGTTTGTGGTGGGGTTGTGTGATGTTATCTGGATTTTTTGTCTTGTAAATGTAGTAAATAATATTTAAATATATCTAAAGCGGGTAAATCCCATATTATCATATAAGTGATTTAAATCACTAAATAAATTGCCTAGGTGTGTTAGTATTAATTCAAGTCACAGGGAATACGAGAGTCGCACTCTCAATTTCGGTTTGGGGCATGCGATGGATTTCCTGACTTCGGCTCGCCAATGGTTGCGGGTTGTGGATATGAATGACCGCGGCGTCATTCTTTTGAAAGGAGATTCTGATGAG
>NZ_KV817363.1:76735-93146 GCF_001814645.1 Rothia sp. HMSC076D04 | reverse complement strand
TGTTACTTTCTATTCGGATGCCAATTTCCTTGGGCCCCGTATGGAAACTGAGGGGACGACCCATTTGGATTGGATGAGTGACCGTGCATCTTCATTGCATTCTGGTGGGTGTCGGTGGCACTATTACGAAGACATTAATCACAGGGGTCGAAATTTTGAATCTTCTTCCGACCTCAACTATCTTCGCGGTCTAAGCCATGCGGGTCTCCATTGGGGCGAGACTTGGGATGATCGTATTAGTTCTGTTTACAAGGTAAACTGCCGCTGGTAATTGTGATGGAGGAGCCCAATGTTTGTGGGCTCCTCCTGACTTTCTTGATTGAAAGGAGTTGGTAACAATGAAGAAATCTTCTGCCCTACTCGCCTGCTTTGCTTTAGCTTTAAGTTCCTGTGCCGCTGCGCCTAAGGATACTAGCCTCAAAGCCCAGCTGGATTTTGAAAATAACTATATTACTCTTCCCCTCGACGAATACGATATGAGTGACCAGGCCGAAGATATAACATATAGGGCGTATTTGTTGATTCTTAAAGAGTGCTATGCGAAAAAAGGATACGATTTTGAAATTCTAGAAAACGGCTTGGTTTCTGGCAACGCCTCCCAGTACGGCTCCTGGAACGTGAAGCATGCGGCGAATCATTTTACGTCCATCCAAGTCAGAGATGAGCAGGAAAGGATTTATAAGAGCATCCCTGAAGACGTCAGGGCCAGCTGCCGCGAAGAGCATCGGGAAGAACTGGATATGCTCTATTTTGATGAGGATGATGAGAAAAAGTACCGCCCCGTCGAGCGTATCCGTAGTGAAGCGTACATGCGTGCGCAGGCTGACCCTGAATGGAAGAAAGCCCGCTCAGATTGGTGGGACTGTCAGCGTCAGGAAGGGTTGACGCCTCGCACCGGGGACGGTGAATGGACGAGCAAAGAAACGGCCAGTCTGAATGCTGATGATCCCAAAGTGTTGGAGGAGGTTATCCGCCTGGCAACCATTGAAGCTCAATGTAGCGAGAAGGTGAGGTTGGCCCAGCGTCTGGGTGATCTTGAGGCGTCTTATCAGGGGCCTTTGATTGAGAAGAATCAGGCGCTGCTGAATGAATTGAAGGCTGAACGTGATGCGAAGATAGCGAAGGCGCGCGAAATTATTGCCACCCACCAGTAGATATCAGCAACAAGCAGATAGCATCCCTTGGGATAATTGGGGTAACTCCGTTTGAATGCTACAACGAGGTATGGAGGAGGAAAGCCTATGCGTAAGGCTCTCTCTGCGGTAACAGTATTCTGCCTGCTGGGGGCGTGCGTATCCTGCTCCAACAGTGCCGAGCGGGACACCTCACGAAAAGCTGTTCTCGATTATTCAAAGAACTACATACACCTTCCACTGGACGAGTATGCCTTCGATGAACTAACAATCCGTACGGTGAGCACGGCGTGGCACACGCTCATGTCCGAATGCTACGCGCACCACGGGCAGTCCTACGCTGTGCCCTCAATAGACACCCCGCAACCCGGGGGGCTATACGGCAACTGGAACGTCGAGTACGCCAAAAAGTACGGGTACTCCCAGAAGGAATCCCGAGGCCCAGACGATTCAGCATCAGACGACATCAACGCCCGGTGCCAAGAAGAGGTGAAAACCGCATTCTCTGACGTCGAACTGGACGAAAAAGAATACCGGTTTGTAGGAGAGCTAAACTCACAGGCATACACCTACGCCTCCCAAACCGATGAGTGGAAAAATATTCGCTCAGAATGGTGGACCTGCCTGCGTGAACGCAGACTAACCCCCAGGGAAGGAGAGAGCGACTGGATGTCCGAAGAAAGCGCACATCTCATGACCTCCTCCCAAGGCAACGAAGAAGCTAAGCCGGAGGAAATCCGCCTCGCAACCATCGAAGCGGAATGTAACCAGAAGGTGGGTATGGCTCAGCGTCTGGGTGATATTGAAGCGTCCTATCAGGGGCCTTTGATTGAGAAGAACCAGGCGAAGCTCAACCAGCTGAAAGAGGAGAAAGAAAAGCGTGTAGCGAAGGCGCGTGAAATCATCGCCACCCACCAGTAGCCACACCCGCTGAAGGGTAGAACGGGTGAACCAGCCGCAGAATGCTCACAAGTTGCCCATAAGAAAATCCGCGCACAAGAATCCGTGCATACGAAAATTTCATAAGAAGGAGCCGGGGAGTGTCACCACTCCCCGGCCCTCACTTTATTCACTCTCAACCTCGCAGCCTCCGCTGGCGCACCTTACAGGCCCACCAGCTCAAGGCTACTCAGCGTCAGGTTGCTTAGCTCTTTAGCCCACCGGAACGTTAACGTTCACCAGCGAGTACAGATCCTTCGGATCATCCGGGCTAGCAACCAGGTCAATGAACTGCTGCAGGTCGGTGTCCTGCGTAGCCGCACGGGCATAACGCAGACCCGAGAAGTCAGCAATCGCGAAGCCCACCGAATCAAACAGGGTAATCTGCTCATCCGAAACGCGGCCCGGCTCCTCACCGGTCAGAACCTTCCAGAACTCCACCACGGGGAAGTCCGGGTCCTTCTGCTGAATCTCGCCCTCAATGCGGGTCTGCGGCGGGAACTCAACAAACACGGTGGAGCGGTCCAGAATTTCGCTTTCCAGCTCAGTCTTGCCGGGGCAGTCGCCACCAATAGCGTTCAGGTGCACGCCGGGCTTCACTTGGCGGTCCAGCAGAACCTTCGCCTGCTGCTTATCGGCGGTGCAGGTGGTAATAATGTCGGCGCCCTCAACAGCCTCGTCCACGTCCTTAGCCAGGTGGATGCGGAAGCCCAGCGGCTCCAGGTTACGGCGGAACTTCTCCATCGCGTGCGGATCAACGTCGTAGACGGACAGGTCCTCAATGCCGAGCACAGCGCGCATACCCAGCGCCTGGAACTCAGACTGCGAGCCGGTACCAATCATCGCCATCTTCTTCGAATCCTTGCGTGCCAGGTGCTTAGCAACCATGGCGGACACGCCAGCGGTACGCAGCGCGGTCAGCAGGGTCATCTCAGCCAGGAACACCGGGTAGCCGTTGTCCACGTCAGCGAGCAGACCGAACGCGGTCACGGTCTGGAAGCCGCGTGCCGGGTTCGACGGGTGGCCGTTCACGTACTTGAAGGAGTAGGTGATGTTGTCGGAGGTGGGCATCAGCTCAATCACACCGAAGGGGGTGTGGGAGGCGACGCGAGGGATCTTGTCGAAGCTCTGCCACTTCTTGAAGTCTTCTTCGAGGAAGTCGACCATGCCGGCAATGATGTTGCCTACGCCGTCCTTCTGAATCCACTTCGCCATCGAGGCGACGTCAACAAATTCCACCGCGTGTGCGCTAGGACGTTCAGTCATGATTTTCTCCTTTGAATATCTGCACAAAACTTCTTTGTGCATCTGGTGGTCACTGTGGATATCTATTATCTCAAAATATATTGCAGGACACACCCTTTTAGAAATGCTGTAAATATGTACTTTGCTTTATGTATTACACGGATGTAATACGGAACGAACACGAAAAGACGTGCAGGGAGGGGGCCCTAGAGCTCCTGGAACCTACGGGCTAGGGTCTAGAACCCCCTCATCGCCTTCACCGGGATTTCACTGGGATATCACGGAATCGGAGGCTGCCGTCGGGTTAGTTGCCCTTCGGCTTGTCCTCGTCCTCAAGGTCCAGTTCACCCAGGTCAATGTGGGTACGAGGCTCCGGAACGAGCTTCTTCACCACGGGGCGGGCAGCAATCACAGGCACGGAACCGGTGTAGCCTTCACGGACGCGAGCAATCTCGTTGACGCGGTCACGAACCGTGTACCAGCCGATAATCAGCAGCGGGATAACCAGCAACAGCGATGCCAGGGTGTAGGTGCCGACCGGGTAATCCAGTGCCATCAGCACCAGCACAACAGCCAGGAAGACCATCACAGCCCAGTCGCTGAAACGACCGCCGGGTGCACGGTAGTTGGGGCGCTTGTACTTGCCCTCGCCGACCAGCTTCAGGTACTTCTGGTGCGACATTGCGATAGCCGCCCAGCTAGCCATGGTGCCCACCGAGGCGATGTTCAGCACGACCTCGAACGCCTGCTCGGGAACGAAGAAGTTCAGCACAACACCGAAGAGGCCAATCACACCGGTCAGCAGAATACCTGCCACCGGAACGCCGGAGCGGGACACCTTGGTGGTGAACTTTGGTGCCGAACCTGCAACACCCATCGAGTGGAGGATACGGCCGGTGGAGTACAGGCCAGCGTTCAGCGAGGAAGCAGCCGCGGTAATAACGACCAGCTGCATAATCGGTGCGGTACCGTCAATGCCGATAGCGTCGAAGAAGGTCACGAACGGCGACTCTGCATCCTTGTATGCGGTGTAGGGCATGAGCAGGCAGAGCAGAACCACGGAACCAACGTAGAAGATCGCAATACGCCAGATCACGGTGTTGATAGCGCGGGGGATAACCTTCTCAACGTTCTTGGTTTCACCACTGGTGGTGCCGACCAGCTCAATACCGGCGTAGGCGAACACAACGCCCTGAACCACGATAAGAGCGGGAAGAATACCGTTGGGGAAGAAGCCGTCATTGGCTGCAATAAGGCTCAGGCCGGGGGTGACGCCGTTGATGGGTTCACCGAAGACCAGGTACCAGATACCTACCGCCATGAAGGACAGCAGGGCAAGAATCTTAATGAGTGCGAACCAGAATTCCAGCTCACCGAAGATCTTCACGGAGATGAGGTTCAGAGCCACAGTGACGATAACGACGATGAATGCGCTAAGCCACTGGGGAATATCTGCAAAGAACTGGTTGTATCGACCGAACCAGCTGATGTAAATAGCGATAGCGGTGGCGTCTGCAACGGCGGTCATTGCCCAGTTCAGCCAGTACAGCCATCCGGATACGAATGCGGCCTTTTCGCCGTAGAATTCGCGGGTGTAGGAGACGAAGGAGCCCGAGGAAGGGCGGTGAAGGATCAGCTCGCCGAGGGCTCGAAGGATCAGGTAGCCGAAGAAGCCGATGACGGCGTAGATGACGGCGAGCATGGGGCCTGCGTCCTGCAGGCGGCTACCGGTGCCCAGGAACAGGCCGGTACCAATAGCAGAACCGATGGCGATCATCTGGAGCTGACGTGCGCCAAGCCCCTTGTGGAAGCCTTCCTGTTCGTGTGCGAACGGGTCGTCTGTGGGGGGCTTAGTGTACTGATCCGCTGCAGAAGTCTGCGGGTTCTTGTTCGGTGAGGTGCTCACGCTATACCTCCTTGGATAGTTACGTCTGAAGCACGTGTTACACGAAATGTGGTTGGGAACACGTCTGCGGGTTGTAATGACTATAGCACGGTAATTTAGGTAAATATAACCCGCATCACGTAACAATTTATATAAATATAACGCATATCTTATGAATATATTTGGTTCATGTTGTATTGTGTGGTTTTCATTGTTTTGTGAAATAGATTAATTGAACCCTGAGTCCAAAAAATCAATTACCCCACCACCGCACAGCACAAGAGCACCCACAACGGGGTGCTCTCACAACCTATTCACAACGGGGACTTAGTCCTCCATCAGCCGGTCAATCTTCGCCCGCAACGCGCGCTCACGACGATTCAACCACCACCAGCTCGGCCAACGCATCAACGACTTACGACCAACCTGCACGACCGAGGGGAGCTTCGCCTCCGCAAGCGCCACATCAATCTCGTGGTCACTCGCGCCCTCATCACGCATTTTCTCCATCAACTCAAGGGATTTCGCCATATCGCCATGCCCCAAAACATGCCGACTCTTACGCTCCAGAACCTCATCCAACTGCGCGCGCACCGGGGCAATAGCCGCCGCATTCGGATGCTCACGCTCAGCACGACGCTGCGCCTGGCGGGCACGCTTCTCACGCTTCGCGTCGAGCTGTTTCGGATTATTTTTAGCGCTCGCCTTGCTCATGGGAGGTTCCTTTCGTCGCGTCTGGGTGATGTGTACGCTGGCCTGCACACACAGAAGACATCAAGTCATTAACACCTCTACTTTACCGCGGTAATTCGCGGAAATTTCGCTGCAGTAAACCCAAAAAAACCCACAAAAAATTAACGATAAATAAGTCGTATCTTGGTAAAATAGTGCGAGTAGGAGGCGTCTCGCGCGCCAACAAAAAATGGTGAACCGGCCCAACCTCGGTAACCGGTCGCATCTATCCAAGGAGTCAGCATATGGCTATTGCAACCCCCGAAGTTTACGCAGAAATGCTGCAGACCGCGAAGGAAAAGGGCTTCGCGTACCCCGCAGTGAACGTGACCTCCTCCCAGACCCTGAACGCTGCAATCCGCGGCTTCGCAGAGGCTGGCTCGGACGGCATCATCCAGGCATCCACCGGTGGCGCAGCATACTGGTCCGGCGCTTCCAAGAAGGACATGGTCGTTGGCTCCCTGGCCTTCGCAGCATACGCACGCGAAGTTGCTAAGCAGTACGACGTGAACATTGCACTGCACACCGACCACTGCCCCAAGGACAAGCTGGAAGGCTTCGTCCTGCCCCTGCTGGCAGAGTCCGAGAAGGCTGTTGCTCGCGGTGAAGACCCCATCTTCAACTCCCACATGTGGGACGGCTCCGCAATCGACCTGGACGAGAACCTGAAGATCGCTGCTGAGCTGATCGAGCGTACCTCCAAGGCAAAGCTCGTTCTCGAGGTTGAGATTGGTGCCGTTGGTGGCGAGGAAGACGGCGTTGAAGGCGCTATCGACGACTCCCTGTACACCACCGTTGCAGACGCAATCAAGACCGTTGAGGCAATCGGCCTGGGCGAGAAGGGCACCTACATGGCTGCTCTGACCTTCGGTAACGTTCACGGCGTGTACAAGCCCGGTAATGTTCACCTGCGCCCCGAGCTGCTCAAGGAAATCCAGACCGAGGTCGGCGCTAAGTACGGCAAGGGCGACAAGCCCTTCTACCTGGTCTTCCACGGTGGCTCCGGCTCCACCGAGCAGGAGATTGCAGACGCAGTGTCCTACGGTGTTATCAAGATGAACATCGACACCGACACCCAGTACGCATTCACCCGCCCCGTTGCTGGCCACATGTTCAGCAACTACGACGGTGTGCTGAAGGTTGACGGCGAGGTCGGCAACAAGAAGACCTACGACCCCCGCGTTTGGGGTGCAGCTGCAGAGGCAGGCATGGCCGCACGCGTGGTCGAGGCTTGCCAGCAGCTCGGTTCCGTCGGTACCTCCATCAAGTAAGGTGCTGTTCGCCCGCCGCAGCTCCCGTAGGTGCTGCCGGGTGTGAACCTAAGCTTCGTTAAGCGAAAGCGGTGCCCGCTTCCTCATCACGAGGAGACGGGCACCGCTCTTTGCTTATGTAGTTTAGAACCGGACGAGTTAGAACCGGGTGAGCCAGGCGCTCATTGCTGGCAGGGGCGGGTTTACTTGCCGCCGCAGCCGCAACCGCCGCATCCGCAGCCGCCGGACTTCACAGCCACCGAACCGGAGGTGGGGATACCGTCGCCGGTGTCGCCACCCATGAGGTTCACGCGGTTACCGATCTCGGGGCCGCCGACCGGCTGGGGCGCCTTACCCGCCAGGGTCGCCGCGAAACCGGCGGGCTCCGCCAGAGGGCTCAGGTTCGGGATCATCGACGCCGCCGGGGAGCCGGAGGGGTCACACGCAGCCGCTGCCGCGTTCGCCTTCGGCTGGGCGACCAGGTGGGCACGGGAGAAGCGCTTAATCTGCTCGGCGGTCGGGTACGCGAAGGACACCTTCACCTCACCGTTGACGAGCATGAGCGGCAGAACCTCAATGCCGTTCATCTCAATCTGCTCGGCGACCGGTGCGCACTCTTCAAATGCGGAAGGGTAGGAGTCGGTGGAGTACACCTCAATGTCCACGCCCGAATCCAGCGCCTCCTGCGCGGCGCCCAGGAACTCAGAGCGCTCCATATCCTGCGGATCCTCCGGGTTCTCGCCGGGACCCGGAATAAATACTTCAAGAACGGTCTCAGCCGCTTCAGTCATCAGTTTCAGCCTTTTCTCTCTTATGGGCACCGGCTCGGGGGAGGGGTGCCAGTCCTTCACTAAGTGTACTCGCGACCTCAAGAGTGCAGAAGTGTGAGTTGAAGTTCCAGATTTGCGGAATATTTGCAGAATTCGAGTCGAATGACCCTCAGCTCGTGAGCTACGGGTTTAGGTGTTGTATTCTGAGTGCATATGCACCGGAGTGTGCGAACCCTGCAATTCAGGCAGGCGCCGCCCGGTGTGAAACCAAGAAGGCAACGACGCCCGCATCCGACGCGGACGCATCAGCGCTACAAATACACGCTATTCATAGCGCAACACGACCAGAAGGAGCATACATGTTCGGTTTCGGCAAGAAGAAGAAGGAAGCTGCCGCACAGGAAGCATCGTCCGCAGACGTCTACGTCGCACCTGCTACCGGCGAGTACCTGCCGCTGAGCGAAGTCTCCGACCCCGTTTTCTCTCAGGGCGTTATGGGCGACGGCTACGCAGTGAACCCCACCGCAGGCACCATCGTCGCACCCGTTGCAGGCACCATTGCACTGATTCAGGACACCCTGCACGCATTCATGCTCCGCACCGAAAACGGCGGTGAGGTACTGGTCCACATCGGTATCGACACCGTTGAGCTCGGCGGCGACGGCTTCACCAAGCTCGCTAACGTAGGTGACAAGGTTGAGGCAGGCGCACCCATTATCGAGGTCGACTGGGCAGCTATCGAGGGTCGCATCCCCTCCAAGGAAACCATGGTGATGATTACCAACACCGCAAAGTTCAACATCTCCAAGGACTCTGAGGCACGCCGCCCCGTCGCAGCCGGTGACCGCGTCGCTCAGGCATCCAAGAAGTAAGCTGAACCAGCGAAAATAGCTCAGCTTCAACAGCGGTGAAAAACCCGCGAAAAATGTTTCAACGCAAAAGGTCGCGTCCTGCAGGCTCAATCGGGCTGTGGTCGCGGCCTTTTTCGTTACACGAGAAATTTTTTAACGCCGCATGAAATGCCGCTATTAAAAGCGGCGGAAAAGGAGGAACACATTCACCCGCATTACACCGCGGGTAAGAATGAGGCGCACATAATACCCTATTTGCCTGTGAACGCAGTGAATCACCGATAAAAAATCGTTATCCTACATAGAGTTGCAGTTTGAGTTGAGAGAATCCGGACCCTCAGCTATAAACCAAAACTTCAATGACCAACCACACACATTACGCTCAACTCATAAAAGAAAAAGGACTACTACGGTGACTGCATTCCCGAAGACCTCTAAGAATCTGAGCCGCCGCGGCTTCATCGGTGCCTCCGCACTGGCACCCGCCGCCCTCATGCTCCAGGCAGGCGAAGCCCACGCCGCAGCCAGCACCCGCGCACAGCTCGCGGCAGTACACAGCGGCTCCCCCGCACATCAGCTGCTCTACAAGACCGATGAATTCTTCATCGCCCACCGCGGTGCCGGCAACATCAGCCCCGAGCACACCGCCTACGCTTACGCAGAGTCCGTACGCCGCGGCGCCCTCGCCGTCGAAATTTCCGTACGCACCACCAGCGACGGCCAGTTCGTCTGCATGCACGACACCAACATCAAGCGCACCACCGGTGCGTCCATGGACGTGCGTGGCCACACCCTCGCCGAACTGCGCCAGCACAAGGTCAACATGCGCAAGAACCTGGGCGAAAAGACCGACCTGTACAACATCCCCACCCTCGAAGAGGCCATCGCCGCGGTTGACGCCGTACCCGCAGGCGGCGAATACGCCTCCGTCGGCGGCAAGAAGGTCGTACTGTTCCTCGAAGCGAAGGACGGCCCCGCACAGGCAGGCCTCGTCAAGTTCATCACCGAACGCGGCCTGCAGCGCCGCACCGTCATCAAGATGTACCGCGACGGCAGCGGCGGCTTCAAGCCCACCTCCCGCTACCTGAAGCTTGCCAACTCCGCAGGCTGCGCCACCTGGTGCTACTTCGACGGTGGCGACCCCATCGACAAGATTTCCGCAATGGCACGCCACGAAAACGTAGACGCCATCGGCGTACCCTACTACGAGAAGCCGACCGGCGCTTCCCAGGGCTCCATGAGCGAAGAGAACGTACGCGCTCTCACCGGCCTCGGCAAGGCAGTCATTGTCTGGGAAATCCACCGCCGCTCCGCCTACGAAAAGTACAAGGCACTGGGCGTGAAGGGCTTCATGTGCCCCGACCCCTACTGGGTAATCGGTGACCCCTTCGACTCCAGCGTCAAGATCAAGACCGGCAAGCGCCCCCACGGCATGCTGCCTGCCGACCCCTCCGTCGCAGCGGACATGCCCGACCTGACCGGCACCGCCATCGTGCACAACCAGCGCTACGACGAATCCGTACTGCTCGGCCCGCTGGCGAACTACACCACCCGCGAAAAGTACACCCTCGACTTCTCCATGAAGTGGACTGGTGCACTGCCGAAGCAGGACGGTCACTACGGCTACATTGCGTTCGGTCGCGAACACGACGGCCCCTTCGGCATCGGCAAGAAGTTCGCCGCAAACCAGGAAGACGGCACCTACGTGCTCGCTATCCGCCCCAACTACCGCGGCAGCTCCGTAGCGCAGATCCTCTGCTTCGAACCCAAGCAGACCAGCCCGCGCGTACTGCACACCATGAAGCTGCGCCAGAAGGTCACCACCGGCCAGGCACTGAACTGCAAGATCGTGCTGAACAAGAACAGCTTCTACTACACGGTCAACGGCCAGTACTCCAGCCCCATCAACCACAGCGCCTACCGCGGTCCGTACGTACACTTCGGCCGCTTCCACGGCACCAACGATGGCGGTCCTCTGGAGCTGACTCGAATCGAGGCACGCCAGTCCTGGATCTGAGAGAACCGGTGGGTATAGTCCACCAGGTCCGACTCGCCGCCCGCTAAGCGGTGAGATTACGGATACCGGGCAGAGCGGATGCAACACCGAGCATCCCTTCCGGGCAATGCCTTCCATAATCCCCAGCTAGGACTCGCGCGCACCGAGCGAGAATCTACCTGAAGAATCCACCTGAAGGGGGTCGTATCCAACGCGGATGCGGCCCCCTTTGGCGTGCCTGCGGCCTTTCCAGGGTGTGGAGAAGCGCGGGCGAGGGCGTGCAGGCGCGCGGGGCAGGTTCGAGGGGTAGGGGAGCGTGCAGGACTAGAATTAAAAGCGTCAGAGTCGACCGCACCGGCCGCCCCAACCCGAAAGGCACGCCATGACCACCTCACCCGAAAGCTCCGCCGAGAATCCCGCCGCAAAGCCCACCGCGAAATCCGCCCAGCTGCGAGGCCGCACCGAACCGCACATGCAAAGCATCAACATGCCGCAGCGCGAACCCATCGACCCCTACGAACGGCCCTCCTACCCCTTCTTCTACGTGCCCACCGACCTGCTCCTCGGCGGCAGCTGGGTCACCGGCGACAACGGCTCCTTCCCCGTACACAACCCCTCCTGCGGCCAAATCCTCGCGCACGTCGCCGACGCCAGCGTCGAACAGGGCATCGAAGCACTCGACGCCGCCTGCGACGCCCGCACCTCATGGGCGGCAACCAGCGCCCGCGAACGCGCCGACATCCTCAACCGCGCCTACACGCTCATGACGCAGCGCACCGAAGTCATCGCCCGGCTCATGACCCTCGAAATGGGCAAGCCCCTCGACCAGTCCCGCGGCGAAGTCGCCTACGCCGCGAACTACCTGCGCTGGTACGCCGAAGAAGCCGCCCGCAACTTCGGCCGCACCGCCGTCGCCCCCGAATCCGGGCTGCAGATTACCACCGTACGCCGCCCCGTCGGCCCCTGCCTGCTGATTACCCCCTGGAACTTCCCGCTCGCCATGGCGGCACGCAAGGTTGCCCCGGCGCTCGCGGCGGGCTGCACCGCGGTGCTCAAGCCCGCCTCCCTGACTCCGCTCAGCTCCCTGTACTTCGCGTCCCTGATGCGTGAGGCGGGCCTGCCGGACGGCGTGCTGAACGTGGTGACCACCTCCCGTACCGGCGAGGTTGTCTCCGCGCTGATGGCTGATGAGCGTCTGCGGAAGGTCTCGTTCACCGGCTCCACCGCCGTGGGCCGCACCCTGCTCGCGCAGGCCTCGCAGAACGTTCTGCGCACCTCCATGGAGCTGGGCGGCAACGCACCGTTCATCGTCTTTGAGGACGCGGACATCCCCGCCGCCGTGGAGGGCGCCTACGCGGCGAAGATGAGGAACATGGGCGAGGCGTGCACTGCAGCCAACCGATTCATTGTGCACGAGGACATTGCTGAAGAGTTCACCCGCGCCTTCGTGGAGCGCATGGAGGCGACCGTCGTGGGTGACGGAACCGCCGACGGAACCGACTGTGGACCGCTAATTCAACCTTCAGCGGTTGAATCCATGCTTTTTATGGTTGAAGACGCCCTGGGCAAGGGCGCGCTCCTTGCCTGCGGCGGGTACGTTCCCGAGCTTGAGGAGAACGTTCCGAGCGATACCGGCGGCATGCCCAAGAACCTGAACAAGGGCAACTTCGTGACCCCCACCGTGCTGACCGGCGTGACCGATTCGATGCGGGTGTGGCGTGAAGAAATTTTCGGGCCCGTCGCCCCGATTGCCACGTTCGGCGGCTACGGTGAGGAGGGCGAACGCACCGCCCTGAAGCTCGCCAACGACACCGAGTACGGCCTGGCCGCGTACGTGTACACAAGCAACCACCCGCGCTTTACGCGCATGGCGGCTGGTCTGGAGTTTGGCCTGATCGGTTACAACTCCGGCGTCATCTCGAACGCGGCGGCTCCCTTCGGTGGTGTGAAGCAGTCCGGCATGGGCCGCGAGGGCGGCCCGGAGGG
Source organism: Rothia sp. HMSC076D04 (assembly GCF_001814645.1). NCBI lineage: Bacteria > Bacillati > Actinomycetota > Actinomycetes > Micrococcales > Micrococcaceae > Rothia > Rothia sp. HMSC076D04. The sequence continues at coordinate 80,359 of NZ_KV817363.1, read as the reverse complement.
TCTGGAGGAGTACACCGAGCTGCAGTACATCGGCGCACCGAACCCGTTCGCCGGATAGGCTGAGATACCAGTTACAGCGAATCCTGGATACAGTGAAGCCCCGGCGGGTACCCGAGAAGGTGCCCGCCGGGGCTTTACGCTGTCTACATCATGCGCGGGGGTTATAGCTGGCGCAGCGCGAGCAGTTCGCGGCTGAAAGCATCCGCGGGACCCTTGCCACACGAGTTGGGGCGCGGCTCAAGGGCGACCCGCTCGAAGAAGGTGACCCAGGTGCGTCCGTCGGTGTGGGAGGTGAGCGCCGCCTCCATGGTGGGGTGTTCGGAGAAATCTTTAGGCGAGAACGCCGCAAAAAATTCAGGGGAGAATTCAGTGCTTGTCTCGACGTTCACATCGACGCCCGCCTCGCGGAGCGCAATGAATGCCTTCCGCCCCGATGTTTCACGTGAAACCAAACCTCCAGAGGTTACTTCTTCACCCTTTTTCTCCAGTTCGAGGCGTACGGCAACCTCCGCCGCCTGCTCCACCGGGGTATCCGTGCTGCGGCCTCGCAGGCCGTGCAGCGACGGAATGGCACGGCCCGCCAGCGACAGGTACGCCGCCAGCGCCGAAGGCTCCGAGAGGCGACCGTAGGTGTAGCCGGTGGGCAGCATAATGCCGACCGGGGCAAAGCGGTGACCGCCCGTGTGCGAGCACTCCCAGACCGCATTACCCGGCAGGATATCCGCCAGGTGCGCCGCAATGGGGCGACCGCGCAGGGCACAGCAGCGGTCACGCTTGGAGTGGGTGCACACGAGAATGGCGGGGGAATCTATGAGCTCCGCGCCGGTCGCCTGAATCAACTCCTGGGGGTTGCCCAGGGGTAGGTCGAGGAGCTGTTCGGGGGTGCTCACACTGAACGAGTAGAGCTTCTCCTCACCCGGGGTGCAGAGCGCGTAGAGCACCCGGTGGGTCGGATTGCCGGATGCATCCGGCGCGCCGTGCAGTACACGCCCCGCCCTGCCCGCCTGGCGGATCAGCAGGAACTTCAGCCCCGCCTGCGAGACTGCCTCGCCCAACGCCTCCGAAAGCTCCTCACCGAGGGCGGAGCCGTCCAGCACGTCGCGCCCCCACTGGCCCACGTGCTCGAGCGCCAGCCATGCGGTGGCGCGTCCGGCGGTGCCGCCGAGCGCCTCGTCTGAGTAGAGGGAGCAGGAGTCTGCCGGGATGCTTGTGGCGCGGGTGCGTGAGGATAGCTCATCGGCGTGTGCGGCACGCAGGTTGTTCAGCTCGGCGGGGTTGGTGGCGCGCGGCTCGGGGGTTGCGGGGGTGCAGGATTCAGTCATGGTTTCTCGATTCTACGCCTGCAGGATGTGAATGGCCTATGTTGCCCCTGCATGGTCTAAATGCTGAAAAACAACCGTTCAAGGGTGATTTTTGGGGACTATTGGGTGGTCAACTACTCAGGAAGGAGTGCCAAAGCGACGCGGTAGAGGCGGTCCTTCTCTTCGGTGCTACCGAAGAAGGAGCGGAGCATGTACCCCTGGAAGATCATCATGAAGGCGTCCGCGGTGTCGCGGGCGTAGTCGGCGATGAGCGCCTCCTGTTCGGGGGTGCGCTGCGCCGAATCGGGGTTGATTTCGTGTAGAACGCTCAGCTGTTCAGCTGCCCAGGGGGTAAGGGTCTTTACGATGATGCCCTGCAATAGGGGCATGATGTCCGCGGTTGCCCTGGCGATTTCGGGTGCGTGGAGCGACTCAAGGCGGATGCGCAGCATGGCAGAGAAATTGTCGTTTACCAGCTGGTTCGTGTGGATGGTTTCGAGAATATCCTGGGGCCCGGCGCCTTCGGGGAGTGCGGCGTAGAGATTTTTGACATTTTCGAGGCGCTCGTTGATGGCGGTGATGAGGATGTCTTCTTTGCTGGAGAAATGCGAGTAGATAGACCCGGAGGACAGCCCGGAGGCTTTGATGATGTCGCTCATGGAGGTGTTGGTGTAGCCCTTTTCGAGGAAGCAGCTAATGGCGGCTTCGATGATTTGGGCTCGGCGTGCGGCTTTGGTGGCGTCTGTTAGTCGGGGCATGGTTCCAGTCTAGGGGGTGGGGCTAAAGAACGCGTAAACACAACACTGATTCTTTTTGTGACTTTACAAACAAAATAGCTATTTTGTTTGCACTCGGTAAAAATCGAGAGTAGAGTTCTGACTCGTAAACGAAATAAGCATTTTGTTTGGAGATTGTCATGAACAACGAAACCGCCACCGCAGTCACCGCAGAAGCAGTGACCGCCGCAGCCACCCAAGCTGCCGCATCCCAGAAGATCGCGGCAAAGAGCATTGCAGAAACAAGCACGCAAGAAACCACCGACCGTTCCTCCTGGCTCAAGGTCATCACCACCTCCGTACTATCATCCTTGGTGGTAGCACTCATCGTCCTAGCTTTCACCTGGCCCACCAAGACTATGGAAGCCAAGAACCTGCCCGTCTCCATCGCGGGCCCCGAGGTAACCGTCAGCCAGTTCGAACAGTCCCTCAAAGACAAGGGCATCGAGACCTTCGAACTGAAGCAGGCATCATCCCGCGAAGAGGCCGAGCAGCAGATCAAGCAGCGCGAAACCTACGGCGCAATTATCTTCACCGAAGGCGCCGCCCCCGAAGTGCTGACCGCACCAGCCGCAAACGCCGCAGCAACCCAGATGCTCAACGGTGTTGCCACCCAGCTGAACGCGCAGATTCAGCAGAAGGCACTCGCCGCTAAGACGGAAGCCCTCACCCAGGCGGTGCAGGCGGGCGGTGAACAGGGTGCGCAGGCCGCCGCCCAGCTGGAGCAGATGAAGGTGCAGGCCGAGCAGGCATCCGCAATGGCGGTGAAGACCACCGTCGTGGTACCCCTGAGTGAGAATGACTCCTCCGGTTCCGGTATCGCTATCTCCGCATTTCCGCTGGTCATTGGCGGTATTCTCGGCGGTTCCTTCTCCGTACTGTGCGTGAACGGCACCTGGCGCCGCTTCGCCACCGCAACCCTGTACTCCGTCATCGGTGGTGCACTGACCGCCCTGATTCTGAGCACCTGGTTCGGTTTCATTCCCGGCGACTTCGCTACCCTGTGGGCTGCGTTCGGCGCTACCTACCTGGCGACCGCCTTCTTCATTGTGGGTGTGGGTGCACTGTCTTCGCCGCTGATTGGTCTCGCTGTAGGCGCGGTCATCACCATGTTCATTGGTAACCCGATTTCGGGTGCGACCATGCCGAGCGTATTCCTGCCCGGTGCGTGGGGTCAGATTGGTCAGATGTTGGTGCCGGGTGCTTCCTCGACTCTGCTGCGTTCGATTGCGTACTTCCCGGAGGTTGCAACGAGTGGTCAGTGGCTGGTGCTCGGTTCCTGGATTGCGTTCGGTCTGCTCGCCGGTGTCATCGGCTGGGCTCTCAAGGAGCGCCGCACCGCAACGGTGGAGGCATAACCACCGCGGGTTAGACCGCCGGTACAACGTAAGAAGGGTGTGTGCCGTGTTCACTGAACACGGCACACACCCTTTCGGCATACCGACTATTACCGGCTGTTATGCGCTGTTACTGGTTGTCGAGAACGTACTGCTTGAACTGCTCGTCCCGGCGCTTGAATTCTTTGAGCTCATTCTCCAGGGCTGCCT
>NZ_KV817363.1:66773-76635 GCF_001814645.1 Rothia sp. HMSC076D04 | reverse complement strand
GCTCATTCTCCAGGGCTGCCTGGTTCTTGGCGACGAGCGGCTTCTGGTACTGTGCCTCCAGGTCGTAGAGCTTCTGCGAGCGGCCTACATCCTGATTGCACTGCGCTTCGATGACTGCGATTCGAATTTCTTCTTCGGAGGGGGTGTTGCTCTGAGGAATGTTCTTTGATTCCTTGACGGTCATCTCGCTATCGGGGGTGAGGCCCTTGTCCTTGACGCATCGCTTCCACTCGTCGTCGAGAGATTTTTTGAGTTGCCTATCGCCTGCGGCATTTCGGGCGTCGGTCTCCAAACGCGTAAACGTGCTGCTTCCGAAGGGTATCTCTCCAATTTGCTTCATCTCATCGACGGCGCGCTGATAACATTCGGTCCTGACATCCTTCCCAGGATCGGAGGAGGATGCGGGGGAGGAGAGGTCCAGCGTATTCGATTCATTGGGCTCGTGGAGGCCGTATTTTTGGGCGTGCTCAACGTTCCAGATCCCGTAGGTTCTGCCGAGGTTCCTGCCGGATCCTTCGGTGGGGACGAACATCTCGTAGTGTTGCCCGTGTTCGGCAAAGCACTTTTTGCGGGCGAGCTCAAGGGCTTTGGTGAAGTATTCGCCCTTGCCGGCGGTGTTGTATGCGTCCAGAGGCAGGATCACCCGGTCATTTTCTGTGTCGAAGATTGCTCGGGCGCTTTCATCCTTCTCCAACGTGGGACCGAAGGAGCAAGAAGACAGCACAGTGCTGATGAGGGCAGCCGCCAGGAGCTTTTTCAAAGCTGACATGGTGCTCCTCCAATCTATAAGATTCGTTGAAGAGAGCTGATGCGGTCGTTCCAATCGAACGGGTCCCACCACTCAAGTCCTTCGCGAACACCCCTTAGATTATTGAAATCTCGTGCATTCGTAGTAAGGCATGCCCCCTGGTACCCCTCGTGTTCACAGACGCGGTAATTCTCGCCGTAGCTACGAATCGAGCTAATCGAATCGTTGTAAATTCCGTACCCCCACCACACGGCAAGGTTTTTGACGGAGTTTCCCTTGGTATCCAGGGTAAAGAACCCCTGCCATTGGGCGTCGGTGGAGAACTGAGCGGAATGACTTGCAGGGACATTAATCCCTACCAACGTGGTAGCAACCAAGCCGGTTGCCAACAATTTTCGTAGACGCATTGTGTGTTTCCAATCTGTCTCGGGGGCTATAGACGTCGCGGTCGTTGCCCTGTAATGCCACACAAATTTATGTGGTTTTTGAATACTTCTCAAGAAGTATTTTAAAGATAACCCAAGTCGGGAGTGATTTGCAGAAAAATTAGCGCATGTGTTTTGTTGAAAATATCACACAAAACCCTATGTGATTGATCTTGTAGTCGCTGATGGGATTGACTGAACCGTCAACGAGCGCCGCGCCGCAATGGTGGAGACATAAGCCCCGCGGGTTAGACCGCCGGTACAACGTAGCCGGCACAATATAGCCGGTACAGCTTAAGAAGGGTGTGTGCCGTGTTCACTGAACACGACACACACCCTTTTCTGTCGGCATACTGGCTGTTACCGACTGCTATTCGCTGTTACTGGTTGTCGAGCACGTACTGCTTGAACTGCTCGTCCCGGCGTTTGAATTCTTTGAGCTCATTCTCCAGGGCTGCCTGGTTCTTGGCGACAAGCGGCTTCTGGTACTGCGCTTGCAGGTCGTAGAGCTTCTGCGAACGGCCTATATCCCGGTCGCACTGCGCCTCGATGGTGGCGATTCGAATTTCTTCCTCGGAGGCGACGGCGCTCTGAGGAATATTCTTTTCTTCCTCGACGGTCATTTCACTATCGGGGGTGAGGCCCTTGTCCTTGACGCATCGCTTCCACTCGTCGTCAAGAGATTTTTTGAGCTGGGTATCTCCTGCGGCGTTTTGCGCTTCGGTCTCCAAACGCGTAAATGTGGCGACACCGATGGGTTTTTCCCCAATTTTCGCCATCTCTTTGCTGGCGCGTTGATAGCATTCGGTGCTGACGTCTTGCCCAGAGTTGGATGAGGGTGCAGGGGAGGGTAGCTGCTGCTGATCCGATTCTTCGCGCTCGTGGAACCCGTATTTTTGGGCGTGCTCAACGTTCCAGATTCCGTAGGTCCTGCCGAAGTTCCTGCCGGCCCCCTCAGTGCGGACAAACATCTTGTAGTGCTGCCCGTGTTCGGCAAAGCACTTTTTGCGGGCGAGCTCAAGGGCCTTGGTGAAGTATTCGTCCTTGCCGTCGGTGTTGTAAGCGTCCAGGGGTAGGATCACCCGATCATTTTCTACGTCGAAAATCGCGCGGGCGCTTTCGTCCTTCTCCAGAGAAGGGCCGAAGGAGCAAGAAGACAGCACAGTGCTGATGAGGGCAGCCGCCATAAGCTTTTTCAAAGCTGACATGGTGTATATCCAATCTGTTACGGGGAGCCTGTGGCGTCGCGGCCACACCCCCCCCCGTAGACCACGCGAACTAGGTGGCCTTGAGAACACTTCTTGAGAAGGTGACTTAACAATACCCCTAGTGGATGCGGGTTTGCGCTCAATAGGGAGGTGCGTGCAGCAGAAAATTTTCTGCCGCATGGCGGGTTCGGTGTCGGTTGCAGATTTGCCTGGTGAGATTATGGTGAGATTGCGCAGGATAGGTGGGCGCACCTGATTTGGTGCCCCGCCCGCCTCGCGCCACAATGAACACATGACCGCAGAAGACACCAACGCACTAACCAGCGCCAGGCTCGACCTCTGGCTCTGGTCCGTGCGCATCTTTAAAACCCGTTCCCTCGCCGCCGACGAATGCAAAGGTGGCCACGTGCGCGTCAACGACGCCCCCGCCAAACCCTCCCAAAAACTCAAGAAGGGTGACGTGGTGCGCGTGCGCTACCCCGGCTGGGAACGCGTCTTTAAAGTCGAAAAACTCCTCGTCAAACGCGTAGGCGCGCCCATCGCCGTCACCTGCTACGAAGACCTCTCCGGCCCGCGCCCCGCCTACCTCTCCATGCCCCCGGTTGCCAAACGAGAACGAGGTAGCGGCCGCCCCACCAAGAAGGAGCGCCGCGCCCTCGACGAACTGCGCGGCCGAGGCGCCTAGCCGCGCCCATCTCGCGCGCCCATCTCGCAGAGTGCACCCCGCCCCGCGCGCAGGCACCCGCCGCGGCGGCGGAGAGTAGCCTAGAAGGATGAGCACACAGAAACACCCGAATACCGAGCCCGGCGATACTGTACCCGGCGGCGCTGAACCCTGTAGCACTGCGTCCGGCGCGCCCGCAAAGAATGCCGCGAAGGTAGCGAGCCCCAGCGCCAATACTGCTGAGCCTTCGCTGAACCGGCGCATCCTCGCGCTCGCCGTACCCGCCTTCGGCGCGCTCATCGCCGAACCCATCTTCGTGCTCACCGACTCCGCCCTCATCGGCCAACTCGGCAAGGCGGAACTCGCGGGCATGAGCATTGCCGCCACGCTCGTCACCACGGTTGTGGGCCTCATGAACTTTCTCGCCTACTCGGTCACGCCCGCCGTGGCGCGTGCCTTCGGTGAGAAGAACCTGCGCCGCGCCTGGCAGATTGGCGTAGACGGCGTGTGGGTAGCCTTCGGTCTCGGCATGCTCCTCATGATCGCCGGATACGCCTTCGCAGACCCGCTACTGCGCGGCCTCGGCGCGACCGACGAAACCATGAGCTACGCCCTCGACTACCTGCACCACTCGCTGTGGGGTATTCCGCCGATGATGATTATCCTCGCGCAGGTCGGCACGCTCCGCGGACTGCAAGACACCGTCACCCCGCTCAAAGTCGCCACGGTCGGCACGCTCGTGAACATTGTGCTGAACTGGCTGCTCATCTACCCGGTCGGCTGGGGCGTTGCCGGTTCGGCGACCGGCACCTCCCTCACCCAGTGGGGCATGGCCGCCGCGCTCGGTGTGGTCATGATGCGCGGCACCCGCGAACACACCGTCCGCTGGGCACCCGACGTAACCGGCATGCGTTCGGTGCTCTCGCTCGGCTCCTGGCTCATGCTGCGCACCCTATCCATGCGCATCGCCTCCCTGCTGACCGTGTTCGTCGTGGCACGATTCGGCACCGAACACACCGCCGCCTACCAGCTCGGCATGGGCGTATTTAACCTCTTCCTCTACGCCCTGGACTCCCTCGCCATCGCCGCCCAGGCGCTACTCGGCAAGGAACTCGGCGAACGCGACCTCAACGTAGAATCCGAACGTGCGAAGGTGCGCCAGCTGAAAAACCGGCTGCTGCGCATGAGCCTCATCTACGGCGTCATCACCGGCCTGATTTGCCCGCTCATCGGCTTCTTCGGCTCCTGGATTTTCACCAAGGACGCGCAGGTGGCGTTCCTCTTCACCATCGCCACCGTCATCATTGCGCTCGGCCAGCCCATCGCCGCGTACGTGTTCACCCTGGACGGCATCCTCATGGGCGCGCAGGACGTGAAATACCTGGCGATTGGCTGTTTCATCATGCTGGTGATGTACGTGCCCGTCATGCTAGGCCTGCACTGGGCGGTCGGCAACGGCACCATGGATGCGCTCGCCGGGTATTGTGGCTTGTGGGCGGCGTATATTCTGTACTTCCAGGGAATCCGCGCGGTCATTTTCGGTCGCCGTGCCGCCTCGGATGTGTGGATGAAGGCCGGCGCCGAGTAGGGGGTAGGTAACGGTGCTCGCGCGTATTTTCTGCGGGCGTAACTCGCCACATTTCGTACCGCCAGCGCCCGCCGCGGGTGTAGCATGACGGGGTATTGAAACCCTCATGCAAAGGATGAAACCGTGACCGTAACCCGCGAAGAAGCCCTCGAAATTTTCGCCCGCCGCCGCGCAACCCGCGCCTACGACCCCGACCGCCGCGTCAGCAACGAAGACTTCGCCGCAATCCTCGAATTTGCGCGCCTGTCGCCCAGCTCCGTCGGCACCGAGCCGTGGAAGTTCCTGGTCATCCAGGACCGTGAACTGCGCGAGAAGCTCAAGCCGATTTCCTGGGGCATGGCGGGCGCCCTCGATAACGCAAGCCACCTGGTCGTGCTGCTGGCGAAGAAGGGCCTGCGCTACGACACCCCGTGGATGCGCCGCACCCTCGAGGGTCGCAACCTCACCGAAGAGCAGATGGAAGCCGCACTTGAGCGCTACAGTGACTTCCAGAAGAACTGCATTAAGGTTCTGGAAGACGACCGCGCGCTCTTCGACTGGGCCTCTAAGCAGACCTACATCGCCCTGGGTAACATGATGACCGGCGCCGCTATGCTCGGCATTGATTCCTGCCCCATCGAGGGTATGAACTACGATGCGGTGAACGAGCTGCTCGCCTCTGCCGGCCTGTTCGACCCGGAGGAGTACGGCGTATCCGTGGCCGTGACCTTCGGTTACCGTGCCCGCGAGATTGCGCCGAAGAGCCGCCGCCCCATCGAGGATCTGGTGACCTGGGCTTAAGGTTTTGCCGGGCTGGTGAGGCTCGGCTTTCGAAGCTAGATGTTCAAGCCGCCGCCCGTGAAAACTAAATATAAAGAAATGCACCACCCTTACACGGGCGGTGCATTTCTTTATATCTTTTACCGCGCGAAAAGCACGGTGAGATGCGCTTTTGAAATTTTCGTTTGAAATCGCGTGGGGCGATTCAGCCTGTATAACCGTGCCAGCCTGCGCGCCAGCCCGTATAGCGGCGGAACGCTACTTCCTAAACGCCGTCAGACGCATAGAATTCAGCACCACAAATACCGAGCTGAACGCCATTGCCGCAGCCGCAATCATCGGGTTCAGCAGGCCCGCCACGGCGACCGGAATAGCCGCCGAATTGTAGGCGAACGCCCAGAACAGGTTCGACTTAATGGTGCGCAGCGTAGCGCGGGAGAGACGCAGTGCCGTCACCACCGAAGCAACATCCGAACGGGTCAGCACAATATCGGCTGCTTCCGCGGCAACGTCCGTGCCTGAACCCATTGCAATGCCCAGCTCCGCAAGAGCCAGCGCCGGGGCGTCATTCACGCCATCGCCGACCATCGCCACGCGGTGACCGGCAGCCTGCAACTTCTCAATCACCTGCGACTTACCCTCCGGGGTCACGCCGGCATACACGTTCTCAGCCGAAATACCGACCTTCGAGGCGACCGCCTGCGCAACCTGCGGGGCGTCACCGGTGAGCAGGATCGGCTCCAGGCCGAGCTCACGCAGCTGCGCCATGGTTTCTGCCGCCTCCGGCTTGGGGGTGTCGGCAACCGAAATCATGCCGACCGGCTGCAGAGCGGAGGTGCTGCTCGGGGCCTCATCAGGGGCCTCGCCGCGGGCAACAAGCACCGTCGTCAGACCCGCCCGGCGAGCCTGGTCCAGCAGGGCCAACTGAGCCTCGCTCAGCTGCGCACCCGCCGCCTGCAGGTACTCGGGGGTACCCACCACAACCAGCTGGGAGGCGCCATTCTCGGCATCTTCACCCGCGCCGCTTAGCACGCCGCGTACGCCGCCGGGAACACCCTCAAAGCCGCTCACGCTCGGTGCCGAAGCGCCCTCCGCCAGCACGCCCTGCTCACGGGCAAAACCGGCAATCGCGCGGGCAATCGGGTGCTCACTCAGCGCCTCCACGGCGGCGGCATCACGCAGAACAGACAGAGAACGCTCGTTCTTGGAACCGATAGAATCCGGCGAAATACCGGACAAGTCACCCGCCGACTCATAGTCACCAAAGGTGCCGTAGAATGCCACAGACATCTCACCAGTCGTCACCGTACCGGTCTTATCCAGCACCACGCGATCAACCGTGCTCGTCGCCTCCAACACCTGCGCATTACGAATCAAAATGCCCAACTGCCAGCCGCGACCCGTACCCGCCAGCAGCGCCGTCGGAGTAGCCAAACCCAGGGCGCACGGGCATGCCACCACCAGTACCGTCACCGCCGCATTAAACGCCGCCGCACCGTCACCAGAAATCAGCCACCAACCGACCAGGGTCAGCACCGAAATCGTCAAAACCACTGGCACAAACACCGCAGAAACACGATCCGCCAGGCGAGCAATCGGAGCCTTCGTCTCCTGCGCGCTCGCCACCAGCTCACCCATCTTCGCCAGAGTCGTCTCAGCGCCCACGCGGGTTGCACGCACCGTCAACGCACCAGACGTATTCACCGTCGCACCCGTGACCGCATCGCCCGGATGCACCTCCACCGGCACAGACTCACCCGTCAGCAGGGACGCATCCACCGCCGACGAGCCCTCAACTACCACACCATCCGTGGCAATCTTCTCACCCGGGCGCACCAAGAACAGGTCATCCGGCATGAGGTCCTCCACCGGAACCTGAACCTGCTTCGTCACGCCCTGCTTATCGGTGCGCAGCAGAGTCGCCTCCTTCGCACCCATACTCAGCAGGGTGCGCAGCGCCTCCGAAGAACGGTTGCGAGTGCGGTGCTCAATCGCGCGACCAATCAGCAAGAACAGCGTCACCATGGACGCCGAATCAAAATACAGCGGCGCATGGTTGCCGGTAAACATCGACCAGAAACTACCGCCCGCATGATGCACATGCGCCGTCAACGCCGGGTTCATGAGCAGCTGCGCCAGCGAATAGAAATACGCCAACACCACGCCGAGAGACACCAGCGTATCCATCGTGGAGGAGCCATGACGCGCATTAATAAGCGCCGCACGGTGGAACGGCGCAGCGCACCAAAACGCAACCGGCGCCGTCAGAACCGCCACAACCCAACCCCAATTCGGGAACTGGAACGACGGGAACATCGAAATCAAGAAAATCGGCACACCCAAAATCGCCGCATAAATAATGCGGTCAGTGAAGCCGCCAGTCATGCTCGGGGTGGTGTGCTGCCCGCCGCCGTCGGATGTGCTCGCATCAGTGGCGGCACCCGCGCGCGGGCCGTTCTTGAGGTGCGCCTTGTAGCCGGCACTGTTGATGGTCTTAACGATCTGCTCGTCGCTCACGCCCTCGGGTACGATGACGCGCGCCGACTCCAGCGGCAGGTTCACCGCCGGGTCAACGCCGGGGATTTTGCGGAGCTTACGCTCCACGCGACCCACGCAGGATGCGCAGGTCATACCCTGAATATCCACGTGAATGATTCGGGTGGACTCCGTTGATTTTACGGTCGTTCCGGCGGCATTAAAAAGAGAGCGCTCACTCTGTGATGAGGGCTTCTGGAGTGCCGTTGAAGGCTGTGTAGAAGACACAATACTTCCTCAAAAATAAAAACGGGAGGGTAGAAAAGGCGCGCACCAAGCCGGGGGAGGGCCCCGAAGGACCCCGCCCCGGACGGTGCTTGGTGCATTATCAGGACGCGGCATTGAGCGCGCGCGAGGCTGTAAACGCGGCGGCGGGAGTAAAGCTGCGGCGGGAGTAATGCTGTGGCGGCTTAGTGGTCGCCGGGTAGCCCATCCGGGCGGGTCGTGTGCGGGCGAACACCGGTCACCTTCGCGCCTCGATCGGAGACGCCGTAGGCACGTTTCACAGCGGCCCGCGGGAACGGCGAAGCGTTCGCCTTCTCACGCGCCTTCAGACCCAGCTCGTGCTCGGCGGAACGCTTATTTTCGCTGGTGCCGCCGCGTCGTGAGGCGCCGGGCGCATCCTCACGCGCCGTATATTCGGGGCTCTGCTTGACCCAGGAATCGACCAGGGCGGGGTCCAGGCTCATCTGCCGGGCGACGCGGGCAATCGCGTCGCGCAGGTGCATGTTATCGACGCCGACGAGGGTGCGAACCGCGCCAACAACCATCGCAATGTACTGCGGAGGGTAAGCCATGATGACTCCTAATCGAGCCGGCTGCCGCGCTAGACAGCGGGGGTGAAGCCAGCCTCTACGATAGCGTCTGCAACAGCCTGGGTGTTGAGGGTGCCCTCGTGTTCAATGGTCACGGTGGAGACGCCGTCCTTGACGACATCCACGGTCACGCCGGTCACGCCGGGAACTTCGCTGACCTCTTCGCTGACGCTCATAGCGCAGTGGTTGCAGGTCAGGCCGGTTGCCTTAACGGTGGTGGTGCTCATGATGATTTCCTTTCGGTAATGGGTTGAAAACTTGGGTCCGCCCGGTGTTTAGGGGCAGCGTGTTTAGCTACGCATGAGGCGGGAAATGGCGGCGGTTGCCTCTTTGACCTTGGCCTCTGCGATGGTCGGGTCGCCGGTGCGTTCGGATTCGACGGCGGCGCCGGTCACGCAGTGGCCGATGTGCTCTTCGAGCAGGTTCAGGGAGACGGCGTGGAGCGCCTTGGAGACCGCGGCAACCTGGGTGAGGATGTCGATGCAGTATTTATCTTCGTCGACCATGCGGGCGATGCCGCGGACCTGCCCTTCGATGCGGCGCAGGCGCTTGAGGTGCGCCTCTTTGTTGGAGGCGTAGCCGTGCTGGGTTTCGGGTGCCTCGCCGCTACAGCATGCGCCGGTGTGCGCCTCGGTAGGCTCCTTGGTGGGTGTGCCGGATGCGGTGCTGACCTGGGCGGATGTGCTGTGGCAGCACTGGTTGTTAGTGGTTTCCATGACTCCAGTATATACCCTAGGGGGGTATCTTGCAAGGGGGGTTTACGGGTTATTACGCGGTGAGGGTGCAGGGGCTTGTCGATAGGGGGATTCTTCGATAGGTTACGGCCCTTTCGATAGGTTAGTGTCTTCACTGCGGGTTAAAGACCCACGGCGAAGACACTAACCTATCGAAAACCTCGGTCTAAAAAGCAGGCGGCCCCGGATGCGCCAGGTAGGAGGTAGTCAGGAGCCGGTTATGGTTTAGCTTTTTTGGTGGCGGGTTAGTGACTTCAGGCTGGGGTTTTAACTATTACCAAAGACGCTAAGTCATGACTGAAATTGCTACGTCATGACCGAATTTTTACCCGTGTGGAGGCGCTGCCTCTGCGAATTTGTGCCATGGTTTAGCGTCTTCTGCCATG
>NZ_KV817363.1:65930-66673 GCF_001814645.1 Rothia sp. HMSC076D04 | reverse complement strand
TAACTACGACCAAAGACACTAACCTATGGCACAAATCCGTAACCCATTACCAAAGACGCTAAGTCATTACTGAATTTTTACCGGCGGCGGGTAACTGGCTGTTTCGATAGGTTAGTGACTTTAATGCGGGTTAAAGACCCGCGGCGAAGACACTAACCTATTGAAAGTTCCCCCGGTCCTCCCTTATGAACGGCGAAAAGCCACATGTGTTTCGAGAAGCCACCAAAGAAGTGGCTTTTCGAAACACATGTGGCTTCTCAGCATAAGACCCACGGGGCTGATTTACATGTCGGGCCAGTCGCGGTGCAACGAATACTCCGTATCCCCATCACCATTATCGTTCAGGTGCCAACGCTGACCGGTACGAATATCGGCCTTGCGCAGACGCGGGTTCGGGTTATCCGGCTTGCCCATAGTCGGATCGTTCTTGCAGCCCCAGCGAGTGTCGTCGTAGCTGCAGTCACCTGCCACGCGTCCCACATCAACCCACCACACACGCACCAGCAACGGGTCACTGGTCGCCTGCGGGGTCACTTCCATCATCTGCCACGGGCCACCATCCACACGGAAACGAGCCGTGTAGTGCACGGTCGCATACGCGTGGAAGTTGCCAGAGCGCTGGTAGGCGTAACTCGTTGCGGTTTCACGCGGGCGTTCACGGGGATAGGTGGTCACGGGCTGACCTGCCGTGTAGTGGGTGTCTGTATCTCCGTTGCCGTACTCGATGACATAGGAGGAGGGCA
>NZ_KV817363.1:64845-65830 GCF_001814645.1 Rothia sp. HMSC076D04 | reverse complement strand
CGCCTTCTGCTCGGCCAGTGCCTGCGGGGTTGTTATAGGACTGATGCAGGGTCGGCTTACCCGGTTCTAGCGATTCTGCTGCGTGGCGGATTTCCTCCATGACTTCTTCGTAGGTCGGGCCGGTGGGACCTGGGCTGTCGGCACTGGTGAAGGTGCGGGTATTGTTCGGGATGCAACTAGCAGAGGAAGGGCTTCGGGGACTTCCGTGATCTACAGGAATGCCAGATTCAAGCGACATATTTGTGAACTTGAATGTTCCTATTCTTCCGTCTTTGGTTGTGCATGACATAATATTGGGATTTTCGTTGGCGTAGGTAACTTTTACGCCGTTTCCCTGATTTACCGTGGAATAAGTATATTGTTGCTGAATTTCCTGGTTGGCATTATCTGCACCTGTATTTTTCTCATCGTAACCATCTTGACTGCCTCGCGAAGTAGTTGTTTCAACTTCGATTTGGCAAACTTTAGCTGATGTGTCAGAACAAGGCGCAGTAATAACGTATGCATCAACGTTAGTGGTACCGCAAAATCCTAGAATGCAAGATAGAGAAAAAATCCCACTGCATTTTATTATTTTGTTCATTATTTTAGTCTTCTACCTGTTCGTAACCGATAATTTTCCATGAAGAGTCGGAGTACTTAAATTCAAATTTCCAGGTGTCATTATCCTTCTGGATATTTCGGTTTCGGTGCCATTCTCCGGTAGGCTCCACAAGAGTTATATAATTCCACTCGCGATATGCCTTCCAAAAATAGGTTTCCCCATCCTCAGACCACGGATTTCCATCAGCAACATAGTTGTCAATGCCATCAATAATCCACCCGCCGCGCTTATACAAGTCCTCAAAGCTCTTATATCCCTTAAGTTCACTTTCAAAATTACTGGAAATGTATTTTCGGGATTCCGTAAAATCGCCTACTTGAATTCCGTAATTAGTCCATTTCACCCAAGCATCCATCGTCTTACGGATACCTTCAATAGACT
>NZ_KV817363.1:0-64745 GCF_001814645.1 Rothia sp. HMSC076D04 | reverse complement strand
CCATCGTCTTACGGATACCTTCAATAGACTTCTCACGATAGCCCTCTTCAGGGGCGTTAGGCTTCGGCACGTTCTGAGCAGGGCCCTTGCCGTCCGCAGGGCGGTACTCGCCATCAGGCGCCTTCGAGCCGCCCGAGTAGCCTCGGACAGTAGAGGGGGTTGCTGAAGCTGATGCAGATTCAGATGCCGCAGCAGAAGTAGATGCCGATTCGCTTGGTGCGGCAGTTGCGGTGGCTGCCGCCTCGTTATTTGCCTGCTGGCCACATGCCGCAAGCAGGGCCCCCAGGCCCACAAGTGCGCCGCCGCCCAGCAAGGTACGGCGGTTGAAAATGGTCGAATCCATAGAAGATACGCTCCTATCGTCGGTGATGGTGTGTTGTTTAGTTACTAGTCGGACCGTTTTTCGCAGGTCAAACTGACCACCGGAAGGAAAACAGCCCCGTAGCTCGCCCAACAATCGCATCAATGCGCTATTGAGTACTACAGTTACCACCCTACCGCATGTTTGCCGTCGTTTGCATTCTTTTGAGGATGATGACGGTGGTTGGTCATTATTCGAGCTTCTCAATGCTTTATGCATCAAATATCTCTGCACCCGCGGTGGCGCCGTCTCTGCAGAATTTGTGCCATGGTTTAGTGTCTTCTGCCATGGTTTTTAACTACGACCAAAGACACTAACCTATGGCACAATTTTTCGGCACGGCACGGTAAAACAAAAACGGCCCCGGACGCACACATGCATCCGGGGCCGCCTGCTGCGGTTATTTACGACCTACGAGGCAATCTTCGCGATCTGGAACATGGACGCCGGCATCGGCCGGTCCAACGACCAGCGAATATGCATCGGCTTGGAACCCTCGTGAGAAATGTATTTCACGGTGCCCAGGCACATGTAAGGTTCGGGACCGAGCGCATTCTCCCTGTGCTGGCGGGCGAAGAGCACGATGCGTCGACCTCGCTCCTCGTGGTGTTGGAAGAGCTGACCCGTCGGACTTTCGGGGGTTGTCGCGCTCTGCGAATCCCACGCGAACTCGTCAGTGCTGATGGCGTAGTCCTTGTACATGGTGGCCGGGGAGAAGTGCTTCTCAGACTTTTCCAACGTCACCAGTAGTGCGGTGGTGTTCGTCGGGTCGAAAGGTACAACACCGTTGACCACGCCGCCGGGTACCTTGAAGTTCTCCTCCTGGCCGCCCAGTCCGGCGAATAGTTCCTCGCGGGAGTAGAGGGCGTGAGTGCGCAGGGGAATATCTTCGCCCTCAAAGAGCGGCAGGGTGGAGGTGGTATCCGTACCGGCGCTGAGAAGTTTTGGGCACTAGAGAGGCCTCGCGTCTTATGAAGATGCGAAAAAGATGTTTGATTTACAAGAAGAGCATGTGAGAAGATTTTGTATGTTCGTACTCAATGCAAAGGAGCTAGGTATGTCTGGCAAATCTGCTTCTCATGGAAAGGCATTTGAAAATGCCTTCATGCAGGTCATGATGAATAAAATAATTGCGGCTGGTGGTCACGCTGAACTCGTAGAGAATAATGCAACTCATACAGCAAAAAAGTTCTACGATGAGCATGATCCCTCTATTCAAGAAGATTATAAAAACAGGGCACAATTCGGTGTAGATTTGATTTTGAGTCGTGAGGCGCACATTCTTGAATATGGTGCGAAAAATCATTTGTATCTTCAAAGTGACGATAAAGCTCGAGATTCTGCAGATGTGCGGGATCTTATTATTGAATCTTCTGGGAAATCTGGAGAGAAAGTCGTGGGGGTATCGCTAAAAATAAACAATGACGCTGCGCGACATCCACGGCTTTCACCAAGGATCGATTTTGGAGATAAATGGTATGGAGTCCCGGTTTCTGCTGAGTACAAAAAGGAAACTGGTCCTATTTTTGATTTATTGAAAAAGAACAAGGGTATTAAATGGGATGAATCTTCAATTGATAAAGAAAATTCTATCTATATTCCCTTACTAAAGGCTTTTCGAAGTGAGATTATGCGTGCATATAATAGGCATGGTGAGGAAATTGTATCTAAGTTACTAAAGTATATTGTTGGCGCCCAGGATTTCTATAAATTTATTTCAATGAAGAATAAATATATTATGGAGCGGTATGTGCTAGATGGTGAAATGCCTGACAGTGTTAAAATGCCAACTAAATTAATTGATTTCAATCTCAAAAAAGATAAATCGGGGATAGTGAATACCCTTATTATGGTTTTTGATAATGATTGGATATTGAGTTTTAGAATCCATAATGCATCTTCAAAGGTTGAAGTAAGCATGAAGTTTGATGTGCGCATTATTGGAAAGCCAGTAGGAATCACTATTGAAGGAAAGCAATAAGCTGAGACTGGCCTTTTCCTAATAAGTGCGCTATACTAGCCTCAGGCCATACAAATGTTTGGCCTGAGGCTAGAGATTTAGGGAGTTCGAGATTATGCCAAGAAGCATGTCGCCTCAGTTTCGTTCATCTTTGACGTATGCACCTCATGAAGTGCAAGAGGTCCTTGAGATGAAGATCAAAGAGGAAGAAGCGGAAGTCGAGAAGCACTCCACACCTGTAACGCGTAAGCTTGAGGAGGATATGCTTGCCAGAATTTCAGGACGCGCAAATACAGTGAAAGTTGCTTCATTGTTCAGCGGCGCTGGGGGTTTGGACCTTGGTGTTAAATTGGCAGCCGTTGCTTGCAAGTATGGTTCCGATCAAGCGTACGAACTACTTAAGGATAAGAAAAAGTTCGAAGAAGCTGCAGATAATATTGATTTTATTTATTCAAATGACCTATTTATCGCCGCTAATGAAAGTTATGTCGAGAACTTTGGGAAATCTGTAGTTAAGGACTCTCGTGACATTCGTAAAGTAGTTCATTTTCCTGAAAGTGACTTGATGCTCGGCGGCTTCCCTTGCCCTGGGTTCAGCGTTGCGGGCCCGAGGCTCCTGGATGACCCGCGAAATTTCTTATACATCCACTATATCCGAGCCTTGATCCATTCAAAGCCTGCATTCTTTATTGCTGAGAATGTTAAGGGATTGATGACCATGGCAAATGGACAGGTCCTTAAACAGATTACTGAGGATTTTTCGGCAGCAGGATATCAGGTTGTAGCTCATCTTGTGAACGCTCGAGACTACGGTGTTCCCCAAATTAGAGAGCGAGTATTTATCATCGGTACTCGAAATGATATTGTGGAAAAATATGGCTATAAATACGAACTCCCTGAGCCTACGCATGGTCCAGGTAGGAATTTCCCTTATGTGACTCTACGCGAAGCTATCGGTGACTTGCCCGTAGATGCTGAAGATGTCTTTGATAGTAGCTACAGCTCTATGTATATGTCTCGAAATCGAAAGAAGAATTGGGAAGAGCAATCATTTACGATTCAGGCTTCTGGTCGTCAGGCCCCCCAGTATCCCGGTGGTGAACCAATGAAAAAACTGGGTAAAGATGAGTGGAAATTCCAAGGTGACATAAACCGTCGTATGTCTGTTCGAGAATGTGCTCGGGTTCAAACATTTCCTGATTGGTATTATTTTTCTAAGGGTAATAAGAATACAGCAATAAATAACCAGCTAAATGAACAGTATAAGCAGATTGGTAATGCAGTTCCTGTTTTTCTAGCAGAAAAGATATCACGACCGATCCTGCAATTTATGTACGACAATGAGTTGTACAGCTAAATAAACTGTATGAAGGAGGTGCAGTAGCCCGAAAGCTACCGCACCTCCTTTTGCACGCCCGGCAGCCTAAGCCAGAGCAGGGCTAAACCAGCGCCTCATCAAGCCAGCTCAGACCCGAGCGGTGCTCATCCAGAAGCTCCAGAGCTCGGTTAGGCAACTCAACCTTCAGGCGGGCACCCGCCAACGACTGATACTGCGTATTTCCCAAACCGGGGTGCAGAAGAAGAGTCCGCGAAGAACTCACACCCACCAGCTCGCTGTCGAAAAGCCTATGCAGATCCTTGCGTAGAAGCAGACCCTCATCCACGCGATGCTCACCCTCGCGTGCATAGCTGTACAGGTGCGCCGCATCCAGTGCCGCCGTATGGCAAGCACCCGTAAACGCACACATGTTTCCGAAGCGGTTCAACAGCTGCTGGCGGAACTGCGGCTGACCTTTGCGAGCCCTGACCGTGCGCATCGTAAAACCGCCACGAGGATTCACGGGTGCCCCGTGAGCATCCCCCAGAGGAAGCAGGTGAATGCCCGAAGTATTCAGGCTTTCAAGCCAGTCAAGGACTTTAGCCGTATCGAGGGCAACAATGCTGTTCTGCCGGTTATATTTGCCCGGTGCACAAAGCCCTTCAAAAGAATCTTTGTTCAACGCACCGATGAGTTCAGTCCAGGTATCGCCGTAGTAGGCGACGAACCGCTGAACCCTCTTTATTTCTTGGGGTGGATTCTTGTGTAGCCGTTGAAGGGGTTTCAGACCATCGGGACGCAGGCAGCGTCCGTCGCATCGCCACATTCCGTCAGACCTGAGTATCATACGGCTGTTACCGCATCGGGGGCAGACAGTCAGGATTTTATTCTCATCCGTGACCTCAATCTTGCGGACAACTGCGCTCCCAAGAAGAATCGAATTATCTCGAATCAGCACGAAGTCACCCTCTCGGATGTCTTGTCCGTTAGGCACCCTCGAGTCGTAAACGTAACGAAATTCCAGGGCGTCATCGTAGATTTTGCCGCTGGCGGCGCTGCGGTTCTCTTCGTCGGGAACGGAGCGCAGGAGCCATGCCTGGGGGAGCCGCATGTCAGTTGAAGCATGCTTGCTGGGGAGGCTGAGGGTCGTCACTACGGACGGGAGAACGAGATCCGGCAGTGAGGGTGTTGAGTTGTTGTCCATAGCAGCAGCCTAGCAGCCCGGGCGGTTTGCCGCTGCTTGGGTGGTCACCGGCTCACGGGGTAGGGGTGGTGGAATCCTGTAATTACAAAAATTCCGGCGACTCCTGCATACACCCCTCCTTGAAAAGCCACATGTGTTTCGAGAAGCCACTTAACATGTTGCTTTTCGAAACACATGTGGCTTCTCGGCGATTAAACTCGGCGCAGCAATCACCCCGCCCCGCACGCAGAACACACCAGCCCAAACGCTATTGATTCGCATCACAGGCCGGCGTTCTTAGGTATCCTTGGGGTAACACCCAGACAGAAGCCCGCCCTCCACCTCGAAAGGGGCCGCATGAAAACCTTCTGAACTAACCTACCCCTCACCATCCGCGCGGCAGTCATCTTCTGCTACGCCTACGCCGCGGTGCGCATCCTCAATCTCTTCGCTGAGGCAGGCACCGCACCGCTGACCCCACGCACGCTCCTCGACGGTGCCCTCACCGTCGCGGTCGTCGTCGGTGCTCTCGTCCTGTACCTGGGTAACGCCCTGAGTGCCGCTCTGCGCGCCCGACGAGAAGGCTACGAGCCCCGCCCGCCCTCGGCCCGGTTCTGACCGCCGTGGGCATGGCTGTTCTTGACGTGATTAACTATGTGCGCCTCCGCCGCACCCGCAAGGTCTAACCGGGGAATGGCACTACAAGAAACCCTGTAATTACAAAAAATCTCCCGCACCGGGTGGAGCACACCTTCACGGCATGCCCCGCCCAGTGCGGGAGATTTCTATATCAACGGAATGCCGCAGCCTTCACGCTACAGCGCCGCGTGCACCTTACAGGCTCTGTGCCTGAATTGCGGTGATCGCAACGGTGTTGATGATGTCCTCAACGGTGGTACCGCGCGACAGGTCGTTCACGGGCTTACGCAGACCCTGCAGAACCGGGCCCACAGCGGCAGCACCCGAAGACTGCTGAACAGCCTTGTAGGTGTTGTTACCGGTGTTCAGGTCGGGGAAGACGAACACGGTAGCCTGACCAGCGACCTCGCTGCCGGGCAGCTTGGTCGACGCAATGGACATGTTCGAAGCAGCGTCGTACTGGATCGGGCCCTCAACCGCGAAGTCGGGGTTCGAGGCGCGCACGAGCTCGGTTGCCTCACGCACAACGTCCACGTCTGCGCCAGCGCCGGAGGTGCCGGTCGAGTAGGACAGCATAGCAACCTTGGGGGTGACGCCGAACTGGCGTGCAGTCTCTGCGGATGCCTTCGCGATGTCGGCGAGCTGCTCTGCGTTGGGGTTCGGGTTCACTGCGCAGTCGCCGTAGACCAGAACGCGGTCTTCCATCAGCATGAGGAAGACGGAGGAGACGATCTTGGTGCCGGGGCGGGTCTTGATGAACTCGAGCGAGGGGCGGATGGTGTTCGCGGTGGTGTTCACTGCACCGGAAACCATGCCGTCGGCGATGCCCTTGTAGACGAGCATGGTGCCGAAGTACGAGGGGTCGGTCATGCGCTCGCGAGCAGCCTCAATGGTGACGCCCTTGTGTGCACGCAGCTCAGCGTAGGTTGCTGCGAAGTCCTCGGTGTACTCGTTGTTTTCGATGTCGATGATACGAATGGTGCTGGGCAGTTCGATACCTTCGGCCCGGCAGATCTCTGCGATCTTGGCGGGGTTGCCGAGCAGGATCAGGTCGCAGAAGTCGCGGCGTGCAATGATTTCGGATGCACGCAGGATACGCACGTCGTAACCCTCGGGCAGGACCACGGAGCGGCGGTTTGCGCGTGCGGTCTCGATGAGGTTGTGCAGGAAGCGCAGCGGGGTCATGGATGCGGGGCGCTCAATTTCGAGGCGTGCCAGCAGTTCGTCCTTGTTGACGTGCTCGTCCCAACCGCCCATTGCCGCTGCGAGCTTGCGCTGGTGGCCGCTTTCGAGGGTGCCGCGGACGCGGGAGACTGCGCGTGCAGACTTGAAGGTGTCCTTGGTGGTGGACAGCACGGGGAACGGCGCGTTGTCGATGAGGGAGCCGACTGCGGTGTTCTTGCCGGGCAGTGCGTCCAGGCCGCCGGTGAGCAGCACGCCGGAGGGTGCGGGGAAGGTCGGTGCCAGTGCGGATGCGAGGGTTGCTGCGACGATGTCTGCACGGTCGCCGGGGACGATGACGAAGTCGCCGTCGACGAACTGGTTGAGGAAGTTGGAGACGTTCATTGCTGCGACCTTGATGCCGTGGATGTCGCGGCTGAGGTCTTCTGCCTTGATGCCTTCGGTGTCGAGCTTGAGGGCTTCGGCAACTTCACCGACGGTGGGTGCGTTCAGTTCGGGGATTTCGGGCAGCACGTAGACGGGCAGGTTTGCGTCGCCGCGCTTGACGGAGTTCTCGATTTCGTCGCGCAGTTCGGGTTCTGCACGGCCGACGATGATTGCGAGCAGGTCTGCCTTGGAGGCGAGCAGTTCGGTGCGTGCCACGTCGACTGCGGTGACTGCTTCTTCGACGGTTGCTTCCTGTGCGCCGACGATGGCGACGACGGGCAGGCCCAGGTCGCGTGCAATCTGGACGTTCAGGTCGAATTCGACTGAGAGCGCGTTGGCGGGCAGGTAGACGCCGTCAACGATTACGACGTCGCTGTTTGCAGCGACCTTTTCGTAGGCGGAGACCGCGCGTGCGGAGATTTCTTCGGTGTCGCCTTCTGCGATGAGTGCGAGTGCGTCGGTCATGGAGACTGCGCCGCCGACCTGCTCTTCGGTCAGGCCGAAGTGCTCACGGATGAGGCGTGCCATGGGGTCGTCGGCGATGGTTGCGCCGTCGAAGACGGGGCGGAAGAAGCCGACGCGGTCTGCGCGCTTGATGAGGGAGTCTGCTAGGCCCAGGGCTACGAGGGACTTGCCCGAGTTCTGGGACATAGCGGAGAGGTAAAGACCAGTGGTCATTGTTTTACTGTCCTTCTATGCGATGTTCGGCGCTGGGTCCCGCGGTTGCGCAGGGGTGTATATGCTCCTGTGCGCGGGTGCGTCGAGCTTATATGTCATCTTCTATCTTAAGGCGTTGTGGGGGTGGTGCCTAACAGGGTGTGCGGTGCGCTGCGTCATGTGGGCGGGCTGTTTCCCTGTTGTGGTGTGTCGTTTAGGGGTTGAGGATGCGCGTGTATCGTACGCTGCGTCCGGGTCCCCAGATGCCGCGTGCTTGGAAGTACACGCCTTCGTTACGGTAGCCGAGGCGCTCGTAGAAGGAGAGCGCTCGTTCGTTTTCAGCCATGACCCACAGGTAGGAGTTTTCGTCCGGGTAGATGACGGAGTCGTAGAGCGCCTGACCGAGCCCGGTGCCGTGCGTGTGGTCGAGGGTGTACAGATGCGTGAGTTTGCGGGTGCCTGCGGGCAGTTCGGGGAGGGTATCGGCGCGTTCGAGTTCCCAGGAGGAGGGCTCACACAGGGAGAGCGCCAGGCCGACCGGCTTATCCCAGTTGATGCGTGCGCCGATGGAGCAGGAGAGCCCGCTTTCGGGGGTCCAGCCGGGCACCTCATAGGCGAAGAAGCCGCGCACGGTGGGGGAGGAGAGGTGGCGGTGGAAGTCTTCGAGGTATTCGTTGCGTTCGGCGCGGTGGCGGGCGGTGAAGCTTTCCCCGAGCGTGTCAAAGTAGAGCGGGTCGTAGGTTTGCTCCATGCAGTCTAGCTGCAGGTTGACGTATTTTTCGGCGTCGGTCGGTTCAATTGGTGCGAGCGCGTAGCGGCCCTGACATACAAATCCCATGGGTTCTAGTCTACTCAGCCAGCCGCTGTGGAGGCGGTTCCTTGCGGGTGCGTACGCTAGGGGCGTGAGGGCTGTCGGCTAGTCTAGTGGGTATGGCGAAAAAGAGCAGGGCACCCAAGAAGTCCCAAAAGGCGCAGAAAGCCCAGAAGCAGCAGAAGAACCGTATCGACGATACCGAGAGCACCCCCGTGCAGGGTGCCGCCGCTGGCGTGTACCCGATTTCTACGGGTGAGGCGGAGCTGGTCCCTGACGGCTATCACGCTGACGGCTGGCTGCTGCTCATTAATGGTGTGCAGTCTTCCCACGTGATTGTGGGTGAGCCCCGCCAGCTGGATTTTGAGTACATGCGCTGGATCGCGGCGGTCGTCTCCTCCCACGTGGAGGAGCACCTGGACGCCGCGAAGCTGCGCATCACCCACCTGGGCGGCGGCGCGTGCTCCATGGCGCGCTATTTCGCTGACCTGTACCCGACCAGCCGCAACACCGTTGTTGAGCTGGATGCCAAGCTCGCCGAGTATGTGCGCGCCTGGTTCGACATCCCCAAGGCGCCGCGCGTGAAGATTCGCGTGGGTGAGGCGGGTGCCGTCACCGCAACCTTCGCGCCCGCATCCCGCGACGTGCTGATCCGTGACGTATTCGCCGGGGACACCACGCCCGAGGCGCTTACCACCGTCGAGTTCACCCGCACCGTCGCCGAGTCGCTGGCACCCGGTGGCCTGTACATCCTGAACTGCGGTGACGGGCCTGCGCTGACCGGTGCCCGCGCGGAGGCGTCCGCCCTGCTTGAGGTGTTCGAGTACGTGTGCATTGTGGCGGATTCGGCAATGTTGAAGGGCCGCCGCCGCGGCAACGTCATTATTGCCGGCTCTCACGCGCCCCTGCCGGAGGCTGGTTCCGTGCAGGCTGCTGCTATTGCCCGTGAGCTCATGGGTGGAGGCGTGCCCGCCCAGTACTGGGACACCGCGCGGGTGCGCCAGTTCGTGAGGTAGCGGTTTCAGCTGCTGTATAGGTTTTCGGGGGCGGCTCAGGTTTTCGGTAATGACTTAAGTTTTTCGACCATAGGTTAGTGACTTTGGTGGGGGCTTTTAACTACCGCCAAAGTCACTAACCTATCGCCAAATTCGGCGGCCCCTCCACAGCAGACGCTACTATAGTGGCATGCGATACACCTACCTTGGCCCCTCCGGCACCTTCACCGAATCCGCCCTGCTGAGCGTCCCCGGCGCATCCGACGCCGAACGGATCCCCGCCACCAGCGTGCCCGACGCGCTCGCACGCCTGAACGCGGGCGAGGCGGACGCCGCCATGGTGCCCATCGAAAACTCCGTGGAGGGCGGTGTGAGCGCCACCCTGGACGCTATCGCAGCCAGCGAGGGTGTACGCATTATCCGTGAGGTGCTCGTACCGATCCGCTTCGTGCTGGTCGCCGCGAAGCCCATCAGCATTGAAGACGTCAAGACCATCTCCACCCACTCGCACGCCTGGGCGCAGGTGCGCGGCTGGGCGCAGGAGAACGTACCCGCCGCCGCCTACCTGCCCGGCTCCTCCACCGCCGCGGCGGCTGTCGGCCTGCTCGAAGAGGGGTGCACCTACGATGCGGCAATCTGCTCCCCGGCGCTGCTGAACTACCACCCGGAACTGCACGTACTGCAGGACAACATCGGCGACAACAAGAACGCCGTAACCCGCTTCGTGCTGCTCTCCCGCACCGCCGACATCCCCGAACCGACCGGCTCCGACAAGACCACCCTGACCGTGCCGCTGCCCGCTAACCGCGCCGGCGCCCTGCTCGAACTGCTCGAACAGTTCTCCGTGCGCGGCGTGAACCTCTCCCGCATCGAATCGCGCCCCACCGGCGAAGGCATGGGCTCCTACTCGTTCAGCATCGACGCCGACGGCCACATCTACGAGGCACGCATGCGCGACGCCCTGCGCGGCCTGCACCGCGTTTCCCCGACGTTGAAATTCCTCGGCTCCTCCCCGCGCGCCGACCACGAAAACCCCGAAGTCGACGCCATCCACTCCGACGGCTCCTTCGACGCCGCACACGAATGGGTCGAGTCGCTCTTCCCGAACGGCCGCCCCGCACAGCTGCAGCGCCACTAACGGCACCACCGGCGGCACCACAGGCCGGCCGCCGCTAGACACCCCCGCACCTACCCGCGCTCCACCAGCGCAAACCCCGCCCACAACCCACCGCAAGATTAGGTAGGATAAAACAGTGATTGATATTAACCTCCTCCGCGAAAACCCCGACGTCTTCCGCGCCTCCCAGCGAGCACGCGGCAAGGACGAAACCCACGTCGACCGCATCCTCGAAGCCGACGCCGCACGCCGCGCACTCATCGGCGAATACGAGACCCTGCGCGCCGAGCAGAACGCCTTTGGCAAGAAGGTTGCCAAGGCACCCAAGGAAGAAAAGCCCGCACTCGTTGCACAGGCCAAGGAACTGGCCGCCCGCGTCAACGATGCGAAGGCAGCCTCCGAGGCGAAGACCGCCGAATACGAGGAACTGATCAGCAGCATCGAGAACCTCATCATCGATGGCGTACCCACCGGTGGCGAAGACGACTACGTGGTCGTCAAGAAGGTCGGCACCCCCCGCGACTTCTCCGCTGACGGCTTCGAGCCGCGCGACCACCTCGAAATCGGCGAACTCGTCGACGGCATCGACATGGCACGCGGCGCGAAGGTCTCCGGCGCACGCTTCTACTTCCTCAAGGGCCAGGTTGCCCGCCTGGAGCAGGCACTCATGTGGATGGCGCTCGACCTCGCAACCGAGCACGGCTTCACCATGATGACCACCCCCACCCTGGTACGCCCCGAAATCATGAACGGCACCGGCTTCAACGTCAAGCACGACGACGAAATCTACCGCCTGGAACGCGACGACCTGTACCTGGTCGGCACCTCCGAGGTGGCGCTCGCCGGCTACCACACCGACGAAATTCTCGACTTCGAGAAGGGTGCGAAGAAGTACCTGGGCTGGTCCTCCTGCTACCGCCGCGAGGCTGGCTCCGCAGGTAAGGACACCCGCGGCATCATTCGCGTGCACCAGTTCAACAAGGCTGAAATGTTCGTCTACTGCCCCGTCGAGCAGGCAGAAGAGATGCACGAGAAGCTGCTGTCCCTCGAAGAGGAAATGCTGCAGCGCTGCGGCCTCGCATACCGCGTGATTGACACCGCCGCAGGTGACCTGGGCACCTCCGCAGCCCGCAAGTTCGACTGCGAGGCGTGGGTTCCCACCCAGGGAACCTACCGCGAGCTGACCTCCACCTCGAACTGCACCACCTACCAGGCGCGCCGCCTGAACATTCGCGAGCGCACCCCGGACACCGTGGACGAGGCAGGCAACGTGCGTAAGGGCCGCACCCGCTCCGTAGCGACCCTGAACGGCACCCTGGCGACGACTCGCTGGGTGGTTGCCATCCTGGAGACTCACCAGCAGGCTGACGGTTCTGTTCGTATCCCCGAGGCACTGCGCCCCTACATGGGTGGTGCCGAGGTCATCCCGGCTGTCGCTGAGTAAGGGAAACCCCGCCCGCTGAGTAATCTCACAACCAGCTGAAAAACCCGCTCACCGCGTAAACGGTGGGCGGGTTTTTGCGTGGGCGGGTAGTCTAGGAGTTATGCCTCTTTACCGTAAACTCCTTGGTGTTTCTGCGGCGGCGGCTCTGACCGCCTCCGTCACTCGTGCCCGCCGTGAAGCGCGCCGACGCGCTATCGAACTGGGCGCGCCCTTCGGCGTTCTGCCGACCCTACCCACCGGTGAGGCGCAGCGTGTGGGCGTGGTGTACAACCCGAGTAAGCCCGGCGCTGCGGCGGCTATTGAGATTCTGGAACGTACCCTCGCGGCGAACGGCCACCCGCAGCCGCTGGTGCGCACCACCCGTGTGGACGAGCCCGGTTCTGAGGCTGCCCGCGAGCTGATCGCTGAGGGCGTTGACCTGCTGATTGCTGCCGGTGGTGACGGTACGGTGCGTGCTGTGGCGGCGGCGCTGGCGCATCATGAGGGGCGCAAGCCGCGCCTGGGTATTCTGCCGATGGGTACCGGTAACCTGCTGGCGCGTAACCTGTATATTCCGGTGAGTGACGTGGCGGCGTGCGTGAATATTGCGCTGAACGGTGCAGGTCAGAGTGTTGATGCGATTGAGATGACGACGACGAGCACCCCCGGCGAAGAAACCGAACACACGTTCTTTGTGATGAGTGGTGCCGGCTTTGATGCGCTCGTCATGAATGATACGAACGAGGATATTAAGGCGAAGTTCGGTTGGGTTGCGTACGTGCAGTCCGGTATGAAGCATATGCTGGGTAGGTCGCATCCGGTGCGTATTAGCGTGGACGGTGCGCCGTTCCGTACTTTGCCGATGCGTTCGGTGCTGATCGCGAATTGTGGCCGCCTGCAGGGTGGTATTCGTCTGGCGGATATGACGGATGTGCACGACGGTAATCTTGAGGTGATTGTGGCGTCGCCGCGTGACCTGGTGGAGTGGGGGTTGCTGATGGCTAAGGTTACGCGCCGCACGATTTTGGGTTCGCCGCGCGTTGAGCTGCCGGTGATTCGCCACTTGGTGGGGTCTGAGGTGGTGTTGGAGTTCCCGGATGGTGCGCAGCCGGTTGAGGTGGATGGTGACCCGGCACCGTCGGCGTACCGCATTAGTGCGCGCGTGCTGCCTGCCGCCGTGGAGGTGGCGGTCCACCCGGACGTGCTCTAGCGGGTAGCGCCTAGAGCTGTCTTAAACGTATAAACGCGGTGGGGCGGGATAGAATCAAATCTGTCCCGCCCCCACCGCGCATAGTATGGTGCGATACCTAGTATCTGTACTAGCTCTTCTTAAAACCCCATGCTGCGTATTGATCTAGGCCGATGGGAACGTAGTGAGCAGGTTCTTCAGTTGCGATTGAAGCTTTCATTTCTGATTCTTCAGAATCAAGGCGCCAATCGCCCTCTTCCCAAACCATACGGATAGGAACCCAACCAACGTTGCGTGAGCCTCCAGGCTTCTGCGCAATAATGTAAACTCTCACAATTGCGCGGTCTGCAGTGTATTCCTGGATGCTGTAGCCGTAGACAGCTACGCCACCCTCAACATGTTCGTCTTCCTTATCCGGTGCCCACGGGTCACCCTGACTTACAAGGCGGTTAGAAAGCATGGTCTTACGTTCTGCTGAGGATACTTCGTGGCTTCCAAGAAGGACCAAGGTGTTCATTGCTGCGAAGGCTGCACCTGCGGGGGTATGCGCAAAACACTGACCAAGACGACCCTGACGTTCATGCGGGCCCAAGGAGATAGAAGCAGGGTAGTGGATACCCGTCTTAGTCTCTAACCAGCGATAATCGACCGGAACGTCCGCTGAAAGTTCTTTTCCTTGCGGGATTTTTACGTTACAGATAGCGCGCCCTTGGACGGTTACGTTTATCGTGGGAACAGCGGACACTTCGGAGGTGAAGGATGCCGTGCTAGAAGCTGACGGGGTCGTGACGGTTGCAGGGGGTTCGGCTGCTGAGGAGGTAGAACCTGCGGCAGTAGTAGATTCTTTTCCTCGCGGAATGAGCACGATGACCAGTACGACGAGGAGGGCGACGACGGCTGCTGCCAGTCCGAAAGCCCAGCGGGGGATAGTTACTCCGCCCTTGTTCTCCATAACAATCTCCAAAATACGTAGACCCCACAATTTCGGGGCGCGACAAACCCACCCCCAGCAGGAGGGCAGAGATTGAATGAGTGATGAGAAACTATGCGGTGCCGCAGGCAAAGCGTCTGAGCCAGAACACAACATCGAGGACTGCAAGACGCAAAAACACGGCGGCACGTATTTATCGGTGTCAAAAGATACCCTATCATGCCTACAGATATCCTGCAGGCGCTCGCACTGAGCTACCATGATATGAGCTGGACTGCACGAAAAACACCGAATTTCTACCGATAATCCGATGTCGAACCACGCACCCACTATGCGTCAACGCCCGACGCAGACACCAACCGCAGGCGGCCGCAACGCTACACTGCCCCGCCTAGACACATCACACCGATACATAGAACCGTTCATCAGAGAAAGCCCCTCTCCATGACCCGCAAAATCACCGCAGCCGCTGCTGTACTTGCCCTGCTCGCCACCGGCTGCTCCGCTAGCACCGATAGCTCCGCACCGGGCGGAACCCTCATCACCGGCGGAACCTCTACCGCCACCAGCACCCCCACCCCCACCTCTACTACTCCCGCACCCGCAACCACCACCGCAGGTCGCACCCCCACCGTCACCGAGGTGACCGCCTCCCCGAGTGCAGAGGCAAGCACCACCGCGGCATCCACCACTGCGGCAGCGACCCCGACCGTGAGCCTTGACCCCTCACCCCTGGTGGGAACCGGTGGTGGACCCCAGCAACCCTCCAGCGTTCCCACCCTCAATAGCATCACTGACGAAGACCGTGGTCGTGCTCTTGAAGCCGCGAAAGCAATTGTCGCCGCATACACCAGCGGCAAGCCGTACAAGGAATGGTCTGAAGAGCTCTACCCCATGATTGACCCCAAACTGCAAAACCACTACGGGCCTAACTCTCGTATTGATGTTTTCAAGGGAACCGTCACTAGTGCTGAACTGGTTGATGATCCGACCCTGAAAGTTCCTGGCGGTGACAACCCCTACTGGCTCACGGTTTGCGTGAAGGTCGAAGGAAGCATCAGCCCCGCCTACTATGTGCGTTTGCACCGTACCGCGGAGCGGCCCGACAAGTGGAAGGCGTCTCATATCCTTGAGCCGCAGGGCTTCAACAGCTTTGTGAAGGAACAAATGAAGGAACAGAACAAATAAGCGGTGGGTGCGGCTTCCCACTAGGATGCGCCCCTGCAGGGGTCTGAGTCGGGAGCCTGCCGGCACCCTAACTACCTATTTGTGACCTGGATTATGAAAGAAATCGCGGATTTTTTCACTATTTCCTGAAAATTGGGAGGATAATGAAAAAAACCGCGATTTTTTACACCATCAAGGAGGGCACACGTGAGCACCAGCAGCACAAGGTACCGCACCCTCAAAAGCATCTTCCACGAACGCGGCAAAGCCGCCGCACAAACCGAACTACAAGCACGCCGCAACGGCCACTCCACCTACCTCCTCAACGAATTCACGGTAGGGAAGCACCCCCTGTTCTACCTGGCAGACCGCACCGCGCTCGCATCCTTCGAACGCATCATGCGCCGTGAACGGCGTATCGAACAGCTGAGCTCCCAACTGCCCAGCATCGCCATGCAAAGCTACCTACTCGACCTGACAGTACGCAGCATCGTGGCGTCCGACCGCATTGAGGGCGTGCACACCACACGCCAGCTCATCTCTGAGGCGCTCACCTCCGGCGACAGCGAAGACCCCCGCGCCAAGCGCGCCGTCGAATTTGTGACCCTCCTCAAAGACCTGGGGGCTGGCAATCCACCCGCCACAGTTGAGCAGGTGCGCAGCCTCTACGACACGCTCCTCGAAGGGCACCTCGCCGAAGAAGACCGCCCGGACGGGGCGCTATTCCGCACTAAGCCCGTGGTTAT
Source organism: Rothia sp. HMSC076D04 (assembly GCF_001814645.1). Lineage (NCBI taxonomy): Bacteria > Bacillati > Actinomycetota > Actinomycetes > Micrococcales > Micrococcaceae > Rothia > Rothia sp. HMSC076D04. The sequence goes on along the minus strand of NZ_KV817363.1, from coordinate 48,640 downwards.
TCACGACAACACCCGCGAAATTCACCGCGCCCCCGACAGCGAAGCAACCATCACCGCCAACGTGCAGGCGGCGCTTGACCACGCCCTCGACCCGAACGTGCCGGCGCTATTCTCCGCAATCGCCGCGCATTTCATGGTGGAATACACACACCCTTTCTACGACGGCAACGGCCGCCTGGGCAGGTACCTGCTGGTGTCCCACCTGGGGCAGACGCTCACTCGGCTGACGACCCTCACCCTGCCGAGCACGCTCAACATTCAGAAGAGCCGCTACTACAAGGCGTTTAGCGCGGCGGAAGAACCCCTCAACTACGGTGAGGTAACCGGTTTTCTGCACGTTTTTCTGGGGCTGATTGAGCAGGCTCAGGAGCACCTGGTAGACGAACTGGACTCACGCGACCGTGCGTGGCGTGCCCTTGGCAGGCGTATCGCTGAGCTGGAGGGCAGCCGCACCTGGACGGGTGGCACCCCCGGGCTGACTTCGAAGAAGCTTGATGATGTTCTGCGGCTGCTGTACCTGCTGGGGCAGGTGCAGATTTTCCGTGCGCCGGTTGCGCCTACCTCGACCGAGTTGCAGGAGGCGCTGGGTGTTACGGCGCCGACTCTGCGCAATAGGCTCAAACTGCTGCAGGGGCTTGGCTTTGTTGAGGGTGTGAAGGCTGGCCGCACGATGCGCTGGTCCCTCACCGAGGAGGGAACCGCCCTGCTGGGCTTGCCCGCCGTTGATGACGACGAAGAATAGCCCGCAAACGTAGAAACAGGGGAGGGGCCGCACCGGAACATGTCCCCTCCCCTGAGCTGTAGTTAAACAGAAAAGGCACCCGTTGAGGGTGCCTTATGTGTCAGGAGCGCTAAGTTCGGCCGGAGTCCTCCAGCTTACCCCTTAGAGCCTTCATCCCTGGGCCCGTAGGCGGTAATCCGTCGTTTTATCCTGACAACCCCCACTATACGGAGGTTATACCTATCCCCGCAACTGTTTCAGTCACGCACGGTCGGGGTCAGGTTCGGCGCACAAATAAGGCACCCTGAACGGGTGCCTTATGCGCAAGGTCCGAGCTTCGACCAGAATCCACCAGTACACCCCGCTACGGCTCACCCAGTATACTTCCCTGCCACGAAGTAGCAGTTGCCTCAGAGTTCTTGGTTTACCTTGCTGGTTCCAACTATACCTAAGCTCTGAAAACACGACCAGTGATTAGGTCATTCCTAAAACCCGCCAGCCTTTCAGCCGGTCACTGCGACCGAAAAGAAAAGTACCCACCTAACCCGCGCCTCCTGTCCCCGACAATGCCCTGATACCGCCCGCGACAAAACCCCCGTTAAAAACACAGCCGGGGCCGTCTCGCACGCAGGCTCGAAAAGTGCGAGAATGGAGCAGAAAAGAAAACTACGAAAGAAGATACTTTCATGCTTATTCTCGTTGTGAACGCCGGTTCTTCCTCCCTGAAGTACCAGGTGCGTGACACCTCCCTGCCCGAGGCAGAGCAGATGCTGACCTCCGGCCTCGTCGAAAACATCGGCACCGACGTCCCCAACCACGAAGTCGCATTCGACATCATGTCTGAGAAGCTCGAGCCCGTCCTGCACGGCCGCGAGCTGCAGGCAGTCGGCCACCGCGTGGTGCAGGGTGCAGAGAAGTTCACCCACCCCACCCTGCTCACCGAGGAAGTTGTCCAGCAGATCGACGACCTCTCCCCGCTGGCACCGCTGCACAACCCCGCACACGTTCAGGGCATGCGCGCAGCAATGCACAAGTGGCCCTCCCTGCCGCAGGTTGCTATCTTCGACACCGCGTTCCACTCCACCATGCCCGAAGAAGCATGGCGCTACGCAATCCCCTACGACCTGGCTGACAAGTACAGCATCCGCCGCTACGGCTTCCACGGCACCAGCCACGAGTACGTCTCCCACGTTGCAGCTGACATGCTCGGCATTGCACGCGACGAGTTCAACGGCATCGTTGCTCACCTCGGTAACGGTGCGTCCGTGACCGCTGTGAAGGGCGGCAAGTCCGTCGACACCTCCATGGGCTACACCCCGCTGGCTGGTCTGATCATGGGTACCCGCTCCGGCGACATCGACCCCTCGGCACTGACCACCATCCTGTCCCGTGAGGGCATCGACGGTGAACGCCTGGACACCATCCTGAACAAGGAGTCCGGCCTGCTCGCACTGGCTGGCTCCAACGACATGCGTAAGGTCGTTGAGGCTGCACAGTCCGGCGACGAGCGTGCACAGCTCGCACTGGACATGACCTCCTACCGCCTGATGAAGTACATTGGCGGCTACAACCTGGTTGTTGGCGGCGCGCAGGCACTGATCTTCACCGCTGGTATCGGTGAGAACTCCGGCGACTTCCGCAAGCTGGTCCTGGACCGCCTCGGCGCACTGGGCATCAAGTACAACGAGGAAGAGAACGCTAAGCGTTCCCCCGAGCCGCGCGTGATTTCCACCGAGGATTCCGCTATCAAGGTGCTGGTCATCCCCACCAACGAGGAGAAGGCTATCGCTGAGGCTACCGAGGAACTCGTCAAGAGCCTCTAAGCCCCACGCACCCCGCCGTATAGGCGGCTCAGCGTAAAGTAATCCGCCGTAGCGTCCCGTCATATGGGTGCTGCGGCGGATTTCTTATGCCCGCAAGGCGGTGCGCCCCCTGCACTGTGTGTCCCGGAGTCTCTGCACTGTGCGCCCCGGCGCTGTGTATTCCGGCGCTGTGGCGTGCTGTAGCGTCGCGAATGGGCATTCTATGAGAAAAAGCGCATTCACATTCACTAGTAAGTGCCCAAAAACGATAGAGTGGAATCAGATAACACTCGATACGAAGCGGACGAGACATGACTCAACCCCCTGAAAACCACCAGCAGCCCGGCGGGCAGTTCAACGCCCAGCCCGGCCAGCAGGCATTCCACACCCCCGGTGAGCCCCTCCCGCAGGACCTCTCCGCCGGCTGGCTCCCTGAAGACGAGCGCCAGAAGCCGGTCAGCCCCCTGCCCCAGCCGAAGCTCTTCGCCTACCAGTCGATGCTGCCGCCGAAGGTGCTGCACGCGCTGCGTCACCCCTCCGAAATTCCGTGGCTGGTCGCCGCCTACGCGGTCACCGCGGTCGGCTACATTGTGCTGTTCATGGCGCTTGCCGACCTGTTCAGCTCGATGATGCGTTACGTCTTCAGCTCAACCGGTGAAGGTTCGGTTCGAGTACCTTCTTCCGGTAGCACCTCCGCGAGCCTGGAAGACCTGATTTTCCAGACGGTTGGTCTGCTCATCCTGGGTCCGATTGCCGTCTTCATCGTTCGTGCGGTTTACTACGCACAGCAGCGTGTTCACGGTGTGCGCATCACCCCGACCCAGTTCCCCGAGGCGTACCAGATGCTCGCCGAAGCAGCTGAGGCTGCGGGCCTGCGCCGTGTGCCGGATGCGTACGTCATCCTCGGTAACGGCACCATGAACGCTTTCGCGGCAGGTCACGGTTTCCGCCGCTACATCTGCCTGTACTCCGACCTGTTCGAAATCGGTGGTAAGTCCCGTGACCCGCAGGCGCTGCGCTTCATTATTGGCCACGAGGTTGGCCACATCGCCGCAGGTCACGTCGGCTATTTCCGTCTGATTTTCACTACGCTGTTCAACCAGATTCCGGTGCTGTCGAGTGCGCTGTCCCGCTCGCAGGAGTACACCGCCGACAACTTCGGCTACCGCTTCTGCCCCGAGGGCGCTGAGGGTGCTGTCAAGGTGCTTGCGGCGGGTAAGTACCTGAACAAGCAGGTCAACTTCGATGAGCTTGCCGACCGTGCGGTGACCGACCGCGGCCTTGCCGTCTGGTACGTGAACCTGCTGGCAAGCCACCCCATTCTCACCTGGCGTGCGCACGCGCTGCGTGACCGCACCCAGCCCGGCCGCCTGTTCTGGCGTCCGACGGAGAACCCGGTCAAGGAGACCGCACCGCGCGTTCCGGTTCTGATTCCGGCGTCTGAGCCGGTACACATGTGGCCTGACCCGATTCAGTCCACCGAGTTCATGCGTGAGCACCAGGACGCGTGGGCTGACCACACCCTGGAGACCGTGGACGTGTACCCCAAGCCCGAGAACGCCCCCGAGTTCGACGCGAACTCGACCCTGTTTGCTGGCTGGCTCACCGAGCAGGCTCGTGCCTTCCACGGCCAGCGTTGGGATGCGTACGCAGCCGCCGGTGGCATGCCGGCACCGGGTGCTCCCGGTGGCCCGCAGGCGCCCGCACCGGGTCAGCCGTCTTACGGTCAGCAGCCCGGCTTCGGTCAGCCTGCCGCTGGCCAGAACGGTGCAGGCCAGAATGGTGCAGGCCAGCCCGCACCTGAGCAGCCCTCTGCCGGTCAGCCTAATGGCCAGCCCGAGCAGTATGGTTACGGCCAGTACGGCAACAACTCCTCTGAGGGCGGCTCGTACGGTTACGGCTTCGACGGCGACAAGAAGTAGCCGCTGAGCCTCCTCTGACCGCCTCATCTGAGCCGCACAGCTCAATAACCTTTCACGAACCCGTCGGGGTGCTAAGGCACTCCGGCGGGTTCGGCTGTTAACCGCCTCCTGCGCACTCCTGAGCATCCCGTGTGACCCCCAGGTGAGAAGATGCGCCCGCCCCAGCATCCGCCGCGGGGTGCGGTCATAGAATGGAAACCATGCTTTCATCACTTCGCTCCATCAAACTCGACCCGCTACTGACCATGCTCATTACCGCGGTCATCCTCGCCATTATCGTGCCTGCGCGCGGCGACTTCGCCGAATGGTTCAGTACCGGAACGAAGTTCGCGGTCGCCCTGCTGTTCTACCTGTACGGCGCCCGCCTCTCCACCGCGGAGGCTATTCGCGGCCTGACCCACTGGCGTCTGCACCTGATGATTTTGAGCTGCACGTTCGTGCTGTTCCCCCTGGTCGGTTTGGCGCTCTCCCCGCTGCGTTTTGTGCTCGGTGATGGGCTGTACATGGGCATTCTGTTCTTGACCTTTGTGCCCTCGACCGTGCAGGCTTCTATCGCGTTTACCTCGATTGCGGGCGGTAACGTGGCGGCGGCGATTGTGAGTGCTTCGCTCTCTTCGATTGTGGGCGTGGTGGCGACCCCGCTGCTCGCCATGCTGCTGATGAACACGGGGCATATTGAGTTCTCTGGAACGGTCTTCCTGGACATCGCCATTCAGCTGTTCCTGCCGTTCGTGCTCGGTCAGTTGACGCGCCGCTGGGTGGGGGAGTTCGCCAAGAAGCCGACGACCAAGTGGCTGGATAAGTTCTCGGTCATGATGATTGTGTATTCGGCGTTTTCCGCCTCGGTGGTGCAGGGTGTGTGGACGCGTGTGGCGTGGTGGCAGATCGTGCTGCTGGTCGTGCTCATGGCGATTATTGTGGTGTTCATGCTGTGGCTGACTGACCAGCTGGCTAAGCGTCTGGGTTTCAACCGTGCCGACCGTATTACGATTCAGTTCTGCGGTTCGAAGAAGTCGCTGGCGGCTGGTCTGCCGATGGCGATCATTATTTTTGGTGCGGGCTCGCTGGGTCTGATGATGCTGCCGATCATGATTTTCCATCAGGTTCAGTTGATGATTTGTACCTGGCTTGCGGGCCGCTATGCGCGCCTGGATGTGGTGGGTGCCGCCTCCGCGAAGGAAGTTCAGTAGGGGCTTGAACCCTATCTGCTGGGGTGCTCGCCAGGGTGCCTAGTGGGCTCTCTGGCGGGTGCTCTGCGGTTCTCTGGTGGGCCTCGCCGGGTGCTATTGGGGACCTTTGAGCCTGTGAGATAAGCCTCTGATGAGGAGTTTTAATGGGTTCTTTGAGTCTGGATGACCTGCCTGCGAAGTGATATAGCGCGCATTCATCGAAAAACTCTCTGACTAGTGCATTTGTGTGCAAAATATGGTATTTGTACTGGTCAGTTGGTTTTCTGTGGGTTATGTGCACTCTATTGCATCAAAGTGACCGGCGAGACAATCAACACTATCGGGTGTTGAGCGGCGAAAAAGCCCCAATTTTGCCCTAGAATATTTTGTCGATGGGTTAGACAGATTTGCATCCTGTATGCAAGAATTTATGACTCATGTGGGAATGGTTGAGATTCACTCCCTCACACCGCCCACGAGCATTGATGCAGCGGATTCACTCCCCGCCCGCATCCCGCACCGGAAGAGACTCACTCACTCAACCGGAAGGAAGCTCAAAACCATTTATTCACTCAAACACAACTGGATACACTCAGCTTAATGACGCGCTTAGATTCCATCTATGCGCTAATCGCTGTCTGTATCCGCCAAGAAAGAGGACACTCCATGGCTACCATCATGAGCGTGAACGTATGCGATTCCAAGTACAACGCTGACCCCACCGGCGTACGAGACTCCACTAGTGCTATCCAGAAGGCTATCGATGATGTTGCTGCGCAGGGCGGCGGCTCCGTGGAGATTCCCGGCGGCATGTACCGCGTCTCCTACCCCTTCATCGAAATGAAGCACCGCGTCGAGATCTTCGGCCACGGTCAGGCAACCCGAATCGTCGCTTTCACCGACAAGGGTATTCCCTCCACCAAGAACGGTAGCTACGAATGCACCGGCGTTTTCCACACCGGTAGCTACACCACCCCCATGAGCGGTGGCACCAACCAGAACAAGCCCATGCGTATGGGCGTGCGTGACCTGTTCATCCGCACCAACAAGTACAACCTGCCGCTGGATTCTAAGAGCAACCAGATTTTCCTGGAGAAGCATACCCAGCCCGTCGACAACGTTGCAGGCGTCATCTTCCACACCCGCATTGCGGACGCTAACCCCGGTGAGCCGGACGCAGTGCCCACCCTGTCCAACATCGAAATCTGGGACACCGCCATTGGCGTTGCGATCCTGGGCCTGGACGACCAGGGCATGAAGATTGACAAGATCCGCATCCGCCAGACCCTGCGCCAGGGCCTGCTGGTCGGTAAGCCTGTCGGCCACCCGCTGCGCCCCCGCGAGGGTGACACCCCCGGCGCGGCAGATAACAAGTTCTCCATGATTGACGTCTCTGACGCAAACATGAGCTTCGGCACCTACGCGGGTATCGAGATTTACACTTCTCAGTCCAAGTTCGAGGCGTCCACCAGCTGGTTCAACAAGCGCAACCAGGGTAAGAACGCCCTGTACGAGGTGAAGACCCGCCACGTGGGTGCAGGCTGGTTCATTCAGGGCACCCGCAACATGTTCATTGGCTGCACCGCCCAGGAGAACGCCGGTCACGGCTGGCTCGTGGAGTGGGGTAACAACCAGTTCATTGGCTGCCTGGGTGAGTCTTCGAGCTTCCAGGATGCTGTTACCGGCGCTGCTCGAGGTGACGAGGCGGCGAACTGGTACATTGGCCGTAACGCACGCGGTAGCCGCTTCGTGGCTCCTCGTTCGCACAACCCTTACAGCTGGGCGAAGGCTTCCCTGTACGGTTTCTACATTGAGAACAACATTCGCGATATGCACATTACGACTGCGTCCGCGAAGGATGACCGTATTGGTGAGAACAACATGATTGGCCGCCGTGTTCACGTGACCGGTGCTATGGGCGATAACGTGCTCATCGAGGTGGATCATATTCGCCACGCGACTTTCGCGCCGAAGCAGCTGGAGAAGCGCGGCAACGGCGTGTTCATGGGCTAACCCTCGCGGGTTAGGCTCTGCGAGCTGAGGCTCGTGACCACAAAATCTTAAAACGCATACGTCTGAGGGGCGGGGAGTAATCCCCGCCCCTCGGCGTTTAACCCGCACCCAAAACAGCCGAAAAACCGTAGAAAAACGGGGTAGGGGAGCAGGCATCACAGTGCCCGGTCATCGCCTCCACACGCTCAATGCGGTACCCTTGAGCAGGGGCAGGTCTGCCGGTGCACAGGCCCGCACACGCCAACACATCCGCAGAAATGCGCCCAACACACCGCACCACACATACTCAACGCTGCACCGTATTCACTTACAGCCGTATTCACTCAATTCACTCGCCACGCCGCCTTCAGCACCGAACGCGGTACCCATCGAAAGAATTGAGCCCCTCATGCCCGATACGCCCATGAGCATCAACGCCATCAACTACGGCGCAGACCCCACCGGTGCCAAAGACTCCACCGCAGCCATCCAGCGCGCAGTTGACGCTGTCGCCGCACGCGGCGGCGGATCCGTAGAACTACCCCGCGGCATCTACCGCGTCTCCTACCCCTTCATCGACATCAAACACCGCGTCGAAATCTTCGGCTACGGCTCCTCAACCGTCGTCATCGCGCACTCCGACCGCGCCATCCCCACCACCGCCAACGGTCACATCGAATACACCGGCGTGTTCCACGTCGGAAGCTACACCACCCCCGTCTACGGCAACTACAACGCCAACAAGCCCATGCGCATGGGCGTGCGCAACCTGCACATCCGCACCAACGCCGCCAACACCCCCATCAGCAGCTACCCGCTCGATGCACACACCGCCCCGCTGAACAACGTCGCCGGCGTCATCTTCCACACCCACCTGACCGGCGACCTGCTCAACGAACCGGACATCGTGCCCGTTATCGCAGGCGTGGAAGTCTGGGACACCGCCATCGGCGTCGCCGTGCTCGGCCTGGACGACCAGGGCATGAAAATTGACGACGTGACCATCCGCCGCACCCTCAACCAGGGCCTGCTGCTCGGCAAGCCCGCCGGCCACCCCCGCCGCCCCAACGAAGGCCAGAACTCCGGCGCGGCAGACAATAAGCTGCGCGGTATCGACGTTGCCGAGGCGAATCTCAGCGGCGGCTCCTACGCCGGTATCGAGGTGTACGCGGCGCAGGCAAAATTCGAGAACTGCTCCAGCAACAGCAACCACCGCACCAGCAACAAGTACGCCCTCTACGAGCCCGCCACCCGCCACGCCGGTGCAGGCTGGATCGTGCAGGGTGAACGCAACATGTTCATCGGTTGCACCGCACGCTCCAACGCGGGCCACGGCTGGATCGTTGAGTGGGCGCACAACGTCTTCATCGGATGCGAAGCGGAAGGCTCCAGCTGGGCTGGCACCGTCAGCGGTGCCGCAGGTGCTGACGAGGCCGCCAACTGGTACATCAGCCGCAACGCGCGCGGTACCCGCATGGTCGCGCCCGTCTCCTACAATCCGCCGGAGAAGGCGGCCTCCCTGTACGGCTTCTACATTGAAAACAAGATTTACGACCTGCGCATCACTGAAGGTACCGCCAAGGATGATCGCATCGGTGAGGGCAATATGCTCGGCCGCCGCGTGTACATTACCGGTGAGATTGGTGCGAACGTGGTTATTGAAATTGAAGAGCTACGCCACTCCACCTCGCCCGCCGGTCAGCTCACGAAGGAAGCCTATAACGTGATGCGCGGTTAGTAGAGGCTGACGGTCGCTATTAGACACGCCCGAACAGGTTCGGGACTTTCCTGTGAATCGTGAGGGAGGTGCGTGTGCCCTAGTGGGTGCGTTATACCGCTATATATCAGCTAAAAATCAAAGCAGCTGCGAATGGAATACATACCATTCGCAGCTGCTTTGTCGTTTAGAACAATGTTTAATTTTTAGTTGATAAAAGTCTCAATTAAATATTGAATAAAATATCAATATGTACTTTAAACTTTCTATGGCGGTGTAAAACAGTCCATTCACTGTGCACCACCATAGCCGTGCGACAGCATGCGGAACACGCACATCATTGGCACACACCAAAACCGCGTATCGCCGCACGTCAGACCCTATTCATTGCCGCTTCTCACTATTCCTCAACGACCACTACCCTTCCCCTTTTCTTATTCGCTCCATTTGGCGACCCCGCGGTCGACCCAAAAAATCGGTTCCTTCCGGCCGGTTCCCAACCACAATTACATAAGGACAAATTCATGTTTCCGGTTATTTCCCGAGTCCTCACACCCGCTCCCCGCGCACGCCGCACCCTTGCTCTCAGCCTCGCGCTCGCCCTCGGTGCCGTACCCGTCACCTCCGCGGTGAGCGCACAGCCTGCCGCCCATGCTGTAGAAACCCATGCCGCAAAACCCGCAGTGAACCTGCAGTTCGTCATCAAGGCAGAGCAGCCCAAGGATGACCCCAGCTACGTCGAATGCGTCGCCAACTTCCTCGGCACCATGAGCGCCACCCCCGGCGTGTGGGCGGTCTGCCACGGCTACCTCGACAGCGAAGAATACACCGTCACCCGCCGCCACAGCAGCGCAACCGTCACCCGCGGCCAGCTCGTACGCATGCTCTACCGCATGGCGGGATCCCCGACCGTCAAGGATCTCCCGAAAACCTCGCCCTACAAGGATGTGGCAACCACTAACCCGGACTATCCCGCCTACATCTGGGCGGCGGACGCGGGCATCACCTCCGGCTGGGATGACGGGCTCTTCCACCCGGACGAGTACGCCACCCGCCACACCCTCGCCGCGTTCCTCTACCGTGCCGCAGGTAGCCCCGACGGTGCCGCGCGCCTGCGCCAGATCCGCCGTCCGCTACGTGCCGAAGTCAAGAAGACTGAACAGTTCAAGACCGAAAACCGCTGGGCAGCCCGCACCCTGGGTGCATACCCTGAGGTTGACCGCAATGGCGATGGTGTAGCAGACGTGGTGGACCCCGCCAGCCCCCTGTACTTCTCCGACGCCCTGTACATGCTCAAGGCGTACGGCGATAAGGGCCTGAAGGTTGTGGGCACTCCCGCCGTTGACTAGGAATAATACCGACCAGCTTCAGTGCTGACTAGCGCATATATTCACCGCCCGCCGGTGCGACCCGAAGGTTGCGCAGGCGGGCGGTGCGCTGTTCCAGGTGCTGCGCTGCTCTGGCAGGTTGCGAGCGCCCGCTCCGCCGCGCAATCGCCTCCATGCAATGATCTGTGCAATGAAAGGCGCCTGCTCTGCACCCGCTAAGCTAGAAGGCATGAAGATTGCCACCTGGAACATCAACTCAATCCGCGCCCGTGAGAACCGCGTCGAAGACTGGCTCGATGAACACGACGTTGACGTGCTCGCCCTGCAAGAAACCAAAACCAAGGACGAAACCTTCCCCTTCGACCTCTTCGAATTCATGGGTTACGAGGTTGCGCACTTCGGCCTGAATCAGTGGAATGGCGTGGCAATCGCCTCCCGAGTTGGCCTCGAAGATGTGCAGCGCGGCTTCGATAACCAGCCGCACTTCGGCAAGCCCGGCGAACCCGAGGTGCTGGAGGCGCGCGCTATCGGTGCGACCTGCGGCGGCGTGCGCGTTTGGAGCCTCTACGTGCCCAACGGCCGCGGCCTGACCGATCCGCATATGGACTACAAGCTCCGCTGGATGGAGGCGCTGCGCCAGAACGTGCACAACGAACTGGCTGCCAACCCGCAGTCGCAGCTCGCCCTGGTTGGTGACTGGAATGTCGCCCCCGAAGATACTGACGTGTGGGATATCGACTACTTCCTGCGCAACGAAATGACCCACGTTTCCGAACCCGAACGCCGCGCCTTTGCCGCCCTGCTCGAAGAGGGCATGGTGGACGTAGTGCGCCCGCACACTCCGGGCGAGTACACCTACTGGGACTACCAGGCGGGCCGCTTCACCAAGGATGAGGGCATGCGCATTGACTTTCAGCTGTTCTCGCCCGCGCTCGCCGCACGCGTGGAACGTGCCTGGATCGATAAGGTGGAACGCGCCGGTGAAGGCGCAAGCGACCACACGCCGGTCGTGGTTGAGATTGCCGACTAATCCGAGCGTATAGCTTGCCGTAGAACCGCGTGTAGTAAGGAGGCGGGGGAGGGGTCCCTCGCCTCCTTGCTGTATCTGCTGGTGCTTCTGTCCTGTGTTTCTGCGCGCCTGCTCCTGGGTTTCTGCCAATATTTCAAGGTTTTCTGTGTGGCTTAGTTGAAAAGTTCGGCTAGCCGAACTATTGTTAAATTCCGCCCGGGACGACAGGCAAAAGCGCATTATGATGCCTGCGCAGACACACCGTGTCCCTAGCGTCCCGGCGCGGCAAATTCCACACATCAACCACATACTCAAACCGTGACTTCCAATGAAGGATTCCTCATGAACGCTTTCACCCCCGCAGGCAGCAACGCACGCCGCCTCGTCCAGGCGCTCTGCGCCGCCCTCGCACTCACCCTGCTACTCGTGCTCACCGGCTGCGGTAGCACCTCCAGCACCACCGAAGGCGCTAAGAGCAGCAGCGGTAAGAAGACCGTGCTCACCACCTTCACCGTGCTCGCAGACATCGCCCGCAACGTGGCAGGCGACGACCTGAACGTCGAATCCCTCACCAAGCCCGGCGCAGAGATCCACGAGTACGAGCCCACTCCCTCCGACCTGAAGAAGGCGCACGCCGCTGACCTGGTGCTCGACAACGGCCTGAACCTGGAATCCTGGTTCGCGAAGTTCGTTGAAGAATCCCATGCTAAGCACGTGACCGTCTCCGAGGGGGTCACGCCCATCTCCATTACCGAGGATGCCTACGAGGGCAAGCCCAACCCCCACGCCTGGATGAGCCCCAGCAACGTACAGAAGTACGTGGACGTGATGATTCGCGAATTTAGCGCCCTCGACCCGAGCCACGCCGCCGACTACAAGTCCCGCGGTGAAGCCTACAAGAAGCAGCTGCAGGGCGTGCGTGACGAGCTCGTCAAGGAAATCTCTACCCTGCCCGAGAACCAGCGCGCACTGGTCACCTGCGAAGGCGCCTTCTCCTACCTGGCGGCAGACGCGGGCCTGAAGGAAAAGTACATTTGGGCGGTCAACTCCGAACAGCAGGCGACCCCCTCGCAGATTTCCTCCGCGATCGATTACGTGCGCGAGAACCAGGTTCCCGCCGTGTTCTGCGAATCCACCGTCTCTGACAACCCGATGCGCCAGGTCGCAGACGCCACCGGCGCACGATTCGGCGGCGTGCTCTACGTGGACTCGCTCTCCGAGGCGAACGGCCCCGTGCCCACCTACCTGGACATGATCCGCTACGACGCACGTACCATCGTTGCGGGCCTCAAGGGCAACTCCTAAACCCGGCATAAACCCCGAATAAACCCGGCATAAACCCGGGCCAACCCCGGCATCGAAAACCCTGGGTAAACCCCAAACCCCGATAGGATAGGAGGGGCGTCGCCTTCTTGGCTCCGCTCCTCCCACGCCGTTAACACTCGCTCACACAGCACCCACTCAGCAACACGCAAGCAAGTACACCCGCCCCACGCATACGGTGACCACCAGAAAGAACACAAGGAATGAGCACTCTTCTCAGCTGCGAAAATGTGCACGTGAACTACGGGCCAGTCCGCGCCCTCACTGGCGCATCCTTCACCCTGGACACCGGGCGTATCTGCGGCCTGATCGGCATGAACGGCTCCGGCAAATCCACCCTTTTCAAAGCCATCATGGGGGTCGTACCCATGCACGCCGGCAGCATCACCCTCGACGGGCAGCCCGTCGGCGGTAACCGTGGCAGCCGCGGCAAGAACGCGCACCATCACCGCGCCGGGCTCGTCAGCTACGTGCCGCAGAGCGAAGAAATCGACTGGACCTTCCCCATCTCCGTGCGCGAGGTGGTCAGCATGGGACGCTACCGCAACCTCGGCATCACCCGCCGCCTGCGTGCCGCAGACCGTGCCGCCGTGGATGAGGCGCTCGCCCGCGTGGAACTGACCGACCTTGCCGACCGTCAGATTGGGGCGCTTTCGGGCGGTCAGCGTAAGCGCGCCTTCGTGGCACGCGCTATCGCTCAGGGCGCCCAGCTGCTGCTGCTGGATGAGCCTTTCGCCGGCGTGGACAAGCGTAGCGAAGCGATGCTCATTCAGGTCATCGAACAGCTGCGTGACGAGGGCGCGACCGTGCTGGTTTCCACGCACGACTTGGCGAGCCTGCGCCAGTTCGCCGACGAGGCGCTACTGCTACGCGGCGATATTCTGATGCACGACACCCCCGAGAAGGTGCTCGCCCCCGAGAACCTGGTGCGTGCCTTCGGCATGGAAGTGGACGCCGGCGCGTCGGTCGCTACCGGCGCTGCTACCTCCGGCACTACTACGATCAGCTCTGTGGAAGGGAAGAACTAAATGGACATCCTCAACTTTCTGGTGGAGCCGCTGACCCTGCCCTTCATGCTCCGCGCATTCGTGGTCACCGTGCTTGCCGCCGCCGTCTGCGCTCTGCTCTCCTGCTGGCTCGTGCTGCTCGGCTGGTCACTTATGGGGGATGCCATTTCGCACGCGGTGCTACCCGGTGTGGTGCTCGCCTATATTTTTGGTGCGCCCTTCGCAGTGGGTGCGGTGGTTGCCGCCCTCGTGGCGGTAACTCTTATCGGCGGGGTGCGGCGCAGCGGCCGCGTGCGCGAGGACGCCGCGATCGGCATCGTGTTCACGACCATGTTTGCGTTCGGTCTGGTGCTGATTTCGGTTACGCCGTCGAATACCGACCTGAACCATATTCTCTTCGGTAACGTGCTGGGCGTGTCCTGGTCGGACGTCTGGCAGGTCGCCATCCTCGCGGTGATTGTTGCCGCCGTGCTGCTGGTCAAGCGCCGCGACTTCGTGCTGTACGCCTTCGACCCGGGCTTTGCGCAGGCGGTGGGGCTGCGTCCGCGTCTGCTCGGCGCGCTGCTGCTCATTATGTTGGCGCTGACCTCCGTGGTGGCGCTGCAGATCGTGGGTGTGGTGCTGGTCGTGGCGATGCTCGTCATCCCCGGCTCCACGGCTCGCCTCATTACTGACCGGTTTGTGCCGATGCTCGCGGTGAGCGTGGGAGTCTCCCTGGTGGGCACGCTGACCGGCCTGTACGCCAGCTACCACGCGGATGTATCCCCCGGCGGTGCCGTGGTCGTTACGCAGGGCATACTGTTTGCCCTGGCGTACGTGTTTGCCCCGCGCTACGGCCTGCTGGGCAGGATGCGCGCCCGCCGACTCAGCACTGCTGCAACAGAAACTGAGCCCTCAGCTTCCTAAAACTAACTCAATACAGCGCTAGGCGGAGGCCCTTTACGGGACCTCCGCCTAGCGCTATTTTCTGAAATTCTAGGGTGCCTCTACCGCCCTGCGCCTAGCGCACCGTGCGGGACACGAACAGGGAGGCGGTCGCCTCCGCACCCAACGGAATAATGGTGCCGCCGGGCTTCACCGCACCGGCCGCGTCCGTCTCGTGCAGGTTGCCGGAACCGGCGCCGACCACGCTCACGTTCACCGCCTCCGAGAAGGGCGCGCCCTCCTCAATGTGCAGACGCACGCCGGGTACAAAACCGTGGCCCTGCAGGTAACGCAGCAGGCGCGGGTCATCATCGTTAATGCGTTCGAGCACGACTGTTTCGCCGGGTTCGCACTGGCTCAGCGGCACGGTCTGCGGAAAACTAATATGCCCCGAAGAGTCCGGGATCGGGTCGCCGTGCGGGTCGCGGGTCGGGTGCCCCAGCAGGGTGTCGATGCGGTCCACCATGAAGTCGGATACCGCGTGCTCCAGAACCTCCGCCTCGTCGTGCACACGGTCCCAGGTGTAGCCGAGCGTCTCCACGAGGAACGTCTCAATGAGGCGGTGGCGGCGGATCATTGCCAGCGCGTAGGAGCGGCCGGTTTCAGTAAGCTCAATAGCGCCGTAGGGCTGATGCTCGATCAGGTCGGCGGCGGCGAGGCGCTTGAGGCCGTCAGATACCGAAGAAATGCGCAGGCCCATGCGTTCTGCCAGGGCGGATGCGGTGGCAGGGGTTTTGGTCCATTCTTCGAGGCTCCAGATTTCCTTGAGATAGTTCTGGGTGCTGACGGAAAGTTCTGAGAGAGGCATAAAGATAAGTCTACCTTTTCTCTGGTTTTGCCCGTCGAGCTGCAGGGTATTCAGCGCGGGTTTAAAAAGCGTCCCGCCCGGATAGTTCACCCCTGGCAGGGGGCGACCATCACGGGCGGGATCAGGTGTTCGGTTCCGCGCTGGCAGGCACTAAAGGCTGGCAGGTACCAGGTACGAAGGCTGACAGGCGCGAAAGAATGAGGGGGCGCGGCGGCGGTTAGGTGGCGCGGCGGCGCGAACGGTCAATACGGGTCAGCAGTTCGATGAGCGCACCGCGTGCCGCCTGCTCCTCGTGCCAGAGGGAGCGGACGAGGGTGCGGCTGACTGCCTGGGTGGTGATGCCGAGTGCGGTTGCGGCGGCCTTCTGCTGGCCGCGCACGCCGGGTACAAGCAGGTTTACTACGCGCCATTCGGCGTCGGTGCGGTCGGCACATACGCGGTAGAGCAGGCGTGCGGAGCCTGCGGCGAGGTCGGCGAGGTGGCGGTTGTCAGCGCTGACGCTGATGCAGCGTACGGGTGCGCCTCCTTGTGCTTCTTCGACGGCGAGGCGTGAGAATTCGAGGGCGTCGCCGGTGCAGTCGGTGGTGCTGACGGCACCGAGTGCGCCTGCGAATCGGGGGATGTTGAGCTCGCCGATTCCGATGCCGACCCAGAAGCCGTTATCGCGCGCGGCAATGAGCGCCGCGTGGAGTGCGTCGCTGGCGCGGTCGAAGGCGCCCTGAATTTCGTCAGGGTATGTCTGGGCGAAGGCAACACGCGGGTTGAGCTTTGCGAGTTCGTCCGACAGTGCAGTGAGTGAGTGCTGTGCGGAACGTTGAATAAAGGTTAGAACGAACACCTTCCTATTATGCCGTAAAACCTTCAACAAGCGGCGTAAGGTTCGCCGTAATACCGGCAACATTTAAACCCCTAAAAATGCGCATTGATAAGGGGAATTATCGTGAGAATGCACTGTGTGCAGAAATCCTCGAAAGGACGTAGAACACCCCCGAAAGGAAAATAATTTTCATGCAAGTGCACGTTGAATTATTCGCTTTCGGGGGCGTTGAGTGGAGTTGATAGACGGGGCTACCGCGGAACTACTGTGCGTTCGTTACCTGCGAGATATGCGGCAGCTGACGCAGCGGCTTCTGGAATACCATCACCACCAGCGACAGGAAAATGAACACCGCGTAGAACAGCGCCGTGTACGTAATACCCCAATCAACAATGAGGAAGCCTGCCAGCAGAACAGCCAGCGGGGTCAGTGCCATGTTCGGGATGCCCTGCACCGAATGCACGCGACCGATCATGTGCTCCGGGGTGGATGCGTTAATGTACGCAATGATGCTCGAATTGAAGGAGGGGAGCACAATACCCGCCAGCACAATCAGCAGGCACACCGCCCACAGCATCGAATGAACCACCGGCAGCAACAGGTAGCAGGCCGACATGATGGCCAGGGAGGTGATACCGAGCGGGCCGAGCGCAAACTTCTCGGTCAGCGGGCCGACCAGGAACGAACCGAGCAGCACGCCCACGCCGAAGGCGCTCGCAAAGATGCCGATGAAGAGCGGGTGTGCGCCCTCCAAGGTGTAGTAGTAGATGAAGGTGAGCGGAATGCCGACCGTTCCAAAGTTTGCAAGCGTTGAAACGAACGCGATGGACACCAGTACCTTGTTCTTCAGGATGTACTCGAAACCGGCTTTTGAGTCCTGCCAGAAGCTGGTTTTCTCGCCCTCTTCCTCTTCCGTGGGCTGCCGACTAGCACCGTAGGTTTTGGGTGCGACGATGAACGCCAGCAGGTTGACGACCGCGTGAACTGCGGTCATGAGCACGGTCGAGAAGCCGATAATGATGCCGGCGACCGGGCCGCCCAGCAGGTTGGCGGTGGATTCGCGCGTCTCACCCATGCCGGAGGCGTACCCCAGGTGTTCCTTGGGGACTACGCGGGTGATGATGGACTGCTCGCTCGGGTAGTCGAAGGTGGAAATGATGGCGGCGAGAGAAATCGTGATCACCAAAACGTAAATATTGGTGACATTGAAAACGAGGTAGAGAAGAATCGCGACCCAGGACAGCGCCTGGCCAATGCAGGACAGTGCCAGGCACTTTGAGGGACCGATTCGGTCAACCCACGTTCCAGATATCGCCCCGGCGCAGGTAGCGAGAACACCCGCGACAAAGAGGGTGATGCTCGCGGCCTCGGGGGAGCCGGTCAGCGCCAAAATAATGATGGGTGTGGTGATATAGCTCATCGAGTCTGAGAGCTGGTTGGCTCCAATGGCAAAGAGAGTATTTCGAAAATCTCTATTCTTGAGTAGCTCGGTGTTGACACTCATGGGGGACCTCCACGATGGGGTTTATGGTGTCGCGCGGCGTGCAATCCGTCGTGCGTAGTTTATTGTGCGCAATTCGTAGCGCGCAATTGTATGAGTGAATACCCCGACAGTCGGCTGCGCCTGTCTGTTTTCGCTTGTTTTCGCCTGTGTCCGCCGGTCATCACGGACCCGCCGGCCATCACGGGGTGGTTGAGGATGCACGGGGCGGCTCATCGGGAGCCCCCGCACAAGAAGTGTGTCGCGCGATACTTTAGATTCTATAAGAGATGTGAATCATATACATGAACGCTAGTTGAAAAACTTTCCTCATTTTGAGTATTGACATTAGGGTTAGTTTGACTATAATTTATTCTTGGTGCTTCCACCCAACTAAACCTCGGCTGAACCTCAGTTAAACCCGATTCCGGGCGCACCAAAGACACCCGCAACCAGGCTCCGCCAATCCACACCGCCAGACTCTGTTACAGTCAGTCTCGCAACGCAGCGGGCAGGGGAGCGTAGAAGAGCGCAGAATAAGGGCTGCACTAGGTGCTACTCCACCAGGCCCGCGAAGCCCGACAGAGCCAGTACCTCCTCGACATCCTGCGGCACCGAACGCGCCACCCATGGCGAATGTACCAACACCGCCTGCCACTGACCGCGCGACACCGCCACATTCAAACGATTCGGCGACAGCACAAACCCGGCACCGCGCCCAGAATCAACCCGCGACGACGCCAACGACACCAACACCACCGCAGCCTCCTGACCCTGGAACTTATCCACCGTGCCCACACGCACACCAGCACCCGAAGAATCCGCCAAACCAGTAGCAATCAGCGCCTCACGCACACAATCAACCTGCGCGTTATACGCCGCCACCACAATGCAATCCTCCGCCGCCAGAGGGCGCGGCTCAGCACCAGCCGCCGGAACCCACTCACGACCCAACAACTCGCGCACGCAATCCACCACCGCCTGCGCCTCCTGCACAGAACGCACCGAACAACCCGCATGCTCCACCGGATACGACACCACACCCGGCGCAACACCCCGCAGGGCGCGACCAGCCGTCGCCGCCGCGCTCGCCAACGCGCCATCATACGACAGCCACGAAACCCGCTCGCACAACGCCGAATCCATACGCCACGACTCGCCCAAGAAATAGCCAAAACGAGGATCCAGCGCCGCCGCACCGTCAGACAACCAGCCCAACGCCGAAACATCCACCGGGTACGGGTGCACACCCGTCGACACCTGCGGCAACTGCTGCGGATCACCCAACAGCAGCACCGAACGTGCCGCACGAGCCGCCGCCACCGTATTCGTCAGAGAGAACTGGCCCGCCTCATCAACCACCAGAACATCCAGCGACCCGGCAGGCACGCGACGCTCACTCACGTAATCCCACACCGTGCCGCCAAACAGCAGGCCGCCCGCACCAGAAATCAGCTCGACCAGCTCAGAATCAGACACCTCAGACCACGGGGCGTCCGGAGTCACCGACTTGCCGCGCAGACGCACCGCACGCGAAACATCAAAACCATCACGGGCACAGCACGCCACCATGAGATTCTCAATCACCGCATGCGACTGAGCCACAACGCCCACCTTCGCGCCCTCAGCCACCAGACGCGCAATCACATGCGAGGCGAGGAAGGTCTTACCCGCACCCGGAGGGCCCTGAACCGCCACATATGAATGGTTGAGAGCGCGAACCGCCGCGTGCACGGCATCCGCCGTGGGCAGGTCAGAGGCAGAAAAATCAACCTCACGAGGTAGATTTTCTGCATTTTTGGCGTTTGAGGCGCCCTTCTTCAGGCGCGGCGCGCGGCGGAACAGCAAATCCGCGGAGGCGCTCTCCACCCCCGTCAGGGAAGCCGCCGCATCGAGCACGCTCGGCAGGGCGCGGGACGATGAGGGAGCCTCGGACGGCTCAGAATCTTCGCCGGGCACGGGGCCATTAAGCACGGGGTCGCTCGGCATGAGCGCGCCATCGAAAAGCAGCCCGTGCACATCAGCCTGCAGAGCCGCCTCAATCGTCGCCGTAGACACCGGATCGCCAGGACCAATACCCGAAGGCAGGGCACGGTGCGGCTCATCCTTCACGCGGATGCGCTCCTGCAGAAGCACCTCCAAGAACTCGCCAGCCGACTCTGCGCCAGCCGACTCGCCGGTCGACTTGCCGGACTCTGGGGCAGCCTCTTCGGGATCCGCAGAACCCTCAGATCCGGCACGGAAACCGCCCTGCGCCACCGCCAGCACACGCATGCCAAAGAAACCCGTCGCCGCCAACTCAGCGGGCACACGCTCACCCGGATTCGACGCACGGAAATAATTCACCTGCGACTCCATACGGTCCAGCGCAATCTGCGGGCTCAACCCCGCCTCATACGCACAAAAAACCGCACGGTCAGAGGGCGCAATCACCAGGCTCGGGTCAGCCTCAATTCGCGCACGCAACAGGCGCACCTGCGCGCCGCGCACACGATACCAGCCGGGGGCATCTTCGACCTCGGCGGGCTCCTTCATGGCGGCGGCAAGCGCCTCCAGGTCTGCGGGGGTGCTCAGAAGAGCATGCGCATGCTCCACCGAAAGCACCTGCACCCGATCAAGGTACGCATAATCGCGGCTCGCCACCCACGCCGTCGGGCCGTCCTCCAGACGGCGAATGTGCTCACGCCAGAACGGGGCACGCTCGCGGCGGTGATAATTCGTCATGGACAGCAACATCGCCGCCTCAAGCTCACCGGCACCCCAGCCGTGCTCCGCCGTGTGCTCCTCCAGGGAGGCGAGCTGGGCATCCAGCAGGCACTGCAGGCGGTACTGTTCGCTGTCGTTCTCCATCGCGGCGGGTACCCGGTACATGACCGGAGGCTCCTCAGTCTCGGGGTCTTCGGCAGTGTCTTCAACGGCGTCTTCGGTGACGAGTTCCGGGGCTTCGGTCGCGAGGGCAAGAGATGCCGCCGCGTTCAGGCACGCCGGGCACTCGTCGCAGGTCAGAAAATAGGGGATGCGCTCGGCAAGTTCCGCCGGTTCTACACCCTCGTTCAGCGCCTCGGTGAGCAGCAGGAGGCGCTGCTCCTGCAGGCGAACCAGCGGCAGAATACGCGCCGAATCAACTCGGTGAGGTTGAGGAACGGGGGAGTGGTGCTCAGCGGGCTCCGATTCGGACCCCGCGCTGTACTCATTCGCGCTGTACTCATCCACGCCGTGCTCCAGATGAAGGTCGAGGCGCCTCGCATTCTCGGCATTCTCGGTTGCACTAGCGGTCAGCAGGTGCGCCGCCAGGGCACCGCGCAACAGCGCCCGATGCGCCGCCTCGCCCAGGTGCGGGGTGCAGGCAATCTGGGCGGTATTGCTCTCGGCGGTGCTGTCCTCAGCCGGGCAGTCGAGGCGGTCGAGCTCCACCGTGTAGGTCAGCCCCGCCGCGGAGGTCGCCACCAGGGGCAACGGGTGCGCTGTGCCGCCCGCATGCTCACCGCCGACTACTCCACCGCCGACCATTCCACCGCCGACCATTCCACCGGCGGTTAGCGCTCGCAGGCACTCGCGGTACGCTTCGCGGGCGCGCTCCAGTTTCTCGGGGGTCGGGTGGGCAGACTGCTTCTGCGCACGCTCCCGAAGCTCGGTGTAGAGCCGCAGCTCGCAGGCGGAGGTAGCGGTCAGATCAGCGAGGGTGAAGGTAAGGTCCATGGTGACTTTTCTGCTGGAGGAGAGAAACAAAGCGGGCGTGAAACCCTGCCGGGTGAGCGGGCGCGAGTCCCGGTTGAGGAGTCTGTCGGCACCCCGTGCCCCTCTCACCCCGAGAGGTTGATTTTCAGGTTTCACGTGAAACATTACAGAAAATCAACCTAAGTGGGATGATTTAGGGGGGATTTCGGGGCTATCCGGGTGAACACACTAGGAGACTGCACTCGCCGCGGCCGCGGTAGAAACTGCCGCCGCGGGCGCCGCCGAAGCGCTCGCCGCTACCGCAGAGGGGCTGGCAGAAGCACTCGGCGCAGTCGAACGGTTCGCAATCGCCGCCGCCGCCGCGTCCACGCGTTCCTTCGCGGCGGGCAGCGCATCCGCACCGCCCAGATCGTTCAGAATAATCGCGAAAATCAGGCGGGTGCCGTCGGGTCGGGTCGCCACACCGCACAGCGAAGACACCGTGTACAAGGTGCCGGTCTTCGCCTGCACAAAAGTGCGTGCGTGCACGGCGTTCGCCGCACCAAAACGACCGGACAGGGTGCCGCTCACGCCCGCGACCGGGAACGTGCTCATCAGCTGCTCCGCATGCTCATCAGCATTCAGCAGAGCCACAACCTGCACGAGGGTTCGGGCGGTCACGCGGTCCGTCAGGGACATGCCGCACACGTCCGCCTGCACCAGGTTTTCAATGTTCACGCCGGCATCCACGAGCGCCTGGCGCACGGTCTGCTGTGCCGCCTCGCCGCTGCCTTCCTTACCTGCGGCAACGGCGGCGCAACGGCCGAGCACCTCGGCGAGAGCGTTGTCGGATTCGAGCATCATGTGCTGTGCCTGCTCCAGCAGGGTTGCCGACTCGACCGCGGCGATTTCGGCTGCTTCCGCGGGGGCGGTGCGGCGCTCCGCGAGGGTGAAGCTCATGCCGGACTCCTTGCCGGCGGTGTTGAGTGCATCCACGAACGCCTTCTGGGCGGCAACCGCCGCATCGTCCGGGCGTACCGGGTTGCTTGCGGTGGACTTGCCCGGCACCGTGTGCGATTCGAGCGCAATCGGGTGAATGGGCGTGATCTGGCCGGACGCCACGTCGGCGGCATCCCAGCCGGGGTTCACGCCGGGGCCGGTGAAGAAGGTGCCGTCAAGGTAGACGGGTAGCGCCGCGGTCGGCTTCTCGCCCTCGTTCAGCGCCTTCACGGTCAGCTCGGCGAGGGTGGTTAGGCCTGCGCGTCCGACAATCTGCTTCGGGTCAGAGGCGCCCGCGCCGAGCAGGGTGTCGCCGCCTGCCATGAGGTACAGTCCGGCGGAGTCGCGGGTGACGCGTGTGCGCAGGCGCGCCTGCAGGTTTGCGTAGTGGTTGAGTGCGAACAGGGTCAGCACCTTAAAAGTGGAGGCGGGTACGCGTGCGGTGTCGGCGTTGGCGGCGTAGAGGTCGGCGGGTGCGGTGGCCGCCTTGATGCTGGGCAGGTTCCCGTCCATGCCGGTGACGAGCAGGCTGTACTGCGGGTAGGTGTCGTCAGCGAAGAGCGCGGTAAGAGCGGCACGTAGCTGTTCCTGCTCCGCTTCGGGCAGTGCGGGGGCGAGGGTCGGGGTGGCGCTCGGGGTTGCGGAGGCGGTCGCCTCGGCGGTGCCGGTGGGGCTGCCGGTTGCGCTGCCGATGGGGCTTGCGGAACCTTCGGGGCGTTTCTGTTCGGTTGCGGCGGGTCCGCAGGCGGTGAGGAGGAACATGCCGCCGAGGGTGAGGGCGGCGCGGCGGGGGAGGGTGGTGGTCTGGGTGTTGTGCTTGTTGGAAGGCATCTTTTGAGCATAGCGGGCGGATGGGGTGCCTATCGAATTTACGCGCCGGTGCCCTGATGCTCATGCCGTGTTCCTGCTGCCCCTCACGAACCCTATCTGGGCTGCCCGGCATGGCGGCGGGGTGTGCTGGCGCGCGTGCTGGCGGGCGCGGGACTAGGCGGAACGTTAACTGTGGTGTGAGCGTGGTAAATTACGCTGGTTTTGGCGCCGAATACGCGGTTTCGGTGTGCGTGAACGGGTTACAATGGGTGAGTTCAACACCTAACTTTCGCACCTTGCGCGCCGAAGTCGCCGCGAAAGTGACTCTAACTCACGAGAAAGAAGGTTCCGATGGAACTCGACGTCACTATTGAAATTCCCCGCGGCTCCCGCGTGAAGTACGAAGTGGACCACGAGACCGGCCGCCTGCGCCTGGACCGTGTGCTGTTCACCTCCATGCAGTACCCCACCGCTTACGGCTACTTCGAGAACACCCTCGGTGAGGACGGCGACCCGCTGGACGCAATGCTGATCCTGGACGTTGACGTTGTTCCCGGCGTGCTGGTTGAATCCCGCCCGGTCGCAGTGTTCAACATGACCGATGAGGCTGGCGGCGACGCTAAGGTTCTGTGCGTCCCCACCGACAAGCGTTACGACCACATCAAGTCCCTGGCTGATGTTCCCGAGCAGCTGAAGGCTGAGATTCAGCACTTCTTCGAGCGTTACAAGGACCTGGAGCCCGGCAAGTGGGTTAAGGGCGAGGGCTGGGAAGACCTGGCTGCTGCTGAGAAGATGGTCCAGGAGGCTATCGACCGTTTCGCAGCTGAGGGTCACTAAGCTGCCGCACCGTTAGGTGCACCCGGTTTTTGTAGGGGGCGTGTTCCCCGTGTCTGGTTCGTGCGATTTTTCGTGCGTGCTGGAGGCGGTGGGCACGCCCCCTTTTGTTGTTGTGTCTTTCGCCGCATCCGCCTGCACGCCGGGCGTAGTTGATTGCGCGAGGTGCAGATTCCGGGTATCTTCAAAGGGATTCACTCTTCTTCCGTTCTCACACCTTTCACCGAGGATAGAAAATGAAGAAAAACCTTTCGACCCGCGGCGCGGCGGCACTGTTGGCGCTGGCTATGGGGTGCATGGGTCAGGGCGTAGCCCAGGCGGCATACATTCAGCCGAAATCTGCACAGCCTATTGAAGAGCTGGAATTTGATGTTGATTGTTTTGGCATGCACTTCTATTACGGCGCGAACATGATGACCAATTTGCACTGGGCGGAGTGTACCGGCCTGATTACGAAGAAGCAGGTTGTTGGGCTGGCCCGAATCAGTGAAGATAAGTTGCCGAACGGGGTCATGACCATTTCGCGTGGTCGCTTGCTGGAGTACCTGTACCATCTGGCTGGTTCACCCGAGGTGAAGAACCTGCCGGAGAAGTCCCCGTACACCGATCTGACTCCGGGCGACGCGCGTTATAAGGTTGCTATTTGGGCGACCCGCGTGGGTTTGACCACTGGTTGGTCTGACGGCTCCTTCCACTATGACACTCCGGCGAGCCGTGGCGCCTACTTTACCTTCCTTTATCGTGCTGCGGGTAGCCCCAAGGTGACTCTGGAATCTCTGGATAAGGCGAATGCTGTGCGTGCGGAGAAGGGTGCTGCCCCCATTAAGGAGGGTAGTGAGTTGCATCGAGCAATGAGCTGGATGTATCAGCATGCGCTGGCGAAGGGGGAAGAAGTCCGGGCGTATGACACTGGTTTCCTCACTAACGGGTACACGCCGTGGGATTTCAATGAAACACCAGATTTCTATTACGCTTCGTACCGCACTATTTTCACCCCTCTCATGGTTCTTGATTACCATGAAGAGCTGGCACCGATTGTGGCTCGTCTGCAGTCGCTGTCCTAGTGGCAGGTGAGCGGAGGGCTTGCTGGGGGCGTGTTTCCCGTGTCTGGTTCGTGCGATTTTTCGTGCGTACTGGAGGCGGTGGGCACGCCCCCTTTTGCTGTGCTCCTTGATTGTGTTCGGAGGTTCCTTGGAAGGACATGTGTAACCGAACTATTCTTCGGAAAACAGCCTCGGAGGGCTTCTTGGGGTGCTAATATGGGCATATTACGAAGAATAGTTCGTATAATCTGAGGTTCTGTAGCGGTGAGGAGGGGACATCCATGGCATTCGACGCAACGGGGTTCGCACAGGAATTTGGTGCGCAGGTTCGCGCCGTCCGCAAGTACGAAAAAATCACCCAAATGGAGTTGGCGTGGATGGTCGGGCTCAGCGATAAAACAATCCGCGATATTGAGCGTGGGTTGCCCGGCCCGTCAATTGGTGCGGTCCTCAAAGTCGCCCAAGAGCTCGGTATCGAGCTGGCTATCACCAACCCCCTCACCTAACCCCTCCCGCACACCTATATAAAGGAACCACCATGCAGAATGGACGCGCAGGACGCCTGCACCCCGCCGTTGGCACTGCCCGCCGCCACCTCGCCGCCGCCCTCGAAAAGCTCCTCGGCGCCGGAAGCATCAAAGCCACCGGACGCTCCCGCACCGCCTCCACCGCGGACGCCGCCGACCTGCCCCTGCTCCTGGTCGCCTGCAGCGGCGGCCCCGACTCCCTCGCGCTGGCAGCCATTGCCGCACACTTCGCTCGCCGCGGCGACGTGCGCGTAGGCGCCATCATCGTCGACCACGGCCTGCAAGAAGACTCCGCCGCGGTCGCCGCGCAGACCGCGCAGACCCTCACCGACCTGGGGCTTCACCCCGTCATCACCGAAAAAGTGCAGGTTCCCGTCGGCAACATGGGCCCCGAAATGGCGGCGCGTACCGCCCGCTACACCGCCTTCACCAAAGCCGTTGAAGCCACTGGCGCCCGCGCCGTACTACTCGGCCACACCCTCGACGACCAGGCAGAAACCGTGCTACTCGGCCTAAGCCGCGGCTCCGGCACACGCTCCCTTGCCGGTATGCCGCCCGTGCGCGTCGAAGGGGGCGTCACCTACCTGCGTCCCTTCCTCGGCCTGCGCCGCACCGACATGCTCGACATCTGCGACGCCGAAACCCTCACCCCCTGGATCGACCCGACCAACACCGACGAAACCCTCATGCGTGCCCGCATCCGCCACAGCGTGCTGCCCTACCTGGAGGAGCACCTCGGCGGGGACGTCGCCCGCTCCCTGGCGCGCACCGCCTCCGTAGCTGGCCCCGACGCCGAATACCTCGACGAGCAGGCACAGGTAGCCTACGAGCAGGCACTCCTACCCGCCGGAACCGCCGTGCGCGGCATCGAACGTGAGGATGCCGTGCTGCTGGACCGTGCGCAGGTGGCGGCGCTACACCCGGCGCTGCGCCTGCGTGTGCTTGCGACCGCCTGCAAGACCGCCGGGGGAGAGAACCCCGGCTTCGAGCGACTGCAGGCGCTGGACTCTTTCACCGCCGAATACGCGGTGGCTGGGCCCGTTCAGATGCCCGGCCATGTGAGCGCGTACCGCCGCCGCAAAATTGTGCATCCGGCAACCGGTGAACGCCTGGACGTGCTCGTATTAGTGCCAACCCGACCCTAACTAGGTGCCCAGCTAGGTGCCTGTGGAGCCCCCTCAGCACACACTATCTGCGTGGTGAGGTGCGCCGCGGCGCCGTTTTAAGCCATACTTAAAGCGAACACCATCCACATTATCCGCCGTGGGAAGGCATGAAACCCCGCACCCGGGGCCCCCGGCGGAGGCGCAGAGCGTCTAAAAGAATACGAAGGAATACATCGTGCAGGCTATCGACGTGCAGGACGATATCAAGAACGTTCTCTTCAGCAAGGAAGAGATTAACGCGAAGGTCGCCGAACTGGCGGCGCGCATCGACGAAGACTACGCCGGTAAGGACGTGCTGTTGGTGGGTGTTCTCAAGGGCGCCATCATGATCATGGCTGACCTTTCCCGCGCTCTCAAGGGCCACTACACCATGGACTGGATGGCTGTTTCCTCGTACGGTTCCGGCACCAAGTCCTCCGGCGTTGTGCGTATCCTCAAGGACCTGGACACCGACCTGGTGGGCCGCAACGTCCTAATCGTTGAAGACATCATTGACTCCGGCCTGACCCTCGCATGGCTGCAGCAGAACCTGATTTCTCGCGGCGCAGCTTCCGTTGAGATTTGCACCCTGCTGCGCAAGCCCAAGGTCGTCAAGGCTGACGTTGAGGTCAAGTACGTCGGCTGGGACATCGAGCCCGAGTTCGTTGTTGGTTACGGCCTGGACTTCGCTGAGAAGTACCGCAACCTGGACTGCGTCGCAACCCTGCACCCGCACGTTTACTCCTAAGCCTTCACCTCAGCAACCCTGCTGTAGGTGGTTACGCCCCGCCTCCTCACGCTTGTGGGGGAGCGGGGCGTTGCTGTACCCGCCGGTGGATGTACGTGGAGGCGGATGTACCCGCCGCGGAAGATGCACTTTCACCCCCGCCGAGTGCTACAACCCTTTAGCCCGCAGGTGAAATAGAGAAGCCCGGTACCTAGCCGCCCGCCGGGGTAGGGTACATTTAAGGTTGCATCGTTGGGTGTTCCGGCTGGCATGCCGCAACCCCCGACGGGTTACAGCCGCAACGTAAGGACAAAGCATTGGCGCAAACCCCCAATACTCCGCAGAAAGGCTCGGAGGGCTTCCTGAAGAAGCTGATTAACGGCCCCTGGTTCTGGCCGGGTGCAGCTCTCGTAATCATGCTGGCTTTCCTCATGGCCTCCTTCTTCACTCAGCCCTCGCGTCAGGTGGACACCAACGTGGGTCTTCAGCTGCTCAACGACCACCAGGTCAAGAGCGCAAAGATCTACGACGGCGACCAGCGCGTCGAGCTGCAGCTTAAGGACGACTACAAGAAGGGCAACGACAACTACGGTAAGTCGGTGCGCTTCTACTACGTGCAGCCCCGCGGCGACGAAGTTGCTAAGGCAATGGAATCCGCCGAGCTGGAAAGCTACACGGACCAGCCGGTTGAGCACAGCTTCCTGGGCTCCCTGGTGTCCCTGCTCCTGCCGATTCTGATCTTTGGTGCGCTCTTCTGGTTCCTGATGGGACGAGTCGGAGGCGGCTCCTCCGTCATGAGCTTCTCCAAGTCCCGTGCGAAGAAATTCACCAAGGACAAGCCAGAAGTCCGCTTCAGCGACGTCGCCGGTGTGGACGAGGCGCTCGCCGAGCTGGAAGAAGTCCGCGAGTTCCTGGCTGAACCCGAAAAGTTCACCCGCCTGGGTGCCAAGATCCCCAAGGGCGTTCTGCTGTACGGTCCTCCCGGCACCGGTAAGACCCTGCTCGCCAAGGCTGTGGCGGGCGAGGCTGGCGTGCCGTTCTACTCGATTTCTGGCTCTGACTTCGTTGAAATGTTCGTGGGTGTGGGTGCGTCCCGCGTGCGCGACCTGTTCAAGGAAGCGAAGAGCGACCCCGCCGCCATCGTCTTCGTCGACGAGATTGACGCTGTTGGCCGCCGCCGCGGCGTCGGCATGGGCGGCGGTAATGACGAGCGTGAGCAGACCCTGAACCAGCTGCTGGTTGAGATGGACGGCTTCGACGGCAACTCGAACGTCATCGTCATTGCTGCAACGAACCGACCCGACGTTCTGGACCCGGCGCTGCTGCGTCCCGGCCGTTTTGACCGTCAGATTGGTGTGGACGCCCCCGACATGCAGGGCCGCGAACACATCCTGCGCGTTCACGCCGCAGGCAAGCCGATTGCTAACACCGTTGACCTTGCTCAGGTTGCTAAGCGCACCCCCGGCTTCACCGGTGCTGACCTGGCGAACGTCATGAACGAGGCGGCTCTGCTGACCGCCCGCGATAACGGCAACGTGATTGACGACCGCGCTATCGACGAGGCAATCGACCGCGTCATGGCTGGTCCGCAGCGTTCCTCGCGCATCATGAACGAGCACGAGCGTAAGGTCACCGCATACCACGAGGGCGGTCACGCCCTGGTCGCGGCGGCACTGCGTAACTCCGCGCCGGTCACCAAGATTACGATTCTTCCGCGTGGTCGCGCCCTGGGTTACACCATGGTCATGCCGCAGGACGATAAGTACTCCACGACCCGCCATGAACTGCTTGACCAGATGGCGTACGCGATGGGTGGCCGTGCGGCTGAGGAAATCGTCTTCCACGACCCGTCCACCGGTGCGTCTAACGACATTCAGAAGGCAACCGACACCGCCCGCAAGATGGTTACCGACTACGGCATGAGCGCTGTGATTGGTTCCGTGAAGCTCGGCGGCGAAGACACCGAACCGTTCCTCGGTGGCGGCGGCGCTTCGGCACGCAACTACTCCGACGCGACCGCGGCAAAGGTTGACGCTGAGATCCGCGCCCTGCTGGAGCAGGCACACGATGAGGCGTTCCAGATTCTGCTGGAAAACCGCGATATTCTGGACCGCCTGGCGTTCGCCCTGCTCGAGAAGGAAACCCTGCTCGAAAACGAGATTGCCGAAATCTTCAAGGATGTTCGCAAGCGCCCCGAGCGTGAGCACTGGTACTCCAAGCCGACCCGCGAGCGTACCGACATCCCGCCGGTAAAGGCACCGAGCGAGCTGGCTCAGGAGGCGCAGAAGGCTGAGGAAGCACCTGCCGAGGCGCCGGCAGCTCCTGCTACGGCACCTACTGTTCCGGTAGCACCGGCTGCACCCGCGCAGCAGGTTCCGGTAGCACCTACGCAGCCGTTGCCGCCTCAGGCGCCCCTCACCGACCCGGACGCCGACCCGACCGTCGCAATGCCCACCCAGCAGTACCCGAACTACCCCGCCCCTCCGGCGCAGCGCCCGGAGAACGGCACCCCGAACCAGAATGGAGCAGAGAATGAGCGAGGTTAAGAACGCCGTCGACCAGCCGCGTATTGAGGCTGCCGTCCGTGAGATTCTGCTCGCAATCGGTGAGGACCCGGACCGTGACGGTCTGCAGCAGACCCCGGCACGTGTGGCACGCGCCTACGCGGAGTTCTTCTCGGGCCTGCACCAGGATGCCGGCGAGATTCTGGGTACGACCTTCGACATCGCCCACTCTGAGATGGTGCTGGTGAAGGACATCCCGTTCTACTCGACCTGTGAGCACCACCTGGTGCCGTTCCACGGTGTGGCGCATGTGGGTTACATTCCGGGCCCGGACGGTAAGGTGACCGGTCTGAGCAAGCTCGCCCGCGTGGTGGATCTGTATGCTCGCCGCCCGCAGGTGCAGGAGCGTCTGACTACGCAGGTGGTGGAGGCTCTGGAGGAGCACCTGAACCCGCGTGGCGCGATTGTGGTGATTGAGGCTGAGCACATGTGCATGTCGATGCGCGGTGTGCGTAAGCCGGGCGCGAAGACCGTGACTAGCGCGGTGCGCGGTGCGCTGATGAACGGCGCAACCCGTGCGGAGGCGATGAGCCTGATCTTCTCGCAGCGCTAAGCATTCGGGACAATCACATAGCTATACGACAGGGGGCAGGATTCTAAGGAATCCTGCCCCTGCACTGTACCCGTGCGCTGTGTAGCCGCTTTTCTTTGGTCGTATGACGAGTGCCCTTGCGTGAAGGGCATTATCAGCTGTAGAGTAGTACCACTAGTACCGGCACCACTCCTTCGGGAGTACAGGACCGGTCTTCTTTTTTATTAACGCTACGTACTGCGCTCTTCACGTACCGTTGTTAATGAATGCATAACTGTTCCTCATAAGGAGCGAAAATAACCGCGGCCGGTTCCGCCCATCAGGGGTCTGGAGCCGGTCATCGTTTTTAAACGATGACCTTAGTAAGACAGAGATGACTTACATCCGTGTAGTTATACCCTTAATATCCTTATATTGATATTATTAAAGAGTTATGATGATGAAACGATATCAAGTGATGGATAGTGTATGTCTTCAATCATAAAACCATTTAAAACATATGAACAGCAGGTTGGAATCTTGCGCCAGCGAGGTATGCTCGTAGGTTCTCAGGAACATGCCGTTCACGTCCTTGAGCGTGTTAGTTACTACCGTCTGAGTGGTTACTACTATTCGTTCCGGCGACCGGCGGGAAGCGGGCAACGCTCGGATACTTTCATACCCGGAACTGTCTTTGAAGATATCGTGGCCCTGTATGAATATGACCGTAATCTTCGGTCCATTGCGTTTTCGTATTTCTCGCAGTTTGAGGTGTATATGCGGTCCCGCCTAGGGAATTTACTCGGGGAAGTGGATCCACTCATATACGAGGATGAAACCCGATGTGACCTTCAAGGTAGTAAAAGGCGCACTGCTTGGAATAGATTCACGAGAAAAAGCGAACAACTTATTCGTACTTCTGAGGAAGAATTCGTGAAGCATCACCGTGAGCAATACGGCGGGAAGTTGCCTGTGTGGGGAGTGGTGGAAGTTCTAGATTTAGGGGCTCTGCAGAATCTGTATTTGGTCTCCCCGCCAAATATTCGGCGAGATATCGCGAAAGCTCTGGGGTGTACTGACCCCCAACTGGAAACCTGGATTAACTCGCTGCGGGTAATGCGCAATATTTGTGCGCATCAAAGTAGGTTCTACAATAAGCTGCACCCAGAGCCTCGCTTGCCGCGTGTGTTGAGAGGTGGAAGAGTTGAGAGCCCTGAAATCCGTGAGGTTGTTGACCTATTTGGTGTGCCACAGGCTGAAGAGAACCATAAGATGTGTAAAACCTTCGGCATGCTCACCCTCCTCAAATATCTGATGGATCAGGGTGGAATCGGAGACACGGAATCTCTAACGCGGATCCTGAAGGAGCGTCCTAATATTTCCGTTCCTGGAGTTGATATCTCCCGGGCAATGGGTATACCGCAAGGGTGGGAAGAAACCCGTTTGTGGAGCTAAGGTTTTCACAGTTTATAAGCACACTAAAAGGGGCGGAGGTTTTCACCTCCGCCCCTTTTGCTGTGCGGTTGTGTCCCTCGGAGCCGCCGGCACCGGCAATGGTGCCGCACAGACCCCGAAGAAGACTCAAAGACCCTTAGTGGGCTTCATTCTTATCGTCCCAACCCAGCGCAAGAGTCACAATCAGGCCCACAGCAATAAAGCCGCAACCGGTTGCGGTGCCGAAAGCAATCCAGCGGACCGCGGGGGCGCCTTCAGCAAGCACAATGGTCACAAGCGCAGCAAGAGCCACCAGGGACAGGATCCAAGCGCCGGTCTTCATATTCACGATGAGTCACTTCCTAGAGTATGTATGTGTATGAGGTGCCCAACCCACACCGCTGTGACGCAGGCAGAGCATACCCTCCCAGGATACCCCTAAATCGGTATGCCATATGCAAATATGGCGCGCTGTGTCATCCGGCAGATTCGGTACGATTAAAACCATGACCGAATCCACCCGTGTAGCACCCCTGCCCTGCGATGCGCTCGCCGCCGAACGCACCCTCGTGATGGGCATCCTCAACGTCACCCCCGACTCCTTCAGCGACGGCGGCAAGCACTACGCCGCGACCGACGCTATCGCCCGCGCCGCCCGCATGATTGCCGAGGGCGCCTCCATTATCGATATCGGTGGCGAATCCACCCGCCCCGGTGCCGTGCGTATCAGCGTGGAGGAGGAGCAGCGCCGCATCCTGCCCGTCATCGAGGCAGTCGCGCAGATGGGCACCACCATCAGCGTTGACACCATGAACCCGCAGACCGCCCGCGCCGCCATTGCCGCCGGTGCGCACATCATCAACGATGTGTCGGGTCTGAACGTGAGCGATGAAATGATTGAGACCGCCGCGGAGCTGCAGGTGCCGTACATCCTCATGCACGCGCGCGGCACCTCCCAGACCATGGACAGCCTGGCGGAGTACCCGTGCGGCGTGGTCACCGAGGTCGTGGAGGAGCTGACCGATCTGCGTGAGCGTTTCCTTGCCGCCGGTGTGCTGCCGCAGAACCTGATTCTTGACCCGGGTCTGGGCTTTGCGAAGGGCGGCATGCAGGACTGGGAGCTGCTCGCCGCCCTTGACGAGCTACAGGGCTTGGGCCACCGCCTGCTCATTGCTGGTTCCCGCAAGCGTTTTATCGCGAACGCCCTCACGGCGGCGGATATGGCGCTGGCTGAGCGCCTGAACGCGAGCGGCTTCACCGCAACCGATGCGGGCGAGGCGGAACGCGAACTGTGGCAGTCGCTGTCGGAGCCGCGCCCGGCTCAGCACCGTGCGGCAGCCTCCGCGGCGGTGACCGCCCTGGTGGCGGCGCGCGGCGTGTGGGCGGTGCGCGTGCACGACGTGCCCGCCAGCGTGGATGCGGTGACGGTCGCCTCCGCGCTGCGCTCCGTAAGCTAAGGCTCTGCCAGCTAGAACCACTACCCACAACCTCCGACTACCCGAATACCCTCTAGGAGACCCCCCCAATGACCCAGGCAGATTACGCCCACCGCGACCGCATCACCCTCACCGGCATTACGGCCAAGGGCTACCACGGCGTGCTCGACTTTGAGAAGCGCGACGGCCAGCCCTTCGTCGTGGACGCGACCCTGTACAGTGATTTTTCCGCCGCAGCCGCCACGGATGACCTGACGAAGACCACGAACTACGCGCTCGTGGTTGACCTGATTCACCGCCACGTGACGAACGGTTCGCTGGACCTGATTGAGACCCTTGCGGTGAACATTGCCGAGGGTATCCTTGCGATGTTTGAGCTTGTGGAGGCGGCGGAGATTACCGTATCGAAGCCGCAGGCGCCGATTGAGTTGCCGTTCGGTAACGTTGCGGTGAGCGTGTTCCGTGAGCGTGCCGCGGAGCGTGTCGTGGAGGGCGGCCGCTAGTGGCTGGCACCCAGACAACCGATACGCAGAAGCCCCACACCCTGAAACACCGCGCGGTGCTGGCGTTGGGCTCGAATCTGGGCGAAAGCGAAGACACCCTGGAGCGTGCCGTCGCCGACCTGGTGGCGGGCGGCGTGCAGCTGGTGCGCGCCTCCGGGCTGTACCGTACCGCCCCGGTGGGTGGCCCGGTGGGTCAGCCGGATTTCGTGAACGCGGTCATTGAGGTGGCCACTGACCTGGGCGCCTACGAGCTGCTGAAGCTGTGTAATGCGGTGGAGGCGGCGCATCACCGTGAGCGCCTGGTGCGTTGGGGCCCGCGCACCCTCGATATTGACGTGATTGACTATGACGGCGTGATCTCTGAGGATCCGGTGCTGACTTTGCCGCATCCGCGGGCGCAGGAGCGTGCTTTCGTGCTGGTGCCGTGGGCGCAGATGGACCCGCAGGCACACTTGACGGTGACCCGGCGTGCGGAGCCTTCGGGGGAGCGGCCGGATGAGGTTCCTGCGCCGCTGAGCCGCGAGGTCGTGAACGTTGCGGAGCTGTCCCGCACGCTGCTTGGGGCGGATGAAGACGCTATCAGCTATATGCGTGAGATGCAGGTACCTGATCAGCCTTAAATGTGGCACTCTGGAAGGTAGAGGAACCTACCGAAAGGAAACACCATGAAGCCCCTGAGTTATCGGGCGATTATTGTGGCGGCTGTGTGCGGTGCCGCTGCCGCTCTTATGGTGAATTCCGTGATGATTGGCGCCGGTTTTGGTGAGATGAATTTTTCGTGGATGCTCGGCGCGGTGTGCCTGCTGGTTGCGGCGGGTGCCGTGTGGCTGGGTGTGCAGGTGGCTCGTTATCGTCGTATTCAGACGCGTGAGAAGGTGCCGCATATGGGCCCGATTCTTGCGGCGCGTGCGGTGGCGTATGCGCAGGGTTCCATCATGACCGGTGCCCTCTTGACGGGCTGGTGCGCTGCGATTCTTGGTTACCATGTGGCGATGGTGTCTGCGCGCGGTTTTTCGGTGGTCTTTTGGGAGGTCCTTGTTAATTGTGTGGGCAGTGTTGCCCTGCTGATTGCTGGGCTATGGGCTCAGCATTGTTGTCGTATTCCGCCGGAGGATGATGAGGATGCGGCCTCCTCTTCCGGTGCTGTAAAGCCGCGAGAGGGAGGAACCTATGTCGGCTCCTAACCAGAATAGTTATTCGCCAAATGGTCGGTACGGGCAGGACGCTCAGAACGGCCAATACGGTCAGTATGGGCAGAGTCAGCCCGGTCAGCCCGGTCAGCAGGGTCAGTACGGGCAGAACCAGTATGGGCAGTACCAGCAGGCGGCTTACGGTCAGCCTGGTGCCCAGCATGGACAGCAAACCCAGCATGACCAGCAGGCGCAGTATGGACAGCAAGCACAGTACGGTCAGCAGGTTCCGCCGGCTGCCGCGTACCCGAACGCGCCTCAGCAGGCACCTTCTCAGCCTGCGCAGCCGGTAAGCCCCCAGCCGGTTACCTCGCAGCCCGTGCCGGAGCCGCAGTGGGTGCCCGCCGCCTCCGGCTACCTGACGGTTCGTTTTGTTCACACTATTTCTGCTTTGGTGTTCCCGATTCTTGCGGGTGCGGCTTTGTATTGTGCGGGTGCGTTCTTTGGCGGCCCGGAGGTGCTACGCATCGTCGGCCTGGTGGTGGTCGCGGTGTTTGGTCTGTGGGGTCTGTGGTGGATTCTGACCACTCCGCGCCGTACTCGCGCGCTCGGCTACGCGCTGGAGTCGAATCACCTGATGGCTCGCCGCGGTATCGTGTTCCGTTCGATGAGCTCCATGCCGTACGGCCGCATCCAGTATGTTGATGTGGATTCGGGCCCTCTGGAGCGCATGTGCGGTGTTGCCCGCCTGACGGTGCGCACCGCGGGTACGACCACCGGCACGATGGTGCTGTTCGGTATTCCGCTGAACGTGGCGGAGGAGCTGCGCGCGGATCTGGTGCGCCGCGCCGATGAGCGAATGGCGGCACTCTAATGAGTACCCCGGTTCCGAATAATAACGCCCCGAACTCTCAGGAGCAGAAGTGGTGGCGTGCCGATATCCGCACGTTCATCATGAACCTCTGGTTCATTATTCTGTTGGCGTTTGGCTTCTTCCAGAGCATTATCCTGAATATTTTGACCACCCCGCCGAACGAGTGGGGCGCGCGCCTGACGCAGGCATTTGATGAGAACAGCAGCTACTTCAGCGCAACGTACTCGCAGCTTATAGGCTTCGCCGTGCTCGTGCTGATTCTGGTTGCTGGCTCGATTGACTGGTGGTTTACCCGCTACAGCCTGGACGATTTGGCGATTCACCGCCGTAGCGGTTTTCTGTTCAAGAAGAACCGCACGATTCGCCTGGAGAGCGTGCAGAGCGTGGATATTTCGCGTCCTCTGGTGGCTCGTCTGCTGGGCCTGTCGGAGCTGCGTTTTGAGGTGGCTGACGGTTCTTCAGAGGCGCTGCACATCAAGTACGTTTCTGCCCGCAAGGCGGAGGTTCTGCGCCGCACCGCGATGGCGAGTATTAACCTGCTGCGTTCGGAGGCGGCTGGCCGCCCGGTCGATGTGCTGCCCGATAGCATGCAGATTTCGGCGGAGCGCATGCCGGATGCGAATCAGCTGCACCAGCCGTTTGAGGCATCTTACGAGGCGTCCTATGGTGCGCCTCTGCAGGACGGTACCGTACAGGACGGCACTCAGCTGGTAGCGCCTCAGCAGGGCGCCCAGCAGCTCGCACCCGAGCAGTCTGCACCCCAGCGTCCCGGTACTCAGCAGCCCGGCGCATCCCGCCGCGGCGCTCGTATGCCGATGCCGGTCGCGGCTGACCCCTCGCAGCCGCCGATTTTCCGCATCTCGAATGTGCGTCTGATTGCCTCCATCATGCTGGAGCACCTGGTGTGGCTGGTGCCCGCCGTGGCCCTCATGGTTGGTGCCGCGGTCATTGCCGCGATCATGGGCGGCGAGAGCCCGTTCCTCATTTTCATGGCGATGCTGCCCGGTATGTTCGCGCCCATGGTCGGTTATGTGGTTGCCCTCTGGACACGTTTTGACGGTGCCGCGAACTTCAAAATCACCCCCAGCGGTCAGGGCGGCGTGACCCTGCGCTACGGTTTCACCGGCACGCACACCCAGAACGTGATGGTTGAGCGTATTCAGGCACTCGCCGTGGAGCAGTCCATCCTGTGGCGTGCGTTCGGCTGGTACCGCATCAAGATGACCATTGCCGGTATTGGTATTGAGAAGAACGACAACCAGAAGGTTGTGACCCGCAATGTTGCCCTGCCGGTTGGCAATAAGCAGGAGACGCTGATGGTGTTGCGCCTGCTGTTGCCCGCCCTGGATGAGGCGCAGGCGCAGGTGCTGCTGGATACCGCTGATGGTTCGCTGAAGAGTCAGAAGCCGCAGGTTCCGGCAATGATTGTGACGCCCTCTTCGGCGCGCTGGATGGACCTGCTCACCTGGAAGCGTAACGGCGTGACCACGGTCGGTTACACTGCCGGTTCGGTGCAGGCGAGCACCCGCATTGATTCTGATGCGGCACGTTCGAGCGTTGGTGAGCATACGCGGGGCGACCTGCTGCTGATTCGTGGCGGCTACTTTATCCGCACGCTGTCGATTGTTCCGGTCAGCCGTGTGCTGAGCGTGAGCCGAGGTCAGGGCCCGCTGCAGCGTGCCTTCGGATGCGCGAGCGTGCATTTCGGTACGGTGCCCGGCCCGGTGCGCACCCTCATGATGCACTTGCCGCCGCGCGTCTGCGAGGATTTGGTGTGGTTGATGACGGTTCGCTTGGAGGGTATTGAGCCCTACTACCGCGTACCGGAACCCGCGCTGGGTTCTGTGCCTGCTGCAAACGGGTACAGCGCGAACGGGTACGGTGCGCTCTAACCCGCCGGGTTAGCGGGCAGCAAAACTGCAGATCGCGCCCTGCCGTCAGTGTTCTTCGTGACACCGACGGCAGGGCCTGCGTAAAAGGGAGAATATACTTAAAGCCGTGATACAGCATTCAAAACCTGCGCGTTTGGGCATTGGAATTATTTCAGCCGGGAGGGTCGGATCCGTCCTCGGTGCGGCTTTGCGCGCCTGCGAGCACACTATTGTGGGTGTTCACGCGGTGTCTGAGGCTTCTCAGGAGCGCGCCGCGATGCTGCTTCCCGATGTGCCGCTGCTGCCGGTGGAGCAGATTGCTGAGCGTAGCGAATTGCTGATTCTTGCGGTTCCCGATGATGAGCTGCCGGGCCTCGTCACCTACCTGGCGTCCTCGGGAAGTATTACCGCCGGTCAGATTCTGGTGCACACCTCCGGCCGTCACGGCACCGAGGTTCTCGCACCGGCGACCGCGCTGGGCGCTATCGGTTTGGCGATTCACCCCGCCATGACGTTTACCGGCATGTCCGTGGACCTGCAGCGTCTGAACGGCACCTGCTTTGCCGTGACCGGGCCTGCGCCGTTCATCCCGATTGCTCAGGCACTCGTGGTGGAAATGGGCGGCGAACCCGTGCACGTTGCCGAGGCCGACCGAGCGCTCTACCACGCCGCTCTAGCGCACGCCGCGAACCACCTCGTGACCATCCTGGGTCAGTCCCAGCAGATGCTCGCCTCCATCGGTATTGAGGACCCGGCACGCTACATGGGGCCGCTCGTGCGAGCCGCCGTGGACAATGCGCTCGCCAGCGGTGAGGGTGCTCTCACCGGGCCCGTGGCACGTGGAGACGCAGGCACCGTGAAGGCTCACGTTCAAGCTCTGAATGAGTACTCAGAGCATGAGAAAACAGGTGATATTACAGACTCTTATGCCGCTCTGGCACACGCAACCGCAAAAAGAGCGCATAATAGAGGTTTGTTAAACGATGAACAACTGGGACGAATTGAGAATCTGCTGGGTGAGTCTTCGGACCGCAACCACCCCGGCGATATTGATGATTCAGCCCCCGAAAACAAGGAGTTCTCGTCATGACTGAGACTTCGATGCCCCGAGTCGTGACCACCATTGCGGATTTCCGCACGGCAATCACCGAATCCCTTGCCGCAGCGCAGGAGGAACTGGACCGAGCAGCCCGCCAGGAGGCGGAGCAGAACGGCACCGCAGTTCAGTACACGAACGCATCCCTGGGCTACGTGCCCACCATGGGCGCCCTGCACGACGGCCACGCAACCCTGTTGCGTCGCGCCGCTGAACAGAATGATGTAGTGGTCGCCTCCATTTTTGTGAACCCGCTGCAGTTTGGCCCCGGCGAGGATTACGAAGCATACCCGCGCACCCTGGAGGCAGACGCTGCCCTGGCTGGTGCCGCCGGTGTTGACATTATTTTTGCCCCCGAGGTTGAAGAGATGTACCCCGACGGTGACCCGCTCATCCGCATTTCGAGCGGCGAGCTGGGCACCAAGTTTGAGGGTGCGACCCGTCCGGGCCACTTTGATGGCGTGCTGGCTGTGGTCAATAAGTTCTTCAACATTATTCGCCCCGCAGCCGGTAACCACCCGGTGAATGCGTACTTCGGTCAGAAGGACGCTCAGCAGTACATCCTGATTCAGCGTATGGTGCGCGATTTCAACCACGACGTGACCATGCGCCCTGTGGCGATTGTTCGCGAAGATAACGGCCTGGCGCTGTCTTCGCGTAATAGCTACCTGTCGGATGAGGAGCGCGAGTCTGCCCTGGTGCTGTCCCGCACCCTGGCTATGTTGCGTGAGAATTCGCTGAACCGTGGCTTCCACGAGATTGATTTGGACGGTGCGCGTGAGCGTATCAACTCCACTCCGGGTGTACGCCTTGACTACCTGGAGCTGGTCGACCCGATGACTTTCGGTGAGCCGACTGAGGAGTCGGAGCGAGTGCTGGCACTGGTTGCTGCGTTCGTTGGCCCGACCCGCCTGATTGACAACATGGACCTGCGCTAAGCGTTCGTTCGTTTAGAAGAGTCCCCAACACACTACACAGATAGGTATCACTGTGAGCACTGAGCACACTGCCGCACCGGCGATTGCTGATATGTCTGAGCAGATGCAGATTCGCCTGGAAAAGCGTGCGAAGCTAATCGAGTCGGGTCGCGAGGCATACCCGGTGGGTCTGCTGGATTCTGAGGGTAACCGCGTGGAGCCCAACCACATTGAGGATTTGCGCGCCGAGTACGATCCGAAGCTGGCTGCTGAGGAGCTGAAGGCTGGCGACGAGACTGACCGTGTGGTGCATGTTGGTGGCCGCGTGGTGTTCGTCCGTAACACCGGTAAGCTGTGCTTTGCGACCCTGCAGGGTGGTACCGAGGGTAAGCGCATCCAGGCGATGCTTTCGCTGGCTGAGGTGGGCGAGGAGTCCCTGGCGGAGTGGAAGTCCCTGGTTGACCTGGGTGACCACGTGTTCGTGACCGGCCGCGTGATTGTTTCTCGCCGTGGCGAGCTGTCCATTATGGTGACCGATTGGAAGATGGCGTCGAAGGCTCTTCGCCCCATGCCGGTTCTGCACAAGGACCTGAACGAGGAAACCCGCGTTCGCCAGCGTTACCTGGACCTGATGGTTCGCGAGGAGGCTCGGGAGCTGGTGAAGAAGCGCGCCCTGATTACCCGCACCGTCCGCCGCGTGCTGGAGGATCACGGCTACATTGAGGTTGAGACCCCCGTTCTGCAGCTGGTGCACGGTGGCGCGACTGCTCGCCCGTTCCGCACCCACCTGAACGCCTTCGATCAGCCGATGACCATGCGTATTGCGACCGAGCTGCCGCTCAAGCGCGCAGTGGTTGGTGGCATTGACCGCGTGTACGAGATTGGTCGCGTGTTCCGCAACGAGGGCGTCGACTCGACCCACAGCCCCGAGTTCACCACCCTGGAGTGCTACGAGGCGTACGCCGACCAGTTCGTAATGGCCGAGCGCATGAAGGAGATTATCCAGAGCTGCGCGAAGGCTGTCGGCACTGAGCGTATTGAGACTGAGAACGGCACCATTGACCTGTTTGGTGAGTGGAAGTGGGTTGGCGTGTACCCGGGCCTGTCCGAGGCCGTGGGCGTCGAGATTACCCCGGAGACCGACGCGTCCGTTCTGCGCGAAATTGCTGAGAAGCACGAGGTGGACATCGACCCGAAGTGGGACGCTGAGAAGCTGGTGACCGAGCTCTTCGGAGAGATCGTTGAGCCGACCCTGGTGAACCCGACCTTCGTGTACGATTACCCGCCGAGCGCTCAGCCGCTGGCTCGCCCGCACCGTTCCGGTGAGCCCCTGATTGAGGCGTGGGACCTGATTATTGGCGGTATGGAGCGCGGTACCGCGTTCTCCGAGCTGATTGACCCGGTCATTCAGCGTGAGCGCCTGACCGCTCAGTCGCTGCTGGCTGCTGCCGGTGACGATGAGGCGATGGAGCTGGATGAGGACTTCCTGCGCGCCCTGGAGCACGGTGCACCCCCGATGGGTGGCCTGGGTCTGGGCATTGACCGTCTGATTATGTTGCTGGCGGGCGATCAGGATCCGGAGCGTCCGGGTACTGTGGTGCGTCAGCCCGGTATTCGTGAGACTATTCTCTTCCCCCTGATGAAGCCGGAGGCCTAAGCTTCCCCTTCACCTGTGAGGGTGTTAATGCGGCGGGTGCCGCGGATACGGTTGTATCTGCGGTACCCGCCGTTTTCTGTGTACTCTTTTGCACGGTGTATAGCTTCTGGGGTGGGGTTTCTGTTTATTTACACAGGTCAGGGGCGTTTTTACTCTATTCTGGTGCTGATTTATGCTGCTCTATTCACTCTGGCGGGGGTTTCTGCTCTTATGCATGAACGCGTTACATAGAAAATAATGAGGGGTTGAGAGGTGGCAGAATTTCGCTTTTGAATAGGGCTGAAATGTATGGTGTGAATGGTCTAATGTGCAGGCTCGTGCGGGCGCTATATTGCGCTCAGATTGTCGGGGACGCCGGGGCGCATTATTAGGTGTCTTTGTCTCTGGGGGCTGTGTCTGCTGTCTGGAAGAATCCAAAGTATTTGCACTCTAAACTTCACTTTAATGTTCTTGTAGCGAGTGCAGATTTAGCGGGGATGCACAGAAGCGATATATCGCTGCGGGTGATTGGTGCATTGTTTCAATGCTCAGAATATTTTCGGAATTTTTAATACAGTTCTGTTACTATATGAAAGAAAATTAGTACATAAATATATCCGGCACATTATTTTCTCAATCCCGATAGAGGCTTTTGAGTTTACTCCACAGGATATATGCAACAGATGAGGAGGTGCCTCAATGGCACAGAAGGTTCGCATCATCCTTGA
Source organism: Rothia sp. HMSC076D04 (assembly GCF_001814645.1). Taxonomy (NCBI): domain Bacteria; kingdom Bacillati; phylum Actinomycetota; class Actinomycetes; order Micrococcales; family Micrococcaceae; genus Rothia; species Rothia sp. HMSC076D04. Next base: position 6,179 of record NZ_KV817363.1, on the reverse strand, counting down.
AGACGATCTCGACGGCGGCCCCGCAGACGAAACTATCCGTTTTGGCCTGGACGGCGCTCACTACGAAATCGATCTGTCCTCCGCAAACGCAGCTCGCCTGCGTGACGCTATCCGCCCCTTCGTAGCGAAGTCCCGCCGCGTGCAGGGCACCGCTACCCAGCGCACCCGTGCTCCCCGTGGCACCGCTGCTCCGGTTAAGCGCAACCCCGAGACCGCAGCAATCCGCGAATGGGCTAAGGCTAACGGTCACAAGGTTTCTGACCGTGGCCGCATCCACCAGGATGTTCAGGACGCATACTACGAAGCAATGAAGGCTCAGGGTTAAAGGCTCTTAGTATTCATGCTGTCGGAGGGTTTGGTGCTTTAGGGCTCTAATTCTTCGGACGCTAAAGGCGGATGGTGTTCTCACCATCCGCCTTTAGTTGTGCTCCGGTATTTCTTGATATGCGCTGCATATCTGAGGAGGGTGGAGTGTTTTTATATCACCTACCCCAATTAACTATTTACATGTAAAACATATTGATCCTTTGCCAATGCCCGCTTCTGAATTATTAGGAGGAAGATGCGGGGAATCGGATGCACAATCTGGTGTCGAGTGCGGGTTCCCCATTTAGGTTTCATGCATTGGCAGGAACGCTAAAGGTAATGGTGCATTAATCTCTTCAAAGCGGGGGATATGCGCTGTGATATTCATGCGGTCGTTGAGTCGAGTATTCCATCGAAGGGGCTGGAATGTACTGACTGGAATTTTTGAATAATTAGGGGCCCTGCACCTTCTGTGGGGCTTTCGGAACTTACGGATTATCTCCTGATGGGGTGCCGAAATGATGCGGGAATTATCCGGAAAATAAGCGCCGTGTTATCCGGCAAATATTTTTGCGAATTATTGAAATTTCTCACTTAAACATATAAATTTTTAAAAATTTCTGCAATATATTCATGCACGTGCAGGAAACAAGCGGTTTAGGCGTTGGTCTATGTGGGTTCTTGTGGGTTCGCTTCTTCCGCAATCCCTCGTATCGGCACCGTAGCCCCGCAGAACCCACCTGTAACACCTCCCGGCGGTACATCCGACGGCAATATGCGCACACTCTGCACAGGAAACCCCGGCAAAAGTAGCTAGCCCCGGGAAAAGCAGCTAGGACCGGCAAAAGTAGCTAGCCCCGGCAAAAACAGCTGGCCTCGGGAGAAGCAGTCAGCACCGACAAAAACAGATAGCACCGACCGGGCGGCGCTCATCCGCCTTCAGGTAGGGTTGCCTGCGTGAGCTAGACCCCTCAAAACTGCCCCCGAGCCCCGCCAGAAGCCCCGAAACCGCGCCTAAACCGCCCCGAACAGCTCATCTGTTCTCTTGATGGCGAACAGATGCCCATCAGCCCGCCCTTTCGGCCGCGCTCAACGTACTCTTGTATCAATAGGAAAATGCAAGGAGTGCGTAAATGTTTGAACGCTTTACCGATCGAGCTCGGCGCGTTGTGGTGCTTGCCCAGGAAGAGGCACGCATGCTCAACCACAACTACATCGGTACCGAACACCTGCTGCTCGGTCTGATTCACGAGGGCGAAGGCATCGGTGCTCGCGCCCTGGAATCATTGGGCGTTACCCTGAACGCAGTACGTGAACAGGTTCAGGACATCGTCGGCCCCGGCCCCCAGGCGCCTAACGGCCACATCCCCTTCACCCCGCGCGCGAAGAAGGTTCTCGAACTGTCCATGCGCGAGGCTATTCAGCTGAACCACGGCTACATCGGCACCGAACACATCCTGCTGGGCATGGTTCGTGCAAACGAGGGAGTGGCAAACCAGGTGCTGGTCAAGCTGGGCGCTGAGCCCGCAGCCGTGCGCCAGGCTGTCATGGACCTGATTTCCGGCTACCCCGGCAACAACTCCGGTGAAAAGGAAACCGCCGGCGTGGGTGCAGGTAACTCTCGCGAAGGCACTCCCGCGGGTTCGACCATCCTGGATCAGTTCGGCCGCAACCTCACCGCAGCAGCGCGTGAGGGTGAGCTGGACCCGGTCATTGGTCGCCACAAGGAGATGGAACGCGTCATGCAGGTCCTCTCCCGCCGTACCAAGAACAACCCCGTGCTGATTGGTGAGCCCGGCGTCGGTAAGACCGCCGTCGTGGAGGGCCTGGCACAGGCTATCGTGCACGGTGACGTCCCCGAGACCCTCAAGGACAAGCACCTGTACACCCTGGACCTGGGCTCCCTGGTCGCAGGTTCGCGCTACCGCGGTGACTTCGAAGAGCGCCTGAAGAAGGTCCTGAAGGAAATCCGCTCCCGCGGCGACATCATCCTGTTCATTGACGAGATCCACACCCTCGTCGGTGCAGGTGCCGCTGAGGGTGCGATTGACGCTGCCTCCATCCTCAAGCCCATGCTGGCTCGAGGTGAACTGCAGACCATCGGTGCAACCACCCTGGATGAGTACCGCAAGCACATTGAGAAGGACGCCGCCCTGGAACGCCGCTTCCAGCCGATTCAGGTTGAGGAGCCCTCTCAGGAGCTCGCCGTGCAGATTCTCAAGGGTGTGCGCGATAAGTACGAGGCGCACCACCGCGTCACCATTACCGACGAGGCTATCGAGACTGCCGTGAACCTTGCGGCACGCTACATCTCTGACCGCTTCCTGCCGGATAAGGCTGTCGACCTGATTGACGAGGCGGGCGCACGCCTGCGCATCAAGCGCATGACCGCACCCCCGGAAATCAAGCTGCTCGACGAGAAGGCCGCCAAGCTGCGCCAGCAGAAGGAAGACGCCATCAACTCCCAGGATTACGAGAAGGCCGCAGGCCTGCGTGATCAGGAGCAGAAGGTCCTGGCTGAGAAGGAAGAAGCCGAGAAGGCATGGCGCGAAGGCGGCGACGCATTCGGCACCGTGACCCCCGAGGTTATTTCTGAGGTTCTTGCCGCTTCCACCGGTGTTCCCGTTTACAAGATCACCGAGGAAGAGTCCACCCGCCTGCTGACCATGGAGCAGGAGCTCCACAAGCGCGTCATCGGTCAGGATCACGCTATCGCGGCACTGTCCCGCGCTATCCGCCGTACCCGCGCAGGTCTGAAGGACCCGCGCCGCCCCGGTGGTTCGTTCATCTTCGCCGGCCCGACCGGTGTGGGTAAGACCGAGCTGGCTAAGGCACTTGCCGAGTTCCTGTTCGGCGATGAGGATTCGCTCATCACCCTGGATATGTCCGAGTACCAGGAGAAGCACACCGTCTCCCGTCTGTTCGGTGCGCCTCCCGGCTACGTTGGCTACGATGAGGGCGGCCAGCTGACCGAGAAGGTCCGCCGCAAGCCCTTCTCCGTGGTCCTGTTCGACGAGGTTGAGAAGGCTCACGCCGACCTGTTCAACTCGCTGCTGCAGATTCTGGAAGACGGTCGCCTGACCGACTCGCAGGGTCGCGTGGTGGACTTCAAGAACACCGTCATCATCATGACCACCAACCTGGGCTCGCGTGACGTGAACCGCCGCATCCCGGTTGGTTTCCAGGCGATGGACGACACTGCAGCCGACTACGAGCGCATGCAGGCACGCGTGATGGAGAACCTCAAGGAGCACTTCCGCCCCGAGTTCCTCAACCGTGTGGATGACATCATTGTCTTCCCGCAGCTCTCCGAGTCTGAGATTCTGCAGATTGTGGACCTGTTCGTGGGTCGCCTGGCTAAGCGCCTGGCGGAGCAGGATATGTCCATTGAGCTGACCAACGCTGCGAAGGTTCTCATGGCGGCTAAGGGTTACGACCCGTCCATGGGTGCTCGCCCGCTGCGCCGCGAGATGCAGCGCAACATTGAGGACGCCCTGTCCGAGAAGATCCTCTTCGGCGACATCAAGCCCGGTGAGAAGATCACCGTGGACGTTGAGGGCGAGGGCGACTCCGCGAAGTTCGTTTTCTCTTCTCAGCCGATGAAGGAACTGGCTCTGGACTCGGTACAGGAGCTAGACGAGGGCGCCGCTGAGGCTCCCGCAGCTGAGGCAACCGAAGCACCTGCTGTTGATATTCAGGGCAACGACTAGGCTCTGGAATAAACCCTGGAATAGACCCCAGGCAGCCAGGTTTTAGCGCACTAAACGCCTGTGGGGCGGTATCGGAATGATCCGGTACCGCCCCACAGGCATTTTCTGTCTTCTATAGGCTCCAGAAGCCTCTCTGCGGCGAGTACTAGAGCGAGACGAGCACAGTACCGCCCTGCGTGACTTCGCGGGCGAGAGAGTCCGCCAGAAGCCCCGCGTAGCAGCGCTGCAGCTGCTCGGTGGCGGGGGAGAGGGCGTACAGCGCCTTCAGTGGACGATGCACCGCGGCGGGTGCATCCGCCGGGAAGGCCAAGTCAGGCGAAGCCGTATCGCCAGCCGAAGCTACACCCGCGCTCAAAATCAGCTCACGATTCACCGGCTCATGCGCCGCACGCAGCACCGCCATGACTGCGCCGCGCACCTGGCGGTCCGTGCCGTGCCAGCTCTGACCCTTGGGGGTGTAGTCCGCCTCCGGCTTGCCTGCCGCAACCCAGGCGCACAGATCCTCCACCGGGCACAGCTGACAGGTCGGGGACTTTGCCGTGCAGACCAGCGCGCCGAGCTCCATGGTTGCCGCATTCCACAGGCAGGAGGTGGGGGTGTCGGCGGGCATGAGCGCCTCCGCCAGGCGAGTCTCAGCAGCCGTCAACGAACGCGAGGGCAACGCCTTGCCGGAGACAGCGCGCGCATGCACGCGGCGGATATTCGTATCAATCACCGTCGCGCGTAGACCGAATGCGAACACGCTAATCGCCGCCGCCGTGTAGGAGCCCACGCCCGGCAGCGCCAGTAGCGCATCGTAGTCGGCGGGAACCTCGCCGCCGTGCTGCTCCACAATCGCTACAGCGGCACCGTGCAGACGCTGCGCGCGGCGCGGGTAACCCAGGCGGCCCCAGGCGCGCACCGCCTCCGAGGTGGGCTCGGCGGCAAGGTCAGCGGGGGCGGGCCAGCGGCGCATCCACTCCTCCCACACGGGCAGCACGCGCTTGACGGGGGTCTGCTGTAGCATGAACTCGCTGACCATCACACCCCAGGGGGTGCACTCGTCGCGGCGCCACGGAAGGTCGCGTGCCTGGTCGAGGAACCACCGGTTGATTCGGTGGTGGAGCGCCTCGGTATTCGTGCCTTCGGGCAGGGTAGGTTCCGGGCGTGTGCGTGCGGTGCGTTTGGGCTCTGAGGTCATCCGAAAAGCCTACGCCACAGGGCATATATTCCCAAAACCGCATGAATAGAGTTCACTGTGAATCTCAGGGTTAAACCCGGTATCCTTGAGGTATGTCTGAAAATGGTCCCGTTCTGCCTCCCGAAGTCTACCGCCGCCGTCGTATCGTGGCGGTTATTGCTCTGCTCGCTGTCATTCTGCTGTTGGTCGCTGGCGTGACCTCCATGGTCGGCATGATTAACGGCAAGAAGGACGCCACTGTAGCCTCCACTGCGACGGCTTCCGGTGCGCCCTTCCAGAGCTTCAGTGCTCGCCCCTCCGAAACTGCTTCGGCCACCCCGTCCGCTAGCGCGACTGCCTCTGCAACCGCGTCGGCTACTGCTTCGGCAACCCCCTCGGTGACCGCTTCTGCGGCACCCATTGCAAGCGTGACCACCGCAGCGGCAACCCCTGCGGCAACCACCCCTGCGGCGACCCCGACTACCCCCGTGCCGGCACCCTCGGTGACCACTGCGGTTGCTGTTGCGGCGTGCACCGCGAACGACCTGAAGGTGACCGTCACCCCCGCGAAGCGTACCTTCGCGGCCGGTGAGCAGGTGTCCTTCCACGTGACCTACACGAACTCCTCGAAGACCCCCTGCGCTGTGGGTGGCGAGGGTGCGAACACCGGCGTGGACCTGAACATCACCTCCGGTGCGGCTCAGGTGTACACCCGTAGCCTGTGCGCGGCGACCGCCGTTCAGAAGTCTGAGGTAGCCGCAGGTGCTGAGGGTGCAGCCGACCTGGCGTGGGATCGTAAGATCAACGTCCTGGGTTGCTCCTCCGCTTCGACCGCTCAGAAGGGCTCTTACTGGGCGACTGCCACGGTGAATGGTGTGACTTCGGCTCAGGTGAACTTTGTGATTCAGTAGTTCACTTCTATAGTTTTCGCCCGTGAATGGGCACGCAAAAGCCCCCGTGCTGGATATTCTGAACTGCGCCCCGAAACTTGGACGCATTAAATA
>NZ_KV817362.1:0-272 GCF_001814645.1 Rothia sp. HMSC076D04 | reverse complement strand
TCGGGTTGGCTGACCAGACGCGCTGCTCAATACCCTCGGGGGAGAACTTCACGTAAGCGACAAAAACATAGCGGGCATAAAGATAGCAGAAAAATAAAAAAATAGTAATTGCTACATTCAACCAGATATTCACATTTTCACTTTGAATATTCGCTATAACAGAAAGACAAGGGAACACCGGAATGAATAGACAGAGTAACGTCTCAGCGCGAGTTACTCGCTTAATGTAAATTCCCTGTGCTTCTTTTTTCTTATCTTGGCGTCGATTAATC
>NZ_KV817361.1:0-487 GCF_001814645.1 Rothia sp. HMSC076D04 | reverse complement strand
TGCGGGCGGTGCCGCCAACGCGTGAGGAGGAACTCGAAGAGCGCGTGCGCAAGCTTGAGGCACAGGTGGCGTACCTAAAAAAATCGATTGCCCTGAAGGCGCAGAAGCGCTCCCAAACCGGGACAAAGCCCTAGTGGTCGCTAAGCTTTCAGGGCAGGGACACGCGGTGCGTGATCTGCTCGAAGCTGCTGGCCTTGCCAGGTCGAGCTACTACTACGCACTGGCTCACCCCCAGCAGCCAACCAGAGTGCAGCTACGTCCCAAGGTCGCCCAGATCTTTTCGCGAACCCCCAACGGGTGCGGTCACAGGCAGGTAGCTATGTGCCTGCGCGCTGAGGAAGGGGTGCGTATCGCTGATAAGACGGTCTTGAAGATGATGCGCCAGATGGGGTTGCGCTGCGGTATACGCCGTGAGAGGCCCTACCACAGGTACAACTCCTACAAGGGGGAGGTGGGGCAAAGTTTCGCCAACATCATCGGCCGCGAC
>NZ_KV817360.1:14753-126606 GCF_001814645.1 Rothia sp. HMSC076D04 | reverse complement strand
CGCGAACCCCCAACGGGTGCGGTCACAGGCAGGTAGCTATGTGCCTGCGCGCGGAGGAGGGGGTGCGCATCGCCGATAAGACGGTCTTGAAGATGATGCGTCAGATGGGGTTGCGCTGCGGTATACGCCGCGAGAGGGCCTACCACAGGTACAACTCCTACAAAGGGGAGGCGGGGCAAAGTTTCGCCAACATCATCGGTCGCAACTTCAAGGCCGATGGCCCCTGGCAGAAGTTGGGTACCGATGTTACCGAGTTTAAGCTTTCCTTTGGTAAGGCCTATCTCGCTCCGGTTTATGACTTTGCCAGCAAGGAGATTGTTGCCCACTCCATCTCGATGTGCCCTAATCTTGCCCAGCAGCAAGAGATGCTTCAGGTACTCATGGATGCTAAACCTGAAGGGGTTGAACCGGTTTTGCATTCGGATATGGGTTGGCAGTATCAGCATGAGACCTATGTCAGAACGCTTGCTGATAATGGTTTTATTCAGAGCATGTCACGCAAAGGCAACTGCATCGACAACGGTGCCACTGAGCAGGTCTTCGGACACCTTAAGGACGAGTTTTTTCGTGGCCAAGACTGGCAGACCTTTGAGAGTTTCAAGGTTGACCTTGACGCCTATATCATGCACTGGAATACGGTAAGGCGCCAGGTAAAGCTTAGGGGCCTGACCCCGGTAGAGTACCGGGATCAGGCCCTGCAGGAAGCTGCATAGCGGCTACTATTTATAGCGTCCAAGTTTCGGGGCGCAGTTCATTTTCAGCGGGGGCTTTTCGTGAACAGAATGCTGCCGCTTGTGGTGCTGCAGCTTGCATCTCCCACCCACCCTCACGACTGACAGGTGGGAGAAGTTTTGTAGGTAGCCCCTAGTGAACTAGCCGCTAGGGGCGTACCTGGGAGGCGCGCACACCGGTACGGATACCGGCTGCCTCCATGCGAGCGGACTCGTAGCTCACCGCGCGCAGACCCGAAGGTGCGTTGGTGGCAATTTCCTTCGCTCGCAGCTTTTCCTGACTCTTGGCGGGTAGAAAAACCCAGCGGCGCTGGACCGCGAAGCTGACCGGAATAAGGATCAGCTCGGTCAGGATCTTGGCAACCAGCAGGGACGCGCCCAGACCGGTTAGGGCTTCCATGAGAGCCGCGTTGGCTGCGAGGATACCCACCGCCAGCACGGCGTACCGCACCAGCGAGGAAGATGCCGAGGGGCGTGCGCCTCCGTCGTGCATGAGCATTCGGTTGACGGTGAAGTTCGTCAGCGCCGAGATGATACGTGCACCGACTACGGCTGCCAGGAGCGGAGCACCCAAGCCCACCAGGATGAAGAGGGCGATAGCATCCACGAGGAAGCCGGTCAGGAAAGACGATGCCAGGAAGGCAAGCAGCGGTGCGTAAATGAGCGCCGAGTCCTGCAGGGGCCTAAAGTGGCTGGTCGGGTTGCCGGGCTCGTAGACCTTCACGATGGGTACCTGCACCAGTTCCACGTCTGCGCGGGTTGCGCGCAGCAGCATGGAGAACTCGTACTCGTACTTATCGCCGGGAATCTGCAGTAGCCAGTCCAGGATCTGCGGGGTGAAGCCGCGCAGACCGGTCTGGGTGTCTGCCACGCGGGCTCCGGTCGCCAAGGCGAAGAAGCCTACGGTTGCGCTGTTGCCAATCTTGGAGCGCAGCGGCACCTTGGTGCCTTCTTCGCCGGCGTTCGGGTCGGGCTTGGTACGCACGCCGAGGATGATGCTCCGCTGACCTGCCGCTGCGGCGGTTTCGGTGCGCACACCCACTCGGAAGATGTCCCGAGGTAGGTGCTGGCCGTCCGCGTCGGCGGTGACGATGACCTCGCCGGGGCGGTTTGCTTTCGCCCAGGCGATGCCGGTGCGCAGTGCCGCACCCTTGCCTTTGTTGGCGGGGTGGATCTGCACGGTCACGCCGTCGATGCGCAGTTCGGTAAAGATGGGTGCGTAGGTGCTGCCGGATCCGTCGTCAATCACGAGGATTTCGGCGGCAGGGTCCTGTTTGCGCAGGGCCCGGGCAAGGCGGACCAGTGATTGGTCCGGCTTATAGGCAGGTATCAGGATAATCACGATGCGCTCCCTGCAATGTAGAGGATGTCGCTGGTGCCACGTTCCTTGGTGCCACCCTGCGGGCGGTTGACCAGCTTGTTGTTGAAGACCATGGCGGAGGAGCCACCACCGTCCAGGTTGTAGGCGCTCACGCAGCCGAGGTCCTTGAACATCTGGGCGAACTCGGGCATGGTCACGCCGCGCGAGTAGTTGGTGGAGCGGCCGTCGACCACGATGAAGACCAGGTGGTTGGTGCCGAGCACGCCCACACCGGTTCGCGGCTGGTAGCCCTGGATGGAGTGGTTACCGAAGTTGGTGTCCACTTCGACGCTGTCGATGCCGTCGACGATTGCGGAGTCCTTGACCAGTGCGGGGCCGAAGGAGAGGGTGTTCCACACGCCCTCGTTGACGAGGGTCTGGGCGTTGGTTGCGGTTTCGTCGTAGAGCTTGACGGAGCCGTCGCGGTAGAAGGCGAGGCCTTCACGTGCACCGGAGTCACGGTAGACAACACCGTTTCGGATCACGATGCCGGTGGTACGGAAGCCGTAGTAGTCGCCGTTGATCGCCCAGATGCCGTTGTGTTCGGACGCCATGTTCGAGGGGGTGTCGATGATGTTCTGGCCGAACTTGTTGTTGGCGAAGGCGCTTCGCAGCAGGGTTGCGTTGTCGAGCTTGATGTCTGCTACGAAGGAGACGACCGCGTCCGAGCCGCTGCCGGTGGTGGTGGAGGTGATGGTAATCGAGCCTTCGTTAGCGGTGAGGCTCTGGCCGTTGACCTTCACGCCGGTCAGTTCGGTGGGATCTGCGGTGGCGGAGCCGGAGGCGCTTGCGTTTGCCTGGGCTGCTGCCGCCTCGTAGGCGGTGGTATCTTCGATTTCGGTGTGCTCTGCCAGGTAGCGGTTGTACGCCCAGCCTGCGCCGCCGCCAACTACTGCGAGTGCGCCGAGGCCGCCGCCGATGAAAATTCGACGGGTGAGCTTCTTCTTGGCTAGCTTCTGCTCTGCAGCGGTTTGCGCTGCGTTAGCTTGTTCCGCTGCGGTCTGGGTGGCCTGGTCAATGTTCTGAGTCATGTTCTGTTCGTTGTTCATGTCTCTAGAATGCCGGGCTATTCTCTGTGCCAGGCATTACTAAGCTGTGCAGAAGCTATGTATGCTTATTCATTCCAGGCTTTTTTATTACTGCCTGTTCCGTATTACCAGAAGATGCTATACACACCCATGTATAAACATGTGTACTGGCTGTGTGTACCAAGCAGTTGAGCACCCACCGCATCCCCACTCCCCCACGCGCACGTGGCCACTCGAAGGCACGAAAAAACCGGCTGAGCACCCCGTACGGGGCCTCAAGCCGGTTCATCATCTATGAAATACGCTCGGTCGATATGCACCGAATCATTCCGCGTATTCTTTATGCCTCATCCTCGTAGGACGCGTACTTTTCTGCGTATGCCGAGTAGTCGTCCTCGTCGTCATAGCGACGGCGGGACGAATCGGAGGACTTCGTTTTCTTCGCGCTGCTGAGCTCGCGCTCGAGTGCGCTGTAGTCGGTCTCGGGGCTGAAGTACTTCATCTCCCGAGCCTGCCTAGTTGCTTTAGCCTTCTGACGGCCGCGCCCCATGGCGTGACCCCCTCTTTCATCCTGTCCGAGGCGAACAGCACGCGCGGCGCATCGCTCTCGGATCGTTCAACAGTCTTTACTACACTATAGAGTACCCTGTTTCAGCCCTGAATGTCTCGCTCAACGGCACCTATTTTGCGTATCATGACACTTCTTCGCACCGGAACAACCGTTTTATTTTGCACCCGCGGCTTTTTTACCCCAGACGCCACACACCCTATATAACACGTAGCCCCGCACCGGATATATCACTACATCCGATGCGGGGCGAGTGTCTCTGCCTCCGGCTCACTCACAAGACCGGGTTCAGAGAGGGTACCGTGCAGGTCATGACATCCCGCACGGGGTCTAAGGGAGAGCCCCCTGCCGCTGAGCCTGCGGCGAAGGAGCTGCTAGCTTGCGGTAAAGGAGCCCAGCGAGGTGGCGTTAGAAGCCAGGGTGGTGCTGGAGGCATCCACGCTATCGGTGGTGGTGTACACGGTGTAGCTCTCGCCCTTGGTGATCTTGGAACTGGAGACCAGGATCAGTGCGGTGCTGGAGTTAGTCACCTTGTAGTTCGCCACCACGTTACCGGAGGAGTCGGTCACCTGTACGGTGGTGCCTGCGCTCAGGTTCGATACGTTGCTGATCTTCACGTAGCCGCTGGTGGAGTTGGTCGAGGGTGCCTCGAACATGTCGCCGGAGTTACCCGCGGCCACGGTCGTGCCGTTGAGCAGCAGGTCACCGTTGGTGTCCAGGGATGCGTTACCGCCGGTGAAGGGACCGTTCACGATCAGGGTGCCGCCCGAGAGGGTTGCGGTGCCGTTGGAGTCGATGCCGTCGCCGTTCGTATTCACGGTGACGGTACCGCCGGTGATGTTGATGGTTGCGTCGACGACCTCGAAGGTGCCGCCACCACCACCCATGCCACCGCCTGCGCCACCGCCAGCCGGGGGCTGACCCATGGTGCCGGAGGGAGCCTGACCGCCACCTGCAGGTGCCTGACCTGCGCTACCGCTGGGTGCCTGGGGTGCAGAGTTCTGGCCACCTTGCGCGCTCTGCTTAGTCGAGGTTGCAGTAGTCGAGGTTGCAGTAGCCGACTCAGTGCTGGTCGAGGTGGTGCTGTACGAGGCGTTGATACCGTCATCGGAGCTGGTCACGTTCACGGTGCCGTCCAGGATGTTGATGTACTGCGCCTCAATACCCTCGTTCGCCCTGGTAATGTTCAGGGTACCGCCGGAGATTTCAAGCACGCGCTCAGCCTTGAAACCGTCATCACCTGCAGAGATGTTCACGGTACCGCCGCTCAGGCGTACCCAGCCGCGGTTGCCGTCGGTGTCGTTAGTTGCCTTGATGCCGTCCTTGGTTGCGGTCACGGTGATGGTGCCGTCCAGGATATCGACGTAGTCCTTACCCTTGATGCCGGTGTTTGCCGCGTTCACTTCCAGGGTGCCGGAGGCAATGACCAGGCCGTCAGAGGTGTGGATACCCTCTTCGTACTTACCTTCAACCTTCAGGGTGCCTTCGCCCGCCAGGGTCAGGTCACTCTTGGAGTAGATAGCTGCATCGGGGCTGCCGCTGGCGGTATCCGAGTAGGAGGAGCCGTCAGAGACGGTGTTCGTGCTACCCGAGGCGGTGTAGATAACGACCTCGTCCGCCTCAACAACGTTGATAGCTGCACCGGTGGAGTTGGTGATTGTCGCGTTGTTCAGGATCAGGCGGACCATGTCACTGTCGGCTGCATCAACCTTAATCTGGCCATCGTAGGTGCCGGTGAGCTTGTAGTTGCCCGCCTTGGTGATGGTGATGACGCCGTCGCTGACGGTCACACCGTCGGTCGCGGTCGGGTTAGAAAGATCGATAGTAACTTCGCTGGAGGAATCCCAGGTCAGATCCTTCGCAGAGTAGTGGGTGTCCTCGGCGAGCTTCGCTCCGCTCTTCACGTCGGTGGAGAAGGAGTCTGCCACCTTCGACGTGGTGCCCGAAGTGCTCGAAGCGGAGGTACTGATTGCACTCGAAGCGCTGGCATTCGATGCCGAGGTTGCCGAGCAGCCGGTCAACGCCAGGGCTGCCAGGAGGGTAATGGAGGTTGCGCTCTTAATCATATTGCTCTTTTTCACGGGTTTTCCTTTGTGTTTGGGTGACCACTCGCGTAGAGCCAGCGCCACAGGGGTAAGACGTATGTGAAATGTGAATATGTGTGAGAGCGGTTATTGCCTGTGTGGGGCGAATAAGGCCGATGTTGTGCTTGGTTCGGGGGTATAGGTTAGGGGGCTGGGGACGCGGGTAAGGTAGGTGCGCTACCCTACCCGCGCATCCAGATTGTTGTTATAGCCAGATTGCCGTTTTAGGCGGCTGCGAAACGCTCGGTCAGCAGCTTCTGGTAGTCCTCTTCGGTCATGTCATCCACGTTCAGGCGGGTGCCATTGACCGGTTCCAGGTGCATCCAGTTCTTCAGGGTTTCTTCCCACTTGTTGCTTGCCAGCTGCGGGTTCAACGCCGCCATACCGGTTGCAAACTTGGAAATCTTCGCGGGGGTGATGCCCGCATCCCAGAGGTGCTGATCTGCCACGGAGGGCTCCACGCCGGACTTGGTTTCGATGATGACCGCATTCGGCAGGCCGTAGGTGGTGCCGACCAGGTTGCCGTGGAAGTTGCGGTAGTTCACGCCCGCCATGAGGATGTTCTCGGACATGGGGGTCCAGGTCAGGGCGTTATCTACGGTCATACGGGAGGCGACCGGGTTCTTCTCGCTCTGCGGCAGGAAGACCGTGGTACGGCGGTAGCCGGTGGTCAGAACCGCCTCCAGCTTGTGCACGGGGCCGGCGAGGATATCGCCGAGTGCTGCGGTGATGTACTCGTGACCTTCCGCGGTGAGCGTATCGCGGTTCTCGAAGGTGTACGGGATACGCTTCTTGACGGTCATATCCTGCTCACCGTCGGTCTTGACCTCCAGGAAGGTCAGTTCCGAGTCCAGGTAGCTACGGGTACGGATCTTGAAGGTGTCGTCGCGGCTGTAGGCTGCCGAGTGGTAGCTCTGCATCTGCGGGGTGTCGAAGTAGACCGAGTCGTAGGCGAAGTCGCGCTGGCCATCGATTTCCATGACGGAGGCGTCTGCGTCGAGCGTGGAGAGTACCTTGGCGGCGGTTTCTGCGTCGACAATGTACTTGCGGTCCACGCGGGTCTGCATGGCTGCCTTTTCGTTCATGGCTTCGAGGCTGATGCTCTTCCACTCTGTGGGAATGATGTTTGCGGCTGCGTTAGTCATGGGTCTTCGTCCTTCTGGGGTGCCGCCCCTGCGTGCTGTGCGCTGGGGGGCGGCGTGTCGTGGGTATCGGAGAGTTTGTGCAGTTGGAGTGAATCGGAGGCTTTTATACCGGCTGGTCTTACTTGCCCACCAGGGTGCGCTGGAGCGGAACCATCCGGGTGTCCAGGGTGGTGTGCGCCTCGGCTGTGGGAACCTGAGGTGCTGCCGAGTAAGCCGCAGGAGCCTGCGATGCTACCGTCTGAGCGGCTACAGGCTGAGCCGCCTCCCCTGCCGCGGGGGTGCCGCCCTCGGTGGTTTCCTTGGGCTGGTAGGTGACGGTGGCGCGGGCCAGGTCGTTCACCATGTCCAGCTCGGTGATCTTCGCCGAGGTGACGGTGTAACCCAGGCGAGCGCTCAGGTATGCCTTGAGCTCTTCCTCGTCGCTGATTGCACGATCGGCGGTAACGGTCTGAGTCTGATCGGTAGAGACCGGGGCGCTGCGCGAGTCGAGAATCGCGATGAGGCCGACCAGGGTAGCCATGAGGCCGAAGGCGATGTACGCCGGGCTAATGTTCACACCTGCAATCATGCCGACCGAGAGGGCTACGAAGTAGTAACCCACCTCGCGCTGGCTCAGGGCGGTGGAACGCAATCGGATAATCGACAGGACACCGAAGAGGCCCATACCCATAGCGGATGCGTTCGATCCGGCGGATACCAGCGCCACCGAGACGGTGAAGATGCCGGCGTTGATGACCGCGTAGGAAATCATCAGTTCGCGGTTGCGGTGCCGCACCATGTAGAGGGTGCAGAGAGCTGCGATGGCTATAGCGTCGGCGAGTGCCATGGTCAGAATAGTCATTGGGTGCTCCAGATATCGTGTCGTGATGTTCGCGGTGCTCTTTGCTGTCTGTTCTTCAGCTCCAAGCTGTGCGTTCTTTGTAGTATCTAGATTCCCGTGCAAGCCTGTGTTTACCCTGTGCTGCCCTTAACTTAGAGATAAGTGTTATATGTCTCTAATAAATACACTTATCGTGGCGCTATTCAATCGTAATTTTTCTCTTTTCTCGTGTCCTTGACGGAGCATCCCACAGCTTCAAAAAGCACAAAAAATGGGCTCCCTCCGATATGGAGGGAGCCCATAAAAGCAGCTAAAAACTTAGCGACTAGGCGTTATTATGCCTTCTTGCGCATGCGGGTTGCCACGATGGTCGCGCCACCAGCACCCAGAGCAATCAGACCCAGACCAGCAGCGGTCATCGCATCGGATGCACCGGTCTTAGCCAGGGAAGAAGAGCTCTTGGAGGATGCGTTCGAAGAACCGGAGCCCAGGTTGTCGTTCGAGCCGGAGCTCAGCGAAACACTGTCGGACTTGGAGTTCTCGTAGTTCGGCTGCTCTTCACAACCCTTTTCGTCACCGTCAGCGTCGAACTTCTCGCGGAAGTCCGGGTCGCCCTTGTAAATGGGGCCACCACGGTCTGCCCACACGTCGGCGCAGTTCTGGTACTTGTCGGTCTTCTCGCCCTTTGCGGAGGAGTCGGAAGCCTGGTCAGACTTCTGGTCTTCAGACTTCTGCTCTTCGGCGGGCTTCTGGTCCTCAGCGGGCTTGGTTTCCTTAGCGTCCTCAACTGCGGGTGCGGAGGTCTCTTCAGCAGGCTTGGGAGCCTCAGTGGTCGGATCCTGAATGGGAGCCGGGGTCGAGTCCTCGGAGGGAGCGGGGGTCGGATCCTCGGAGGGAGCCGGGGTGGGCTCTTCGCTAGGTGCGGGAGCGGGCTGCTCTGCAACCTTAATGGTCACGGTAGCTGCCTTACCGCCGCGGGGAACGTCGCCGTCCTTCAGGGAGCCGGACAGCAGGTAAATGTCAACGGAAACGCTGCCGTGCAGCTCTTCCTGCCAGGGGATGGTAACGGAGAAGTTGCCAGCCGCGTCAGCGTGGATTTCCAGGTAGTCCTGGCCATTAATCTTGACAGCACCCTTGTTCAGCTTCAGTGCCAGGACGGAACCGGAGGTGCCGTCAGCGGTCTTGAAACCCTCGCCGCCAATATTCAGACCCTGACCCTCAACCCATACGTCGGGGGCGATGAACTGTGCAGAGTCTGCGTAGGTGTGGACAACCTGAGGCGCACCTTCAACAGCGAAGGTCGCGGGGACGGAAGTAGCAACGAGGCCACAGCCGATGAGGGCGGTGGCACCAATGCGTGCGATGTTGTTTCGAATATTCATGCCACCCATTCTAACGAGCGAAGCTTGGGATACCGGCTCCCAAGACGCTAATTTGCCATGACCTGACTCACAAAACATATTTTTCTTGAAGGTTTATTGAAGGCATGGTTGAACTATATAAGCCTTTTGCACCGCCGTGCACACCTAAACTCTCAACCCGACGTTGAAGAAACTAACAGGTACATACCCCATCCCATCAGCACAACCCAATAGCAAAAACCACCCCGTTAAACGCGAAAATCCCCTCCCCCGAACACTCGAAAGCATTCAGGGGAAGGGACCCTCATGCACACCGCACCGGGCGGCAACAGTTTTTAGGAGTTCTTGCGCTTACGCACAGCAGACACGCCAGCAACACCCAGACCCAGAGCTACCAGACCCATACCAGCAATGGTGAAGGCGTTAGAAGCACCGGTGTTAGCCAGGGAAGAGCGCTGAGCACGGCTCGAAGTGTAGCTGCTCGAAGAGGAAGAGCTGCCGCCCAGGTTATCCAGACCACCAGAGTTACGGGACGAAGAACCCGAGGAGCTGTTGGAGGAGGAACCGTCAGTCACCTCACTGTTAATGACCTCGCAACCCAGGCCGTTACCGTCGTTATCAAACTTCTTGCGGAAGTCCGGGTGGCTTTCGTGCATGGGCGCCAAGCCAGCGGCCGCAACCTCTGCACAGTTCGCGAAGCGAGTGCTCTCAGCCGAAGCGGTCACCTGCTCGGTAGCGGAGGTGGAATCACCCAGCTGATCCTTCGCCTCGTTCGCAACGGCTGCGTTCTGATCAGCAGAAGCCGAAGCGGAGGGGGTAGCCACCACAGAAGCCGATGCGGTAGCCGAGGGGCTCACCGAAGCGGTGGCGGAAGCCTTCTCCTCGGCGCGGTCCTTAATCTTTGCATCCACGGAGGCAACAACCTCATCAGCGGCAGTAGTCGAAGCAGAAGCCGAAACAGTCGCAGAAGCCGAGGGGGTAGCAGATGCGGAAGGCGCCACCAATGCGGAGGAGGTAGCAGAAGCGGAGGGGATAGCCACCACAGAAGCGGTTGCCGAAGCAGTTGCCGAAGCGCTCGCAGAAGCGGAGGGGGTTGCTTCCTGAACGGAACGAGCCTCAATCTTCACGGTTGCAGCCTTACCGCCGCGGGAGGTGTCGTTGTCCTTCAGGGAGCCGGAGAGCAGGTAGACGTCCACGGAGATGCGATCGTCCAGGTCGCTCTGCCAGGGAATGGAGACGGAGAAGTTGCCCTTCTCGTCAGCCTGAACTTCCAGGTAGTCCTTGCCGTCAATCTTGACGGAGCCCTTGTTCAGCTTAATGGCGATAACGGAACCGGAGGTGCCGTCCTGAGTCAGGAAGCCCTCACCGGTAATCTTCAGGGTTTCGCCCTTGTACCAGACCTCAGAAATGTGGGAAGCAGCCTTGTCAGAGTAGACGTGGGTGACGGACTCTTCACTGTTCTGAGCGAAAGTTGCGGGGATTGCGGTGACCGCCAGACCGCAACCGATCAGGGCGGTGGCACCGAAGCGAGTGATAGTGTGTCGAATGTCCATCCCATCATTTTATCCCCGCACGATGGGTGTATCCGCCTGTCCAGGGGCTATTTGCAATGACTTGCAACACAAAATAGCACTTTCGTGCACTTAACTTTGGGTCAGTGCACGCGCGGCAAAATTCGCCAGAGAAACAGCATTCACTGCAGAAACAGCGCCGTCTAGACCTCTGCAACATTCCCGGCAACGCTCCCTGCAACCTTAAACGTCAACGGCGTCGAGCATGAGTTCCAGTGCCTCACCCACGCCGCTGCGCCACAGGTAGGTTGCTTTCGCATCCGCACGACCCGGACCGCCATTGATGACGGCGACCGGCTTGCCGGCGCGCAGAGCCTCCAGCACAATCTTGTAGCTGCTCATAACCGCCACCGAGGAGCCCACCACCAGTAGCGCCGAACATTCAGCGAGCATGGCGTCCTTGAGTGCCTTACGTTCGGCGGGCACGGACTCGCCAAAGTACACGACATCCGGCTTGAGGCGGGTCGAACCGCAGGCGATGCAGGGCACCATCTGAAAATCGCGGATATAGCGCTCGTCCAGCTCCACGTCACCGTCAGGGTTCACCCGCAGGTCTTCGTCTTCAAGGCGCGCCAGGTAGCCGGGGTTCGCCGCGTCCAGGCGTGCATCCAGGCTTTCGCGGCTCTCGTCCTGCCCGCAGTCCAGGCACACAATACGGGAGAGGTCACCGTGCAGTGCCAGCAGGCGGCAGCTTCCAGCGCGGGCGTGCAGACCGTCCACATTCTGCGTAATCACACCACTCACGGCACCCAGCTGCTCCAGCTCAGCGAGCGCATAGTGGGCACGGTTCGGCTGGGCGCGGCGCATGCGGCGCCAGCCCACGTAGGAGCGCGCCCAATAGCGCTGACGCGCGGCGTCATCGTAGCGAAATTCCTGGTAGGTCATGGGACGGTGATCGTGCAGGGAACCACCCGGGCCGCGGTAGTCGGGGATGCCGGATTCGGTGCTCACGCCCGCGCCGGTGAGCACGAGAACCTTACCCGCCTTGAGTAGCTCGGCAATACCCGCGGCGGCGTACCCCTCGTCGTGCGGGGTGGCGTTCTCGGAGACGACTCGCTGAATGGAGCGGATTGCGGCACGGTGCACGGAGGCGATTTCTTCGCGCTGTTCACCGGCTGCGGCAAAGTTCTGCTGGTCAGTCCAGCGGTCCATTCTTCTCCTCTATGCTCTGTGCTCTCGTACGTTGTTCTCGCACGTTAAAGGGCTGTGGGGCACCCCCATTTCGAGGGTACCCCACAGCCTATTTCTTATGGTTTCGAATGTGCAAACTCAGCCACAGGCTAAGTCCGCCCAGCCAACCGGTTGAGCTTAGTTCTCAGCCTTCTGCTCACGCTCGGAGGTCACCGACAGGCCGTCGCTGGCAACGTCCGGGTTCACGTCCACGGTCACGGTGTCGCCGTCGTGGATTGCACCGGAGAGGATGCCTCGAGCCAGGCGGTCGCCAATCTCGCGCTGTACCAGGCGGCGCAGCGGGCGGGCACCGAATGCCGGGTCGTAGCCGGTTTTACCCAGCCACTCCAGGGCGGCGGGGGTGACGTTCAGGGTGAGGCGGCGGTCCTCCAGACGCTTAGCCATGCTCTTGACCTGCAGACCCACAATCTGACCCAGGTTCTCAGCCGACAGGGGCTGGAACATGATGATGTCGTCCAGTCGGTTGAGGAACTCGGGGCGGAATGCCTGGTGCACAACCTCCATGGCCTTCTCGGATCGCTCGTCGAAGGGCAGGTCCTGGTTGACCAGGTACTGCGAACCGAGGTTCGAGGTCAGAATCAGGATGACGTTGCGGAAGTCCACGGTGCGGCCCTGACCGTCGGTCAGGCGGCCGTCATCGAGTACCTGCAGCAGGATGTCGAAGACCTCGGGGTGTGCCTTCTCAACCTCGTCGAGCAGGACCACCGAGTAGGGGCGACGGCGTACAGCCTCGGTCAGCTGACCGCCCTCTTCGTGGCCGACGTATCCGGGAGGGGCACCGACCAGGCGAGAAACGGTGTGCTTCTCGGAGTACTCGCTCATGTCGATACGTACCAGGGCACGCTCGTCATCGAACTGGAACTCAGCCAGTGCCTTAGCCAGCTCGGTCTTACCAACACCGGTCGGGCCCAGGAACAGGAAGGAACCAATCGGGCGGTCCGGGTCGGAGATACCGGCGCGGGCGCGGCGCACAGCGTCAGAGACAGCGACCACTGCGGCTTCCTGACCAATCAGGCGGGCACCGATGCGCTTCTCCATTTCGAGCAGCTTCTCGGACTCACCCTGCATCATGCGACCTGCGGGAATGCCGGTCCAGGAGGAGATCACCTCGGCAATATCGTCCGCGGTAACCTCTTCGGAGACCATGGACTCGCTCTTGGCGGTGTCCTCGGCGCGCTGTGCTTCTTCCAGCTCAGCCTGCTTCGCGGGAATTTCACCGTAGAGCAGGCGAGATGCCTCGGCGAGGTTACCCTCGCGCTGTGCAACCTCTGCGCGGGAGCGCAGCTCGTCAATCTCAGTCTTGAGGTCACCCACGCGGTTCAGGTTCGCCTTCTCGGCTTCCCAACGGGCGTTGAGGGAGTCGAGCTGTTCCTTCTTGTCTGCCATGTCCTTGCGCAGCGCTTCCAGACGCTCCACGGATGCGGGGTCGGTTTCGCCGGCAAGTGCCAGTTCCTCCATGGTGAGGCGGTCCACGGCGCGGCGCAACTGGTCGATTTCCTCCGGTGCGGAGTCAATTTCCATGCGCAGGCGGGATGCTGCCTCGTCAATCAGGTCAATTGCCTTGTCAGGCAGCTGACGGGAGGGAATGTAACGGTTGGACAGGGTTGCTGCAGCAACCAGCGCGGAGTCAGCAATCTGCACCTTGTGGTGTGCCTCGTAGCGTTCCTTCAGACCACGCAGAATACCGATGGTGTCCTCGACGCTGGGCTCGCCCACGTACACCTGCTGGAAGCGGCGCTCCAGGGCGGGATCCTTCTCGATGTTCTCGCGGTACTCGTCCAGGGTGGTCGCACCGATCAGGCGCAACTCGCCACGGGCAAGCATGGGCTTGAGCATGTTGCCTGCGTCCATGGAGCCTTCGGAAGCACCAGCACCAACGACGGTGTGAATCTCGTCGATGAAGGTCACGATCTGACCCTCGGACTTCTTGATTTCTTCGAGGACTGCCTTCAGGCGTTCCTCGAATTCACCGCGGTACTTTGCGCCTGCAACCATGGAGCCCAGGTCCAGGCTGATGAGGGTCTTGCCGCGCAGGGATTCGGGCACGTCGCCGGAAACCATGCGCTGTGCCAGGCCTTCCACGACGGCGGTCTTACCAACGCCGGGCTCACCAATCAGCACGGGGTTGTTCTTGGTACGGCGGGAAAGCACCTGCACGACGCGGCGAATCTCAGAGTCACGGCCGATGACCGGGTCAAGCTTGCCTGCGCGAGCAATGGCGGTCAGGTCGGTGCCGTACTTTTCGAGCGCCTGGAAGGTGCCTTCGGGGTCGGGGGTATCCACGGTGCGGTCTCCTCGGACGGTGGGGATGGTCTGTGCAATGAGCTCTGCGGTAGCGCCGAGCTTGTGCATTGCTTCAGCTGTGCTATCGGTGCCGCTGGCAATGCCCAGCAGAATCATTTCGGTAGAAACGTAGGTATCTCCGAAGCCCTGGGCGCGGGTCTGTGCCGCCTGCAGAGCGGAAAGCGCGGCACGGCTGAGGGAGGCGTTCTGCACGGAGGCACCGGATGCCTTCGGCAGCTTCTTGATTTCGGCGGATGCGGCCTCGGAGATAGCGTCTACATCCAGGCCTGCAGCCTTGAGGACTGCTACGGCGACGCCTTCGCGCTGGTCCATGAGGGCCTTGAGGATGTGCGCGGTTTCAATAGTGGGGTTGCCGGCGGTTTGAGCATTAGTATTTGCCGCCGAGATGACTTCTTGACTCTTGGTGGTGAACTTGTTGTCCATGATGTTCCTTTCGTGTTTCGAGGGGCTTATCCTATGCGCCCCCGCATTACATAACTTGAGTCTACTCCACTCAATTATGTTTCGCAAGCCTCCTGTAAAAAATTTTCGTATTTTTTGCCCCACCTCACACCCCCTGCCCCCAAACAAAAGCCCCGGACAAAAACCCCAGTCAAAACCGCATTGTTATACTGACCGGACTGGGTACTTGCGAGGCTGGGCGCTTGCGGGCTCCCGCAACAATCACAGTCACGAATGGGGACCCACATGAAAATACTGGTTCTAGGTGCAACCGGCCGCACCGGTTACCTCTTCATCCGCAAATCCCTAGAGGAGGGGCACACCGTCACCGCCTACGTGCGCAACCCCGACAAGGCGCTAACACTTTTGGGGGCACACCAAAATCTCACTATCATTCCGGGAGCCCTGAACGATGCCGAGCAGCTCGCCGCAGCATCCTCCGGGCAAGACGTGATGGTCAGCATCCTGGGTCAGAAAGCCACGGTGCGAGAATTTCTCTCCTCCACGTTCATGCAGGAGCGCCTGCCCCTCATCATGGAGGCGGTCACGGGTGCAGGCGTAAAGCATTGCGTTCTGATGAGCGCCTACGGTGTCGGCGATACGATGCGGACCGCGTCCCTGCCCATGCGCCTGGTATGCAAGGTCATCATGCGCGGCATTTTTACCGACAAGGTTAAGGCGGACGCCCTGGTTGCCGAATATCAGCCGTATATTTCGCGTGCACATCCGGGCAGGCTGACCGATAAGCCAGGTAAGGGCGGGGTGAAGGTGTTTGATATGGCGAGTGTCGAGCGAACTCCAGGCATTCCGACGATTGCCCGTGAAGACGTCGCCGATGCGCTACTCACTATCGCCAAGAACCCCCAGAACGCGGGCACAGATTTTTTGGTGACGATTGGGGACGTTACCCTACGCTCGCCCCAGAAATAAACCGGTAGGCTTAATGACATGACGACTACGAACACCTTCCCCGCCGCCATTCTCTTCGACCACGACGGAACCCTCGTCGATACCGAACCCGTATGGGCTGCCGCAAAGGTTGCTCTCACCGCAGAATTTGGCGGCACCTGGACCGAGCAGGACACCCTCGACTGCCTGGGCCTATCCATGCAGTTCACCCTGGATCGCCTGCGCGAGCGCGGCGTAAACCTGCCAGACGAGGAGATTAACGATCGACTGGTGGCGAAGGTGCGCGAGGCCCTGGCGCAGCAGCCGGTCGAGTTCCTTCCTGGCATTGAGCGTTTCCTCTCGGAGGTTCACGATGCACAGATTCCGGCCGCCATCGTCACAAACGCAACCACCTCCGTGGCTCGCCGCACCGCAAACGCGGCACCCGAGGGCACGTTCTCGGTGGTTATTGGCAACGATGAGACCACCAACCCCAAGCCGGACCCGCAGCCCTATCTTTTGGCGGCGGAGCGTCTGGGTGTTGACCCGACTCAGTGCGTGGCTCTCGAGGATTCCCCTTCGGGCGTGCGCAGTGCGACCGCGGCAGGTATGCGTGTCATTGTTGTACCGGGCGAGCTGGAGGTTCCGGCGGAGCTGGGCACCGCACGCCTCAAGCATGAGGAGCTGACCCTGGAGGCGGTTCGCGCGCTGGCGTAGCCGCCCGATTCGCACGCGGGAAGCCCTACAGAAAGGCCGGAAGCTCTGTAGAAAACTGAATACGCTTCACCATAAAGGGTGGGATGCGCGATATGAGATACCGCGCGTCCCACCCTTTGTGCGTGCTTGGGCGGTGAGCCACGCGGGCATTTGGGGCTGACACGTTTAAGCAGCGCCTTTTGAACAGGGGCTTTTAAGTGTGGCGCGACACATAGATGACAATTTATTACGAATTACTCAAAATAACCTTGACAGCGGTTCCTTAAAATGATTTACTCATAATAACGATTCGGCGGGGCGACAAATCCCACCGAACCACAAACATCACAGCATCATGAAGGAGACCATCATGGCATTTGCAAACTACACCGCACCCGGCCTGACCCTCGAAGAAGGCAAGGGCATTTCCGAGGTTCTCCAGGCACGTCTGCACGACCTGAACGACCTGCACCTGCTGCTGAAGCACGCTCACTGGAACGTGACCGGCCCCGGCTTCATCGCCGTTCACGAAATGATTGACCCCCAGGTCGACACCGTCCGCGAGTTCGTCGACGCCATCGCAGAGCGCATGGCAACCCTGGGCGCAACCCCCAACGGCCTGGCTGGCGCACTGGTCGCACAGCGTACCGTCGAGGATTACCCCGTCGGCCGCGCACGCGTTGCTGACCACCTGCACGCTCTGAACGACGTGTACACCCGCGTGATTGAGGCTCACCGCAAGGCGATTGCATTCGCTGGCGAGTCCGACCCCATCACCGAGGACCTGCTGATTGGCCAGACCGCTGAGCTGGAGAAGTTCCAGTGGTTCATCCGCGCGTTCCTGGAAAACGGCGAAGGCAACATCTAAGCCGCAACCATCTAAGTTGTGGCCTCTAAACTGTAGCCTACCTATAGCGGCACGTCATGTAGGCGTTAGCTTTTAGAGTCACAAGCCGGGCGGGTGCGCTCTCCTTATGGAGGGTGCACCCGCCCGGCTTTTTACACTCGAAGCTGCCCCGCTTATTCCCAACCACTTTTACCTTTCCCGGCACTTGAGTCCTCGCCCGTGCGGTATCACAAAGTACGTTGAGGCGAACAATAACACCGGGTTAGGCCGTCCTAGATTTTCTGTTCGGAGTGCTCTACAGTGGTTCACTGATCAACTCAGAACACACAGATTAAACGCATGATTGCGCGCCCGGGAGATACCCGGCGCGACCCGCATCCGGCGGAAAGAGAGATATGAGCACGCACGCCCCGAACGAGCACGGCGAAGACACGTACGGCGAGCAGACCGAGAAGCTTCAAGCTGACGCGGCCGAGGCCGAAAGGACCGCAGCTGAGGCGACCGAGCACAAGCCGACCCGCCACAGTGCGGTTACTTCCCCCTCCCCCGCGCAGATTAAGCGTTGGCGCCGCTACCTGGCCGACGAGGAGTCGGAGGCACGCATCTACCGTTACCTGGCTCGCCGCGCCGAGGGCACCGACCGCGAAATCTTGCTGCAGGTTGCTGAGGCGGAGAAGCGTCACCAGCAACATTGGCGTGACATGCTCGGCGAACACGCGGATGTTCACGTGCGCCCGTCCCTGCAATCTCAGCTACTGCAGTTCTTGGCGAAGAACTTCGGTTCGGTGTTTATTCTGGCGATGGCGCAGCGCGCGGAATCCCGCTCCCCTTACGCTGAGGATCCGGACGCCACCGAGGAAATGGCGGCTGACGAGGCGATTCACGAGGAAATTATCCGTGCCCTGGCGACCAGTGGCAGGGAGAAGCTTTCGGGTAATTTCCGTGCGGCAGTCTTTGGTGCTAACGACGGTTTGGTGTCAAACCTGGCGCTGACTATGGGTATTACCGCCTCGGGCGCATCCAGCTCGATGGTTCTACTCTCGGGTATTGCGGGTCTGCTGGCGGGTGCACTGTCGATGGCGGCGGGTGAGTTCGTGTCGGTGCGCTCTCAGCGTGAACTGCTGGATGCATCCCAGCCGACCCAGGTGACCCTGCGTGTTGCGCACGATTTGGATTTGGACTCGAACGAGCTGGAGCTCATTTACCGTGCCCGCGGCATGGATCCGGACGCGGCGCATCACCGTGCGATGGAGCGCTTCGGCTACCTGGATTGTGACTGCGATCCGTCGCTGTCTCACCGCGAGGATGGGGATCGTGAGGAGAACGTGGCTTTGGGTACCGATATTGGTGCCGCCGCTGCTTCGTTTGCGTTCTTCGCTTCGGGTGCGTTGGTTCCGATTCTGCCCTATATCTTTGGCTTGTCGGGTGTGTTCGCGATGGTGCTGTCTCTGCTATTTGTGGGTGCGGCGCTGGGCTTCACCGGCGGCGTGGTGGGTCTGCTTTCGGGCACTTCCCCGCTCAGGCGCGGTGTTCGCCAGATTCTAATTGGCTTTGGTGCGGCGTTCGTGACCTACCTGCTGGGTTTGGCGTTCGGTACGACGGTCGGCTAATCAAGAACCCCATAAATAGGCTTTCAACAAGTGTATATAGCCGCTCGGGCATGTTCCGCGCTCTCCCCTGCGCCGTGCATCCCGAGCGTAGAAAACCCCCGGCGGGTGAGTCATCCGCCGGGGGTTTTCTATATGTTCTTACCCTGCATGAGGGGTTGATCTATTACGGGTGAATCTCCGCGGTGGTGGCCTGACCGGAAACGCTCTCCGAGCCGGTCGCGCCGTTGCCGGAGTAGGTCAGGTTTGCAACCTGCACGCTGGAGGTCTGCTTGTACGAGACCCAGCCGTCGTTTGCCGGGAATCGCAGCTGTGCCGGCATGAAGTTGGTCTGGCTGTAGTACTTGGTGCCGGACTGCTTCATGGTGTACGCCTTGCTGGTGGTGTAGACGATACGACCCTTGAAGGTGTAGGTGCCGTCGGAGTTCTTGGTGACGGTCGGTACTTCTGCGGTCCAGGTGCCGGCGGTCTGCGCCACGGACAGGTACTTTGCCTGGCCTGCGGAGGCTACCAGTTCGGTGGTCTTACCGGTCAGCTTGCGACCGGAGGGGGCCCATGCCTGGCCGTTGATCTTACCGAACTTAAGGAGCGACTGGGCGCTGGCGGCGACGGTGTACTCAACCTCGGTCACGAAGGTCGCGCCCGCCGCGAGGGTGACGCTGCTGCCGGGGATGTAGCCGGTGCCGGTTGCGGTGTCCTTGGTCGGTACGGACCACCAGAAGCCGCTGGAGGACATGTAGGCGCCGTTTGCGCCGGTCTGGGAGTTGGTGACGGGGGTGAACTTACCTTCGCCGTTGACGTAGGTTGCGCTCTTGGGCTTGGAGGTTGCGTCGTCCCAGTTGATGTCGGAGTCGGGGGTGCCGGAGGCAGTGAAGTGTGCCTCGGGGCTTGCCGGGTTGATGGTGCCGGTGTTGTTGGAGGATGCGTAGCCGACGTAGCCGCCGTTGTTCTGCACGCTGACGTACACGCCGTACTGCACGCCGGGGGTTTCCTTGGATGCGGCGTAGGCAGGTACTGCTGCGGAGGCTGCGACGACGGGTGCGGACCAGACGCCTGCCTTTGCGATGGTGCGGCGAGAGATGGGCTGAGTCATGAGTGTAGTGATCTCCTGTGAGTGTTTGGTGTTTCTTAGAGCCGCTCAGAATGGTTCTGACTAGGCTCAATGCACTCCAGTATACAAAGGTTGAGGTTATATCTGCACCTTATGAGGGCGGATGTGCACAATCTTACTTTCTGTCGCAAGTTCTACCGCTCTGGTTCAAACATCTCAAAAGCACCCTCAAATCCCAGCACTGTTCGACAGCTGGAGCGGCTCTATCCCTCCTCTTTTCCCCAGCGCACTCCCCCAGCGCCTCTGAGCGTTCTTCGGCACTGTCTCTGTTGAGTTCCCGGTTAAAGCACAGATGCCGGTAGCCTCATGGACTACCGGCATCTGCCGCAATACTATGCTGTTTACTTCGCTGCGAAGATTTCGCGCATCAGGTTTGCAGCCTCGGAGGGGGTCTTACCGACCTTCACGCCTGCTGCTTCCAGAGCTTCCTTCTTCGCCTGAGCGGTACCGGAGGAACCGGAGACAATAGCGCCTGCGTGGCCCATGGTCTTACCCTCAGGAGCGGTGAAGCCTGCAATGTAACCAACGACGGGCTTGGTCACGTTTGCCTTGATGTACTCTGCAGCACGCTCCTCAGCGTCACCACCGATCTCACCAATCATGACGATTGCTTCGGTCTCGGGGTCAGCTTCGAAAGCTTCCAGAGCGTCGATGTGGGTGGTGCCGATGATGGGGTCGCCACCAATACCGATAGCGGTGGTGAAACCAATGTCGGACAGTTCGTACATCAGCTGGTAGGTCAGGGTACCGGACTTGGAAACCAGACCAATCTTGCCCTTGCCGGTGATGTTCGCCGGGATAATACCAACCAGGCACTCCTCGGGGGAGATGATGCCGGGGCAGTTGGGGCCAATGATGCGGGTGATCTGCTTGCCGTTCTCGTCCACGGATGCCTTAGCAGCTGCCCAGAACTCTGCGGAGTCCTGAACCGGAACGCCCTCGGTGATGACGACGACGAGGCCGATCTTAGCCTCGATAGCCTCGAGAACTGCTGCCTTAGTGAAGGCCGGGGGAACGAAGACGATGGAGACGTTCGCGCCGGTCTTCTCCATAGCCTCAGCTACGGAACCGAAGACGTCCAGCTCGATGTCGGAGCCGTCCTTCGCCTTGTGGGTGACGGTGGTACCAGCCTTGCGAGCGTTCACGCCGCCCACAATGTTGGTGCCTGCTGCGAGCATGCGTGCGGTGTGCTTGGTACCCTCGCCACCGGTGATGCCCTGAACGATGACCTTGGAGTCCTTGTTCACAAAGATAGACATATTACTTCCTTGAAATCCTTTGCTGGCGATTACGCCTTGTGAGCGAGCTCTGCTGCCTTGTCAGCGCCGGAGTCCATGGTCTCAGCCAGAACAACCAGCGGGTGGTTCGCCTCGGAGAGGATGCGGCGACCCTCAGCAACGTTGTTGCCGTCCAGGCGCACAACCAGGGGCTTGGTTGCTGCGTCGCCCAGAATCTCCAGAGCCTTCACAATGCCGTCTGCCACTGCGTCACATGCGGTGATGCCGCCGAAGACGTTCACGAAAACGCTCTTGACCTGCTCGTCGCCCAGAATGATTTCCAGACCAGCAGCCATAACCTCAGCGGACGCGCCGCCACCAATATCAAGGAAGTTTGCGGGCTTGACGTTGCCGTGGTTCTCACCAGCGTATGCAACGACGTCCAGGGTGGACATAACCAGACCTGCACCGTTACCAACGATGCCGACCTCGCCGTCCAGCTTCACGTAGTTCAGGTCGAACTGCTTTGCCTTAGCTTCCAGCGGGTTCTCAGCGGACTTGTCCACGAGAGCCTCGTGCTCGGGCTGGCGGAATTCTGCGTTGTCGTCCAGGGAGACCTTGCCGTCCAGGGCGAGGATGGTGCCCTCGGGGGTCAGAACGAGGGGGTTAACCTCAACCAGGGTTGCGTCTTCCTTGGTGTAGACTTCGCCCAGCTTAACGAGAACGGGAACAACCTTCTCCTGCAGTTCTGCGGAGAAACCTGCTGCCTTAGCAATTTCCTCAGCCTTAGCCTGGTCCAGGCCAACCAGCGGGTCAACCTCGATCTTTGCCAGTGCCTCGGGGCGCTCAGCAGCGAGCTGCTCAATTTCCATACCGCCTTCTACCGAGCACATTGCCAGGTAGGAGCGGTTTGCACGGTCCAGCAGGAGGGAGAAGTAGTATTCTTCGGCGATGTCTGCGCCGTCAGCGACCAGCACGCGGTGAACGGTGTGGCCCTTGATGTCCATGCCGAGAATTGCCTTAGCGTGCTCGTAAGCTTCTTCGGGGGACTTTGCGAGCTTAACGCCGCCAGCCTTACCGCGGCCGCCGGTCTTAACCTGAGCCTTAATGACGGTCAGGCCGCCAATTTCCTCAGCTGCTGCCTTTGCTTCTTCAGGGGTGGTCGCAACAATGCCCTTGAGCACGGGTACACCGTGCTTTGCGAAGAGCTCGCGCGCCTGGTATTCGAAAAGGTCCACAGGTGTCCTTCTTCTTCGAAGTGGTGCCGAGTACTGGTGCACTCGGCCTGGTCATTAGAGGAGGTTCCCCCGTGTGGTCAGTACGGTGCGATAGGGGTCTCTCGCACCCGGCGCACACGCATCATTGACGCGGGGAATTTCTCTCGTCTCTACTCTATCGGATTCGGCGTGAGCTCGCACTCACAGAGCCCCAAATCTGAGATTTTAGCGACTCAGCTCACAAATATTTTGGGTATGTTCTACCCAAAGGGTGTGTACCGGGCAACTAACCCGAACTCGCACTCCCCCATCCGCCGCGAAATACCGGCGAACATGCGGCGTTTACCGCCGTGCTCTGCAAAGCCCCGGCCACCTTCTCAGCAGGCGGACAACACGCCCGGTACAGCGCACAAAAGAGAGGCGGGCACCCTCAGGTACCCGCCCTTCCATCTGCGTTGTTAGGTTCGCACGCCTGACGCGTTAGCCCACCTTCTCCAGCGGCGCATAACGCAGTAGCAGACGCTTCTCTTCCGAACCGAAACGGACCTTCGCCACGGTCTTATCGCCGCTACCCTCAACGGCGAGCACGCGGCCCTCACCGAACTTGGTGTGGCGCACGGTATCGCCGACCGCCAGAGTCGGGATCTCCTTGCTCTGGTGCACGCGGGAACGGTTCGTCACCTTCGAGGTGGCCGCCGCCAGCCCGTAGCCTGCCGAGCCGTTAATATCCGCGGTGGACGGCTCAGAACGGCGTGCGGGGCGGGACTCGTAGGGATCGTATGAGCCGCGCGAGCCAGCGGAACTGTAACCGCCCGAGCCGTAACCACCCGAGTAGCCGCCGGAACCATAGCCGGAACGGGAACCGCCCGAATAGCCGCCACCGTACGAGTTACCGTAGGAGCTGCCGCCATAGGAACCGCCACCGCGAGCGCCGTACGCACCCATGCCGGAGGTGCCAAAGCCCGAGAAACCGGCGGTGCGCTTCCACTCAATCAGCTCCTCCGGGATTTCCTCCAGGAAGGGCGAGGGCGGGTTGAACTGGCTCTTACCCCACATGGTGCGGGTTTCCGAGCGGGTCAGGTACAGGCGCTCCATGGCGCGGGTCAGACCCACGTACGCCAGGCGGCGTTCCTCGCTCATTTCCTTCTCATCGGTCAGGACGCGCTGATGCGGGAACAGACCGTGCTCCATGCCGGTCA
Organism: Rothia sp. HMSC076D04; assembly: GCF_001814645.1. NCBI lineage: Bacteria > Bacillati > Actinomycetota > Actinomycetes > Micrococcales > Micrococcaceae > Rothia > Rothia sp. HMSC076D04. The sequence goes on along the minus strand of NZ_KV817360.1, from coordinate 103,220 downwards.
GGAACACCACGGGGAACTCCAGGCCCTTGGCGGTGTGCAGGGTCATGAGGGTGACCATGCCCTGCGCCTTCGCCTCAGCGGCTTCGGCGGCAATCTGTGCGGCGGAGGCGTTCTCACCCTCTGCGCTGGCGGGGCGGTTCGGAATCGAGTCGGCATCGGCGACCAGAGCCACGTGTTCGAGGAACTGCTCCAGGTCGGCGCCGGGGTTCTCGGTCTCGAACTCGACCATGGCGTCAAGCAGCTCGGAAAGGTTTTCCACGCGCGACTCGTCCTGAATGTCCTTGGAGGCGCGCAGAGCCGCCAGGTACCCGGTCTGCTCCAGGACCGCTTCCAGGCAGGTTGCGGCGGGTTCGGTGCGGGCGATCTGCGCCAGGTCGTCCATGAGGCGCACGAACTCGGCGTACTTCTTGACTGCGGCGGCCCCCAGGCCGGGGATGTCGGCTGCCTGGCGTGCGGCGGCGTAGAAGGAGATGCGGTTCGCACTCGCGTACTCCGCCACCACGGACTCAGATTTGGCACCGATACCGCGCTTGGGTTCGTTGAGGATGCGGCGCACGTTCACGTCGTCATCGGGGTTGCTCAGGGCGCGCAGGTACGCCAGCGCGTCCTTGATTTCCTTACGCTCGTAGAAGCGGGTACCACCGACCACGCGGTAGGGCAGGCCGGCACGCATGAGCATGTCCTCGAGGGTTCGGGACTGCGCGTTGGTGCGGTAGAAGATTGCGACGTCACCGGGCTGCACGCCGTGCTCATCGGCAAGGCGGTCAATTTCGCGGGTGATGTAGCGCGCCTCGGCGTGTTCGGATTCGGCGACGTAACCGATGATTTTCGCACCCGCGCCGGAGGCGGTCCACAGCTTCTTGGGGCGACGGTCGGGGTTGCGTTCAATGACCGCGTTCGCCGCCGAGAGGATGTTCTGCGTGGAACGGTAGTTCTGTTCCAGCAGGATCGTGTGGGCGTTCGGGTAGTCCTTCTCGAAGTCCGTAATATTGCGGATATCCGCGCCACGGAAGGCGTAGATGGACTGGTCGGAGTCACCCACCACAGTCAGCTCGGCAGGGGGCACGGCGTCCGGGTAGGGGCCGCGGTCAGCCGGTGCCTTCGTGTGGGCGCCGACCAGTTCACGCACCAGCTGGTACTGGGCGTGGTTGGTGTCCTGGTACTCGTCCACGAGGATGTGGCGGAACTTGCGGCGGTAGTAGTTCGCGATTTCGGGGAACTTCTCGAGCAAGAAGACGGTGCGGCCAATCAGGTCGTCAAAGTCGAGGGAGTTGGCGGCGCGCAGACGCTGCGTGTAGACGGTGTAAATCTGCGAGATGGTCTTCTCGTACGGGTTATCGCTCGCCACGCGGGATGCGTACGCTTCGGCGCTGACCAGCTCGTTCTTCAGCGCGGAGATACGGTTGCCCACGGCTTTGGCGGTGAACTTCTTGGTGTCCAGGTTGAGCTCTTTAATGATGAGGCTCAGCAGGCGCTGCGAGTCGGTCGAATCGTAGATGGTGAAGGTGGACTTCAAACCCAGGGCGGCGGCCTCACGGCGCAGCACGCGCACGCAGAAGCTGTGGAAAGTAGAAATCCACATGTGCTTGGCGCGCGGGCCAACCAGTGCCTCAATACGTTCACGCATTTCGGCGGCAGCCTTGTTGGTGAAGGTGATGGCGAGAATCTGGCCGGGGGTCGCGCGGTGGGTTGCGAGCAGGTAGGCGATGCGGTGGGTGAGCACGCGGGTCTTGCCGGAGCCGGCGCCCGCGACAATGAGCAAGGGCGAGCCGGAGTGCAGCACGGCTTCTTCCTGGCGTTCGTTGAGCCCTGCGGTGAGTGAGGTAGGGTCCACGGCGTTGAGGCTGTGGGCGCGTTCGCCGTAGGGGTCGGCGGGGTCGAAGTCATCGCCGTAGCCACCGACGCGGTAGGCGGGCGGCATGAAGTCGCCGAGCGGGTCTGCGGCGGTGAAGGCTGCGGGTGCGCCGGGTTCAGGAACGGGCGCGCTGGTAGCAGGGGTACCGTAGGCGGGCATGCCGGTGGGCAGGGCGGCGGGTACGTCCTGTGCGGGTTCCTCCATCACCGGAGCATTCATCACTGCGGCGTCCATGGGAGGGGCGTAGTAGTCGTCCTCGGCAGGGGGCACGTCGTAGTAGGGGTCGAAGGGCGGCTCGTCATCCGCTACCGGTGCTGCGGGGGTGACGAGTTCGGCGGCGAACAGGCCGTCCTGTTCGGTGAAGGGCTGCTTCTGCTGTTCGGGCTTGTCGCTCATCATCTACCTCGCTGCCTAGAATACACGTTCGATATTCCATGCTACCGCATTTGCTCCGCGGCTCCCACCCGCTCGGTCATCCGCCGCACGTCCTATATCGGCAACGGCACACCGGTGGCGCAGAATAGTCATGCTAGGATGACCGCATGACCCAGACCTTACCTCCGAGCCTCTCAATAGCCCTATGGTGCAATGGCTCAGCCGACGAAGCCGCACAATTCTATACCAGGGTTTTTCGCGATGCTTCCATCATGGAACAGGTGCCCGGACTCACGACTCTAAGCATCCATGGCTTCCAGCTCTCGCTCATTAACGGTGATGACCGGTACGTCCCGAACCAGTCCATCAGTTGCATCCTAAACTTTGACCCGCTCCTCTTCGGTGGTGAGGCGCAAGCGCGAGCATACCTCGATGAACTCTACGAAGAGCTAAGTACCGGCGGTGTGCTGATGGAACTGGGTGAGTATCCTTTCTCCCCACGCTACGCCTGGGTGCGTGATCGTTTCGGCATGACCTGGCAGCTGATGCTTACCAATCCTGCAGGCGACCCGCGACCCTTCGTCGTGCCTTCTTTCATGTTTGGCGGCACGAATCACGGCAATGCAGAGGAAGCCACCAACGGCTGGATTTCCATGTTTGATGATGCCCGCCGCGGCACCCTGTACCACTATCCGGAAGGTAGCCCCTTTGAGGCAGATGCGGTCATGTTTACCGACTTCAACCTGCATGGCACCTGGATGGCGGCTACTGATTCCGGTACTTTCCACGATTTCACATTCACGCCGGGGGTTTCGGTAGTTCTTTCGTGCCGTACTCAGGAGGAGATTGATTACTATTGGGAGCAGCTCTCGGCTATACCTGAGGCGGAGCGTTGCGGCTGGTGTGTAGATCGCTGGGGTATTTCTTGGCAGGTTGTCCCGCACAATATTGCTGAGCTGATGGCGGATAAGGCCGCTCGCGAGAAGATCCTGCTGATGGGCAAGATTGACCTGTCTCAGCTATAACAACGTGTTTTCTTGAGTGCTCGTTACGTGCCGAAACAGAGAAACCGCCCGCGCCTGCCAATGCAAGCGACGGGCGGTTTTCTCGTACCGGCGTGACTACCGATTCTGTGTGCCCCCGAGACGATTCGAACGTCCGACACCTTCTTTAGGAGAGAAGTGCTCTATCCCCTGAGCTACGAGGGCGTACCTATCCAGTATAAGGCACCCCGCACCGCGAGTCCGCACAGCCTGTGTTCACCGCCCTGTGTTCACCGCCTGAGGACACCCGCACCCGGCGGCAGAACCGCTCCTACAATGTACGAATGAGCATCTACATTGACCCGCCCATCTGGCCCGCGCACAGCACCGTCTTCTCGCACCTCATTTCGGATGTGTCCCTGACGGAACTGCACGAGTTCGCCGCAGCGGCGGGCATCAGTGAGCGTGCCTTCGACCGCGACCACTACGACGTTCCGGCGCACCTCTACGAGGATCTAGTACGGGCGGGCGCGAAGGAGCTCAGCGGCGCGCAGCTGACTCGCACGCTCATTGCGAGCGGTCTGCGGATTCCCCTGAAGGAGCGCCCCGAGAAGATTCGCCCGCGTCTGCTTCGCGCCTGGGAGGCAGCGTTTACACCCCGCCTCAAGCGCATGGAGGTTCCTGCCGAGCTGCGGGCTCAACTCACGGCGCAGGTAGCGGAACTGGGTGAGAGCCTGCTACAGGCGTGGGAGCAGCCGCACCGCGCCTACCACCACAGCGGGCACCTTTCGCAGATGCTCACCGATCTGGACCGCCTCTACGCACACCGCACGCAGGGTTCTACTCCCCTGGCGTTGGTTCTGGCGGCGTGGTTCCACGACGCGGTCTATGAGGGTGCACCGGGTGAGGATGAGCGCCGTAGCGAGCAGCTGGCGAGCACCTCCCTGGAGCCGCTGGTTACCGCGGGTCTGCTCACCGGGCACGAGCTACAGATGGTGAGCCTTCTGGTGCGTGCCACGGCAACCCACGAGTTGCCCGAGTCTGTCGACCTACCGGCGGGCTATGAGCCGGCGGATATTCAGTTTTTCCTCGATGCCGATATGGCTATCCTGGCGGCTGATTCGGCACGCTACCACCGCTACCTGCGCGGGGTGCGTAGCGAGTACTCCCATTTTGACGATGAGGCGTTCCGCACCGGTCGTACGACCTTCCTGCGTTCGACCCTGGGGCGTAAGCGTATCTTCCTCTCCGAACAGGCTCTGCAGCTCTGGGAGGAGCCCGCGAGGGCTAATCTGAGTGCTGAGCTCAGCGAGTGGGCTCAGGACCCGCAGGGGCTTCTGCAGGCTCTCGCGTCCTAGCCGCATACACCTAAAACACATACCGCCGAGAATGCGCCCATACTAAGGTGCGTTCTCGGCGGTATTTTCACGGAATCTCTCGGGTACGCAAAAAGCGCCCACCCCGTGCGGGGTAGGCGCCTTTTGAGAAGTATGTTGGGCTAGGCCCAGCTCTTATGCGCTAAGGCTTAGAGAGCGGTGTAGTAGCCGTCAACGGACATCCAGGAAGTGGGGTGCACCAGGGTACCGTTGGTGGGGTTCAGAGCGGAAATCATCTTGCCGTCGCCCAGGTAGATACCAACGTGGCTGTAGCCGTTCTGGAAGACGATGTCGCCGGGCTGGGGGTTAGAGGTCGGGCGCAGCTCGTTCTTCATTGCGTAGGTGAAAGCGGTCAGCTTGATGCCGTGCTGAGCGAAAACCCAGGAGGTGAAGCCGGAGCAGTCCCATGCACCGAAGGTCTTGCCGCCCCAAACGTATGCGCCGCCCAGGCCGCTCATTGCGGTTGCAACGATTGCGTCGCGGGAAGCGTTACCGGTGGAAGCGGAGGAAGCTGCGGGTGCAGCGGGAGCCTCGGTTGCAACGGGTGCAACGTAAGCCTGCTGGGTCTCAGCCTGGGGTGCTACGTAGGCGGTCTCAGCTGCGGGTGCAGGAGCTGCTGCGGGAGCAACGTAGGTCTGCTGTGCCTGAGCCTGGGGTGCAACGTAGGTGGTTGCGGGGGTGTTGTAGCTGGTGTAGTCGAACTCGTAGTTGGTGTAGTCGTAGGACAGATCAGCAGCAGCGGGGATCTGTGCAAATGCGTTCGCGGGAACGGTCGAGCCGAGCAGGATTGCGCCTGCTGCGAGGGTTGCACCTGCGGTACGTACGATCTTCTTAGCCATTGGTAATTCCTCCATTGCCTGACGAGGTGAGCTGTCGGGCTCGAGCATGGATTCGCTCGGCCACCGAAGTGACTTAGCCCCGAGGCTTCTCGATTGAGATGCCGTATCCCAGCTTGGGGATTGGGTCCCCCGCTTCTGCCATATTGGGTAGACGTTCATCGAAGCGTTGGCAGAACTCAGCGGAACCGCTTCGACGGTGCCCTCTTACGATGAGGATTTGGGCACAGAAACGAGAATACACAGAAAACTCCCAGTTGTCACTTCATTCGGGCTTAAATTTTGGACTTTCACCCTGGGGGGAAAACTTGGCACTCCAGGCGTTTGACCCCCTCTCAATGGAACCAACAGGTACCGTTTAAGGCTCTTGACTAGGTGTTTCACAAGGATGCACATTCGCTTTTAATGCACCAGCACCCCTTAAGGACAGGGTTCAAAACTCTTAAAAATGACCCTTATCTCTTAAATGTCCGTTCTCAGAGATTGCTCAAACATCGGCGTTTCCCTCAGTTTCAACCTTAGATTTAAGCGAAAAACCCGAAAAATGCACTCAAGCGCAGTTGCTAAAACTCTGAGAGAGGAGTATATGCGCCCGCGCACATGACCAAACTCTGAAATACCCCACCCACTAGGCACCTCAGCCTCCCGAAGCCTCCCCCGCAAGCCTCCCCCGCAAGACCGAGCAGCCCTAACACGTGCACAAAAACGGTGGCACCGCCTCCACAAAGGAAGGCGATACCACCGTTTAGCATGAACTGGGTTAGCAGACTCTCAGAATTAGAGCTTAGAGGTTGCCGCCGCGCTTGACCACGATTGCGTTTGCCACGTCCATATCCAGGGAGAGGGTGTCCTCTTCGCCATCAGCGTGAACAATCACGTCATCGTTCTGGCCGGCAACCACGGACACCGAAGCGCCGTAGACAATACCTGCGTCAGCCAGCAGCTTCAGCAGCTCAACGTCAGTCTGAATGGACTCAGGGAAACGAGAGATAGTGAAACGGTCCTCGGGACCGGAGTCGCGTGCCGCCAGGGACATGGGCACGGTACGCTCGTCGTTCTTCTCACTACTGTGGCCCAGATCCTCCAGGCCGGGGATAGCGTTGCCGTACGGGGAGAACTTGGGGTCCTTGAGCATCTCCAGGATGCGCTTCTCCACCTTGTCACTCATGACGTGTTCCCAGCGGCATGCTTCTTCGTGCACGTACTCAAGTTCCAGACCAATAATGTCGGAGAGCAGACGCTCAGCCAGGCGGTGCTTACGCATCACCTCGACCGCCTTGTGGCGGCCTTCCTCGGTCAGTTCGAGGTGGCGGTCCGGCTCAACGGTGAGCAGGCCGTGCTTCTCCATACGTGCCACAGTCTGGGAAACGGTCGGGCCGGAGTGCTCGAGTCGTTCAGCGATGCGCGCACGCATGGGGACAATACCCTCTTCCTCCAGTTCGAGGATGGTGCGCAAATACATCTCTGTGGTATCGATGAGGTCTGTCATATATCTCTCCCAGCTTTCACCGCAACAGTACTTAGATAGCACTGCCTAAGTCGTTACTTATTCAATAATCTATTATGTACTTTTTCAGCGGCTTTTGCCACGGCTTAAGTTATTGAGTCGTCCAATGAAAACTCATTGGACGACTCAAGACACCTTATATATACGCTTTTGCTAACCCACCCCTTATTAAGAGGAGTAGACGGTAGGCTTACTCTGCGGACTCAGCCTCGATAGTTTCTTCTACAGCGGATTCGTTCTCTGCAGATTCGTTCTCAGCGGACTCAACAGACTCACCAGATTCAGCAAATTCAGCAGACTCAGCAGATTCCTCTGCCTCAGTATCCTCAGCAGAGTCTGCGTTTTCCTCCACGGCGTTCTCCTGCAGGTCCTCGGGGCGAACGCGGTCAGCCCACGGCACCCAATCCGGCGCAATGAGCGCGTCGTCGCCGGGCAGCAGGCCCACCTCGCAGATCGTTGCCACGCGGGAGCGAGGCGCACGCGAGAGGGTCGCGAACCAGAACCAGCCGCGGTAACCGGGCAGGGTGCACTCGAAAAGGTGAGTGCTCAGACGCTCTTCCTCGGCGCGCACGTGGTGCACCAGGCCGATAGCGTGTGCCGGGGCGATTTCCTGAACGCCCTGCAACGCCACATCCTTGGCGGCGGCAAGAATCTCATCCACCTTGGAGGTGCGGCGCAGCTTGTGCGGAACACCCAGGGAGGGGGCGCCCACCTCTTCATCCAGCGGGGTGAAGGGGTCGGGGGTGGAGTCTTCGTTCTGTGCGGTTTCTTCGGCAGCAGATTCCTCAGAGGTATATTCCTCGGATGCAGATTCCTCAGCGGGCGTATCAGCCGCCTCAGTCTCCTCAGCGTTCACGGAGGGCTGAGTCTCAGCAGGTACAGCGCTACCCTCGTCGGTGCTCTCAGGCGCGGCAGAAGGCGCAACGGACTCTGCAGGCGCGTCAGTAGCGGGCGTAGTTTCGGGGAGCAGTTCAATAACCTGTTCAGACATACCCCTATTAAAGCATCTCGCGTGCGCAAACATTGCGGCGCCCGCCCCAAGCTTCGCATACGCTGTGAATTTGAGTCTCAAACCGCTAAATCTGGGGCTTCGCCCATTAACAGCTGTGTGTGAGCTGATACGGTTAAATTTATGAGTAATGAACCCGTACAGGACACGCGCAGTACCGCAGACCAGGCGCCCGCTCCCCTTCCCTACGCCGGAGCTATCCGTTGGCTCGGCGCGGCAGGTGCGCTTCTCGCCCTGATTTGCCTGCTCACCGGAGTCGCCATGCTCGTGATGAAATGGGTTGGGGTAGCGCCGCCCGCCCTCATGAGCCAGATTCCGCTGGTCCTCCTACCCGTCGCCTTTATCGCACTCATGGCCGCACTCATCCTGTCGGTCATGCGCCGCAACAAGGCATAAAGATTTGAGCCGCAAGCTCACACACATCATTCACTTATCAAGTACAGCCTGCCATTCAGAGAGAAAGATAGAGTATGTCTGCTGAAGCAAAACTCCTAGTCGTCGATGACGAGTTCAACATTCTTGAATTGCTCGCCACCTCCCTGCGTTTCGCCGGTTTTGAAGTAGTTACCGCCGGCAACGGCCGCGAAGCCCTCGAAAAGGCGCACGCCGAAAACCCCGACCTCATTGTCCTGGACGTTATGATGCCCGGCATGGACGGCTTCGAGGTGACCCGCCGCCTGCGCGAAAACGGCACCACCACCCCCGTGCTCTTCCTGACCGCAAAGGACGCCACCGAAGACAAGGTGACCGGTCTGGGTGCCGGTGGTGACGACTACGTCACCAAGCCCTTCTCCCTCGACGAGGTAATCGCCCGCATCCGCGCCATTCTGCGCCGTAGCCGCAGCGTCCAGGAAGAGGACGACGCCGTACTGCGCGTTGACGCCCTCACCCTGAACGTGGACACCCACGAAGTGTTCCTCGGTGACGAAGAGATTGACCTCTCCCCCACCGAGTTCAACCTGCTGCACTACCTGATGCTCAACGCCAACCGCGTGCTGTCCAAGGCGCAGATTCTCGACCACGTGTGGGAGTACGACTTCAACGGCGACTCCTCCATCGTTGAGTCCTACATTTCGTACCTGCGTCGCAAGATCGACAACAACCGTGAAAACCACGAACCGCTCATCCACACCAAGCGCGGTGTGGGCTACATGATTCGCGGTTCTCGAGGCTAACGTGGCGCTCAAACCCCTCGACCGGATCCCCCAGTCTCTTTCCCTTCGCACCCAGCTGGTACTCATTACCTCCATGCTCATCGCCCTCTCCATTGCGGTGACGAGCCTGGTGGCGATTTCCGCTCTGCGCGCCCAGATGGTGCACCAGCTGGACGAAGAGATGAAGAACAGCGCCCCCTCACTCGTGCAGCTGGCGACCGTGCGCCCCTCCGGCAATCAGGAACAATCCCTGAGCACCTACCGCCTGTACCTGCTCGACAAGGACGGCAACGTACTGTACTCGCTCAAGTCCGAGGACAGCGAACAGTTCAGCGAGCCGGCGCTGCAGGGCTGGACCGAAGAGAAGGTTCGCAAGCAAAACGAGGAGGCGGTCACCGTCAATTCGGTGGGCAGCTCCTCCGATTGGCGCGTGCTCGCCGTGCCCATTGAAGCCAACGACTCTTCAGGCTTGCCGGAGGCGGCTTCCCTCATCATTGCCATGCCGCTGAAACAAACGAACCAGGTGGTCGCCCTCGTGGGCGTGCTGACCTTCGCGTTTGGTTTGGCGACTCTCGCCTCCGCGATTGCGATGACCTGGGTGATTGTGACCCGCACCTTCGAGCCGCTGGCTCGCGTGGAGCAGACCGCCGCCAAGATCGCTGCCGGTGACCTCTCTCAGCGTATTGAGGACTACAACCCCAGCAATGAGATCGGTAACCTCGCGGTTTCGCTGAACACGATGCTCACCCAGATTGAAATGCTCTTCAAAGCCCGCGAGAAGAGCGAGGCAAAAATGCGCCGCTTCGTGGGTGATGCTTCGCATGAGCTGCGCACCCCGCTGGTCAGTATTCGAGGCTACTCGGAGCTGTACCGTCAGGGCGCGCTACCGACCGATGAGGCCGTCGCTACCGCGATGAGCCGCATCGAATCGGAGTCCAAGCGTATGGGTCAGCTCGTGGAAGACCTGCTGACCCTGGCGCGTATTGATGAGCGCCGTGAATCCAAGCTGGCACCCTTCGACCTGTTCAACCTTGCGGTGGACGCAAGTAACGACGCCTACGCTACGGCACCCGACCGTGCGGTGTCCCTGGTGGGTCTGAACGAAGAGGTGGCACCTACCTCCGCAACCGTGCTCGGCGACGAATCGCGCCTGCGTCAGGTCGTGGCGAACCTGCTGACCAACGCCATGCGCTACACCCCCGACGGCTCTCCCCTGGAGATTGCGGTGGGCGTACGCGAAGAGGTTCACGGCTTCCCGCTGTCCGTGCTGGAGGTGCGCGACCACGGCCCCGGCATTCACGGCGAGGACCGCGAGCGCGTCTTCGAGCGTTTCTACCGCACCGATGCTTCACGTTCGCGTGAGACTGGTGGTACGGGTCTGGGTCTGTCCATTGTGGCTGCGATTATCGAGCAGCATGAGGGCAGGATTCACATTGAAGAGACCGATGGTGGCGGCGCTACCTTCGTGATTTCTTTGCCGTTCTATCCGCCGCCCGTCTCGGACGATCAGCTGATGAAGTAGTACTGATGCATAAACCCCCGGATTGTGGAACTTGAGTGTTCTGCGGTTCGGGGGTTTTGCTGTGCGCCGGAGGCGGGACTATATCGCGGCGGGGCGATAACTCGCGGCAGTGCGAGTGAGGAGAGCGCGGGGAGGAGAAGCTGCGCGGCTCAAGAACAGCGGGGGCAACCTCGTGTGCGTCATGGCGGCGTCATTTTCGGGAGGGTTTTCGATTTTTTCGAGGTTCTGGAGTGAATCTGGCGGGTTTATCCACAGATTTATCGAAACATCATTTTTTAGCTTATTTGATGCATTTTGAAAGATATAGTGATAACAAGCTTCCGGTCAGGAACTCAACCCTTCCAGAGATCCACACCCCAAGCGCCACCACGGGGCAACCGCCCCACCTATCTCACATATCTCAAAGGAGAAAAACCATGGCACAGTTCAATGTCGATTCCGAAGTCATCGCAGCCAAGAGCGCACAGGCACGATCCTACGTCGCATCCATCACCGCAGACGTCAACGGTATGACCGCATCCCTGCACGATTTGCAGAGCTCCTGGACCGGCTCTGCATCCGCTAACTTCCAGGGCGTACTGGACCAGTGGCACGCAACCCAGCGCCAGGTCGAAGCATCCATCACCCAGATCAACGAGGCACTCACCCGCGCAGGCGTGAACTACGCAGACACCGAGCAGGCTAACGCCTCCATGTTCGTCGGCTAAGGGGTCAGGGCGGCAAGCCCAAAACCCCACCCGCAGCCAGGCAGCAGGCCGGGTGGTTTAAAGGTCCCGGACGCACGGCACACCGCCCGCCAGATTTGCCAGAAGGCGGCGAACATTTATTGAGAAAACCCCGGCGCATCCTCGCAATTGAGGATGCGGCGGGGTTTTATTGCACGGAAATCTTTGGGCTCAAGAGCCCATTCCTTAGGAGCTGAGCTTTAGGAGCTGAGCTTTAGGAGGCGGGGGTCTCCTGGCGGAAACGCAGACGCCACAGGCCGCGCTCAGCATCGTAATGCCAGATACTTGAACGGCTCACGCGGCCGCGCGCGGTGGCAACCGCCGCCATAACCAGCACGCTGGAAGAATCCAGCACCTGCATACCCTGCTTGAGTGGGGCACCCTGCTGGGTGAAGGCGCGTTCGCGGTACTGCAGCACCGAGGAGCGGGACACCGACTTACCGGTGGCGGTCACCCACACCAGACGCTCGTGCAGCATGGACTCCAGCTGCGGTGCCTCCATGACGGAGCCGCGGCTTTCGAGTAGCTGTTCTGCGGCGGCGGCTTCCTCGGGGTTCAGAGCGGGTGCCGCGGGTGCCGCAGGGGCAGAAGCGGGTGCGTCCTTCACGGGTGCCTCAACCTGAGCGGGCTCTACGGTCTGTGCGGGCGCCGCGGCGGGCTCTACCGCCTGCTCTTCTGCGTGCGCTTCCGTCTCGCCCAGCAGTTCCGCCGGGTCAACATCGTTCGGGTCCAGACCTGCGAACTCTTCCAGACCGGTCAGGTCATCCTCTTCTTCCGCCTGCGCGGCACTCGATGCCTGCTGAGCGGTCTCCTCCTGCTGGCGTGCCAGTGCCTTTGCGTCACGCTCAGCGGCACGCTCTGCCGCGAGCGCCAGCTGTTCCTTGCGGGTGCGGACCGCCTCCGGGTCGGGGGCGTTCACCGCGGAGGCGGGGCGCAACAGACCGGACAGGCGCAGGCTCTCCACGCCGCGCTGGGCGTTCTCGATCTCGGCTGCGGTGAATTCCTGCATGGGCAGGTGGGCGTCCGCGGAAGACTCGGAGGGCGCCGAATCAGAGAGCGCAACGTCAGAGAGGGCAGGTTCTGCAACCGGAGCGTTCACAATCGGCACTTCAACAGCCGGAGCCTCCACAGGCTCAGCCGCAGTAGTGGGTTCAGCAGCCGCACCGAAGCCGGGGCCGTGCGCGGGTTCACGGCCCTCCTGGTAGGCGCGCGCGGCACCGTTCGCCAGGGAATCCGCCTTCTCATTGAGCGCGTGACCCGCGTGGCCCTTCACCCAAATAAACTCGTAGTCGCGGCCGGTCAGCGCCTGATCCAGCGCCTCCAGAAGGTCGCGGTTGAGCACGGGCTTGCCGTCGGATTTCTTCCAGCCCTTCTTCTTCCAGCCGGGCATCCACTTGGTCAGCGAGTTAATGACGTACTGGCTATCGCAGTACACGCGCAGCTTCGCCTCCGGGCGGGATGCGGTCGCCTCGAACAGGTCCAGGACAGCCTTGAGCTCACCCATATTGTTGGTGCCGTGCGCCCAGCCGCCGCTCGCCCAGTGGTCGTCATCGATATACCATGCCCAGCCCGCCGGTCCGGGGTTGCCCAGCGCCGAGCCGTCTGCGGCGGCAATGATCTCTTGCGTGCTGTTCACGGTACCTTCTTTCTGCGCCGCCGCTCTATTGTGCGGGCGGCAGTCCGTAATGATGTCTGTGATGACTTTACCGCACCGGCGGCGAGGGTGCGTAGCGCGCGGTCACGGCTGTGGACAACCTATAGGAGCCCACCATAGCCGGGCGGGTACACTAAACCTATGAGCTATTCTGCCCCCGAAACACCCAGCGCACAGCGCCCAGAGCGCCCTACCGCCCGTCCGAGCGAGCGCGTGCAGATTTTCGCTCTTCCCACCCGCACGATGTACGGTTCCCTGCGTTTTAGCTGGTTGAGCTACCTGGGGCTTGCTGAGCAGCAGCATGCGGCGCAGTTGCCGACCTCCACGGCGGCGGTCAGCTACCTGAGCACTCAGGCGCTCATGCGTGCCATGGCGGCGGCACGTTTGGATGTTCCCTCGAGTGCTGCTTCTGAGATTGAGGTGGATCGTTCCTGCACCCTGTGCACCAGCGGTAAGAAGCACGGTAAGCCGCGGATTGCGGGCGTAAATTTCAACATGTCGCAGGTGAACCCGCTGGTCGTGGGCGCTTTTAGCCGTAACCCCTCGGCGGTGCTCGGTGTGGATGTTGAGACTCTGGATGCGCGCCTGTTCTCGGGTTTTGCGCGCCTGGCACTCTCCGATGAAGAACGTACGTTCTATGAGCGGGTGGCTCAGGAACGCCCCGCACCCGTACTGCACCTACTCTCGGTGGCACTGTGGACAGCTAAGGAGGCGGTACTCAAGGCGACCGGTCACGGTCTGAGCGTGGTACCTTCCCTGGTCCGGGTGCAGCTCACCGATGACCAGTTGGATGCGCTCGAGTCTGCCATGAACGAGGAGGTTCCGGGCGACCTTCTGGACGGCAGCACCCCCGAGCCGACCGCCCTGCGCGTACTGACTCAGGACAGTTTGACCACCCGCGCGACCTTTAGCGCACCCGCGACTCAGGGCGGCGGTGAGGCTATCGAGCGTAGCTTTAGCCTGCAGTGGGTGCCCGTGGCGCTACCCGATACTGAGAACCCCGAGCACGCGCAGAAGATGCTCATCGCCCTGGCTGTGGAGAACCCTGCCCAGAGCGAGCCAGCCCAGGGTGAGCCCGCGCAGGTTGAGGCTCAGCTTCTGCCGGTGGCTACTCCCCTGGAACTCAAGCGCCTACTCACCGATTAGCCGCGCTCAATCCCTCAACAACTCATACAACAGCTCATAAAACGGCTGAACGCGCCCGCCATGGCAGCGAGCGCGTTCAGTCGTTTTATTCTGCTGTTTTATTCTGTCGTTTTATTCCGCCTCGTCAAGGCGTTCAAGACAGAGCCTAGGGGGTATCCTCACCCAGGGTATCCACGCCCAGTGCGCGGCCGAAGCTACCGAGCTTCGTGCCGGTCTCGGTGTGCTCCAGCTCCGGGTCGGACTCAGCCACAATACCCGCACCGGCGTACAGGACCGCCTCATCCGGGCTGACCTGGGCACAACGCAGGACCAGCGCCCACTCGCCATTACCCTCGGCGTCCATGTAGCCAACCAGGCCGCCAAAGTAGCGGCGCTCGAAAGACTCCAGCTGGCGAATCAGTTCCAGCGCCTTCTCAGTGGGGGCACCGCAAATCGCGGGGGTCGGGTGGATCGCGCGGGCACCGTCCAGGCAGGTCAGCCCCTCCTTCAGCACGCCGTCGATGGGGGTCGCCAGGTGCCACAGCTGCGGGGTTTGCAGCAGCGAGGGCACCTGCGGTACGTTCAGCTCCTCGGCAATGGGGGCCAGGCGCTTGGCAATGTCGTTAATGACGTAGGCGTGCTCGTGGCGGTCCTTCGGCGAGGCGAACAGGCGGTCACGAATCGCCTCGTCCTCGGCGCTACCGGGCTCGGCAATGCGCGGGGCGCTACCGGCAAGCGGGTGGGTCTTGAAGGCGCGGCCCTCGGTGCGGAACACCAGCTCCGGGGAGGCGCCCATCAGGTAGCTTCCGCTCATGCCGCGCTCACCGTCGGGCAGGCGCACCGCAAAGTTGAATGCGGAACGCTGCTGGGCGCGCAGGTTGTTGTACAGCGCCTCCAGGTTGAGAGCGCCGGGTGCGTAGCGGGCGGTGAGCACACGCGAAAGCACGATCTTGCTCAGCTCACCCGCCTTCATGCGCTCCACGGCGGTCGCAACGGCGGCACGGAACCGGTCGTTCTGCCGGCCGGTGACCGATACCGGCTCGGCAAGCGCCACGGTCTGCTCGGGGACCGGCACCTGCTGCTCCTCCAGGCGTTCAGGCACGAAGAGGTAAGCGGGCATATCAGGGTCAAAAGGAATCAGACCCACGACGGCGCTACCGGTGCGTTTTGCCTCGTCCAGGGCATTATCGAAGGTGACAGGGGTCATCGCACCGGATGCGCGCAGGACGCGGGTGCCGGTGGCAAAGATAAAGTCGGGAAGGTTCGTCATCGTACTTCTATCAGTGGTGTGTGGGTTCGCGCCAGAAGCATTTAGGATATATGCGGGCGCGGGTACAGTCCGGGCTCGGAGTACCGTTAGAGGGTCGCACCGCCGTCGGCGACAATCTCCTGCATGGTGATGTGGCGGGCCGCCTCCGAGATGAGGAAGGCGTTGACCGCCGCAATATCCGCCGGGTCGGCAATACGGCGCAGCGGAATGCCCAGGCGGAAGGTTTCCGGGTTACCGGCAACCGGCAGGGCGGAGCGGTCCTCGCCCTCCCAGGCGTCAGTCACCATAGGGGTTCGGGTGGTGCCGGGGCAGACCGAGTTCACGCGAATACCGTGCGCGGCAAGCTGCAGACCGAAGCTGGAACTCACGCGCGCCGCCGAGGCCTTCGATGCACCGTAGGCACCAAACTCCGCGCGGGGCACACGTGCCGCGTTGGAGGCGACCGTCACCAGGGAGCGGCTGTTCGCCGGGTCGCTCTCCTGCTGGTCAATCATGATGCGCGCGAATTCGCGCAGACACAGGAACACGCCGTCGGAGTTGACCGCGTGCAGACGCTTCCATGTGGCGAAACTGGTTTCCAGTAGCGGCTGGCTGTGGGCGATGCCCGCGGCGAGCACCGCGCCGGTGATGGGTTCGTCGAGTGCCGCTACAGCGTTGGCGAGGGCGGTGACGGACTCTTCGCTCGTAACGTCTACGGCGCGGTAGCGGAAGATCGCGTCCCCGTAGGTACCGAAGGAGGCAATGGGCTGCTCCGCGAGGTCAGCCGCAAACACCGAATAACCGTTCTTGATGAGCTGGTGGACGGTTGCCTCACCAATACCGCCGTTCGCGCCGGTCACAATGACCCAGCTCATGCGCGCGCCTCCTCAGCAGTCTCAGCCTTCTCAGCAGTCTCAGCCTTCTCAGCACCTTCTGCAGCATGCAGGTCGGCAAGTACATCGGCGGTGTTCAGCACGCGGGCGCAACGACCCGAAGCGTACTCGCACGCTATGCGGTGCTCCTCCTCCGAGAAGTCGGCGAGCGCATCCGCAACCATGAACGGCTGAATGTCACGCATGAACGCCTCCAGGGCGGTGGTCAGGCAGCCAATGTGCGCGTACACGCCGCCGATAATGAGCTGATCGCGGCCAGACTCCTTGAGCAGGTCCTCGAAGGGGCTGCGCACGAACGCGGAGTAGCGCCACTTGGTCAGCACGGTGTCGCGGTCGGTGGGTGCCAGTTCGTCGAGGATGCGGGCGGACTCGTCGTTCTGCAGGCCGTCGCCCCAGAAGTCGATGAGCAGACGGCGGTCTTCGGGGTTCTGGCGCGGCGGCTGTGCGGTGTAGTAGACCGGGATTCCGGCGGCGTGGGCGGCGTCAATGAGGCGGCGCAGGTTCCGAATGGCGATGTTAATCTGGGCGTCCGGGTTGTCGTTGCCCTCACCCAGGTTGGCCCCTTCGAAAGCCTGGACGAAGTGTACCTGCATGTCGTGTACGAGCAGTACAGCGCGGGAGGGGTCCACGGGCCAGCTCACGCGGTTGCTGTGTTCACGGTCGACGTAGGTGTAGGGCTTGATTTTGGGCAGTGCCATGATTCTCCCGGTTCGTGCCTATGGTTTTCGGTTGTATGCGCGGCGCAGGCGGTGCGCTGTGGTGGGTGTAGCAGCGAGTGGGTGTCTCCTCCGAGCCCTCTCGCGCTGACCACCCAACCGGTGAGCTTGCGCTTATCTCATAACCATCTTAGGGCATGCTTAGCTACTAGGTATATATGAGCCTTAACAAAAATGCTTCCCCACCCGTACCTCCGTTGACAGCACAACGGGCGGAACGGGCAGGGAAGCACTCAGACAAGCAGAAACGCTATACGAACCGCGAATCCAGACGCGATTCTAGTTCAACTAGTTCACGGGCACCGCGACGGCAAGAACCTCATTCAGACCCTCAGTGATCGAGGGGTGAGTGTAAATCTCATCGCGCAGCTGCGAAGCAGTAATGCCGTGGCGCATCGCCAGAGCCACCAGGTTAATAACCTCCATGGACTCGATTACCAGCAGCTGGGCACCCAGAATCTGGTCGGTCTGCGCGTCAATCACGAACTTCATGATGCCGCGCGGGTTCTCCATAGTCTTAGCGCGCGGCATCGCAGCAACTGCGGCAACCGGCTTCGAAGCAACCTTCACCTTGTGGCCAGCCTCGATTGCCTCACGCTCGGTCAGACCCACGGAAGACAGCGGCGGGTTCATGTAAATGGTCGAAGCCACTGCCTTGCGGTCCTTAGTGGAGCGGGAACCGTCACCGACCAGCTGGGAGAGTACCACGCGGTAGTCATCCATGGAGATGTAGGTGAACTGCGGGCCGCCGTTCACGTCACCGAGCGCAAAAATGTTCGGCACGGTGCTGCGCAGGTGCTCATCCACGACAATTGCGCCGCGGTCATTGGTTTCGATGCTGGTGTTCTCCAGACCCAGACCCTCGGTGGCGGGCTTGCGGCCGGTCGCAACCATCACGTAGTCCACCTCCAGCTCCCGGGCAGCGCCCTCGGAGTCGAGGTAGGTCACGGTCACCGAGTCAGCGCCGTCCTTGAAGGACTGCACACGCACGCCGGTGTGAGCGGTAATGTCCTGGTCTGCGATAATCTCGCGGGCAACCTGGGCAACATCCTCGTCGTAGCGGCCGAAGAGGGCGGGTGCGCCATCCAAAATGGTCACCTCGGTACCGTAGGAGGAGAAAATACCGGCAAACTCAACACCGATGGGGCCGCCACCGATAATGCCCAGGCGCTTGGGGCGCGGGGTGAGCTTCTGCAGCTCGGTGGAGGTGAGCACACGCTCAGATTCGCGGATACCCTCAATCGGCGGGATAACCGACACGGCACCGGTGTTGACGATGAAGTAGTCGGCGGTAACGCGCAGGGTGTCCTCACCCGCGGTGACCTCAACCTCGGTGTCGGAGATGAAACGTGCGTGACCGTCAATGAGCTTAGCGGTCTCGTTGGACAGCAGGATCTCGCGGTTCTTGGCGCGCATCATGCCAGTCAGCTTGTCACGGAAAACCACGGCGGATTCGTAGGCGGCGTTTGCCTCTTCAAGGGTGCGCTCGCCGCTGGCGCGGAACTCGTCGGCGCGGTGCACGAGCGCCTTGGTGGGTACACAACCAATGTTGATGCAGGTGCCGCCGTACATGCCGGTGGACTGTTCGATGAGGGCAACGTTCTTACCGGTCTTGGCGTATGCGCCAGCGAGGGTCTTGCCGCCCTTGCCGAAGCCGATGACGACCATGTCAAAGTGCAACTGAGCGGGGGTGGTCATAATATTCTCCTGTGAAATTTAGATGATGATGTCTTCACAGAGTTCAACGGGAAGAAGTGAGTATTATTCCCGCGCGCCACATTTTTTCTTGATCCCACCCACCGTTAGGGCATGAGCAAAGCCCCTACCGCACTGCACTGGGCACACTGCACAGGAGGCGCTTCACAGAAGGCACTGCACAGGACGGTAGGGGCTTCATATGGGGCGCTAGCTCAGGAACTTCAACAGGTCCTCAGCGAACTCATCTGCGTACTGGAAGAGAGCACCGTGACCGGAACGGCGGTACATCTTCAGCTCACTCTGGGCAACCTTGCGGTGCATATCGTAGGAGTTGACGCTGGGCACCATCATGTCGGTTTCACCGTTGACGATGAGGGTGGGCTGGGCAATGTATGCCATATCGTCCTGCGGCTGCTTGCCCCAGCGGCGGATAGCCGCCAGCTGACGCAGGAAGCCGACAACCTTCATAGGGGCACCGCGGTGCGCCTCGGTGCGGGCATCCATGCGGTCCAGCACGCGCTGCGCCTCAATGCCGCCCTGCGCGTCGTGGGTGTAGAAGATGTAGCGCTTGGGGCTAATCTTCTCGCGGGCTGCACGCGCCATGTAGCCGAAGGTGGTTCCGGTGACGGCATCGATTCCAGCGCCACCGCGCGGGCCGGTACCAACCAGCACCAGGCGGTTGACGAGGGGGGGGTAGGCTCGTACAACTTCCTGGGCGATCATACCGCCCATGGACAGGCCCAGCAGGTTGACCTTCTGGTAGCCGAGGGCCTGAATAATTTCTGTTGCCTGGTGAGCCATACCGGGGATGGTGGTCGCAACAGAGCCTTCGCTGGAACCCACGCCGGGCAGGTCCATCACAATCAGGTGCTGGTGCTCAGCGAGCAGGTCAAGTAGCTTGGGGTCCCAGTCGTCCATGGTGGCGGCGAGGTGCACGAGCATGACCAGCGGAATGTCCGAGTTGCCTTCGCCGAGTTCTCGGTAGGCAATCTTCTGGTTGTTGACGGTGATGTGGCGGGGGGGAGTTTCGAGGTAAGACACGATTCTTCTTTTCGTTGAGTGAGGCGCTTATGCGGTGAAGGAGATGACGGTCTTGCCGTTGGAGCGGCCGTTAGCGACCTTGTCCAGGGCGGCGTTGACGTCTTCGAAGGGGAAGACAGTGTCGATGGAGGGCTTAATCTGACGCTCAGCGAAGATGTCAGCAACCTGCTGCAACTGCGCGCCGTTAGATTCGACGAAGATGAAGTGGTAAGTCACGCCGTACTTCTGCGCCTTGCGGTCCATGGTGCGACCTGCCGCACCGAAGAGCAGCTGCTTCCAGAAGGGCATTCCCATGCGCTGTGCGAATGCCTTGTTGGGCATGCCGCGCAGGGAGACGAGCTGACCGCCGGGCGCCATGATGCTCATCTGCTTTTCAGTCTCGTCGCCGCCGAGGGTGTCGAGGACGTAGTCGATATCGCTGAGGGTTTCAGCGTAGTTTTCGGTCTTGTAGTCGATGAAGCGGTCAGCGCCAAGACCCAGCACGCGCTCCTTACCGGAGGCGCTACCGTTAGTGATGACGGTCAGGCCCTTAGCCTTTGCCAGGGGAATTGCCATGGCACCCACACCACCGGTACCGCCGGAGATGAAGATGGTCTTGCCGGGCTGGGCGCCCATCAGGTCGAATGCCTGCATGACGGTCAGGGCGGTCAGGGGAACGCCCGCCGCTTCTTCGTCGCTGAGGTATTCGGGTACGCGAGCCAGGGCGGCCGCATCCACGGCTACGTATTCTGCGAAAGCGCCGATGCTGTTCAGCGGCAGGCGGGCGAAGACGCGCTCGCCGACATTGAAGGAGGTGACGCCTTCGCCGAGGGCTTCTACGCGGCCGACGATTTCGTTGCCTGCGATCTGGGGCAGTGCGTAGGGGGTGATGAGCTTGACTTCACCGCGGGAAATCATGTTGTCGAGGGGGTTGACGCCTGCGGTGCTGATCTTGACGAGTACCTGCCGTGCGGCGGGGCGGGGTGCGGGTACGTCGGTGACGGTGAGGGCGATGTTGTTCTTGTTGTAAGAAACGATCTGTGCTGCCTTCATGGGGGGGGTCCTTTCGGGTGTGGTGTTATTCGGTAAGTTCTGGTGCCGGGTTTAGCCGTGTTTGAGCCGGTTATGCGGGAGGGGTTTTTCCTGCCGCGGTGTAGAGGTTCGTGATGACGTTGCGCAGGCTTTGCTGTGCGAGGTCTTGAGCCAGGTGCCGCTGGGTTTCTTCGAAGATGGGGTTGACTGCCTGGAGGATATGGGCGCCGACCGGGCATTCTTCGTTCGCGTTGTGGTGCGTGTGGAAGAGGTTGATGCTGCGGCTTTCCTGGACGGCAAGGTAGATGTCGAGGAGGCTAATGTTCTCTGCCGGGCGGGTGAGCTGGTAGCCGGGTTTGCCGCGCTGGGAGCTGAGGATGTCTGCCTTTTTGAGGAGGGTGATGATTTTGCGGATGTAGCTGGCGTTGGTGCCAACGCTATGCGCGAGGTCCTCGGAGCTGAGCGTTTTTTCGCTTTCGCTGATCATCGTTAGGACGTGTAGTGCTACCGAGAATTTGGTGTCCATGTCCCCTCCTGGGTTGTGTGCCGCATACCTTAGTTGTATCCGTATTGGATACAAGTACAACTATGGCAGTAAAAAGTTACACCGTCAAGTTTTATCTCTAGGACGTGCGCCATAAACACAAGAACCCCTCTCTCTTCTTCCACAGCCACCCCTCAGAGCCCGCGCGGGCGTAGACTAAAACTACCCGGCTCCCTACGAACAGCCAACTTTTTCAGGAGGATTCCATGAAAACCCACGATATTCTGCACGACGCCGCCAGCCGCCCCGGCATCGAAGCCGCCGTAGCCGTCAAGGGGCTATCCCCCGAGGCTTTGAACGCACATCCGGGTGGGCACCCGAACTCTATCGCCTGGCTCCTCTGGCATGCAGGACGACAAATGGACATGCAGCTTTCTGCTCTGAATGGTCAGCCGCAGGTCTGGGAGACTCAGGGTTTCAGGGAGCGTTTCAACCTGGGCGAGCTCGGCGACACCATGGGCTACGGTCACACCGCCGAGCAGGCACGCTCCATCGTGGTTGAAGATTCTGCCCTGCTGGTGGAGTACCTTGTGGCGACCGGCGAGGCGCTCGCCGACTACGCGCAGACACTGAGCGAGGCTGATTTGAGCGAGATTATTGACCGTTCGTGGACTCCGCCGGTAACTCGCGGTATGCGCCTGGTCAGCCTGATTGACGACGCAACCCAGCACGTGGGTCAGGCGGCGTACGCGGCGGGTATTCTCGCGGCACAGGATTTCGCGGCGCAGGGATAGAATTTCACGCCCGCTAGAGGGGAACGAAAAAGCGGTGGCGCCTCGGACACAACCAGCCCGAGACGCCACCGCCCGGTTGCGGGCAACCCCGATAACACCGCGAGCAGATAATATTTCGGCGAGAAGATAACGGACTGTTATCTGCTCGCGCATCTTGTGTCTTGTTTCGCCTCGGTTACAGCGTTCTTACCCGTGATAGAATCCACAGTATTATGAGACGCACCACAGACCCTTCGCCTGAGCACCCTGAATCACCTGCGTCGCGCATTCCAACAAACACACCAGACGCGACCGCAAAACCCACATCAGCAACGCCGCTGAACGCACGCGGGCAGCTCACGCTCCTGACCGCGCAGGTTTCTGATGCTCTTGCGTCCAGTATCCAAGCTATCGCCATGCCCCTGCTGACCTACGGCGCCACCGGCGACCTCGCCCACTCCGCTATCGTCATGGTCGTCGAGGCAGTCCCCGTCATCCTCTTCGCACCATTCGCAGGCGCTATCGCCGACAAATTCAACCGCAAAACCCTCACCGTCAGCTTCAGGCTCGCCAGCGCCGCCCTACTCATCGCATCCCCAGCCCTCTACGCCGCCGCAGGACTACCCGCCTTCCTCACCATCGCATTCCTCGTCTCAACCTTCGGCACCTTCTCATCCCCCGCAGCCTCCGCCGCCATGCCCTCCCTGCTCGGCGACGACTACCAAAAATACATGGCACGCCGCGGCAGCCTCATCTTCCTCGCCCAAACCCTCGGCCCCACCATCGCAGCCGCCGTCGCATCCTTCACCACCCCAGCCCTCGCCGTCGGATTCGCAGGCACCCTCAACCTGCTCGCTGCCCTCACCGTCGCCACCATACGCAACTACGACCTCACCCACGCCGAACGCACCGCCACCGTGCAGGAACACCACACCGGCAGACTCCTGCGCGAAGGCGCCGCCTACACCGCACACAACCCCATCGTGCGCGGTATGCTCACCTTCTGGTTCCTCTCCATCGCCGCCGTACCCATCACCACCCTGCCCATGCTCGAATACCTCACCCGCGGCCTCGGGCACGACTACACCGCCTTCGGAATCGCAACTTCCGTCTACGCCGCCGGATGCGTGATCAGCTCCTGGCTTTCAGCCAAACTCGGCGTCGGTACAGGCGCCGGGCGGGTGCGTATGACCAAACGCGGGTGGATGTGCATCTCCGGACTCGGCTACGGCGCCGTTTGTCTGAGTATGGGACTACACCCGGCGCTGTGGGCGGTACTCGTGCTCTGGTTCATCTGGGGCATGTTCTACGGACCCGAAGAAGTGCTCGGGCAAGTCCTCTTCGCAGACGCTATCGACGAACACATGCGCGGGCGCGTCTACAGCTTCATGGGTGTGGTTTTCTCCCTAGCGGGTATGGTCGGGTACCTCATCACCGGATGGGCGGTACCAGCGTTCGGCGCGATCAACACCATTGTTACCGGAGGGGCACTCTTCATCATCGCCACCGTATTCACGTTCATTCTCGGCCCGACTGCGCGAGCGATACGGGCGCAGGAATCGCGGAATGAGGCAAAGAGCCGTGCGGGTGCATGACTGTGCTCTGTATATCGCCTCGGGGCATCATCGCCTCACCTCCGCCACGTTGCGGGCAACCCTGATAACACCGCGAGCAGGTGATTTTTGGCCGAGCATGCAGGAAAAATACTACCTGCTCGGCCAAAAATCACCTGCTCGCGCCCTAGTGTTATGTATCTGCTCGCGGACTTGGGATAGGAATGAGCGCTTGACCCGAGAAACCTACCCGCGCTTCAGCAACGTCATAACCTCATAGTGGTCCGTATGCGGGAACATGTCCAGCACACGGCCCTGCACCGGCACATACGAGGGCATGCGCCCCAGATCCTTCGCCAAAGTCACCGCATTACAGCTCGAATACACCACACGGTCAATACCCGAACCCTCAATCCACGCGCACAAGCTCTCACCAATACCGCGGCGCGGCGGGTTCACCACCAGCATCTGCGGCACCGTGCCCGAAGACACCGCGAACTCCGGCGCGTCCTGCGCCGAAAAGTTCACGCCCTCCAGCCCATACTCAGCCACCGTGCGCTGCGCCGAAGCGACCGCCTCCGCACTAATCTCAATACCCGTCACCGAACCGCCGTCCATCACCGAAGCGGCATGCAGGGCAAAACCGCCCACGCCGCAGTACAAGTCCCACAGTGAGCGCGGAGCCACCTCACGCACCCACTCACGGCCCTGCGCATACATCGCCTCAGCGACCTTCGTGTTCGTCTGGAAGAAGCTCTGCGGACGCAAATGCAGGGTCAGGTCATTCACCTGCATCGGCAGGGTCTGACGCTCCGAGAGAATAATCTCCTCATCACCCTCAACGCGCGCCACCGGCTCACGCAGCAGGTTCACCGACAGCACTGCCAGGTTCGGCAGCCGCTCCTGTAGCCAGCCCATCTGGCGGCGAATCGGCACCAGAAGCTTCTTCGAACGCAGCACGAAACGCACCATCAGCTCACCCGCCGCCGAAGCAGTCACCAGAATATTCTTCAGCTCACCGCGACGGTTCGGAATGTCATAAGGGGTCAGGTCTGCACGCTGAATCAGCTCACGCAGCACCGGTATAGCCGCCTGAATCGGCTCCATATAGAGCGGGCATTCGCCAAGATCAGTGGAGGCACCCGTGCGGTAATCCACGATGCCGAGGGTCGGGTTCTTCGCCGAACCGCCCACCACGAGCTTCGCCTTGTTGCGGAAGCCCGCCTCTGCACTGGTCACCGGGTCCAGCCACTGCAGCTGCGGGTAGTTAGCGAGCAGGGCGCGGGCGTGCTCCTGCTTCGCCTGCACCTGCGCGGTGTAGGCGGTCTCAATGCTGGGGCAGGAGGAGCAGAGGTCATCACGAAAATAGGCGCATTCCATAAGGAGCCATTCTACCGCCTCCACCGGCGGGACAGGACGCATGGGCACACAAAAGCGGGGGCAGCCACCCTTCATGGGTAGCCGCCCCCGCCTCATACGGATACGGTGGGATTATGCCGGGTTAGCTTCCAGCGGCATCTCACCACCGAAGGTCACTTCGTGCCCTTCGGATTCCATAACTTTTTGCCCCATCAGGGACAAAAAGTTATTACATCATGCCTGCCATGCCGTCCGCACCGGGAGCAGCCGCACCAGCGGGCTCCGGCTTGTTGGCAACAACAGCCTCAGTGGTCAGGAACAGACCAGCAATAGACGCAGCGTTCTGCAGAGCCGAACGGGTCACCTTCACCGGGTCAGCAATACCAGCAGCCATCAGGTCCTCGTACTCGCCGGTCGCAGCGTTCAGACCGGTACCAGCAGGCAGGGAACGAACGCGGTCAACCACAACGCCCGGCTCCAGGCCAGCGTTGGCAGCAATCTGCTTCAGCGGTGCGTCAATAGCCACGCGCACGATGTTCGCGCCGGTAGCCTCGTCGCCGGTCAGCTCCAGCTTGTCGAAGACCTTCACGCCAGCCTGAATCAGAGCAACGCCACCACCGGGGACGATACCCTCCTCAACAGCAGCCTTAGCGTTACGCACAGCATCCTCAATGCGGTGCTTGCGTTCCTTCAGCTCAACCTCAGTTGCGGCACCAGCCTTCAGCACAGCAACACCACCGGCGAGCTTAGCCAGGCGCTCCTGCAGCTTCTCACGGTCGTAGTCGGAGTCAGAGTTAGCGATCTCTGCGCGAATCTGAGCAACGCGACCCTCGATAGCCGCTGCGTCGCCTGCACCCTCGATGATGGTGGTCTCGTCCTTGGTCACAACGACCTTGCGAGCGGAACCGAGCATGTCCAGGGTTGCTGCGTCCAGGGACAGGCCAACCTCTTCGGTAATGACCTGGCCACCGGTCAGGATAGCGATATCAGCCATCTGAGCCTTACGGCGGTCACCGAAGCCCGGAGCCTTCACAGCCACAGACTTGATGGAGCCGCGCATCTTGTTCAGCACCAGCAGAGCCAGAGCCTCACCCTCAACGTCCTCAGCAACGATCAGCAGCGGCTTGCCGGACTGCATGACCTTCTCCAGGACGGGGACGAGGTCCTTAACGTTCGAAATCTTCTGGTTCACAACCAGGATGTAGGGGTCCTCCAGGACTGCTTCCTGACGCTCCGGGTCGGTCACAAAGTAACCGGACAGGAAGCCCTTGTCGAAGCGCATACCCTCAGTCAGTTCGAGGTGTAGACCGAAAGTGTTGGAGTCCTCAACGGTGATGACGCCTTCCTTGCCGACCTTCTCCATTGCCTCAGCAATGAGCTTGCCAATCTCAGCGTCGCCAGCGGAAATAGACGCGG
The DNA here is from genome assembly GCF_001814645.1 of Rothia sp. HMSC076D04. Taxonomy (NCBI): domain Bacteria; kingdom Bacillati; phylum Actinomycetota; class Actinomycetes; order Micrococcales; family Micrococcaceae; genus Rothia; species Rothia sp. HMSC076D04. The sequence continues at coordinate 76,906 of NZ_KV817360.1, read as the reverse complement.
TTGCAGCGATCTCTTCCTCGGTCTCAACTTCCTTTGCGGAGGAGAGCAGAGCCTCGGTCACAGCCTCAACAGCCTTCTCAATGCCGCGCTTGAGGCTCAGCGGGTCAGCGCCAGCAGCCACGTTGCGCAGGCCCTCGCGGACCAGTGCCTGAGCCAGAACGGTAGCGGTGGTGGTACCGTCACCTGCGATGTCGTCAGTCTTCTTAGCAACTTCCTTGACGAGCTCCGCACCAATCTTCTCGTACGGATCCTCCAGCTCGATTTCCTTCGCGATCGAGACACCGTCGTTGGTGATGGTGGGGGCGCCCCACGCCTTCTCCAGCACAACGTTGCGGCCGCGGGGGCCGAGGGTCACCTTCACTGCATCGGCGAGGGTGTTCAAACCGCGCTCAAGGCCGCGGCGTGCCTCTTCGTCAAAAGCAATGAGCTTTGCCATAAGTGTCCTCCTGGACGATCGGATTTTTTCCTTCACCCCTGCGGGTGCGGTACATCTAAAATCGGGTGGCTACCCCTCCACAACGCCCCCGTTACGGAGGCGCGGGCAGAGCAGGACATAAAACACCCGAACGCTACATCAATTGTGGCACCCGTACCGGCATGGAGCAAACGTTTATGCCCAAGGTTGAAGGGTTAATCGCCCAGTGCTTAATCTGCGCTCATCAACCCCGTCAAAAGGGGCGTTACCGGTGTGCCCGCCGGGAGTGCGAGAGGGGTGTTAAAAGCATCAACCCCGCCCTGTGCATCGGTGGGATCGCACGGGTGGGGTTGATGAAAGTTTGTAATTACAAAGCGGCGGATGCCGGGGCCTAGCCGGTGTAATCGGAAGCCAGCACCACAATCACCTCGTGGTTGCCCATCTGCACATCGGAAGTTGCCTGACGCACCTGCGAAATGTCCAGCTTCGAGGCGATGCTCTGCGCCTGCGACTGGTAGCCCTCAGCGTAGTAGACCACGCTGGTTGCCGGTGCCACACCCGTGTAGTTTGCCGTCTCGTTGATGGTGTAGCCGGTCAGCAGAGCCGCCGCACGGGATGCACTACCCGCCGGAGCCGCCGCATTGTAGACCGCCACAGAGATGGACTCAGCCAGACCGGTCTTCGTAGCACTTGCCGAGGCGGAAGCCTTAGCCGGAGCAGAGGACGCAGAGGCGCTTGCGGGGGCGGAGCTACTCTTCGCAGTGGACGCCGAATACTGTGGGGAGGCGGTGCGCGGCGCGTACACGTACATTGCACCGCCGATGAGCAGACCAACTACGCCTGCAGCTACCAGGGGGATAGCACCCTTGGGGCTCTTTGCCGGGTCAGCATTGACCGCGCGGTAGGTTCCGCGGCGGGCGGTATTTTCGTCTACCTCGTCAAATTCGTCGCGGGGGTAGCTCATTTATCCTCATTTCACGGGTCTCTGTTTACCGGCTGGTACCGTACCGCCCTACCGGGCGCGCGGGCGCTGCTGCGGAAGGTGCGGTCTTGGTGTTCTAGTACCTAGAGTACCGGCTCAACTAGCGAGAACCAACGTGAACGCCCCGCAACCGGCTGTGAAAGAGACGGACACCGCACAGTGTTCAATCTCTGGTTGAACTTGAGGTGCGCGGGGTTGAAAGCAGGAGTTGGAAAGCTCGCACGACTCCTCCAGTTTGAGCCCCTAGTCAGCGTCTCGGCGGGCGCGCAGAACGTCAATCATCTGCGGCGCTGCGGCACGTACCCGCTCATCGTCCAGCATCACGTTCAGGCGCTGATAGTAGGCAATCGGAGTAAATCCGGCGGCGATAATCGCCTTCTCTTTGGAGCCCTGGTGTTTGAAGCGGCGGCGCTCCACCTCAAGGATGCGGCGCTCCACCGGGGTCAGGCCACCGGGTTGGTTCTCTACTTCCGGCTGGTTTTCTACTTCCGTCTGGGTCTCAGCGGTTTCAGCTCGTTCCTGTTCTGACACGTTCCCTCCTGTCTGTAGCTCGCCTGCCGCGGCTGGCGTCTCCTAGCGCGTGTATTCGTCATCCCCTAGTCTAGAAGAGAAACTCAGTCTAGAAGAGAACCATTCATCCCGCACCCGGCCCCGTCACCGTCCGGGTTGCATCAGCACCAGGAGATTCCCGAGGAGATTTATGAACCAGCCCCTCAGCAGCATTATGAGCGAGGATTGGGCGGCAGCACTTGCCCCCGTCGAAGAGCAGATTCACGCCATGGGCGCTTTCCTGCGTGAGGAGCACGCGGCGGGGTACCGTACTTTCCCGCCTGCTGCCGATATTTTCAATGCGTTCCGCCGCCCGATGAGCGGGGTGAAGGTCCTCATTATTGGTCAGGACCCCTACCCTACTCCGGGCAATGCGATGGGTCTGTCGTTCTCGGTGCACCGCGGTATGCCGTTGCCTCGTTCGCTGAACAATATTTACAAGGAGCTGCAGGACGATTTGGGTATTGCCCCGGCTGATCACGGCGACCTGTCCTGTTGGGCTGATGAGGGCGTCATGCTGCTCAACAGGGTTTTGACGGTGCGCGAGTCTGATGCGGGTTCGCACCGCGGCAAGGGTTGGGAGGAGATCACCGAGTGCGCTATCCGTGCACTGGTGGCGCGTAACCAGCCGCTGGTGGGTCTGCTGTGGGGTGCGGATGCACGCAAGTGCGCACCCATGTTGCAACCGTACCCGAGCGTGGAGTCAGCGCATCCTTCGCCGCTGTCTGCTCGTCGTGGTTTCTTTGGTTCGCGCCCGTTCTCGACCGTGAATTCCCTGCTGGTGCAACAGGGCGCGGAGCCGGTGGACTGGACGGTTCGCTAGGCGCAACATAAGAGCCAGTGTACGAGCTGGCGCAATAGGCATAGTGAAGGGGCGGCGGCTACGAGTTCACCTCACAAGCCACCGCCCCTTTTGCATCACAAGTATATGCAATATTGGCTATATACCCTTGAAAAAGGGCTAAGAATCCGCCGGTTCCACGTTTCGCGGAGTCGTAAAACGCTGTAGCGCATACTGCATCGTGTAATTACCCAACGCAACACCCGAAGCCATCGCCACCACAATCGAAACCGCCGTAATCATATTCTGCATACCCAGAATCACGTCCGTCTCAACCGTCAACAGATACATGCCGCGGAAGAACGACAGACCCGGCAGCAAGAACGTAATCGCAGGAATCGAGAAGATCGCCTGAGGCACATGCAGACGGTACGCAAAATACGTGCTCAACGCACCAATCACAACCGCCGCACACGCCGTCGGACCGCGGCCCGTACTCGGGCCAGCCAGCAACTCATAACCGTAATACGCCGCCAGACCGCAGCCCGTAATGACCATCAGCCACCCGACCTTCACCAGCTTCGTCTGCAAGGTAATCGCAAAGGTCGCAATCGCCACCAGGAAGAAGAACGACGCCACCAGCGGGGTCGTCGGCTCAAAACGCAGCTGCTCAATATCCAGGGTCGGGCCGTTGAAAATATTGATCGCACTCACCGCGGTCGCAATGCCAACCACCAGACCCAAGAAGCTCATGCCCGTAGACACGAAACGACCCGCAGCCGTCACCGGGAAGCCATTAATCGCGTCCTGCACGGCACCCACCAGGCGCGGAGTCGGCAAGAACATAATCATGCCCGCAGCCACCACCAGAGGCGCCGAAATCGCCTCCCCCTGACGCTGCAACACCGAAAGAATGGATCCCTCACCGCCCAGCCAAATCGCCAAGAAGGTCATCAGACCCGCACTAGCAGCCATACGGAAGAACGCCGGAATACCAATTGAACTCAACCACTGAATCAGCAGGTACACCGGAATAAAAATAATCGCCGCACTCAACGCCGTCGCAAAACTTGCACCCAGCGCCGCCGTCAGGGTTCCGGCACACGCCAGGTTCGCCAACCACACCACCAGAGGCGGGAACGGCTTGGGTCGGTGCGTAATCTGGTTCAGCTTCAAATCGGCGATTTCCAGGGTCATACCGCCCCGAGTGATCTTGTAGATCAGGCCGTACACTTCAGAAAGCGCCTCGTAGTTCTCCGTGGAGGAACGCACCACACGCACCAGGGTATGGGTAAAGCGCTCCTCAGCGTTCGCATTGCGCTTGGCGATGCGGGATTCCATGTAAATATCGGGGTCCGAAGTGTAGTTGATGGTCACCGACTGGTTCGTAATGTCGACTTCCACCGAATCCAGCCCGTACGCCGAAGACACCGCAATAATCGCCGAGTCCACATCCATTGCGTCCGCACCGTAGTGGAACATCGCCTCCGCCAGGCGCAGGGTGAAGTTCAGGGTATCGCGTGCGTACTCCTTCTCACGGCGGAACGCCTCACGACGCTCATGCTCGTCAGACCGGATAGTCGGCACGAACTGGCGCTGCGCAATGCGCTGGGCACCGCGCGGGGCGGCGGGTGCCGCCTCCTCAGTGCGCACGAAGGAGCGGAAGCGACGTGAACCCCAGCGACCACCGCTACCGCGCCCAAATAGGCCGCGAGAGCCGCCCTCAACCAGCGGTACGGAGGTGGTGGGCATCGAGACGGGCCCGGTCTTCGGCATTGCGGTAGGATCCGCACCGTAGCGTCGGGCTGCGTGAGAGTTAGGCACCTGCGGAATCATGCCGGTCATGGGCACCGGCTGGGAGGGGCGGGTCAGCGCCTCCTCGGTCACCATATTGCTGGAGGTGACGGGAGTCGGGTCCTCACGGTACGCGTCCAGCTCATAATCAGGCACAAGGGAGGGGTCAATGACGGTACGCGCGCCGTGGCCGTTAGGGGTCAGTTCGGGGTCGCAGGTGGGCTCAACCGGCTCCTGCGCGGTGATACCCATATCCGCTGCGGCCTCCTGCAGTACCTCGCTGACAGCTTCTGCAGAGACGGTACCCTCCTGGCTTGTCGCGGAGGTAGCATGCTGAGCCAGCACGCGGCGCAATTTCTCGTCGGTGACCTGGTCTAGTGAAACCAGGGGAAAACCGCGTTTACCGGCGATGTAGCCCGCGGTGGTATTCTGCTCGCTTCCTTCCGTTGCGGCAGTGTTCACTTCGTCTGCATGCGAAGCTTCCCGCGATGTGGGGGTCGCGGGGGTGTTCCTCGATTCTGCCAATGTCCCTCCCAGATAGACAGTGCCTTTTTAGTCTAACAAGGGCACGATTCTGCGGTAGCACTGGAGAGCAGAAATATCACTTTTCTGCCCGGTGATTTTGTGAGCAAAAAGCGCTCTGCGGCACTTACGGCAGAAGGCTTCATTGATATGAAGAGAAATCCAGGTCATTACTGCTCAGAAGATATTTTGGGAGATATTTCTAGAGCTATTTTCGAGGAAAAATAAAGGTTATATATACATTAAGATTTGCATAGAAATATCCCCCACTCGCACCTCAATAAAAAAATGAATTATTCATAACAAAAAATATCCCGCCACCGAAGTGACGGGATATTCACGCCTTAAGGCTATTAGCCTTCACAGCATCTGAAGCGTACCGCTCGGGGTCACCTCAGAGGCGAAAGTCAATTACTCAGCGTCGTGGTCGGTCTCGAGGATCTTAACCAGCGAGTCCAGAGCCTCTTCAGCACCTTCGCCCTCAGCGCGCAGGACAACAACGTCGCCGTGCTTTGCACCCAGGGACATCAGGGACAGAATCGATGCAGCGTCCATAGCCTCATCTGCGGGCTCACCCTTAGCAGCGATGGTCACCTCAACGGGGAGGTCGCCAGCTGCCTCAGCGAAGATAGCTGCCGGACGTGCGTGCAGGCCAACACGGCTTGCAATAGTGGCTTCGCGCTCTGCCATTATGTTTCTCCTTTGATCAAGGAACCAAAAATATATCAGTCCCTATTCTAAATGAACGGGGCGCTTCAGGACCCGCCCTTACTCTATAAATTGTACCGTTCAGCCGTACGCTAACAAGTACAAAAATGCCGGATGCAGAAATAAAACTCCGCACCCGGCATTTTCATGGACTCAGGCACCGCCCAGCACACCCCACCAAGGAGCGGCAGGCAGCCCCGAAATCGTTTTAAGGCTTAGAGGCCCAGCTCGTCCAGAATCGGCAGAGCCTGGCGTGCGCTCTCCTTCGCCTCAGCAGAAGAAATCTGCTGCAGAGCGATAGCCGCAATCTGCTGTGCCTTCTCCTTGGTCACAGACTTCAGAACCGCAGCCACAGCGGGAATAGCGCCAGCGTTCATGGACAGGGTGTCAACACCCAGACCAATCAGAACAACAGCCAGAGCCGGGTCAGCCGCAGCCTCACCACAGACGCTCACGTACTTCTTCTTACCCGCGGTGACCGATGCACGCTGAGCACCCTCAACGGTCATCTTGATCATCTTCAGCACTGCAGGCTGCCAGGGGTTGTTCAGGTGCGCCAGGTCGCCCAGCAGGCGGTCAGCCGCCATGGTGTACTGGGTCAGGTCGTTGGTACCAATGGATACGAAGTCGACCTCGCCCAGGATAGCCTCAGCGTTCATCACAGCTGCGGGGGTCTCAACCATCACACCGTGAACGGGCAGGCCGATCTCCTTGAGCATGTTCGCGAAGTTGCGTGCCTCGGAGGTGGTCGAAATCATCGGAGCCATAACCCAGATGTCAGCGTCAGAGTTCTCCGAAGCAGCCTTAATAGCCTCCAGCTGGCGGGTCAGAACGCCCGGAACGGTCCAGTCGGTACGGAAACCGCGAACACCCAGTGCGGGGTTCTCCTCGGGGTTCACGTTCAGGAACGGCAGGGGCTTGTCAGCGCCAGCGTCCAGGGTACGAACCACAATGTGCTTGCCGGGGAATGCGTCAAACACGGACTTGTAGGTCTTAGCCTGAGTCTCGATGGAAGGCTCAGCGTCGTGGCCCAGGAAGCCGAACTCGGTGCGCAACAGGCCAACGCCCTCAGCCTTCAGGCTTGCAGCCTTCTCAGCGGACTTGCCGTCACCAACGTTTGCGTACAGCGGAACGCGGGTGCCGTCAGCCAGCACACCCTGACCGTCAAAGTCAGCGACCGGCTTGCGGTTTGCGTACTTGATTGCTGCTTCGCGGTCAGCGTCGGTGGGCTCGGTGTCAACGATGCCTTCGTTGGAGTCCACGTAGACGATGGTGCCGTCAGCAATGTCGGTCACGCCCTTAGCAGCCACAATAGCGGGCAGGCCCAGGCCGCGAGCCAGAATAGCGGTGTGTGCCTGGGGGCCACCGTCAGAGGTGATCAGGGCGATAACCTTCTCGGGGTCCAAGGTCGCGGTATCAGCCGGTGCCAGGTCAATAGCAGCCAGGATGAACGGCTCATCAGAAACGGGGATGCCGGGAGCCTGCTGGCCGGTCAGCTCAGCGACGATGCGGGCACGCACGTCGTGGATGTCGGTGACGCGCTCAGCCATGTAGCCACCCAGGGCAGCCATCTGGTCAGCGAAGGAGGTTGCAGCCTCCCAGATAGCGCGCTCGGGAGCCATCTCCTGGCTCTCAACCAGCTTGATAGCACTCTTGATGAGTGCACGGTCGGTAGCCATCTGAGAGGTGGACTTCAGAACAGCCTTACCGTCGCGGCTTGCGTTCTCTGCGCGAGCCAGCAGGTCTTCCTTGACGCGGACCGATGCGTCCTTAATGCGCTGCGCTGCAGCCTCAGCGGTCTCGCCGCTCAGACGCAGACCATCCTTGGGTTCCTCGATGGGCTTAGGCATCTGAAGAACGGGGCCAATAACACGGCCGGCGTATACGCCGACGCCCTTGTAGGTAGTCATAGAGTTCATGTCCTATCTGTGGTTTGTCTACAGTGTAACGTGTTTTTTCACGCTCACGCCTGCAAACAGACGATCAAATGAAGGTGAGGTTATACGGCCTTTATGCGGATGCCTTAGAGCGGGCACCCAAAGACTTCAGCACCACGTACAGCAGCGCCGAAACGACGGTACCGGCAACAACAGCCGCCAGGAACATCAGCGGGTTCTGCGCCAGACCAATAATCCAAATACCACCGTGCGGAGCCGGGGAAGCCACGTGCGCACCCATGGAGATTGCACCGGCAATAGCGCCACCAACAATGGTCGAAGGAATCACGCGAGCCGGGTCAGCCGAAGCGAAGGGAATAGCACCCTCAGAGATGAAGGATGCACCCAGCAGCCACGCAGCCTTACCGTTCTCACGCTCGTTCTCGTTGAACAGCTTGGGGCGCAGGGTGGTTGCCAGAGCCATAGCCAGCGGCGGAACCATACCGGAAATAATGACGGCAGCCATGATTTCCTGGTTCACGGTCGCACCCGAGGACAGGCCAGCAGTTGCAAAGAGGTAAGCAGCCTTGTTGATGGGGCCACCCAGGTCAGAAGCCATCATTGCACCCAGGATCAGACCCAGCAGCAGAGCGGAACCACCAGACATGGAGGTCAGCCAATCCTGCAGGGTAGTCATAACCCAAGCCAGGGGCGCACCGAGCAGCAGGTACATTGCCAGGCCGGCGACCAGAGAAGTCACCAGCGGGGTGATGACCACGGGCATCATCGAGCCAAGCCAGCGGGGCAGCTTCAGGGTGCCCAGAGCGTACGCAATCAGACCGGCGAGAATACCGCCAACAATACCGCCAAGGAAGCCCGCGTTCACCGCAAGAGCCACCGAACCGGCGATGAAACCCGGAGCAATACCGGGACGCTGAGCCAAGCCGTACGCAATGTACGCGGCAAGAGCCGGAACCATCAGGCTCAGACCGAAACCACCGATGGTCTGCAGAACAGCACCCAGGTACAGGGTCCAGTGCACGTCACCGAGGTTGAACAGGGTTGCCGAACCCAAGATAGCCTTGGTATCCACATCACCGAGGTTCGGCATGGTGATTGCCTCGAAAACGAAGCCCAGGGCAACCAGAATACCGCCGGCGGCAACGAACGGAATCATGTAGGAGATACCGGTCATCACGGCCTTGTAGATGCGCGAGCCCCAAGCGCCATCGGTAGCGCCTGCGCTATCCTCACCGCTGGATGCGGCAGCGGCAACACGTGCACCGTTGGGGTTCTCGGCCTCAGCCAGAGCCTCCGCAATCATTTCCTTCGGCTCGTCAATACCGCGCTTGACGGGAGACTCAACGAAGGGCTTACCTGCGAAGCGGTTACGCTCACGCACGTTCACGGACACCGCAAAAATCACGGCGTCTGCGGCGTCAATATCGGCCTGGCTCAGGGTTTCGTTGCCCGAGGAGCCCTGGGTCTCAACCTTCAGGTCGTAGCCGAGTTCCTCGGCGGCGTACTTGAGGGCGTCGGCGGCCATGTAGGTGTGGGCGATACCGGTGGGGCACGCGGTCACAGCAACAATCTTCTTCACCGGAGCCGAAGCAGCGGGGGTTTCCTTCTCAGCATCAGGCGCAGCGGCAGGCGCAGCCTCGGCGGGCTTAGCCTCTGCCTTCTTCTCGCCCACGCCAAGCGCACCGTTAACCAGCTCAACGATCTCTTCAGCCGAGGAGGCTTCGCGCAGGGACGCGGTGAAGCTCTTCTTCATCAGGGAGCGTGCCAGGGTGGAGAGCAGCTTCAGGTGAGCCTGGTCAGCGCCATCGGGTGCAGCGATGAAGAAAATCAGGTCGGCGGGGCCGTCCTTTGCACCGAAGGAAACTGCCGGGTTGGGGCGTGCCATTGCCAGGGTCGGCTCGGTGACGGCGGCACTGCGGCAGTGCGGAATCGCAATACCGCCGGGGATACCAGTGTCGGTCTTGGATTCGCGCGCCTCGGCAGCCGCGTAGAGCTGCTCGAAGTCGGTAGCGCGTCCGGCATTTACGACTGCCTGGGCGAGCTTGGCAATTACGTCGAATCGGGTCTCGCCGAGGTTCTCGTCCAGCAGGACGAGATCTGCGGTGATCAGATCAGACATATTCCCTCCTCGGGTATGTGTTGGGGCGGGGGATTTGCTCAGCGGTGCCGGGCTTCTCCCCTATATGAGTTCAAAGTGTGCGCAGTGTGTGTTGAGTGTGCAGCGTGCGGATATGTGTGTACATATGCGCACAGCACCCCATCTTATATTCCCTTCTGAGAATAAAAGCTGGAGGTGCGAAAACAGCCCGGATTAGAGCTGTAGCTGACGAACAGTGACCTTCTCAGGAGTGGTCTGCTCCAGCGAAGGCATACGGGTACCGGGCAGAGCAGCAGCAGCCGAACCGTGAGCTACCGCCTGAACCAGGCAACCGGGGGCATCCTCACCACGGGTGTGAGCAATCAAGAAACCAGACAGCGACGAGTCACCGGCACCCACAGTGCTACGAACCTGAATCGGCTCATGCACAGCATGCCAGATACCCTGCTCAGTGACCAGCACTGCACCGCCGCCGCCGAGGGTGGCAAGCACGTACTCGATGCCGTCGCCGAGCAGCTTCTGGGCGGTGCGGGCGGTCAGCTCGGGGCTAGCCTCCAGCTCCTCCCAGTTATCGCTACCGGTCAGCTGAGCCAGCTCCTCCGAGTTGGGCTTAATCAGGGTGGGCTTGTGCTCACCGGCGACGGTCGCAATCAGCGGCGCCTCAGAGGTATCAATAGCAATCTTGCCCTCGTAGCCGGAGGCGCGCAGTGCCGCCACCAGCTCGGAGTAGTAGGTCGGTTCCAGACCCGGAGGCAGCGAACCAGCCAAAACCACCCAGTCGGCACCCTTGGAACGCTCAACCACCAGCTCGTCCAGCTTCTGACGTAGTTCAGCATCAAAAACGGTGCCGGGGGCGTTCAGCTTGGTGGTGGTGCCGTCCGGGTCAACCACGGTGATGTTCGAACGAATCGGCTCGCCGGTGGGCAGGTTAGCGAACTCGACGTCCACAGCCTGCAGTGCGGTCAGCACCGGGTCGGTTGCTTCACCGGGCACAATGGCGAGGGTCGGCACACCGGAAACCTGCAGGGCACGCGAAATATTCACGCCCTTGCCGCCGGGATCCTGTACGGCACCGACAGCACGCTGCACGGCACCGTGAGCCAAAGGCGCACCCAGTTCAATGGTGCGGTCCAGGCTGGGGTTTGCAGTCAGAGTAATAATCATTAGGCAATCACAATCTCAACGTTTGCGGCCTCAAGTGCCTGACGGAGGGCACCTTCGGGCTCGCGATCGGTAATGAGGGTGTCAATATCCTCGAATCCAGCGAAGCGGACCAGAGATTCCTGACCGAACTTCGCAGAGTCACAGAGCAAGACCACGCGACGAGCAGACTTGCAGATCGCGGTCTTGACAATGGCTTCGTTCATGCCGGGGGTGGAGATGCCGAAATGCGCTTCAATGCCATTGGCACCGATGAACGCAATGTCGGGGCGCATGGTGCCGAAGTGCTCTGCGGCGCGTGCACCAACAGCAGCCCAGGTCATCTTGCGCAGCTGGCCACCGACCAGCTCGAGGGTGACGCCTTCGGCTTCGGCGAGCTTGACTGCAATGTGCAGTGCATGGGTGATGACGATGCGGTCATTGCCGGTCTTGAGGCTGAAGTTCTCAGCGCCGATGTGGTCGGCGAGAATTTCGATGGTGGAGCCTGCGTCCAGGACGATGGAGCCCGCCTCGGAGTCGCGCAGCATCTGGTATGCCTTGGTGGCGATGCGGCGCTTTTCGGGGGTGTTCATGCCCTGTCGGGAGGAGATGGAGGACTCCAGGGAGGTGGACTGCTCAATGGTGACAGCACCACCGTGGACACGGCGGAGCTTACCTGCCTCTTCCAGTGCGGCGAGGTCACGACGCACGGTCTCCATGGTCACATCGTAACGGCGCGCAAGGTCAGCGCCGTTGACACGACGTGCGGAGGCAACAAGCTTTGCAATTTCGGCACGGCGTTCTTCTGCGAACATAAATCTGGTGTTCCTTTGGGCTAGTGGGAGGAAATCTGTGCGTTCTTTTCTGCGTTCTGCTCGGCTTTCAGGACCGTGAGAGACATGGTTTCAGCGAACCGACAGAACGCTTTAGGGTAATACTTGATTTTATGTGGGTTTTTGTGGGCAAGTCAATATAAAACGCTGTATTTACCGGAATATTACCCGAATGTTCCCTACCGAAACCACACCTATTTGCGAGCTGTTGCCTGTTTATGTCTGTTTGACCTAATGAACTGTTGGGTTTTCCCGCTCCCCCCTCATCCGCACAGTATCCAACACCTACACGGCGCCCTCACAGAATAAAAAGTGGAGGCGCTAGCTCCGAAAATCCTCAGCGAGAATCCTCGAAACCAGCGCCTCCACCGGGCACAGAACCTTATTTACCTTGACGTTCACGACGCACGCGACGCCAACGATGTACCCCCAAAGCACCCGCCGCACCCAGCAGTGCACCCGAACCGTTCATCAGCACATCCACCGGATCGCCGGTACGATCAGGCATGAAACTCTGGATTGTCTCAATGCAGGCGCTGACCAAAAATCCCGAGTACAGCACGTGCGGGCGAGCCTTCGGTTTGAGTAGCAGGGCGAAAAGAAAACCGCCCGGAATGAACATGATGACGTTCGAAAGCTGCTCAATGCTCGAATAGGTGATGAACGCAGGCAGCCACCCCTCGGCGTGGCCGGTATCCAGTAGCTGCGCCAGGCGGCCGCCCATCTCGTTATCGTCCACGTGCACGGGGGCGAACACGATACTCGCCACCACCGCGCAGTACAGCGCCGTGACGGGCCAGAGAATCAGCCGCCACACGCGAGCGCCAGACCATTCTTTACCAGACAAGGCGACCCACCTCGTCGAACTGCTTGGTCGAATCCCACGCGAACAGGCCCGGTACGTCAATCGTGAGCGGTTCGGCGTTCGGCACGGTCACGGTCCATTCTTCACCAGCTGCGGCGGAGAGGGCGCGGCGGATAAAGCTGCCGTGGCTGACAGCAATAATCTTCTGGTCGCCCGAGGCTTCAGAGAGTTCACGCACGATATTGCGCAGGGTACGCACCGCACGAATGTACACGTCACGTTCGGATTCCACATTCGGGTAGTAGCGTTCGGGGGCGCGGCGTTCGGGGGCGGGAATGTCCAGGCCCTCACCGGCACCGTAGGCGCGTTCCACCAGCTCGGGGTAGGTCTTGTGCACCTGCAGGTCGAAGTGCTCACCGACCAGCTGCGCGGTCTCGTGGGCGCGGGAGAGCGGCGAGGACACCAGCACGGTGAACTCCAGGCCCATGTCGGCGAGCTTCTTGCCGGTGGTGCGTGCCTGCTCGCGACCGGTGTCATTGAGCGGAATGTCGGTGATGCCCTGCATCAGGTTCGCCTTGTTCCAGTCGGTCTGGCCGTGGCGAATCAGGGTGAGGGTCGTGTTCTCGGCGCCCGCCGGTACTTCCTCGGGGCCCAGCTCAGGTTCCAGATGCTGCACGACCAGGCGGTCGATGGCATCGTCCAGGTACTGCAGGGGCACCTCGGTGAGGGAAGCGTTCACGGGGATCGGGTAGATGCCGTCCTCGTTGAGCAGTTCGGGATGGCGTTCAGCGACCAGGGCGGTCATGGTCATGGCAATCAGCATGCCGTGCGCGGCGACCACAACGGTCTGACCCTCGTATTCGCGGCGGACGCGGTTCAGCGCCGCGAGGGAGCGGGCGAGGAAGTCCTTCTTCGGTTCCACATTGAAAGCATTGTTGGACTGGCGGGAGGCGAGGATCAGCTCGCGGGTAGCGATCTGCCCTTCCAAGTCGCCAAAGGAACGTTCCTGGAAGCCGTCAACGGCACCGCGGTAGGGTACGCCCAGGCCTTCGGCTACGATTTCGGCGCTTTCTACGGCGCGGGAGAGCGGCGAGGAGACGATAGCGTCCACGGTGGTGCCTTCAGCTGCTGCCTGCTTCAGGGCGCCGATAGCGGTGCGGACCTGTTCTCTGCCGGTGTCGTTGAGGGGGATGTCGGTGCCGCCCTGGAAGCGGTGGTCAATGTTCCAGTCGGTCTGGCCGTGGCGTAGGAAGATGATGCGGGTTCCTGCCTCGGGGTCGGCTACCGGAGTGATGATGGGGGTGTTCTGTGCGTCGGTCATCCTTCTAGTATGGCACTGCCTCCATGCAGTTCAAGGCCGCCGCGCAGTTCAAGGCCTCGGTGCAGTTCAAGGGGTGCGCGGCTTATCCCTTCTGCTGAGGCGCACTCATACCGCGGTATGAGCTGCGGGGTGGTTGAGCACCCGGTCGGGCGAATTTTTTCAGGGTTTTCCCATATTTTTCAGCCCCCAGACGGAGGGGTGAGCTGCCGAGAAGCTGAGATGATAGAAGAGTACTTCCGTTAGTTCATACCCAATGAAGGTTGTCATGACGCAGAATCCTCAATCTCAGAACCCGCAGTTCCAGGCTCAGAACCCGTACTCAATGACCCCTCCGCAGGCGGCGCAGCCTGCCGGTCAGTATTCCGCTCAGCAGGGTCAGCCCCAGCAGGCTCAGCAGAGCCAGGCGGGCTACTATCAGAGTCAGCCGCAGGGCTACCCGGCTCAGGCACCTCAGCAGATGCAGCAGGCGCCCTTCGCGCGCGGCGCGATTATTTCTGCCCGTAACCTGCACAAGTCGTACGGCAATAACCCGGTGCTGCGTAACGTGAGCCTGGATATTTTCCCCGGCGAGTCCGTGGCGATTATGGGTCCTTCCGGTTCCGGTAAGACCACCCTGTTGCACGCGCTCTCGGGCATTATCAAGCTCGATGCCGGTTCTGTGCTGTTCAATGGCCCGACCGGTCAGGTGGCGGTGGAGTCCCTCAGTGAGCGTGAGCGCACCTCCCTGCGCGCTAACTCGTTTGGTTTCGTGTTCCAGCAGGGTCTACTGGTTCCCGAGCTGACCGCAGAGGAGAATGTCTCCCTCGCCGCGATGATTGCCGGTGTTCCCCGCCAGCAGGCGCGTTCCATTTCGGCTGATCTGCTGAACCGCCTGGGTTTGGGTCAGATGCTGGACCGCCGTATGGGCGAGATGTCCGGTGGTCAGGCTCAGCGTGTGGCGATTGCCCGCTCCCAGGTGAACGGTGCCCCCGTGACTTTCGCGGATGAGCCGACCGGCGCGCTGGATTCGAAGACCGCGCGTGAGGTGATGGCTCTGCTGCTGACCATGATTCCGCAGCAGGGTAAGACTCTGCTGGTGGTTACTCACGACCCGAACGTGGCGGCGGCGTGCTCCCGCGTGGTGTACCTGCAGGACGGTCAGATTGTGAGCGATCAGCGCAATAACCAGGGCGGTGTTCCCGCTTCCCAGAACCACGCTCAGAGCTTCGGCGCTCAGTCTCAGGCAGGTGCATAATGCAAATCTATGCTCTACTCGCCAAGCGAACCCTATGGAGTTCGCAGGCGATTCTTCCCGTGCTGGCTTTTGCCGCCTCCTCGGCACTGTTTTTGACGGTTGCCGGTGGTGTTCAGGCGCTGAGTACGTGGCTTGAGCACGCCAACGTTGACCACGAAATGATCAACCTGATGGGCATTCAGAAGCTCTACATGGGTTTGGCGTGGGTTGCCGCTCTGGTGCTGATTGTTCCGCTCTTTACCTTGGGCGCTTCGGCTGCTCGTTTGAGTGCCCGCCGCCGTGATGAGCGTCTGGCGTCCCTGCGTCTGATTGGTGCCTCCACGACCCTGATTGTGGGTCTGTCCGTTGCGGACGCGCTGGTGTACTCCCTCGTGGGCTTCATTATCGGTCTGTTGCTTTACCTGGTGCTGATTTTCCCGTTCGGCGCTTTGCACTTCATGAACGTTCCGCTGGGTGCTGAGAATATGCTCCTGCCGGTGAGCGTGATTTTCTACTGCTTCCTGGGCTGTATGGTTCTGGCGGCTCTTAGCTCCCTCTTCGGTCTGGCGAAGGTCAGCATCAGCCCGCTGGGTGTGCGTACCCGCGCGAAGGCCGGTTCCGCCGGTTACATTGCTCTGGGTATCGGTGTTGTTCTGGTCATTGCCGTGATGATTCTGGCTTCGACCTCGAAGGGTTTTAGCATGTTCTCACCCTTCCAGGACGGCGGTGCCGATAGCGCGATTAAGAACCTAGCGATTTTCATTGCTCTGCCGGGTCTGCTGATGATGGTTGCTATCGACCTGATTGGTACCTTCCTGGTGTGGGCGTACGCAAAGATTCGTGTGCGCATGACCCAGAAGGCGTCGGTTCTGCTGGGTTACCGTGCGGTGCTGGAGTCCCCGCGCGGGGCGTGGCGTCAGGTTTCGGGTGTGGCACTGTCGACCTTCTTGGTGACCTTCTTCGGCCCCATCCTGATTCTGGCGGGTGAGATGAACAAAACGGCGAAGGAGGTAGGCCCCGCCGCCGGCCCCTTCATGACCATCATGTCGGACATGTTCCAGGGCATGCTGCTCATGCTGTTCTTCTCGTACCTGCTGGTCACCCTCTCCGCAGTGTTGAACCAGAGCGCCGCCATTTACGAGCGTGGTTCGCTGTACTCTTCGCTGAATATGATGGGTACCCCCACGAGGATGTTGCAGGCTTCGCGCCTTACCGTGGTTTTCGGTCCGCTGGTGCTCATTAGCGTGGTTTCTGCGCTGCTGGGTCTGCCGCTGACGGCGTTGATTGCGGCGCAGGGTCTTTCCGGTGAGATTCTGACGAAGATGTTCGGTATGACCTTCGGCGCTATTGCACTGGGTCTGGCGCTGGTCTATGTGGGCCTGTTGGCGACCATTCCGTTTATGCGTCAGGTGACTCATAAGCCGGTGTCCGCTCTCTAAGCTGTACGGCTGCTACCCTCCCGTTGCGTTCTCAGTGGATGCGGCGGGAGGGTTTCTTCATGTCCAACGTTTGTGTTGCGTGCTTTTGTGCCCTCGCCCGGTTTGCGCCCTGCATGTTTTCTCACGCACCGGGCCACCGCTTCCATAGCCTAAAGCCCTGTGAGAGACTGACATTATGTTTGAACACACAGTACCCCCCGAATGGTTCCCCCGCTGCGCAATCTTCGACTGCGACGGCATCCTCCTCGACTCCGAGACCGTCTGGAACGATGTGCAGCGTGAGCTTTTCGCCCGCTGGTCTGTTCCCTTCACCGAAGAGGTGGAGCACCGCCTCACCGGCCTGGCGGCAGCCGACGTCGCGCAGGAGCTTGCCCTGCTCTCCTACGAGGCGCAGAACGGTCAGAAGCCGGACACCGCCTCCGCAGAGTACGCCGAACACCATGAACGCGTGATGAAGGACCTGCTCACCACCGAGCACGAGGTCATCAGCTCCGGCGTGGACCTGATTGAGGGTGCGCAGAAGTTCCTGGGCTTCCTGAGCGAGCACATGCCGGTTGCGGTGGCGTCGAACTCCACCGCGAACATTCTGACCCTGAAAATGGAAAGCTACGGTTACGCCCCGCTGGTGCGCACCTGGGTCAGCAGCAACGACGTTCCCACCGGTAAGCCCGCCCCGGACATGTACCTGGAGGCGGCACATCGCCTCGGCTTTGAAGGTCACGAGGCGCTGGCGTTCGAGGACTCCCCCGCGGGCGCGCAGGCGGCACGTGACGCCGGTACAAAGGTTATGATTTACGTTCCGGAAGGCACCGACCCGGCAAAGGCACCGGCCGGTTTTGGGCGCTTCGATTCGTTTAATGACCCGCAGCTCTGGGAGGCGGCACGCACCTGGATCGCCAAGCTTGAGGCGGCACAGCAGTCGGAGGCGGCGCAGAACTAAGAGGCACCCGCCCCACCGCCTCACCTGGCAGGCGGCATCAAGAAAGACCCCCGGCCCGCTCTTCAAGAGCAGACCGGGGGTCTTCTATGCTTTATCAGCTGTGCCCATGGGGGCATGAGCCTATCGGCGCATAACCTTCTTCGCCAGGAAGTTACCGATGAACTGAACCAGCTGAACCAGGACGATAATAATCGCCACAACAGCCCAGGTGATCTCATCGTTAAAGCGCTGGTAGCCGTCCACAATCGCGATCTTACCCAGACCACCGGCACCCACGTAACCGGCCATAGCGGACATATCCACCACGCCAATGACGAGGAAGGTGTAACCGAGAATCAGCGGACCAAGCGCCTCCGGAATCATCACGGTGAACAGGATGGTCAGCTTTGAAGCGCCCATCGCACGCGCCGCCTCAATCACGCCCGGGTCAATGGAGACCATGTTCTGCTCCACGATACGGGCAATAGCGAATGCAGCACCGAAGCTCATTGCGAAGACCGCCGCATTCACGCCCAGGCGGGTACCCACCACGGCGCTCGTCAGCGGGCCCAAAGCCGCAATCAAAATAATGAACGGAATCGGGCGAATCACGTTCACCAGAATATTCAGGATCGTGTACACGAAACGGTTCTGGAAGATGTTGCCCTCACGGGTGGTGTACAGCAGAGCACCCACAATCAGGCCGACCAGACCGGCGCACAGCATGGTGATAGACACCATGTAGAACGTATCGCCGATAGCCGGGAGCAGCTTCTCGGGCAGGAACTCGGACCAGTCCGTCTTAGACGCAGCCAGCGGAAGAGTAGTAGCAAACATTTAGCGCACCTCCTGCACGCGGGCAACGGTCTTCAGTTCGGCAACGGCGGCATCAATGCTGGTGATTTCGCCAAGGAGTTCCAGGGTGAGGGTACCGTACGCCTTACCCTGCAGGGTCTCAATACCGCCGCCCACAATGTTGAAGCGGACGTTACGGGCGCCCAGGTAGGACAGCACCTTACCGAGCTCCTGGTTACCCTCCACAATTTCAACGTTGATGAGGTAACCCTTGTGGTTTGCGCGCAGCTCAGCCGCTTCCTTGCCGGTGGGGGCGAGCTTGACGGTGGTCGCAACAAACAGCTTTGCCACGTCGGTCTGCGGGTTGGAGAAGACGTCGTAGACGTTGCCCTGCTCCACCACGCGGCCGGACTCCATGACAGCCACACGGTCAGCGATGCTGGAGACCACGTCCATCTCGTGGGTAATCACCACGACGGTCACACCCAGTTCACGGTTCACACGCTTAAGGAGCGCAAGAACTTCATGAGTGGTTTCCGGGTCCAGCGCGCTGGTGGACTCATCCGCCAGCAGCAGGGCGGGGCTGGTCGCGAGCGCACGAGCAATACCCACACGCTGCTTCTGACCACCCGAAAGCTGGTTCGGGTAATGACCTGCACGGTCGGCAAGACCCACGAACTCAAGCATTTCCAGGGCGCGTTCGCGGCGGTCCTTCTTAGACCAGCCGGCAATCTTCAGCGGGAACTCGACGTTACCGAGCACGGTGCGGGAGTTCATCAGGTTGAACTGCTGGAAGATCATGCCGATATTGGTGCGTGCTTCACGCAGTTCGGAGTCGCGCTTACCGGAAATCTCGAAGCCGCCAACGGTCAGGGTGCCGCTGGTGGTGGTTTCCAGGCCGTTGATGAGGCGGACCAGGGTAGACTTACCGGCGCCGGAGTAGCCGATAATTGCAAAGATTTCGCCGCGGTTAATGCTGAGGGAGACGTTGTCCACAGCAACTACTGCCTTGGGGCCGTTGCCGAAGACCTTGGAGACTCCGTCCAGAACCACCATGGGCTCGGTGCTGTCACCGAAGCTCTGTACCAGTTCACTCATAAGTTTGTATCCGTTGTATGTCGTGGTTGGGGCGCTAAAGGGCATTAACGCCGTTACGCAAAGGACGGTAAGCCTGTCGTGACCCGCATCGGGTGCTTAGACTTACCGCCTTTGCGTATGCCTAGAGGAGGCGTGTATTTAGAAGATTACTTCTTGGCGCGCAGCTTGGCTTCTTCGTTAGCCAGGGACTGACGTAGCTCGTCGGTGCTCACGTTGACCTCAACAGCGGTGCCGCGGGTCTCTTCCTGAACAACATCCATGACGGGCTTGGTGTGGAAGATTTCAACAATCTTCTTGTAGGTCTCGTCGTCAGCCTTGTCCTTCTGAGCAACGAAGAGGTTCACATACTTGATTGCCGAGGGGTCGGTCTTGGGGTCGTCCTGAGCCAGGGCGTCTGCGGGCTTCAGACCTGCATCCTTGAGGAAGTCGTTGTTGACGACTGCGCCATCAGCGGACTCCATGCCAACCACGGTCTGGGTTGCGTCGACGGGAGTGACCTTCACCTTGGAGTTAGCGGTGTCCACGTCGTCGATGGTGGGTGCGTCAACATCAGCGTTCTTGAAGGTAACCAGGCCGTTGGTCTTCAGCAGCTTCAGAGCGCGTGCTTCGTTCACGGTGTCGTTCGGGATAACGATCTCGCCGCCCTGGGGGATGTCAGCCAACTTGGAGTGCTTCTTGGAGAACAGAGCCATCGGGTAGATGACGGTCGGGCCGACAATCTGCAGGTCCTTCTTAGCGCTCACGTTGTAGTTGGACAGGTACGCGATGTGCTGGAAGCGGTTCATGTCGATGTCACCGGCGTCCAGTGCGGGGTTCGGCTCGGTGTAAGCGCTGAACTCCTTGAACTCAATGTCGATACCCTGCTTCTTAGCTTCTTCCTTCAGGGTCTTGTTGAACTTCTCAGAGCCAACCACACCGATGGTGACCTTCTTAGATGCGGAAGAGGAGGAAGAGGAGGAGTTGGTGGAACCGCAGGCTGCCAGGCCAAAGACCATGGGGACAACTGCGAGTGCAGCAGCAAACTTCTTCACGGCTATGAATCTTTCTGTTGAATGATGATGCGTTCCGCCGGGTGCTCACGTTGGTACTAGCACATCCGATGGGAATGATGATGGGACAATTACAGCACGCACAAGGGCGGGTGTGGAAGTTAATGGCTATTCATGAGACACAGAACGTCAAGGTCGTCATATTTTGTCACAATTCGTCATGCGGTGATTATTTGCCAGGTCACAAAGCGTCATTGACGGTGTATTCAGGCGCACACAAAACGCCGGCCCGGGGTACAAAAACCCAAGCCGGCGTCCATAGTGCCACCCGTTACGGGCGGTGGGGAATCAACCTACTGATCGAACTCGCCCGAAGCAATCAGCTGCTCACGCACCTTACGGCGCAGAACCTTACCCAGCATCGAACGGGGCAGATCATCCACCACCACGATGCGGCGCGGAACCTTATAACGAGTCACCTTCGAATAGCAGTGCTCACGCAGAGTATGCTCCTGCACCACCCGGCCCGGGGCGGGAACTACAGCGGCGACCACCATCTCGCCACCGGCGGGCAACGGAATACCGACTACCGCCGCATCCGCGACCATATCGTGCTGCTTGAGGGCGACCTCAACCTCCGTCGGGGAGACGTTGAAACCGCCGGTAATAATGACTTCCTTAATGCGGTCGACAATCTGAATGAAGTAGTCCTCGTCCAGGCGCACAATATCGCCGGTACGCAACCAACCCTCGGGGGTGATGGTCTTCGCCGTCTCGTCCTCACGCTTCCAGTAGCCGGCAAAACGCTGAGGGCCCTTCACCCACAGCTCGCCCTCTTCACCATCAGGCACGTCCTCGCCGGTCTCCGGGTCCACCACACGAATATCGGTGGAGGGGAACGGAACACCAATAAAACCGGCACGGCGAGTGTCATTGAGCGGGTTGCAGGACACCAGCGGCGCGCACTCGGTCAGGCCGTAGCCTTCCACCATGAAACCGCCGGACGCTTCCTCCCACTCGGCAACCAGCTCAGGCGGCAGGTTCATCGCACCAGAAACCGCGTAACGGATACCCTCCAGGGACACGCCGCGCTTCTTCGCCTCATCCATGAGGCGGCGATACACCGGCGGAACCGCAGGAAGAATGGTCGGGCGGGTCTTCTTCATCGCCTTCAAAATCAGGTCCATGTCCACGGTCGGGAACAGCACCAGGCGGGCACGGCACAGCGACGCAATCGTCACGCCCAGGGTCATACCGTACGCGTGGAACAGCGGCAGAACCGAGTAAATCACCTCGTCATCGCCCGGGTTGATCCATGCCTCACCCATGCGGCCGTTAGACTCCAGGTTGCGGTGCGTGAGCATCACGCCCTTTGGCAGGCCGGTCGTACCCGAGGTGTACTGCAGCAGCGCAATATCGTGCGCCGTCGGGCGGCGATGCGACGGGTCAATACGCTCGCTCTTCACCAGCTGAGCCCACGACACCGTACCCGGCGCAGGACCGGTCAGCTTCTCACGCGAAGCACGCGCGCTCTTCAACGGCAGCTTCAGCGCGGTACGCATCAGCGCGGGCATCGCCGAAATCATGTTCACCGAATAAATATGGTTCGGGCGGATATCCGCCGGAAGACCCGTAATATGCGAGGCGATCTTATCCCACACAATCGCGACCTTCGCGCCGTGATCCTCAAACATGTGGCGCAACTCCGCGCCCGTGTACAGAGGGTTATGCTCCACCACAATCGCGCCCAGACGCAAAATCGCGTAGAACGCCGCAATATGCTGAGGGCAGTTCGGCAAAATCAGCGCCACACGGTCACCCGCCTGCACACCAGCCACACGCAGACCCTCCGCAGCACGCTCAATCTGGTCCCCCAACTCAGCGTAGGTTGTGGTCGCGCCAAAGAACTCCAGCGCCACCTTGTGGGGTACGGTGCGGACCGCCTCGTCAATGAGGTGGCTCAGCGACGTCTCGGGCAGCTCAATATCGCGGGCAGTCCACGAAGAATAATTCTTCAACCAGGGGCGATGCGCCAACGGATGCGTACCAGCCGATACGCCAGCGGGGGATGCAGGTGCCGCCGCATCCTGCAGGTTCGTGTTCTTCTGAGCCTCAGTCATGCATTGATTGTGCCTTCCCACACCCTCACGCTTCAACTCAGCACCGTTTCTTTCCACGCTGAAAATCACACGGTACACCCACCCCAGATACCGCAATAAACACCGAAACACTAAGGCAGAACCCCGCAACTCTGGGATACTTAAAGCATGAGTAAACGACAGCAAGACATCACTGACGAGCAGTTCAAGAAGCTCCTCCGCGAAATTTCCAAACGATTCGCTATCGCCGGAGGAGTCGTCATCCTGTTCGGAATGGCCATCATCGCACTTGCTTACCTTCTGGGAGGAGCCCACTAATGCACACCCCGCAGCGCCCCAACGGCGACATCTTCAACCGCATGGTCTCCGGCGCCGCCTACATGCCCGACGCCGAATGCGCCGCGCAGACTAAGCGCATCCACGCTGCAACCGTCCTCGCCGAAGAACACTACGCACGCGGCGAGCAGGCACAGGCAATGCACGTCTACCGTGAACACCTCGGCCACCTGGGCGAGCACTCGCACATCCGCCCCGGTGCACGCTTCGACTACGGCGTGAACACTTATATTGGTGACGGCTCCTTCTTCAACTTTGGCTGCGTCTTCCTGGACGTCTGCCCGATCCGCATCGGCTCCACCGTGCTCGTCGGCAACAACGTACAGTTCCTCACCCCCACCCACCCGCTCAACCCGGTCGACCGCGCCGCATACTGGGAAGGTGGCGAGCCCATCACCGTTGAAGACAACGTCTGGATCGGTGGCGGCGCCATCATCCTGGGCGGTGTGACCATCGGCAAGAACTCCGTGATTGGCGCGGGCACCGTCGTCACCAAGGACGTCCCGGCTAACTCCCTCGTGGTGGGCAACCCCGGCCGCGTCATCCGCACCCTGGACGAGAACGAACGCCCGGCATACCCGCACACCTACTCCGCAGAAGCCCTGGAAGAAGCACGCGCCTTCTACGCTGACCGCAACCGCTAAATCAGCACCCAGGACTAGAATCCAAAGGATTTAATGAACGCACAGAACAACCCCCCGCAGCAGCGCCCGGCCGCCGCGGCGTCCTCCCCCACCGAAAGTGACCTGTGGGAGGCGGCATTCTCCTCCGACGACCCCACCGTGATTCTGACCGATGAGGAGCTGAACGCGGCACGCCGCGCCCACGAAAAGGCGCGTGAGGCGGCCTCTTCGGCTCAGTCCTCCGCGCAGTCCTCGCAGGATGCGACCCGCCCCCTCACCGAGGCGGCTACCGCAACGCAGCCGCTCCTCTCCGCAAACAGCACCGCTCAAAGTGCAGACTCCGGCGCTGACTTGGGCGAACCCGCTACCGACAACCTCAGCTGGCTCGACAAGCCTGCAGCCCCCAGCACGGACAACGTGCGCGGCGGCGTAGCTAGCGCACCCCCTACCGCACCGACCGCAGCGGCAAGCTACGAGGTGCCCGCACCCGGCAACGCCCATGCGGCACCCAGCGCCCCGCAGGCTGCCCCCGCGGCAGATGACCACTTCGTCATCCCCACCCCCGCAGGTGATGCCGCTGGCTCGGAACCCATCCTCACCGCCGCAACCGCACTGTCCATGCAGAAGAGCCGCTACTCCCGCATGCACCTACTGCCCGGCCTGCTCGGCTGGCTGATCACCATCTCCCTCATGGACGGTGGCCTGTGGGCTATCCAGTCGTGGCTGACCCTGACCGGTCAGAGCGAGTCCATCGAATACGCCTCGGTGGTCTCCCGACTCTTCAGCGGCGCGTCGAACGCCGTGCCGGTCGCGGTGGCGTTGAGTGTGCTCATTTTCTTCGCTTACCTGGTGGGCGGTTACGCGGCGGGACGCATGGCACGATTCGCCGGCGCGAAGCAGGGCATTGCCGTGTGGCTCTGGCAGATTATGGCGCTCATCCTCGGATCCCTGGCGACCTTCCTCATGCCTCAGCTGTTCCAGAATAGTGTCGCGTCCCTGTCGTTGCAGAAGCTGATTGCGGGCGATTTCGCGAACGGCCTGCTCGCGGTTCTGCTGGTTCTGGCGTTGAGCTTCCTCGGCGCTATCCTCGGCGGCCTATTGGGACGCCTGTACCACCGCCGCGTGGACAAGTACCCGAGCGACCAGGTGGCACGCGAGGACGCCTAGTCTTCTAAGCACCCGCGCCTCGTTGCGATAGGGATAAAACGTGCAGAAAACCTCCGGTACCTTACGAAAGGTACCGGAGGTTTTCTGTATCTAAGTATCTGTATCCTAAACGGCCTTAGCTACCCAGCAATACGGCGCTGACTAGCCAAAATGTTCCGCTTAGTGGTCCAGCAGCAGTGCAGGCTCCTCAAGAATCGCAGCCACATCAGCCATGAAACGAGCTGACAGGTCGCCATCCACCACACGGTGATCGAAGGAGCCACCCAGGGTCGTCACCCAGCGAGGAATGACCTCACCATCAACCACCCACGGCTTCTGCTTGATCGTACCGAAGGCAACAATCGCCACCTCACCGGGGTTAATAATCGGGGTACCCGTATCAATACCCAGCGAACCGATGTTCGTAATGGTCAGGGTGCCGTTCGCCATCTCAGCGGGCTGAGTCTTACCCTCACGGGCGCGAGTGGTCAGGTTGTTCAGCGCGATAGCCAGCTCACGCAGGGACAGCTCCTGAGCGTCCTTAATGTTCGGAACCATCAGGCCGCGCGGGGTCGCCGCAGCAATACCCAGGTTCATGAAGTGCTTAATCTGGATTTCGCTATCGGTCCAGGTCGCGTTGACCTGCGGGTTACGCTCAGCAGCCCAAATGACCGCGGCGGCAAGTACCAGCAGCGGGGTGACCTTCACGCCCTCAAAGTGGCGGGACTTCTTCAGGCGCTTCACGAACTCCATGGTGCGGGAGGCATCAACATCCACGAAGATGGACACGTGCGGGGCGCTAAACGCCGAAGCAACCATAGCCTTCGCGGTAGCCTTACGCACGCCACGCACCGGGATGCGCTCAATGCGGTCACCGGGGGTGGCTGCGGGCTGCCAGAACGGCTGGCGGGCGCCGCTATGCTGCACATCGCTCAGGTGCGCCACATAGTTCATGAGGTCCTGCTTGGTCACCTGGCCGCGCGCACCGGTAGCGGTCACGTTCGCCAGGTCAACACCCAGCTCCTTTGCGGCAAGACGCACCGGAGGCGGCGCGAGGGTCGGGCGGTGCGGAACCTGCTCAGGAGCCAAAGTCGGTGCGGGAGCCGCTGCGGGCTCGGGCGCCAGACGCTGCACCACCGAGTTCAGCGGGGTGTTCTCCACAAAGCGGGAGGCACGCTCAGCCAGCTCGCTTAGCAGGCCCTGGTTGCGGTTCGCCGAGTCAGCGGGGGTGTGCGCCACGGGTGCCTGAACAGCCGGTGCGACCGGTGCCGCAGCGGCCTGTGCGGGCTGGGCTGCGGAGGCGGGGCGCTTGCGGGCGCGGCGCTTCACAGCGTCCGCCTTGGGGCCGGAGCCGACCAGTGCGGTGCCGGACTCAGCCTCTGCCGCGGCGGGTGCCGCTGGAGTTGCGGGTGCGTTGTCGCCGCCGGAGATGCTGATGATCGGGGTGCCCACCTCAACGGTTTCGCCTTCGGCAACGAGCAGCGCCTCGACGGTGCCGGCGAAGGGCGAGGGAAGTTCCACGACGCTCTTCGCGGTTTCAATTTCGACGAGGACGTCGTTGATGGCGACCTCGGTGCCGACTGCCACCTTCCAGCTGAGGATTTCTGCTTCGGTCAGGCCTTCGCCCACGTCAGGGAGCGGGAAAATCTGGGACATTTTTACCTCTCACTAGGGCATATACCCTATACGGAATATTCTGTGCGGGCTCGCAACCCGCAATAGCGCAACACGCTGATACGTCAGATCAGGGAATGCCTAGTAGTCAAAAGCGCGGTCAACCGCCTCAAGAATACGATCAATATCGGGCACGTACTCTTCCTCAACACGGGACACCGGGTACGGCATGTAGTAGCCGCCCACGCGAATCACCGGCGCCTGCAGGCTGTAGAAGCAACGCTCCGTAATCGCCGCAGCCAACTCACCGCCCATGCCACCGAAGGTCGGCGCCTCGTGCGCGACAATCAGGCGGCCAGTCTTCGCCACCGAAGCGGCAACGGTCGGCACATCCAGCGGCGAAATCGAGCGCAGGTCAATGACCTCAATCGAGCGGCCATCCTCCACGGCAGCCTCTGCCGCAGCCAAAGCAACCGGCACCAGCGGACCGTACGCAACGATGGTCGCGTCCGTACCCTCACGCACCACCTGGGCGCTAAACGGATCAAAGGAAGTGTCGTTAAAGTCCACTTCACCCTTGAGCCAGTAGCGGCGCTTCGGCTCAAAAATAATGACCGGGTCGGGGCACTCAATCGCCTTGCGGGTCATCCAGTACGCCTCGTGCGGGGTCGAAGGGGTCACAATGCGCAGACCCGCGGTGTGGGCGAACAGCGCCTCCGGGGACTCGGAGTGGTGCTCCACCGAACCAATCACGCCACCGTACGGAATGCGGATAGTCACCGGCACCGTGTACTGCTTATCGGTGCGGTTGTGAATCTTCGCCAGCTGGCTCGTAATTTGGTTGTAGGCGGGGAACACGAAGCCGTCGAACTGAATCTCCGGCACGGGGCGGTAGCCGCGCAGCGCCATACCGATGGAGGTGCCGATAATGCCGGACTCTCCCAGGGGCGCATCCATAACGCGGCGGTTGCCGAAGCGCGCCTGCAGGCCCTCGGTCACACGGTACACGCCACCAAGCTTGCCGATATCCTCACCGAGCATGACAACGGTGCGGTCGGTTTCCATGGCGTCTTCCAGGCCGCGGGTAATCGCCTTGGCGAGGGTCAAACGTTCAATTTTCTCGCTCATGCTTACTCCTCTTCAAAGCCTGCAACGTAGTTACGATAGAACTCGCGGTCGTCTTCCACCTGCTGGTGTTCCTGCACGTAGACGCGGTCGAAGAAATACTCAAAGTCGGCAACCTCAGAGTTCAGCACTGCCTCACGCACGCCGTTCGCGACCTGCTGCGCAGATTCTGCAACCTCTTCGAAGAAGGCATCATCGGCGTAGCCGTTATCACGCAGGTGCTTCTCCAGGCGCAACATGGGGTCGCGGCGCAGGGGACCTTCCAGGTCGGCATCGGTGCGGTACTTGGTGGGGTCATCCGCGGTGGTGTGCGGGCCGAGGCGGTAGGTCTCAGCTTCAATCAGTACGGGGCCTTCACCGGCGCGGATCTTCTCCATGGCGTAGCGGGTTGCGGCGAGCACGGCGAGAACGTCGTTGCCGTCCACGCGGATACCTTCAAAGCCGTAGCCTGCGGCGCGGGTGGACACCGGCACGCGGGACTGCACCTCGAAGGGCACGGAGATAGCCCAGCGGTTGTTCTGCACGAAGAAGAGCACCGGCGCGTTATAGGAGGCGGCGAAGACCATAGATTCGTGTGCGTCACCCTCGGTGGAGGAGCCGTCACCGAAGTAGACCGCCACAGCGGGCTTCTGGGTGTCCTCGGCGGGGTCGGTTGCCTGACCCTGACCGGTGCGGCGGGTGCCGGTTTCAGCCTCGATGTCGGCGTCGAAGTTCAGACCCATGGCGTAGCCGACGGCGTGCAGGGTCTGGGCGGCAAGCACCTTGGTGTAGGTGTGGAAGTTATGTGCCTTCATGTCCCAGCCGTGGGTGGTGGAGCCGCGGAAGATGGTGATCAGGTCGCGGAAGTCCACGCCACGCGTCAGGGCGACGGCGTGCTCACGGTAGGAGGGGAAGATATAGTCGTTGGGCGCGTAGGCGAGTGCGGAACCGACCTGTGCGGCTTCCTGGCCTCGGCTGGGCACCCAGAGGGCGAGCTGACCCTGGCGCTGCAGGGCGGTTGCCTCGTCGTCGAATCGGCGGGTGGTGTACATGAGGCGGGATGCCTCGCGCAGGGTGTCTGCGTTGACGTCTTCGATGTACCGACTGTAGGTGGGGTGTTCGTGTACGGTGCCGTTTTCATCCATGAGCTGGATGCGTTCGGGCACTCCGGGGTACTTGTCGTTCTCGTGCATCTAACCTCCACACGTGACGAGGGCTTGGCCCTCAGCGGCTTGGGTTTTAGTCTCAACTTTCACCTGATGGTGCAGGGTTTGAGGTGTTCCGGTAAGCCTGTGAGGGTCTGGGCATATATAGTTACCAGTCTACTCTTTTCGGCTTTATCTCGCGGCAGTTACGCTGATAACGCAGTGTATTATGCCCTGTCATTCACTATTTGAACATCATTAAATTAAACCTCCTATATATTCTTTTTTGGGAATATATGGGAGGTTTAATTTAGCCATTGAAACCATTTTAAGGGCCAGACTTTTCTCTCCGGGGCACAAATATTGAACTCTAAATAATCCTCGACAAGGGAAAATAGTACATTGTTCAATTAGGGTCGAGTGGGTGCCCCACCCCTTCACAAGACGCTCTAGAGCCCCTTCGCGAAGACCTCACAGAGCGAGAGGAAACGGTCATTCGCCTCCACCTCGCCAATGCTCACGCGAACACCCTCGGTGCCGAACGCACGCACCGACAGCGCATGCTCAGACATCAGCTGCACAAACTCACCCGTGCGCTCCCCCAGGGGCAGCCACACAAAGTTCGCGTAAGTGCTCGGGAAATCGTAGCCCAGCTCGCGCAGTCGAGCGGTCACGCGCTCACGCTCAGCGACCAGGTGGCTCACACGCTCCATCACCGCATCCTCATGCTCGATGGAGGCGATAGCCGCCGCCTCAGCCAGCGCCGTCACGGCGAACGGGGTTGCCGCCACCCGCAGGTGCTGCGTAATCTGCGGATGCGAAATTGAGTAGCCCACGCGCAGACCCGCCAGGCCCTGTGCCTTGGAGAAGGTGCGCAGAATGATGACGTTCTCGTAGTCGCGGTAGATGTCCATGCCGTTCAGCGGGGCTTCTTCACTTTCCGGCACGGTGGAGGCGGCGCAGAACTCGAAGTACGCCTCATCAATCACCACGGGGATGTGGGCGGGCACCTTCTCCAGGAACGCACGGATCTGACTTTCGGTGACGGCGGGGCCGGTCGGGTTGTTGGGGGTACAGACCAGGATCAGGCGGGTGCGTT
The DNA here is from genome assembly GCF_001814645.1 of Rothia sp. HMSC076D04. Classification (NCBI taxonomy): domain Bacteria; kingdom Bacillati; phylum Actinomycetota; class Actinomycetes; order Micrococcales; family Micrococcaceae; genus Rothia; species Rothia sp. HMSC076D04. The sequence continues at coordinate 47,441 of NZ_KV817360.1, read as the reverse complement.
CGGTGATAGCTGCCGCCATGGCGTCCAGGTCGTGTGAGCCGTCGTGCAGGTTCGGCACCTGCACGCTGCGAGCGCCCATAATGCCGACGAGGATCGGGTATGCCTCGAAGGAGCGCCAGGCGTAGATGACCTCGTCCTGCACGCCGTCGGCGTTTACGCCGGCGAAGGTTTTGAGGATTTGGTTGAGCGCGCCGAGGCTTCCGGCACCGGTGACGATGTCGTCAGCGTCCACGCCCAGTCGGGCGGAGAGCTTGTGACGCAGGGCGGTGGAGAGCGGGTCGGGGTAGCGATGCGCGGTCGCAAATTCTGCGAGGACGCGCGCGACCTCGGGTACGGGGCCCAGCGGGTTCTCGTTCGAGGAGAGCTTGTACTGGGTGAGGCCTTCAACGGGTGCGGGCGGCTTGCCTGCCGCGTAGCTGGGCAGGGTGTTGAAGACGGGGCGGACCGGGATGTTGGCGTGTTCAGCTGACTGGCTCATGGTTCCAGTATGTGCCTGCGGGCGGCTCGGAGGCTAACGCTTCTCACCTGGAGAGCAGGTCGCGAGCAGGCTGTAGCTGTGCAGGCAGCAGATACTGGCCGCAAGCGCTGTACGCAAAGATGGAGGGGCGCCGCCGGGGTTGTTCCCGGTGGCGCCCCTCCTTTTCTCTTCTCTTCTCTACTCGTCCCCTCCACCCTCCACCGAGCCGTTGAGATTGGTGCTTTTAGACTCGGTGTTTAGACCATCAGGGGTTCACGCTCCTCGAGGGGAGTCAGGTCCTCGGGATGGCCTGGGGCGCGGAACCCGGGGTCAATGTTCTCGGGAGGAGCTGGGACGAGGAACCCGGGGTCAATGCTCTTGGGCGGGAGCATGGGTGCAGGCTTCTGGCCTGGCTGGATGGGAATGAGCGACTCAACGCCGCCGTAGTCTCCACCCTGTCGGGGCCCGGGGAACGGGTCCCTGAGCACAGAACCAGGACTAGGGAGCTGCAGCTGATCGATGATTGGCTGAGTAACAGCCTTTTCGATGTGCGTATGCAGATCTGCAGGTTTGGGCAGAATGTCCGGCGGGATCAGACCTGCAGGCGGTAGCTGTCCCTCTGCCTCGATTCGAGTGGGCATCTTGATGGGTGCAGGCTCAGGGCGGCTCAGGTCGCTCGGCATCTTGATGGGTGCAGGCTCCGGACGACTCAGGTCCCCGGGCATCTTGATGGCAGGCGGCAGATGCTGCGGGTTGTATCCCTGTAGGATGGGCACCTTGGGCATCTGCGGCACAGGCATTTCGGGCCATGCAGGCTTCGGGCTATGAGGCTTTTCCTGCGGAGTCGGCTCGGGATGAGGGATGGTCTTTTGGACACCCTCGATGACGGCGGGGATTTGCCCAGCAACCGCCCAGGCGGATTCTCCAGCTTCTCGCTGAAGACCCTCGGCCTTCTGCTTGGCAATCTCCATGCCCTGCTGGACATCTGAGACGGTGTCTTCGATGCCACGCTTTGCTTGCCCCAGACGCCCGCCTGTCTTCTCATCAGCGAACTCAGCTATACCCAAGGCACCAGGCACCGTTCCTGATACAAGGGCTGCCGCGCCGTAGCCCTCGGCACGTCTGATAGTTATGTCCACTCGTACAGCGGGAGGCAGACCATCCGGCAGGCTTGAGGCTGAGGTTACCTTCTGTTCCCCCAGCGCGTACTCTTTACCGTCCATTGCGGCACGCATACCGCCAAATACCGCTCCACTATATCCTTCGCGTTCTAGGGTTTCTCGATATTTTCCTCCATCATGTTCAGGATTCTGGACGGTCATTGCTGTATCACGGTCGTCAGGATGCCATCCATCTTCTCGCCATGCAGAGTCAGGAACCCAGTCTCCTTCTCCTTCCACGTAGTCCACAGCAAAATCACGGCGTTTGGCGGGCAAGCCTCGTAGCGGAGCCCCTTGGGCGTAGATACCCACAATGTTGATTTCTTTAGCGACTTCAGTACTATTCGCCATGTTGTAGGCAATCATGGCGCCCTGGCTGAAACCCTCCATGTACACGCGTGCGCCCTGAGGCGCGCCGGCATCGCGGAGGGCTTGCAAAACCATCTGATAGGCGGGGTTTTCCAGGGTATCTTTGCCCAATGCTTCGCGTTCGGCACCAGGGACATCTATGATGGATCCGCCCCAGGAGTTAAAGTTGGTACCCGGAACGCTCACCACATACAGGGCATGGGCGGGGTCGCCTTCGTGCCCTGCTTCGTACATGACGGTGACGAGCACGGCACTACGTTCAGCGGTCGAGGGGTTTTGCCGGGAATGCTCAAATTCCTGATCCTGTGCCTTAGCAGCCGCAAGAAGACGATCTGAGCTGGCACCTACAGAAAGCTGGCTTTTCTCACCACGATGCGTAGCAATACCGTATGCATCGGCGGAAGCGGTCCGAATATTATGAGCCTTAGTGCCAAGATAGGTATCGATTCCAGATTTGACGATACTGAAGATACTAAATAAGCCACCTCCCAGTGCCTTTCGAGCAAGTCCTCGCGGAATGCCCAACATGTCTGCAACGCGGTCAATTGCTCGCTGATGGGCAATTTCAGGGTTCCATAATGCGTCCATGTAGGCGGTGAAGCCGAAAAGAATACCCGCTACGAGAGGCGAATACGGTAGCGTCCGAGATGCCGAGAAGTACCCAAGCTCGGGAATGGTGAGCTTCAAGAGGTAGTTAGCTTCGCCGGGTTCTCCAGCGATGAGGCCGCGCAGGTGGTCTCGGGTGCTGCGTCCGTCGGTGAGCTTACCGTCCTTTGCGATGCCCATGGAGTCGAACCAGCCTGCGACGATATTTTCGGTCTGCAGGTAGGAGCTGTGGGCGGCTCGGACGGCGGCTGCGGTGGCGCCGAACTTTGCGGCACTCATACCGAGGTCTGCGGCGAGGCTGGTGCAGAGGGCGGCAGCCTGCTGGGCGCGTCCGTTGATGCCGAGGAAAAGACGGGTTTCAGCGGCGATACCGAGAATGGGCATGGTGCGGTCGGCGCAGGTGCGGCTGACGGTGTCGAGCCCGTCGGCGATGGCGGGCATTTCTTCAAGCTCAACGCTGATGGTGCCTGCGGTGGGCCCTGCGGAGTTGCTGAGGTCACCGATGGGCGCAACGGTGGGTCCGGTAATCATGGTGTCTCCTAGGGTGAGGTTAGTGGGTTCGGATGAGCGAGCTCAGCCCGTCGGGCAGGTTCACGTGCATGAGTGAATCGAGCGTTGACTGGGCTTTTTGCACGCCTGAGCGGGCGATGATTTCGCCGGGGTTGAGTTTTTCGAGGGCGTCGGCGGCGCTGTCGGCGAGTTTGCCGAGTAGGCTATCTACGGCGGAGGCGGCGGCTTTGATTGCCTGCGCTTTGCCGGTGAGGTCGTTGGCGAGTTCTTCACCGGCGGCGGCGATTATGGCGGCGGTGCCTTCGGCTTGTTCGGCTTGATTGCGGATTTTTTCGCTGTGTTCTTCGAGTTGTCGCCGGTAGGCGCGTCCGGCTTCGGATGCCCAGCGATCGCCGTTGAGTTCATTGGCACGTTGGTGTGCGGTGCGGATTTCTTGGGCTTCGGTGCGCATCCTGTGGGCGAGTTCTGCGCCTTTGGCGCGGGCGAGGGCAGCGGCTGCCATGAGCTGCTCGGCGAGGGCGTGGCCGGCGGCGGTGCCGATGCCCATGTGTCCTGCTGCGCGGAGGATATCAGTCGGTTCGATTCTGGGCAGGTGGGGTGCGGGAGGTGGTGCAGTGTCGGCAATCGTGGTCATGGTGTGTCCTTTCGCGGCGGGTTTGTTTTAGGCTAAATCTGCCGCGGTGACTGTGCAGGCTGAGTACGCCAACCTGTGGATAACTCAGGCTTGTTTCGAAAAATTCGCACGTTTTGACCCCTCAAGACCCGAAAAATACCCCTTCCGCAGCACCTCGTTTTGTCATATTTCTGCAACTAACCGAGCCACCCGTCACGTCCATATGCTCTTCCCGCCTCTTTTTTTCAGCGAATTCATGCAAAAATAGAGCTATGTCTCACACCAATAACACCTTCTTGCCTTCTGGCCGTATTGACCTGGGCACCGGCGAACTTGCGCTGGGCCCCCTCGACGGACGCTACGCATCCGTGACCGCGCCCCTGACCAACTACCTTTCTGAGGCGGCTCTGAACCGCGACCGCATCCACGTTGAGGTTGAGTGGTTCATTTACCTGTGCGAGCACGAGGTGCTGCCGGGTCTGTCCCCGCTGAGCGAGGAGCAGAAGAAGGGCCTGCGCGCCATCGTGACCGATTTCAACGCTGATTCTGTGGCGGAGCTGGCTGAGATTGAGGCTGTCACCGTTCACGATGTGAAGGCGGTCGAGTACTACATTGGCCGCCGCCTGGAGGGCCTGGGCCTGGGTCACCTGGTGCCGCTGGTTCACTTCGGCTGCACTTCTGAGGACATTAACAACCTCTCCTACGCGCTGGGTATCAAGGATGCCGTTGAGAACGTGTGGATCCCCGCCGCTGAGGAGCTGATTGAGGTTCTGCTGAATCTGGCTGAGGACGGTCGCGACGTGCCGATGCTGTGCCGCACTCACGGCCAGCCGGCAACCCCCTCCACCCTGGGCAAGGAGATGGGCGTGCTCGCCTACCGCCTGAAGCGCCAGGTCAAGCACGTGAAGGCGACCGAGTTCCTGGGCAAGATTAACGGTGCGACCGGCACTTACGCTGCTCACTATGCATCGGTGCCTAGCGCTGATTGGCAGAAGATTTCTCGTGGTTTTGTGGAGCACCTGGGTCTGACTTGGAACCCGCTGACCACTCAGATTGAGTCGCACGACTGGCAGGCCGAGCTGTACTCGGATATCGCACACTTCAACCGCGTGCTGCACAACCTCTGCACCGATGTGTGGAGCTACATTTCGATTGGTTTCTTCCGCCAGATTCCGGTGGCCGGTGCGACCGGTTCGTCCACCATGCCGCACAAGGTGAACCCGATTCGTTTTGAGAATGCGGAGGCTAACCTGGAGCTCTCCAACGCTCTGCTGGATTCGCTGGGTTCGACCCTGGTGACTTCTCGTTGGCAACGCGACCTGACTGACTCCTCGGCTCAGCGCAACATTGGCGTGGCGTTCGGCCACTCGGTGCTGGCTATCTCTAACGTGGTGAAGGGCCTGCAGCGTCTGGATATTGCGACCGACGTGATTTCCGCTGACCTGGATTCCAACTGGGAGGTCCTGGCTGAGGCTATCCAGATGGTGATGCGTGCGGAGGCTATCGCGGGTGTTCCCGATATGGAGAACCCGTACGAGCGTCTGAAGGAGCTGACTCGCGGTCACCGCGTGGATGCCGCTCGTCTGAAGGAGTTCGTGGCTACTCTGGGTCTCTCCCCTGAGGCTGAGGCGCGTCTGTCGGCGCTGACTCCGCACACCTACAACGGTATTGCGGCTCAGCTGCTGGATCACGCGAAGAACGCGTAGCCTGTAGCGCCCGCTAATCAACAAAGCTAAACACTAAAGACCCCGGATTCCTAACTTAGGGATCCGGGGTCTTTAGCGTGTTGGGTCTTTTTATGTTCTGGTTTTATGACCAGCGGGTTTAGCGGCCGAGCATGCGGCGGTGGCCGGTTTCGGTGTCGTGGCCCTTGCCGCGGGTGAAAACCTTGCCTGCCGCCTTTCCTGCGTCCTTGACGCCCTTGAGGAGGGCACCAGCCACGCCGGAGGAGCTTTCCGAGCCGTCGCCACCCTGTACGCGGGGTGCGCGCGGGGTAATCATGAGCTCTGCGGGGAAGTAGGCGGGTGCGTCGCCGAAGGCACGGCGGGTGTTGCGCACGACGTCCTTACCGAGGGTCAGGTTTGCGCCGCCACCAACGACTGCACCCACGCCGAAGGGCAGGGCACGGCCGAGCAGTGCGCCGGTCTGGCGGGTCAGGAATCGGCGGATGAACATATTGCGGATGGTGCGTTCGACGCTGAACATCTTGCCGCCGGAGGAGTTACCGAGCAGCATGCCCCACTTGTTGGAGACGCCGCTTGCCTTGCCGGTCTGCAGGAGCACGGTGTTCATGAGCTGGGAGCCTTCGTCACCGAGCATGATTGCCATGACCATGGAGCGGGCGGTTTCGGCGTCGTGTACGTGCACGCCGTGCAATTCTGCGACTGCCTGGGCGTAGAGGGCGGTGCGTTCGAGGTAGCCGCCGACTGCGAGCGCGGACAGGCTCATGGAGGTGACGGTACCTACGCCGGGCACGAATGCGGATGCGCCGGTGACGCCGCCGATGGCGGTGATGTCGCGCAGGTAGGTGCGGTCGAGGCGCTTGTGGATTTGTTCGGGGGTTTCGTCGGGGTGCGCTTCACGGAGTTTTTTGACGATGGACAGCGCGAGCGGTCGTTGCATGCGCAGTACGTTGTCGAGGGTGGTGGTTAGCGCGGGACGGGGGTTGCCGTCTTCATCGAATAGAGACTTCTTCGGGTCAAGCATGCTCTCAGTAAATCACGGCTGGGTGAATATTTCCTGAATATGGGGGTTGTGGTGGGGTTTGGGGGTGTTTTTTCACTGAGGGCGTGCGGGTGGTATGCGGTTGGTTAGGGTGTTTTGGTCATTATTTGCGCCCATTTTTAAACCGCGTAAAATTGTCCTAGATTACACACTATTCATTGTTTGCATAGTGCGTGACCTGTTTCACGATGATTCCGGGTCGCGCCTGATGACAGATAGCGGCTAATACCTCTTCTGGACTATAAGGATTGCTATGACTTCTTCCACCCATACGCCCAATGCTGCGCGTTCTCCTGTGATGACTCAGGGGCTGGGTGTTGCTTACGCGACCGGCGCGATTATTTCGGCGCAGTTCGGTGCGGCTCTTGCTAAGCAGCTGATGGGCGATTTGGGCCCGTGGGGCGTGGTGACTCTGCGCCTGTTGACCTCCACCATTTTGATGTGGGCGTTTTTCCGTCCGCAGATTCGTTCGTGGACTCGTGCGCAGTGGCTGACTGTTGTTGTCATGGGTATTGCGCTGACGGGTGCGAATGCGTTCTTCTATGTGGCGATTGAGCAGGTTCCGCTGGCGATTGCTGTGGCTATTGAGTTTATGGGTCCGCTGGTGTTGGCGACGGTTATGTCGCGCCGCAAGCTGGACTTGGTGTGGATTGCCCTGTCCTTTACGGGTATGGCGATTCTGACGGCTGAGTCGCAGGCGAAGCCTGAGGATTTCGCCCTGGTGGGCGTGTTCTTTGCGGTGCTGACCGCTATTTCTCGTGCCGCCTACATTTTGGCGACTGAGAAGGTGGGCGCGCTGATCCCGGGTATGGGCGGCATGGTCATGGGTAACGCGGTTTCGACTCTGCTGGTTCTGCCGTTCCCGTTCCTGATTAGTGGAAATAACCTGTTGAAGGTGACCCAGGATGTGAACCTGCTGGCTATTGGTTGCCTGATGGGTCTGTTGGCTTCTGCGCTTCCGGCGTTGGGTGAGGTTTCTTCGCTGCGTCTGCTGCCCGCGCATATTTACAGCGTGGTGCTGTCCCTGGAGCCTGCGATTGCGGCGGCTGTGGGTATTGTGATGCTTGGTGAGGCTACCGGCCTGGTTCGTTGGGTTGCTATTGCCCTGCTGGTGGCTGCGAGTATCGGTATTTCAATTTCTCACGCTCGTGCGCAGAAGAAGGCGCAGGAGGAGGGCACTATGGAGGATCCCGATCGCTACCTGCCCGGTGCGGTGGATGCCCACGCGGTTGATATTGCGCAGATGGCAACCAGTTCCATTACGCTTCCGTCGGCCGCGCAGATTAAGGCTGACCGTGAGGCGAAGGGCCTCTAATCTGCTGAACGGTAGCCGTATCAACGGTTTCTAGCACCCCCGGGTGACGAGTAGGATAGTATCTCGTGTTGCCCGGGGGTGCACTTTTTAACTGCGCTAGTCAGGTTCTTGCCCCCCCGAGTCGATTCGTCACCTGTACACCTTGAGAGATGCACCGCCTCCTTGTGAGGTGCAGGAAGGAGAATCATGCCGCATACTTCATCTCAACGACCGCACTGGGCATTATGTTTGTGCTGATATCCTGCTCGTCGCTGCAGTTCGGTGCCGCGTTCGCGGTGAGGCTCTTCCCGCTGTTTGGTGCTCTGGCTATTAGCGTCAGCCGTCTGGCAATTGCTTCCATGGTGGTGGGTAGCGCCGTGTGGTTGGCGGCGCGTTGGCGTACCCGCCGCGGCGGCGAAATGCCGCCGGGTGCGCTGTCCTGGTCGAAGGAGCAGTGGCGTGCCGTCATCATTTTCGGTATGACTTTCGGTCTGATGAACGGCTTCTTCTATTGCGCGATTGACCGCATCCCGATTGGTTTGGCGGTTGCGGTGGAGTTCTTGGGCCCGCTGGCGTTGGCGTCCATGCTGACGCGCAGGCTCCGCGACGCGGTGTGGGTGCTCTGCGCCCTGGCGGGCATGCTGGTGCTCGGCTACGAGGCGGCAGTCGGCAAGGATACCGACTACCTGGGTCTGACGTTCGCGCTGATTGCTGGCGTGTTCTGGGCGCTGTATATTCGCTCTAGTGCGAAGGTGGGTGCCCTGGTTCCGGGTGCGAGCGGCCTGGCGGTGGCGATGCTTGTTGGTGCTGCGTTTATTGCCCCTGTGGCGGCGGTTGTTCCAGCGCCTCAGCCGATCTGGAATGCGGTGCAGGATCCGATGTTGCTCCTCATGATTTTTGGTACCGCCATGTTCGCTTCGGTGATTCCCTATAGCGCGGAGCTGATGGCTCTGCGCAACCTGCCAGAGCGCGTATTTAGTGTGCTGATGAGCTTGGAGCCCGCTATTGCGGCGATTGCCGGTTGGGCGCTGCTGAATCAGGAGACCGGCCCGATTCGTTGGGTGGCGATTTTCCTGCTGATGACTGCGAGTGTGGGTATTACGCTGACCACCACGAAGGGTGGTTCCCGCAAGCAGCAGGATGTCGGCGAGGACCCCGTCCCCATGCCGCTACCCGAGTAAAGCCAATGTCCTGAGTAAAAATCCAAATTCTGCCGGTGTACGGCGCGCGGCGTATAGAAAACCCCTATAGAAAACCGTTGAGGCGGGTACCTGGTTGGTACCCGCCTCAACGGTTTTGTATGTCAGGTTTAGCTCTCAGCCAGCTCATCCAGCAGGTCGCGCAGCTCATCGGTGGTGAGCACCTCCGCCGGATGCGGGCCCAGGGCGTACAGCCAGTCCTGGGTGTCCTCGTCCAGCTCACGGGCGGTACCAACCAGCACGAGGTTGCCCTCATTCTGCCCGCTAAGCATGGAACTTTCGCACAGGCACCACACGTGGTCGAAGACTTCCAGCATGGCGGTTGCCTGCAGCTGGAAGAAGGGCAGACCCGCGTCGTCACCCACGTTGATGGCGACCATACCGCGCTCGTTCAGGGCGTCCTTGAGTCCGCGGTAGAAGTCGCGGTTCGCCAGGTGGGCGGGTGCGTCCATGCCGGTGAAGATGTCGAGAATGATCGCGTCGAAGCCGGGCACGCCCAGCAGTTCGGGCAGGTTCGCCAGCTGCTCGCGGGCGTCACCGACCACCAGCTGGCAGTCGGTTCCGGCGGGGAGCGGCAGGCGGTCCGTTACGAAGCCCATGAGCTCGGGTTCAATATCCACGGCAACCTGGCGGGAGCCGGGGCGGGTCGCCTGAATATAGCGCACGAGCGTGAGCGCACCGGCGCCCAGGTGTGCGGCGGTAATGGGTTCGCCGGCGGGTGCAAGCGCATCCACCGCGTTTGCGATGCGGCGCAGGTACTCGTAGAACACGTAGTCGGGGTTCTGCACGTCCACGTGGGACTGCTCGGCGCCACCGATTTCGAGGACGTAGCCGTGGTCGCTGAACCCGTCCGGGTGGATTTCGGCGCGCTGACCGCCGGAGAGCTGAATGTGCGCCACTACTTCACGCCAGCTTCACGCTTGAAGGTGCTGACCAGGTCGTCCACCGAGGAGGAGGAATCCAGACCCTCAACGACCTTGTCGTTCACGGCGAAGGTGGGGGTGCCCTTCACACCAATCTTGACGGCGTGCTCGTAGTCGCGCTGGATGGGCTTGACGGTGTCTGAGGCTAGTAGGACCTTGTCGAATTCTTCGGTATTCAGGCCCAGTTCCTTGGCGTAGTCATTGAAGAGGGTGCGCAGCTTATCGCGTTCTTTGATGTTCTTCCAGTCGTTCTGGGTGGCGAAGAGCTTGTTCGCCATTTCAACGTGCTTACCCTGAGCTGCTGCGGCTTCTACGGCGAGCGCGGCGGGTACGGCGTTGGCGTGCATGTTCAGCGGCATGTGACGCACGGTCACGTTCATGATGCCGTCAAGCTTCTTGGCGGCTTCTTCAAACTTAGGTTCTGCCTTAGCGCAGTAGGGGCACTGGTAGTCGGTGTACAGGGTTGCGGTGCCTGCACCGGGTACTTCGCGGTTGAGGCGGTAACCGACGTAGCCGTCATCGGCGGTTGCCGAAGCAGTACCCGAAGGGTCAGCGGATGCCGAAGCGCTAGCGGATGCACTTGCCGAGGTAGCGGCGGTGCTTGCAGATGCGCTCGCCGAACCGCTCGCAGACGCCGATGCGGAAGGCTGGGAGGAGCTGGAACCGCATGCGCTCAGCCCCAGGGCGGCGGCGGGCACTACGCCCAGTAGCAGGGTGCGGCGGTTGAGGGGTGAAGTCATGGTGGTTCCTCTCTCTACGGGTGGCGGGCTGGCCTGTTTGCTACATCTGTGGTTGATTAATCTGTGGTTGATGTGCACTCTGAGGTGCTGTCAGCCGCCGTGGGTATAGGGTTTATTGTATGCCTCTGCCCTGAACTTTCCCTATCTTCGGGCGGGTTTGCGGGGTGAATGCAGTGCACACCATAGCCGCCCTGTCGCCTGCTCCCAGCTGCGGGGCCGGTGTTGAAAGTAATTAGCCTCTCCCCCGCCTTTTTGGTACTATTGCGGGGTATGCACTGTTCACCGGTTGCTTTCGGGCAGTTGAGAACGGCAGCATATGCGCCTCTATAGCTCAGGGGTAGAGCATTTCCCTCGTAAAGAAAAGGTCGTGGGTTCGAATCCCACTGGGGGCTCCACATCCGCCGTAACGCGTGCCGGTTTCCGGTGTGTTGCGGCGGTTTTTAGCATCTGAGAGTTGTCGTTTTCTCGAAGATGTCACCGTCGAACTTTAGGAGATTCTCATGTCTTCTCGATCCGCATCCGCTAAGCGCCAGAGTGGCCGTGCGCAGGCAGGTCGCGCCGCTGCGGGCTCTGCACGCCCGATGAGCCCCACGATGCGTTTTGCTCTGGTGTACGTGCTGGCGCTGGTGGTTTCCCTGGCGGTGTGGTTCTTCTACCGTTCCGTGTATGAGGATGACACCTCGTTCCTGGTGCCGATTGTGATTTCCTTGGTGACTTCGTACGTGTGCGCTCATGCGCTGACGGGCGGCAAATCGCCCCGCAACTAGACCGCCGACCAGCAGCCCGCCAGGCTGTAGCCTCGTGAGGTTTCAGGCAGACAAAAGCCGCGCATCCGGTTCCCCGCTCGGGGGTCGGATGCGCGGCTTTTTACGTGTGTACTTTAGACCAGCGCCTTACTTGGATGCGCGCTGGAAGTCGCTGTCGGTCTTGCCCCACAGGCCGTAGACCTTGGCGAGTTCCTTGACCTTCTTTGCACGCAGGTAGCGCGGCAGGTAGGAGCCGTCGCGGGGGCCGTCGAGGGGCACGTCGAGCATCTGGTGTGCTTCTTCGATTTCGAGCTCGCTCGGGGAGAATGCCGCGTTGATGGTCTCAGCCTGGCGAATGTCGAGGGTGATCTTACCGGTCATGCCGTGGTCGTTCGCGTAGCCGCATGCCTTGGAGAGGTCAGCGCCGTATGCGCCGAGGGTCGGGCCGTCGATGGGGCCGGGCAGACCGCCCAGGGTGGAGGCAATCACCAGTTGCGAACGCACGTAGGCGAGCGCCATGGGGGTTGCGGAGGAGCCGGTGTCGCGGCGGTAGTCGCCTGCGCCGAATGCGAGGCGGAAAGTGCCGATTGCGCGCGCAATTTCGATGGAGTGGTGCACGCCGAGTGCGGACTCGATCAGCGCGATGATGGGGGTTCCGGGGGGCAGCTCGGCTGCGGTGCGGTCAATGTCGGTCGCGTGCTCTGCGGTAGCGAGCATGACGCCTCGCAGGCCCTTCACGTTCTTGAGGGCCTTGACGTCCTTCCACCAGTGTTCGGTGGTGATGGCGTTGATTCGCACCCATGCGACGACGCCGGAGTTGAGCATACGGACGACCTGTTCGCGAGCGGCGTCCTTCTCTTCGGCGGGGCAGCCGTCTTCGAGGTCGATAATGATGGAGTCGGCCTCGGATTCGAAGGCCTCTTCAAAGACTTCTTCGGAGGAGTTGGCGCGCACGAGGAGCCAGGAGCGTGAGAGGCTGGGGCGCAGCTGACGCGCACGCTCATTGCGGTGGAATTCAAACATGGTGTGTGACTTCTTCCGTGAATTGTATATGCATTGGGTTGTGCCGTAGAGGGGCAGGAAAAAGCCTGCGGTTCTTCCGCGCGTACCATCGCATTGTGTCGTCACCTCCATTGTGACGGAACCGCATAAGAAGTGTCCTACACCTCCTCTTTAAGCGTATCGCCTGTTGAAGTGCACATCAAACTAGCTCGCCTGCTGACCGCAATTTAGGCCCTGTGTTATGCCTCAACCGGCGCTATGCCTCAACTAGTTGGGTGCGACCCACCGGAATACCGTCGTCGAAGGTCAGCTCGCCGGCGGCTTCCTTCTGGGCGCGCTGAATCAGACGTTCGGCGTCCTCAATGTGCTGGATGACGGTTTCCACGCGACGGTGCACGCTCACCTGGCGGTCGCATCCGGTGGCGCATTCGCCGAAGCAGCGTGCCATGGCGAGTGCTTCCGCGCAGAGTGCCACGGCGTTACCCGCCTTGGAGAGGGCGCGGTTCAGGTCGGAGTATGTGCCGAATGGGGAGGCGGGAATATCGCCGTCGCTGGGGGCGAGGCGGTGCGCTTCCATAGCGACCGCACGCACGCGTGGGATGAGGTCGGCGAGCGCGTTAGCGTCCGGCACGATGAGCTCAATCATGGAGGCGGACGGATCGGTTGCCGCTAGGCGTTCGAGGACCTGGTGGAAGCGGTCAATACCGCGAATGAACCGGTCGTGGGATCGGCGCCAGATACCCTTACCGAGTTCGGCGTCGTCGCGGCGTGATTGCAGGTAGCTTTTAAGTCCCATGTGCCCTCCTCTGCGTGGTGTGTGTGCCGTGTTGGTTGGTCGGTGGAGGCTGCCGGCGTTGGGCTCTGTGGCGACCCGCAAACCTCCCTGTACTTAGGTTACCCTAAATCTCTTTTGGTGACGAGATGTCAGCAGTCAACTGTTTATTTCAAACCCAGATTTTCTTCACGCCGCTCACGCGACGCTCCCCGCAGCGCCAGTCTAAAATGGCACCGGCCTAAAATAGCACCGCAGGGGCGCAGCGATTTCTAGACCATGCGCAGCACAATCTTGCCGCGATGCTGACCGGAGTCGAAGTATTCGTGGGCGGCAGCCGCCTCCTCCATGTCGAAGATACGGTCCAGACCCACGCCAATCCTGCCGGATTCAATCAGCGGCAGCACGTGTTCGCGTACACCGCGCAGAATCTCAGCCTTCTGCTGATCCGAACGGGTGCGTAGGCTCGTGGCGTGCACCGACAGGCGGCGGGAGAGCATATACCCCAGGTTCACTTCTGCTTTGGCGCCGCCCATCAGACCGATAATGCACAGGTGCCCGCCGTCGGCGAGAGTGTGCAGGTTATCGTCCAGGTACTTTCCGCCCACGACGTCGAGGATGTAATCGGCGCCGCGTCCGCCGGTTTCAGCCAACAGAACTTCACGGAACGAATGTTCTGTATAAATAATGGGTTCAGCACCTAGTGAGCGAACATATTCTGCTTTTTCCTCGGTTCCCACGGTTGCAAACACGCGGGTACCTACGGCGAGCGCCAGCTGAATAGCGTGCACACCGATACCGCCGGTACCACCGTGCACGAGCACCACCGCGGGTTCGCCGTCTTCCTTGAGGTTTTCGGCGGGGTTCATGCTCATGCCGCAGGTGAGCACCAGGTTCGAGTAGACGGTTGCCGCGACTTCGGGAATGCCGGCGGCTTCAGCGAAACTCAGCTGTTCGGGTACGGGCAGCACGTGGTCGACGGGGACGGTCACGTAGTCGGCGTAGCCGCCTCCAGCGAGGAGCGCCATGACGGGGGTGCCACGGTTCTCCACAGAGGCGCCCTCACCGACCGCCTCAATAACGCCGGCTACTTCGAGGCCGTAGATGGCGCTCGCCCCGGCGGGCGGCGGGTAGAATCCGCGGCGCTGTAGCGCGTCGGCGCGGTTGATTCCGGCGGCGTGAACGCGGATGAGAACTTCGTGGGATCGGGGTACGGGGGCGGGGACTTCACTGATTGTCAGAGCCTCAGGTCCACCGTGGCTGTTCTCAATAATTGCTCTCATGAGTCCTCCTCATTGCCGGAAGCACCATCGTTGGTGCGCGATTTACAGAAAGCTTATCGCATGAGATAATCTCGTAGTGCCCTGCGGCACGGCATTGCCATAAAATGCCGGTCTCTGGCGCGTATGGATGGTTGTCCGAGCGGCCGAAGGAGCTGGTCTTGAAAACCAGTAGGCGGTAACCCCGTCTCAAGGGTTCAAATCCCTTACCATCCGCGTTTTAGCTTCTGCTCCACGTGTGGAGCGCAAAGAGCCCCGTTCCTCGTATTGAGGAACGGGGCTCTTTGCATACGCCGTTTTGAGTTACCGGAGGGCGTCGTCAGTTGATTTGTGACAAGGCATTCGCAATATACATGAAGAGGGCGGCGATACCGATGAAAAAGCATAGCCCCAGCCAGTTGAGAATACGACCCGCTAGGGCAGGTACACCGTGCCTCTGCGCTACCCACCCCTGCCAGATACCCAGGATGTTCAGCACCGGCGCGGCGAGAGCTACCTGCAGACCACTTTCTCCAAGACCCTGGACAAGCAACCAAAACCCTAGAACGAAAGACAGCGGGCTGAGGAAGCCGAAAAGCAGGGAGAAGTTCGCAGCCCTTTTACCGTCTTGTGTTCCTTGCACAGCGGGAGGTTGCTCGCTCGCAGGTTGCTCCCAGTCGTCCGTGCCGTCAGTCTCCGGCTGTTGGCTGTCATCCGCTTGGTAGAGCTTGGCGTATTCAGGGTTGTTATCAAAATCTTCGTTATTTTGGGGTAGCTGCGACATCGCATCCACAACCTTTCACATTCCGCACGAGGGGGGTGTTAACTTCACCCTAGACCCTCCCCCGCCGAGAGAACAAGCATGTCGAGCCGATTCCACCAAACATACGGCATACATACAGCAAAGCCTCGTACCTCAACACGAGGAACAGGGCTCTTTGCATACGCCGTTTTGAGTTACCGGGGGCGCCGTTATATGCGGCCGGCTACGGCAATCAAGAACAATGCGACGATGATGGCGAAGGGAAGGGCAAAAATTACACCCGCCCAGCTGAGAATACGACCCGCTAGGGCAGGTACACCGTGCTGTTTCGCTACTCGCCCCTGCCAAATACCCAGGACGTTCAGCAACGGTGCAACAACAACTATCTGCAGACCACCACTGTCAAAATCGTGGACAAACAACCAGCACCCTAGAAAGAAAAATAGGAGGCCGAGGGCGCCGAAAAGCAGGGATACGTTCGCTGCCTTTTTACCGTCTTGTGCCCTTTGCTCGTCGGAAGGTTGCTTGCTCGCATGTTGCGTCCAATCGTCCGTGTTGTCAGCGTCAGACTGCGGGCTGCCATTTCCCTGGTAGAGCTTGGCATATTCGGGATTGTAATCAAAAACTTCATTATTTTGGGGCATCATAACCTTTCAATACCGGGCGTTATGCCCACCCTAGACTTTCCCCCACCAAGGGAACAAGTATGTCGAGCCGATTTCACCAAACATACGGCATACATACAGAAAAGCCCCGCACCTCAACGTGAGGAACGGGGCTTTTGCGTACCCTCCAATGAGGGTGAAAGTGTTTAGAAAAGTACCAGCATCTGCGCAGTCTCCACGAGCCTAGAATTTGCGGCAGAATCAGAAAGAGCCAGCATAATCGCCAGCAGCATACCGCCGCCAAAAAGCACCAGGAACATGCCACCAATGACTACGCTAATCCAGTTCAAGATACGCCCAGCCGAAGCAGCCGCGCCATAACGCTCTGCCTCGTTCGCCTTGAAAATACCGATAACACCCAGAATCAGGGAAGGCAGACCAAACAGCCACCAGCTGAGAGTCACTATACACGCCAAGCTGATAATACCCAGCACCGTGGAAGTCTGAGCAGCCTTCTCACCGGCAAGCTGCTCGGGGGTCTTCTGAACAATGCCAATAGGAACCATCATGGGCTGACCGTACTGGCCGGGCTGCTGGTACTGCTGACCGTACGGGTCGTACTGATTCTGACCATACGAGTCTTGACCGTACGAATTCTGACCGTACTGGTCATAAGAATACTGATCGTAGGAGCTCTGCCCGTACTGGCCGTAAGAACCCTGACCGTATTGGCCATACTGACCGTACTGAGTGTTCTGCCCGTACTGGCCGTTCTGGTTGTACTGCTCGTTCAGACGGTTGTAGTCCGGGTTGTAGTCGTAGGGGTCTGAACCCCGAGGATTCTGAGACATGGCATCTCACTTTCGTACGGCTGGTGTGTGTTAAACAGTATTCACCCTAACCTATCACCGAAACGGGTACAACTACATCTGTCGCACAAACCCGCGCAATACATTTTAAGAGGGCAGTAGAGTGCCAGCTGGTACGCGAAAGCCCCGCTCCTCAATACGAGAAACGGGGCTTTTATGTACCCTCTAGGAGGGCGAGACCTTTTAGAAGAGTGCCAGGGTGCTGACCAGCTCAGTAAAGTGGTTGGAAGAGGAAGAAGCAGCACCTGCCGCGCCGATAAGACCCAGCAGCAGGAAACCACCGATTACAACCAAGAATAGGCCACCAAAAGCTGCGTTAATCCAGCCCATGATGCGACCACCCGAAGCTGCAGTGCCAAAACGCTCAGCCTCATTAGCCTTCATAATGCCGATAACACCCATGATCAGCGAGGGCAGACCGAACAGCCACCAGCTAACAAAGAAGTTGCAGATCAGACCAATAATGCCGAGCACCATGGAGGTCTGACCAGCCTTCTCGCCAGCAAGCTGCTCGGGGGTCTTCTGAACAATGCCGACGGGCACCATCATGGGCTGACCGTACTGACCAGGCTGCTGGTACTGCTGCTGACCGTTCTGAGCGTTCTGCTCGTTCAGGTTGCCGTATTCCGGGTTGTAGTCGTAGGAGTTAGAGTCCTGCGGGTTCTGAGACATGTGGTCCCTCTTTCGTGTGAATGGTGTGTATTGAACCTTACTCACCCTAACCTATCGCTGAGGTGGGCACAAACGGATTCGTCATTCTGGAGCTATACGCACCATATATGCACTAATTAGAAAACTAATTAGGCACGCAAAAGCCCGCGTGCGCACGGGGCGCTCGCGGGCTTTCTCAAATCATGAGGCTACTGCAGGTAGCTTCAATCTTACTGCTTTACAAAAATCTTCAGAGCGACCAGCAAAATAATACTGACGACACCCAGAACAGTACCGGCAATAGCCATACCGCGGTTCTTCAGCTCGGGGTTATTCATAGCCAGGCGGCCGGTCGCAATAGCTACAGCACCAAGGATGAAACCGAGGACAAAGAAGCTCACAATACCGCTCACCAGAGAGACAATCGACAGGGTCTTTGCCTTCTTCGCCTGAGCCTGCTGCTCAGGGGTCTGAACGGGCACACCGTAAGGAGCCTGCTGATTGAACTGAGGTGCCTGCTGGCTAAACTGGGGGTCCTGGTTGAACTGGGGCTGGGGGTTGTTGGGGTTTTCAGACATGATCTCTCATTTCGTTGAGTAAATAAGACACCTCTGGCAACGTTGCATGGAAAAATCACACGCCAGAGACGCCCTCTATTTATCGGTTGGACAGTAGCAGTCTATCGAAAATGTATATGAGCCTCAAAGCGCACAATCCATAATCCGCCCTATAAAGCAACACATACTCAGAGATATCCTCCAAAGCACGGGCCGAATTGACCAAGCGCAAAACAGCCTATATTCTTATAGGGATGCGCTCACGAGCGCACCGTGGAGACGTGCCAGAGCGGCCGAATGGACTTCACTGCTAATGAAGGGTCGGGGTTAAACTCGACCGGGGGTTCAAATCCCCCCGTCTCCGCCACAAAAAGCCCCGTACCGGTTGGTACGGGGCTTTTGCTTTACCCATCTCATTCAGGCACGAAGCCTAGAAGCTCTTGGGCTAGAAGTTTCAGGACTAGAAGCTCTTGAAATCCACGAGGCGCGCATCCGCCCCATCAAGCAGAGCCCACTCCCCCGGCACCTCAAACACCGCAATGGAAGAGGGCGGGAAACCGTAGTACACATCCATGGACGCGTTCGGGTCAGAATCAGGGCTCATCAGGCGCTGCGCGGCGTCCTGCACACCGGGCAGATGCGAAACCACCATCAGAGAATGAACATTCTCCGAAACGCTGTTAATGCGCGCAATAATGCGGGACGCAGACACCTCGTACAGCCCCTCATCCAGATGAGCAGTAGGCGCCTTCGCACCCAAACCATCCGAAACCCAAGTCGTCGTCTGACGAGTACGCAAAGCCGACGACGACATAATCTGCTCCGGAATATAACCGCGAGCCGCCAGCCAGGCGCCAGCAGCGGCAGCCTGCTCATGGCCGCGCTTCGTCAGCGGACGATCAAAATCATTCAGACCCCAATCAGCCTCCGCATGGCGCATAATAATCAGACGCTTAACCCCGCGGCGGTGCGAACCAGATGCAGTGTTGGAAGAATTTTCAGCCATACACCCATTCTATCTAGAGGGCGCCGGAACATGCCGCACACCGCCACAGCACGCACACTAACACCCCCAGGCGGGCACAAGTAAACCCCGGTGCACCGGCATCACGCCAGCACACCGGGGTGCACTCTACAGAAGCTAAATTCTGTACACGCTAAATCGAGTATTCCGGAGCAGCCCAGACAACAACCTCGGGGTGCTCAAAGAAGCGGTAACCCTGACCGCGCACCGTACGCACGGTACCCGACAGGCGACCCAGCTTCGAACGCAGACGACGAATATGCACGTCAATCGTACGCTCATGCGGATGCTCGTCACCGGAGCTCCACAGCGCCTTCAGCAGCTCCTCACGACCCACGGTGCGGGAAGAGTTCTCCACCAGGTGTGCCAGCAGCTCGAACTCCTTGAAGGTCAGCATGAGCGGCTCACCATCCAGGAACACCTCGCGGCGTGCCAAATCAATCAGCACACCCGAAGAGTGGCTATTCGTGGTCTCTGCTTCGCGGGCGACATTCGCCTCCGGGTGCATGTACATTGCGGTCGGATCACCGAGCGCATTACGCACCACCTCAAGGTCGCTACCCTCAGCGTTCACCGGAGCCAACGCCACAGCGGCGTACGACTCCGACTCGGGAGCCAGGTGGTGTGCATAAGTGCGCAGATCCTGAACGATACGCACCAGGGAGGTACCGTTCGCTGCAGCAAGTTCCTCGTTCAAACCAACATAGAGCACAAAGCCGCGTGCCTCATTTTCCTGAGCCTGCTTATGGGCAGAGTCACCGGCTGAGAAAGTCATCGGACGCAACGTTGCGGCCTGCGCAGCGGGACGCTGAGGCTGCACGACCTGGCGCTTAGCGGCGCGGCCGCGCTGGGAGATGTGCACATATCCAGGTACAGCGCCTGACATGATTCAACCTTCTCTCAAAGTCTGTGTACGGGATCCCTGTCGTACGTAGTGTGGGGTGCGCCGGAAGTGACGCCGAGTCAAACAGTCCCCAATACCTGTTCGAGCTTCAATCCTCTTACTTAATATTTCTCCTATTTGACGGATAAATCAAGCGGATTCGGCATAGTGGATTCATCTTTATGGGCAAGAGGAGTACAATACCCCCTCTCGCGTTTTGGGGTTTCAGGGACTACCTGAAGCTTTCAGTATTTTTTCTCTTATAAATATTCATAGCTTCTTTTATTTACTGGTTTCACCCTGTATTTTCATGTGAAGCTGTGAATATGCTCAATATATTTTGAGTCCTTCAAAGCACTATAGTGTTCCTCATCACATATTATCAAGGGTGTTTCATAAACCCACACAAGCGCCCAACAACACCATAAACACCCAAGACAGCAGACCGTTAGACACACATCCCCCAACACCACACCATATGACCTGCACACAGCCTCCAGCAGACACAACAAAGCGCCCCCGCACATGCTTAAACATATGCAGAGGCGCCCCACTCACATCACGTGAATAACGCTGAAAAACTACTCAGCCAGACCGTACAGGCGGTCACCAGCATCGCCCAGACCCGGAATAATGTACGCCTTCTCGTTCAGACGCTCATCACGAGCAGCCAGGAACAGGTCAACATTCTCCATACCCTCAATGCCCTTCTCCAGAGCAGCAATGCCCTCAGGAGCAGCAATCAGGCACACGCAAGTCACAGACTCAGCACCACGCTCACGCAGGAACTTAATGGCCTCAATCAGGGTGCCACCGGTAGCCAGCATCGGATCCAGCAGGTACACCTGACGACCAGTCAGGTCCTCCGGCAGACGCTCAGCATAAGTCACAATATCCAGCGTTTCCTCGTTGCGAGCCATACCCAGGAAGCCCACCTCAGCGGTCGGCACCATGCGAGTCATACCCTCAAGCATGCCCAGACCAGCACGCAGAATCGGAACAACCAGCGGCTTAGGATCAGCAATACGGACACCGGTAGTAGTCGCCACCGGAGTCACAACCTCAACCTCTTCCACACGAATCTCGCGAGTCGCCTCATAGGCAAGAAGGGTCACCAGCTCATCAACCAGCTGACGGAAAATCGGGGACGGGGTGTTCTTATCACGCAGAACACTAATCTTGTGAGAGACCAGCGGGTGGTCAAGAATCTTAATACGCATAATACGATTTTACCCACCCCCGAATCAGCAAGCACCGGCAAAGCCCCGGAAGTGGCACACAACCTATAAAACGAGGCGAAGTACCCCCGCACAAACACCCACCAACGCACCCGCCAACACCACCCCAGAACAATCCAGGCATGCAAAAACCCGCCGAGACGAATCTCGACGGGTTTTCGTTGGTGCGGTGGTGGAGGGATTTGAACCCCCGTTGGCTTTTACACCAAACATCATTTCGAGTGATGCACCTTCGGCCGCTCGGACACACCACCAACAGTGGAAAACTATAGCACACCCCCAACAGGAGGGCAAGAATGAGCCTACATATCGTGCGCGTACGGCAGCCGGGTGTCGCCCCTTTCACGGCCCCTTTCACCGTGCCCTTTTCGACACCCGACACCGAAGTCCCGGCTACGTCTACAGACCCTAACAGGTCCGCCTAATGACGGATATACCCATCTACAACCAGCATGACAGCACGCGTTGCATCCTCAGCATTGCGCTCCGCCTGATGCACTTCACGATCCATAGCAAACATGTAAATCGCGCCGAACATAGAGATCGCAATCGCACGAGGATTCTGAGCGGTATCAACCGTATAGCGGCGAGCCACAGCCTCCGTCATCTCCTCCAAAAAATCCAGAAGATTCAGACGGTTATCGCTCATCGCCTCAGTCCAACCATCCGCACCCTTCCACGCCTCCGAAAGCCACATCCGAGTAAAACCCGGACGGTCCTCAAGATACTGGAACGCGGCGCGAACAGCACTCCGCAACGCCTCACGCGGATCAGAATGAACCGACGCCGCGCGACGCGCATCGCTCAGCAGCAACTGCGTGCCGTACTGAACCAGCTGATCCACCATGGTCTTCTTAGAACCGAAGTTGTAATACACGGTTCCCTTAGAAACACCCGCCCGGGCAGCCACCTCTTCAACAGTGGCGTACTCAAGCCCCTTTTCGGTCATGATTTCCATAGCAGCGTTGAACAACTTCAACTGAGTTCTACCTGTACGGCCGGGACGACGACTTGAAGCTTCAGCGACTGGGCGCTGCAACATCAGCAGTCCTCCCTCCCTTTTTGCAGATATATCTCTATTTTATTAGACAGTTTTCCCCCGGTGCGACCAAACAGGGTTTGTTACACCGTAATCTCCGGAGCCAGCTTCTTCAGCGACCACGTACGATCACGACGCGTGCCAATGTAACCCAACATCAGACCAGCCAGACCCCACAGAGTCAAAACCAGCATGATGCCCCACAGGCTCGACTCATTAATGCCATACGCCAAACGACGCGTACCCGCCACCGCATAACCCATCGGGAAGAAATCATGCATCCAACGAATCGACTCAGGCAAAGTCTCATACGGCATCGTGCCGCCCGCAGTAATCAACTGCAGAATCAGAATGACCAAAGCAACAAGCTTGCCCGGCGCACCCAAAATCACCGTCAAACCATGAATGAAACCGGTAAAGACCAAAGCCACATAGCAGAGGAACAGCCACACCAGCCACGGATGAGCCATCTCAAAGCCCAAACCAAACTTAATCGCGGCAAACATCAGAGTCGCCTGAGCAATACCCACCAGGCCGAACGGCATCCAGCTACCGAGCATCACACGAATCGACGGAGCATGCGACGCCAACGCACGGTTATTCATCACGCGCAGCGTCTGAACCAGCATCAAGCCGCCAATCCACAACGCCAAGCACATGAAGAACGGACCCATGCCCTCACCATAGTTACGAGCCGACGCCAAGGAATCATGCGACAAAGTCACCGGGTTCGACATCGTATCCGCAACCTTCGCCTGATCAGTCGGCGCAAGACTCGGAACCTGCTTAACACCAGAAGCCAGGCCGCTCTCCAGCGACGAAGTACCATCCTTCAACTCGGAAGCACCATCATTCAGCTGAGCAGAACCATCAGACAGCTTCGCCGTACCGTCAGAAAGCTGCGACGCACCATCCTTCAGCTCATTCGCGCCATCAGCCAACTTCTGCTGACCCTCAACCGCAGACTGCTCCTTCTGCGCCAAAGTACCGCTACCATCCTTCAGCTCGGCAGTACCGCTCTTCAAAGAATCAGTACCCTCCTTCAGCTCAGAAGCACCACCAGACAAAGTCGCAGAACCACTCGCAAGGCTCGAAGCACCCGAAGCAATCTTAGAATTACCATCAGCCAGGCTCGCCGAACCTGACGCCAACGAGGACGCGCCAGCATCCACACGAGCGGCGCCATCAGCTACCGACGAAGCGCCCTTGGCAAGCGAAGACGCACCGGAATCCAGCGAATCCACGCCAGCAACCAAAGTCTGAATCTTCACCGCAGTCGACGACGAACCATCAGAAATACAATGGCTCGACTTCAATGCGCTCAGCTTCGACAGGGCATCAGCAGCGGCAGCATCACGAGTAGCCAGGTGCGACTGCAGAGCCTTCTGATTCAGCTCAGCAACCTCATTCTTCGTCTCCTCAGAATCAACAGCAGCCACCAGCTGATCAGCCTGCTCCTGAGTCAACGTACCCGCCTCAACCAGAGGAGTCACCTGAGCACGCACCTTCTGCGCAGTCGCAGACACCACGGTATTCGACAGATCACGACCAAAATCGCCACTACCGGCAGACGTATCCGTCTCATGCAGGCGCATGCACATCGCGTTCAACTCGGCCGGCAACTCACGAATACCCGCCTGATCCATACCTTCACGCAACTGATGGATACCAGACGCCAAATCATTAGCACCCTTCGCCACCGAAGCCGAACCACTCTTCAAGCTCGCAGTACCCTCAGCCAGAGTCGCCGAACCATCCTTCAGCTTCGACGCACCATCAGAAGCAGACGCCGCAGCCGAAGCCAAAGTCGACGAACCATCCTTCAAACTCGAAGCACCATCGGCAAGCTTCGCAGCACCAGAATCCAGCTTCTCGGCACCAGAATCCAAAGTCGAAACGCCATCAGCAAGCTTCGCGGCGCCCTCCGCCAACTGCTTCTGACCATCCAACAACTGGGACTGACCATCAGCCAGAGAAGAAGTACCATCCTTCAGCTTCACGGCACCATCATTCACCGTGGCAGTGCCGTCCTTCAGCTGAGTGATAGCGTCCGCCAGCTTCACCGTGCCGTTATTCACCTTCGACGCACCATCAGCAGCCTCACCCATCTTCGAATGAATCGTCGTGAAGCTAGCCAACAGCGAATTCGCCGTAGAATTACCGACCTTCTCCGCCACCGAATCACGCACCGCAGTGCCCGCCTTCGTGACAATATTCGTCAGCACATAGTTATTGGCATCATTCGTAATGACCTCAATGCCCGCCGAACGCGCATCAATAGTGCCCGTCTTACCGTCAGCATCAGGCTTGAACGAACCGGCACTCTGCAAATTACGGGAGAAGTCCTTCGGAATCACCATCGCAAAGTCATAGGTGCCGTTCTCCACGCCCTCAACAGCCTCAGTGCGAGTCTGCACCTGACGCCAATCAAACGTGCCAGCATCCAGCAGGGACTGGCGCACATCAGCACCGGTGTTCACCTGCTTACCTTCAGAATCCTCCGCGCCCTCATCCTCAACCACCAGGGCACCCACAATGCCATTCACATGGCCGTAAGCATCCCAGTTACCGTACAGGTACAGGGCGCCGTACAGCAGAGGAATGCAGGACATCGCAAGCAGCACCAGAACCGGCAGAACACCGCTGGTCAGGCGCTTCAGCTCAACGAGTGCAACACGCAGAACAGTCATTCTTACTCCTTCTCAGCGTTTTCGCCATGTTCGGGGGAATCATTGGAGGGTTCAATCTCGCCCTCAACAGGAGCCGACACGTTTTCCTCAGAGGCTTGTTCCTCAGGGGCACGACCGACCACAGCACGCGCACCATGCCAAGACTCAGAAATATGAGGCACAATCGCCACCACCGTGCGCGGGTGGTCCTCATCGGCGGCAAGCTCCTCCAGGTACGGAAGCCACATGTACGTATGGTTCAGGTGGCGGGAAGGAGTATCAAAAACCAGCAAGTCAGAGGGGCTATGCTGCGCCAAAGCAGCCATCAGCTCAATGTTCATCTCGCCGCTAATCTCGTCCATCCACAAGCCGTCCAGGTCCTCAAGACCGCGCTCGGCCAGCCAGCGGCTCGCGCGGGAACGACCAAAAATCGGCAGGTTATAGGAGAGCATCTCCGACACGTAATCGTGCACGCGCATATGCTGCTCAGGAGCGGTCACATCAGGAGAGTCCACCACGCTGCTGAGAGCACGCAGACGCTTCATCGAAATAGGGCGAGGCTCATCATCGCCTTCGCTCCAGCTAATCGTGCCGCCGGACAGGGGAAGGCGACCAGTCAGCGCCAACGCGAGAGAGGTACGCTCCAACTGGCTATCCGCCTGAACAATAATGACTTCACCCTCACCCACTGAGAAGGTGGTGCGGTCAAAAAGCGGAGTGTGGCGCCCTTTCGCCCAAATATTGTCAACGCTTAACACGGTTAGATCCCCTCAGAGAATGGATGGTTCGGGTGAGTTTCTGGGAGTCATCCGCGGGCACCGCGCGGGGTATTAAACGTCAAGCGCGGGCAGGCGGAGGCTCCAATGCCTATATATGGTAGACCCGGTTATGTGTGATGTGGTGGGCTTTTCTTGAAATTCAGGGGTCATTTTTGAAATTTTTGAAGTATTTTTCAAATAAATCGGGTTTTTCGTACAAATAACGCGAAAAGCCACGTAATCTCTGCACGGCTTTTCGCGTTTTACGAACCATCTTTTAGGGGTGAGGCCTAGGGGCGATCAGGGGCGGCGTTCCTTAAAGAAGTCCACCATCAGCTGCGCACACTCATCAGCACACACACCCGCATACACCTCGGGAGCCGGAGCAACCCTGCCGTCACGCAGCACATCGTAACGACTGCCAGCAGCCCCCGTCTTCTCCTCCCAGGCTCCAAAAACCACCGTCGAAACGCGCGACGCCAGGATCGTGCCGGCGCACATCAGGCACGGCTCAACCGTCACCACGAGCGTGCACCCGTCCAGGCGCCACTGACCACGATGCGCCGCCGCCTGACGAATCGCATTCACCTCCGCATGGGCACTGGGGTCATGCTCCCGCTCGCGGGTATTGCCCGCCGAACCAATAATGACGCCCTGCTCATCCACCACCACAGCACCGATAGGGATCTCGCCACGCTCACCCGCGGCGGCACCCTCGGCGAGGGCGCGGACCATCCACTCGCCGTGTTCGGGGCGAGCGGGAATATCGCTGAGCACAGCGGAAGAACCGTCTGTGACCGTCAATTTTGAATATTCCGAATATGACATACAACCTCGTCAGGGGAATAAATAAACACTAATGGGCGCAACTAGTGGGTGGCAGCCAAAGAGAAAGGATACACCGCAGAAGCACCTGCCAGCCGCAGCTCACGCGCCACAACCGTAAACGCCCACCGCGAATCCACCACATCAGAAACCAGCAGAACAGGGCACCGATGCTCACGCACATAGTCCAGAACCTCTGCAGGCACCCGGTACGAGCGCAGCACATCCGCACAACGGAACGCGCTATTACCGCCAAAGAAACGCGGCTCCCCCACCAGAGACACCCAGCCCAAATCCACCAGACGACCCACCGACGCCAATCCCCTACCCAGGGACTGAGCCAAACGAGGACGCACCGGCGAAGGCAGAGTCAACACCGCCACCGGACGACCCGCCTCAGACCACTCCCAAGCGGCAAGCACCTTCACGCAAGCACGACCCAGCTCGGCAGGGACCTCAGAATCAACCGGCTCACCCAGCTCATTCGTCGCCAGAAACTCACGCAGACGAGTACCGTACCCCATGTCGCTCAGACGCGCCAAAGCGTAACCGGATTCAGCCTGCTCATCCTTAGACAAACGACCGCGCGGCGCATCCGCACCCATCAGCTGATCCAGCCCGCTCGGCCACATACGGCGCGGTTGCAGGGGCACACCCACCGTATTGAAGCTACTCTGCGCCGCCTGCTGCGCCTCAGCAGGAACTTCAACCGGGTACCAGGGACCCGCACACACATCGCAACGACCACAAGCAGTCGCGGAAGCATCATCAAGCTGCTGAGCCAGGAAAAGCATACGACACTGACTAGTGCGTTCATACTCGAGCATAGCGTTCTGCTCCAGCACACGCGCCTGCGCCACCGCCGCGTAACGGGCACTATCGTACTGCCACGGCGAAGAGGTTCGACGCCAATAGTTGCCTTCCTTCACGGCGGCACCCTCAACATCCAGCACCTTCAGCAGAAGCTCCAGGGTGGAGCGGCGCAACTGAACGCGCGCCTCCAACGCGGTAATGCTCAACCCCTCCGGGGACTGGGCGAGGGTATCCAGCACCGCCAACGCCTGCTCCTCGTTAGGCATGGAGGCTGTCGCAAAATACTCCCAAATGGCGCGGTCTTCACGACCGGGCAGGAGCAGAACATCAGCGTTGACGGCGCCTCGTCCGGCGCGGCCAATCTGCTGGTAGTAGCTCACCGCAGACGACGGCGCGCCCAGGTGCACGACAAAACCCAAATCAGGCTTATCAAAACCCATACCGAGGGCACTTGTCGCGACAAGAGCCTTCACCCGGTTTTCCTTGAGTGCCTGCTCTGCAACCAGCCTCTCATCCGG
Organism: Rothia sp. HMSC076D04; assembly: GCF_001814645.1. Classification (NCBI taxonomy): domain Bacteria; kingdom Bacillati; phylum Actinomycetota; class Actinomycetes; order Micrococcales; family Micrococcaceae; genus Rothia; species Rothia sp. HMSC076D04. The sequence continues at coordinate 19,855 of NZ_KV817360.1, read as the reverse complement.
GTCAGTTTTGCCGGTGTAGGCGAGCACTTTGTAGCCGCTGGCACGCAGAGCATTTGTGGTATCTTCTGCCGCAGAGACAGTCAACGTGTAGATAATGCCCGAACCGGGCAGGCTGTTCAGGTGCGTGAGCAGCCAACCGATGCGTTGCGCCTCATGGGGCAGGGTCAGAACGCCCAGGCGCAGGGACTCGCGGGACAGCGGACCACGCAGCACATGCACGGGTGCGGTGGTATCGGTGCTGAGCTGTTCGGCGATATCGCGGCTAACGCGGTCATTCGCGGTTGCGGTAGTCGCCAGCACCGGCACACCCACCGGCAGAGATCTAATGAGCGAACCAATACGGCGGTAGTCGGGGCGGAAGTCATGGCCCCAGTCAGAAATACAGTGCGCCTCATCAATGACGAGCAGACCCAGGCGCGGCAGCAGGTACGGCAGCCACTGCTCACGGAACGCCGGGTTATTGAGGCGTTCGGGGCCCACCAGGAGCACATCAAGCTCGTCAGCTTCGAGGCGGGTACGGATTTCATCCCATTCGGTGACGTTCGCGGAGTTCACCATGGCGGCACGCACTCCCGCGCGGGATGCCGCCTCAACCTGATCACGCATGAGGGAAAGCAGCGGGGAGACGATAAGAGCCGGGCCCATACCGCGGGCACGCAACAGCAGGGAAGAAATAAAGTAGACCGCAGACTTACCCCAGCCGGTACGCTGCACGACGAGGGTGCGGGCGCGGTCGGCTACGAGGGCGCGAATCGCCTCATACTGGCCGTCGTGGAACTCGGCATTAGTGACGCCGGTGAGGCAGCGCAACACTTCACGGGCTTCAGCATGCAGGAGATCGGCGGGGCTGGACGCTGGCTGTTCGGGGTTCATGGTTCTCTCCAACGGTGGATGGTTGGGTCAATCGCTACGCCGCGACGCGCCGTGCTCTCTTTCCATCATGTCACACCCCGGTATCGCCCGGCTCTGCGGATAGTCATTTCTTGAGGAAGCGTGCGAGCGCCGCGTCACCTCCGGCTGTTTAGCCGCGATGGTGGGGAGATTTACGCCTCGCTCACCCGTGCGTCCGGCGTAAATGCCGGTAGAATTGTGCCAGTAATACACAGCCTCCGCATAGTTTTGCACAATGTTCACCATAGGTACACTTTCTATGCTGGTGTTATTCCGCCGCCGATCCGTGCGTGCGGTCCACTCACAGTTCAGGATTTTTCATGACTTTTCTTGCCATCGCTTTGGCGCATCTTCCGGTTGCGCTCTTGGGCCTCGACCTTGAGCAGTTCCTGCTCGATACCGGCCCCTGGGTTCTGGTTGTTTCGGCAATTATCGTATTTATTGAGTCCGGTGTTCTTTTCCCGGTTCTTCCGGGTGACTCCCTGATTTTTGCTCTGGGTATGCTTCATGAGCAGATGGGCCTGTCCCTGTGGGTTGCTTTCCCGGTCCTGGTGCTGGTTGCTATTGCTGGCGCTGAGGTTGGCTACCAGATTGGTGCCCGTTACGGCCGTAAGATCTTCAAGGATGACGCGAAGATTCTGAGCACTAAGAACCTGCACACTACTGAGGAATTCTTCCAGAAGCGCGGTAGCTTGGCTCTGGTTCTGGGTCGTTTCGTGCCGATTGTTCGTACTTTTGTGTCTCTTGCGGCTGGTATTTCTTCGTACGACCGTAAGAAGTTCCACCTGTGGAATGTTGTTGGCGCGGTTGCGTGGATTGGTTCGATTGGTCTGGCGGGTGTGCTGCTGGGCGGTATTCCGTTCGTGCACAACAACATTGAGTACATTGCTGTGATTATTGTGGCGGTTTCTGTGGTGCCGGTTATTATCGAGTACCTGCGTGGCCGTTCGAAGGCGAAGCAGGAATCTGCTGAGTAATACGTGAGTCCTTCTCGGCTGCTGAGCCGGGGATGAGAAAGGGTGGGGATACCGTTTGGTATCCCCACCCTTTTCACGCTCTGAGCCTTTTGGTGATAGTGGCGCCGTTTGAGGCAAACATCCTAGTTGAGGCGGTTCCCGCCTTCATTGAAGTTCGTGTTAGGTGCCTGTGGATTCTGATCAACCACCTGACTATGCGACGTTCTGCCGGTAGCCGTGTACGCCCACACAGATGGACGGGTCAGCAACACAATATTCCGGATGTAGAGGACAGTAATGAAGACACCAATCGCAGTATCTATGAGAAGAGTGACCGCAAAATCTGCAGAGTCGCGGGACTGCAACTCGTCCATCAACAAGGCGAGATAGCTGGAGTCTATGAGGAAATCTTCCACATACACAAACATGCGGCTCAAGACCTCGTAGGCGCTGTACATGAGGGTAAGTATGTGCGCCCATCTGTGTCCTTTCCAGGTCATCCAGAAGAGGAAAATCTGGATAAGAACAAAGATGAGAGGGTACCCCAGCATACGCACGATAAGCTCAGGTAGCGTCACCACACCGGCGATTGGTTTACCGTAGAGCAGGAAGAATTGGATAGTACTGAAAAGCGACAGAATAATAATCGCGGCGGTGCACCACTTAGCACTGTGCAGAGCCTTCGGGCGTACCCGCCCCGCATGTTCGGAGGCGGCAACGTAACCGGCGGTCGCGTCCCGGTAGCCGGTAGTGGCATGCTCGGGAGCGCCGTTGCTGGGTGCGTTATCCTCTGCCGCGTTATTGTCTACCGCACCGGTGGGGGCGGCGTTGTTGGTGGCGGTGTTGTTGGATGTGCCGTCACCCTCTACCGTGCTACTTTCAGGCTCATTGGACGGTAGCAAAACACTGTACTCGGGAACCGTGTACTCCGGATTATTCAAGGGCTGCTTCGGGGTACGTTCTGACATCGTCGTTCCTTTCTCCCCTGGCACCCACCCCGCGCTACAGTGCACGGAGCGGGCGTTAAAGAGTCTTACCTTAAGGATATAAAGAGGCGCGCCGCACCCTAGGAAAGCAGTACCCTTTCTCAGCGTATTCAGAGGTATCCGAGTAACCACGTGCACCATTCCGAGGGCTAGCCCCGGAACTCCTGACGTTGATGTTCCTTTCTACGTGCCCCATCCCGCGCTACGGTGCGGGGGTCGAGGGGTATTTCCCCCTGATGAGGTGCGTTCGTCATCCTCATCGTCAGCGAAAATCTCTCGAAGTTCTGCCGGGACCTGACCGGCAGCCTGTCTCGTCTCAGACATCATCTGCTGGTGTTCTAGCGCACGTGCCCCGCTAACGATTTGGGTGTACGTCCTAATAGGAGCACGAGTCAGCAGCACAATCATCAGGAGGTAAAGAACGAGAGTAAGAACGCCGCTCGCGATACGCACCAGGCTGGACGCCGCAGCCGCTCTAGAGCTTAACTCCGAGAAATTATCCGCAAGAATAAGCACACCGCTAGCAGCCGCGAGAGCGCAGTAGATGATGGCAAGAATGCGCGCCCACTCACGGCCATCCCAGACTTTCCAGATGATAAAGATCGGGATGATGGAGGCGAAGAGGGTAAACGCCAGCATGGAGAAGAGAGTTCTCACCACCATCTCAAAATCGATATACGACTGCCATGGGAGCATAACCGACAGAAAATTACTCAGGGTCCCCAACGCAATCATGGCGGTTGCACACCATATGACGCTGCGCATAGCCTGCGGGCGCTTCGGAATTACCTGCTCGGCGGAGACAGTCGCGGTGTAGTCGGCGGTCGCCTCCCGATAGCCGGTAGTGGCTTGCTCGGGGGTGCTGGCGTGCTCGGGGGCGCTGTCGCCGGGCGCGTTGTCCTCTGCCGCACTACTCTCCACCGTGCTATTTTCAGCCTCGTCGGAGGGCAACAGCACGCTGTACTCGGGAACCGTGTACTCCGGATCGTTCAACGGTTGCTTTGGGGTGCGTTCTGACATCATTGTTCCTTTCTACTCTTCGCGCCCCGCCCCGCACGCTATAGCGCAGGGCGGGTGCAGAAGAGAGTTTCCCCATGAGGAGGGGCATCTTGCCCTAGTTGAGGCGGTAGCCTTCTTCGGTGTACACGGAAGTATCCTTGTAGCCGCGCTGTTCGCTGCGGGAGTTCCTCCGTGCATCCGTGCGGCGGGTCGTCTTGTACTGCTGCGCGACCGCTTCTTCAGCTCGTCGGTTAGCTTCCGTTTCTTCCCAACGCGTCTGCTCTTCTTCCATGTGAGCACGCATTTCTGCGTCCTGATGCCTAACGACCCGAGTCTCACCGGCGTTCACCTGTTCGCGCGCCTTCAACCGCGCCAACCTCGCGGTAGCCATATAAACCCTGGTGGAACGGCTCAAGAGCAACACAACAATCAGGGTGGAGAGGAGCGTAATCAAGGTGTCGGCAACATTCCTAGACAGCACAGCTGCCGCGTAGTACTGAGAACTCCACGTCTGCGTGCCATTCAGCAACCGGGAAAGATAACCAGTCGTCAGGAAGGTGTTCACAAAATCTATCAAGCCCCTGATAGCTATATAAGCGAAGCTAATAAAGATGACGACATACGCCCAGAATCGACCTCTCCATAATCGCCAGAGAACAAACATCGGTATGGCGTGCTCAACGAGGAGGAGCACTACACCGGGGATAATGAAACCCACCCATAATTCGACGCCATCGGCTGAACGCCCGTCAATCATATGTAGGAAGATTTTATGGGTTGCTTCCACCGCCATAATGGCGACAAAGCATCGCATGACGCCGCGCAGCGCCTTCGGGCGCGGCGGGAGCACCACCTTAGGCGCGGCAGGCGCGGCAGGCGCGGTAGAGCCAGCAGTAGCCTTCTCGCCCCCGTGTGCTTGCTCGTGGGGCTTACCCGCCTCACCAGTGGAGGCGCCACCAACATTAGGCTTTACACCCGCCTTCTGGGCGCGCTGAACCTGCTGTATCTCATCCAGCAGGCGGTTCTTCTCCACCGGATCATTCGAGAGCGCATAATCGGCAGAAAGCTCACGCAACAGATGCTCGGTAGAGTCCTTAACAGGGCCCTCTTCCTTCTCGAGCTGACGAAGAACATCCTCGCGAGTCAGCTCTTCGTCATCCTCGGCACCCGAGGTGTTTTCCTCGATAGCCCACATCTGTTTCCGAATTACCGCACGGCTCGGAACCGCCCCCACGGCAGGGCGAGTCAGCAGGAACATGAGGACGGCGCT
>NZ_KV817360.1:0-14653 GCF_001814645.1 Rothia sp. HMSC076D04 | reverse complement strand
CCCGCCGTAATGACCGCCACCAGAGCCTGCGTCACGATAGACGAAGCGGCGGCAGGATGCGACGCCGGATCCAAAGCAGTGAACGCAGGGAAAAGCACCTGAGCCAGACCAAAAACACCGGCGAAAGAAAGCACACCGCTCAAGGAGCACAGCAGAAGGTACAGCATCATCAGACGGCGCGGATTAATGTACCCATCCTTGACCCAATCCAGAACGATCCAGAGGAACGGCACCACCACGATGGCCTCAGGCAGAACCTTCGGCAGGGCATAACTCAGGAACGAGCCGATGTTCACACTACGACCCGCAGTAACAAGAATCTGGTACGCATCCAGGAGGAAATACACCAGGATGAGCGTCATAGCGATGGAATAGGCTTTACCAAGAATCGCCAGTCCCCGGTTAAATTCCTGCTCCCTCTCGCCAACTATGCCAAGGTTTCTTTTCGCCTCTTCAAACGCCGCCCGCTCATCATATGTGCGCTTGGGGGCGCCGGGGCTAGTCTGCGATGAGGATTCGTGCGCAGGTTCGGAAGTAGGGTGCACGAGTCATCCTAACTGTGGTTGTGTGAATAGTGGTTGGGTAAAAAAAGTTATCGGTAAACCGCAGACCCGGGCCCCACAGGACCTGCAGGATCCGTGGCCAGACCTATGATGCTAAATCAGGTAATCCTCGCTGCGGCGCACACGCCAATCACGGCGCGCCTCCATATAAGAACGCGACTGACGCGACCACACCAACGCCAACGCCACCACGCACACCAGCATGTACGGACCCGCAATATACACCGGCGTGTACAGCGGCGAAGCGCTACTGAGCAGTAGCTCAACATCCTGGCTCGGCGCACCATTCAACGTGCCCAGAAGAGCCGCCACAGTCAGCATAATCAGCAAAGAAGCCAAAACGCCCAACGCCAACGCCACCGACAGCACCAACGCCGCCCACCGGTAACCACGCAGATAAGCCACCGTGCAGAAACCGTGCAGGGTCACGTTACCGAACGCGCTGACCATCAGGAAAAGCACCGGATAGTACGCCTGCGCATCCACCAGCGACTGGGCGCGCCAGGTCGAAAAATGTGACAAATGGGTAGTCGCATAGGAGACGCCGGTGTACGCAATCAGCGCCAGCCAGCCCACAGCAATAACAAGCAGAACCCAACCCGCCACAGACACGAGAGTGGGGGTGGCGGGCTTCGTAGGATGCGTGGTGTTCGGAGCGGATGGCGGAGAGGACTCGACGGCGGACATAGCTGAATCTTTCGGATATCGGCTGATAGTGTGCGGAAAACGTATGAGCGAGTGTGTGATGTGAGTGTGGGCGGCGGCGCGGCGTTCGTCTACCGCGCCGCCTCAAAACTTTAGGCAGAAGTGGACGGGTCAACCGTCGCAGAAATACTGTCAGGTAGCAACGGAGAATCTGCCCGGTTCGCCATCGCAATTCGCAAGTTGTTGAAGCGGTAAATGGTCAGCAACGATAAACCGACCTCGCTCAACCAGACCAAGCCCAAGACAACAAGTATCAGCAGGGGGTCAAGCCCCATCGAAACTCCAGCCCAGTCGAGCATCAGCAGCAGGAACGTAATCGGTGAAAGCACCAGCCCCACGGCAACATACCCGATCAGGGAGCAGATAGCCCAAACGCTATACACGGAGGCGTCCGTCGAATCATTCGGAGGGCGCATCAGCGGCCACATCTGAACCACCAGGTAAAGCGCCGCCACAAAACCAAAGCAAATCGCCAACGGCTGCGTGTACTGGGAGATAATGAGCCCTTCGACCAGGGTCAAAATACTCAAAATAACGGCGCGGACTAGCAGGTTCTTCTTGAGCTTCTGCTTGCGCTCCTTCACCTCGTCAGCGGTGTAGGTGCGCAGAAAAGCGGGAACCTGACCCTGCCCCGGGAACGGCGGCAGAGGGCCCGTCGGGTGCGTACGCACCACAATCGGCGGGTTCGTACCATCCTGAATGATGACGGTAGAAGTCGCCGAAATAACCGGATGCGAGCCAGTCACCACCGGCGGCACGTTCAGCGGAACGGACACCTCCGGCGTAGCAGGAGTCACGTGACGGATAGGCGCCTGAAAGCGGGTCTGCATACTGATATCTTCATCCGGGTGTTCTGCGGATGAAGCGGCATCTGTGTTCAGGTGTGTAGCGCCCATGAGTGGCCTCCTGGCAGGTGCGGGTCGTGTTTCTGTCTCTACCGTATCACGCGTACTTTAAGGGAATCTGAGCAGTGGCTGGGCATCGTTGAGAGCGTGTCACACCGCCACTTATCACCCCATCAACACCCCTCAGGCATCACCCAGCAGAGGCGCGGATGCGCTGGGATTCCCTCGCCCGTCGGTGCTCGTTAGCTCTGCTCCGCAGTACGCGAAGCCTCAGTGTTCAACTCCTCAGCGTTCGGCGCCTCGGTATTCGGCTCTGCCGGATTCGGTTCCTCAGCCTTCTGCTCTTCTGCCTTCTGCTCTTCTGCGCCCTGTTGCTCCGATTGTTGCTTCTGCCGCGTCAAACGCAAGCTCCTACGAACCGCCAAACTATAGAACAGCGAGAACAGAAGCTCCAACGCGAAGGACGCCATGACCGTCAGCAGGCTCGCCGTATAGAACATGCCCACGCGGTCCAGCAGAGTCTGCGGGCCGTGCAGGGTCACGAGTACATAGGTGAAGAACGCCGTCATGATGGCAGCCGCAACCCCGGATGCCACATTCGCAAGCAGCACCAGCTTCACCGAACGATTCGCCCGGTAAATCATGGCAAGCCACATGTGCATCACCAGGTACACCAGCGGCACCGCACCAATCGGGAAAAGCGTGACGCGGATGAAGTAGTAAACAATAATCAGCGAAGGAACCACCAGCAGGAGCACACGCACCAGGTACAGGTTCTTAGCCGGCAGCGGGTACTCACTGGCAACATTCCAGAACTCATCAGCCTGCTGCTCCAACTCCTCCATCGCCTGCAACTGCATCAGCTGCGCCTGCGACATGTGCTCCTGCGGCACAAGATCCGCGGAGCCCTCCACCGGCGCAAGCTCAGCGGCAGAAACCGGTTCGCCCCTCCGCATACGAGCGGAATCAGCCATACTAGCCCTCAAAAATGCCGCGCGAACGGTCCTTACGCACGCTCTCAGCAGGGAAAATACGGCCGCTCATGCTGATGTACACGCCCGGCTCCAGCAGATTCAGGGCGGCAATAGCGGCACCCAGGTTGAAGCCTGCGTCCGAACGAGCCATCACGGCGGGCTGCATCGCACCGGTCAGCACCACAACCTTATCGCCCAGGTCGGCGTGCTCCACCAGGTAGCGGGCGGTCTCCGGCATGGTGTCGGTACCGTGGGTGATAAGCACCTGGTCGTTAGTGACAGCATTCAGAGCCTCGGTCAGCTCGGCACGATCCTCATCGGTCATGTCCAGGCTGTCCTTGCCAATCAGCGGGCGAATATCGAAACGCACATCAGTAATGACGCGGTCCAGCAGATCCTTAGCGGCAGGCTCACCAATATCCATGGTGCCCGCCACCGAATAGAACTTATCGATCGTGCCGCCAGTGGCAAGAATCGTAATCTCTTCAGGGTTTTTAATGGTGACGCTCACGGGGTTTCCTCATCTTTTCAGGTCAACGTACACGAACTAAAAACTGCCAGGCCAACCCGGCAGAATACGCCCCACCACACGGGATCAACACGGGGTAAAACCCCACGCACGAGGGTGGAGACGCAAAAACCCGCCGACCCCCGCAAAGCGGGAGGCGACGGGTCGGCTAGTGCGCCCTGTGGGGCTCGAACCCACGACCTGCGGATTAAAAGTCCGTAGCTCTACCGACTGAGCTAAAGGCGCTCCTATCCACACAAAATTGAAAGTGTGCAGATAGAAATACTATACACTACCGGCTCCCAGCCAATGAACGGTACACTGGGAAATCCTATGTCTACACCCGCATCATCAACCGGCGCCTCCGGGCGCACCCGACACCGCACCCACCACCGTCCCGTCCTCTACTCCGCCGAGAAATTTGAACGCCACGAAGGCGGCATGGACCCCGCCGCACGCGAAGAGGCGGCACACGCCTCCGCACGCATCCTGCTGATGCGCGGGCGCGACACCGACGAGCAGATGACCGAGCGGCTCGTCAGCTTCACCGACGACTACGGTATTGAGATGCTCGCCGAACTCTGGTCGCACGCGAGCGCCCACTCCCTACCGGGTGCGCTGTGGCGCATGTACTGGCTACGGGATACGGTGCACCGTTCGCCGCGCGGGGTGAGCCGCGCCTTTGAGCTGGGCATGGCGGAGGATTACCGTTCGCACGTGGTGGCGGGTGTACCCGACCCGCCGGGTGCCGATGAGGTGGTCCGCACGATTGATGAGATCCTGGCGGGTCTGTACACCGGCGATATGGACATTGCGATGGAACGCTGCGCGGCGTTTGCGCACGTGGTGGCGTTGGGTATTCGCACCGATTATGCGCGCTCTGCCGGGCAGGATGGTGCGGTTCCGGGTAGCCACGAGGTGAAGCGGGAGGCGGTGGAGCGTCGTGCTCGTCTGCCGCGTCAGGCTCAGCAGATGGAGCAGATCGCGCACGATTTGGAGGCGGTCGCCGCCCAGCTGCGCGCCGTTGAGGCTGGTCAGCAGGCTAACGGGGGTTCCGGGGCTGATTCTGCGCAGGAAAAATCGCAGACCAACCTCGAAGCATTCTAGTCTTATGCAACGTTTGGGCGCCTAAAAATGCGGGTTCGTGCCGCGAATTGGCACAGGTTCCACATTGGGCCGCAAAGGCCTGAAAAGCCTGTTTCTAATTGACTCTGCGCCGGGTGCGGGTGGATAATAATTACAAGATGTCGGGTTGCTAATAGGTAGCCCCGGGCTCCAAATCTTTAGCCGCTTCGAGCGGCCTTCCGCCGAGAGGCGCTCCCAACCCGACATCCCTAAACGTTCCGGTGGGGGTCGAGAAATCGACCCCCACCGTTTTTTGCTTAAAACCCCGTCTAGAAGCCGCCGTCAGCCCGACGCAGTTGTGTCTGAAGCTCGAGCGCTCGTGAGATGCGCGCGGGCTATGCGCACCCGCAGCCCCCAATACTGGTTAGACTGGGAACTATGCTGCACCGACTTTTCCCCCACGCCAACGAATCCCTCGCCTCCCTCGCTGAAATTTCAGCGCAGGTCGGTGAGGCGGCGGCATTGCTCTCTGAAATGGTCGGCTCCCCCGTCGCGGAGTACCCCGAACTCTTCGAACGCATGCTCACCCACGAGGCGGACTCCACGAACCTGCTGTTCCGCACCCTCACCGAGGTGCGCAGCTCCTTCTCCCCACCGATTCCGCGTGAAGACCTGTACACGCTGGCACGCAAGCTCACCAACGCCGTTGAGAAGCTCACCAGCGCCGCGCACGTGCTGTCCCTGCACAGCATTGACGGCTTCGCCACGCACATCACCTCGATTCTGGACATTATTCAGCGTCAGGCGGTGCTGACCGCCGCCGTCATCCCCAAGCTTGCCGATATTCGCGGCCTCGACAACTACTGGATGGACATGCTGCGCATCTCCCGCCAGGCGCTACGCACCGCCGAAGAGTACGACGCATACATTGCCGAACGCTACACCCCCGAACGGTACCGCCGCTACGCCACCTTCCTGGCACAGCTGACCGCCGCCTCCAACGCTATGCGTGATGTGTCTGCCGAAATCGGCCGCATTATCGTTCAGGAATCCTAATGTTCCTGGGTCTTCTAGCCTGCTGCGCCTTCATTGCCGCGGTCTACGTTACCGGTGTGCACGACGCCTCAAACGCCGTCGCTGTTCCGGTGCGTACCCGCGCCCTCGGCGAGCGCTCCGCCCTCTACCTTGCCGCGCTCTTCAACGTGCTCGGTGTGGTCGGTGCGTTCCTGCTGCTCGGTGAGTATTCTGCCTCGTGGGTGAGTGCCCCGGAGGGTATCACCGGTCTGAACGGCATTGTTGCGGCACTACTGGTCTGCGCTATTTGGGGTGTGCTCACCTGGGTTTCGAGGATTCCGTCTTCCTCGACCCACGCGCTGGTGGGTGCCCTTGCCGGCGTGAGCTGGTGGACCCAAACAAGGATCGACAGCGCCGCTGAAGGCTTCGGTTCGCTCGCCTTCCTGCCGCATATTTTTGGGGCGACCCTGCTGCCGCTCTTCTACCTGCCGCCGCTCATTTTTCTGCTGTCCTGGCTGATGGTGGTGCCGTTCTACCGGCTCGTGGTGGGGCATAATCCGCGCCTGGTGAATCAGCACGCCCGCGAGGTGCTGGCGGTGTCTGCCTCCGCAATTTCGCTGTTGCACGGCCTGCAGACCGGCTACCTGTACTTGCTGCTGTGGGCGCTGCTGAGCGAACGCATCATGGACCCGGCGCTACTCCAGTCCCTCACCAGGGGCGGGATGCTGCTGGGCGCCCTCATCATTTCCCTCAGCCTGGGTGCGGGCACGCTGACCGGTGGCCGCCGCATCGGCTACACCTTCGCCTACAAGATGGTGCGTCTGGACCCGTTCCGCGGCGCGGTTGCCCAGGGTACGACCGCCGTGGTTCAGGTACTCGGCTACTTCCTGCTGCAGGTGCCGTTCTCCTCCTCGCACCTGGCGACCGCCTCGGCGCTCGGCGCGGGCGTGAACCAGCGTTTTAATGCGTTGAAGTCCAGGATTGTTCTGCAGATTCTTCTGGTGTGGCTGGTAACCATTCCGGCGTGCTTTGTGTTCGGAGTGCTGGCGATGGTGGCTCTACAGTCCATCCACTAGATTTTAGGGGCGGTGCATGCTCACTGCCGCGGGATAGCCGGGCGGCGGGTTGAGTCTGAACGGTGCGCACCCTCATAATGGTTGAGTTCTTGGGCTGGCACGCGCCCACTCACCCTCGACTGATTGTGGTTATGTCTTCCCCTACCGTAGCTATTCTGGTCCGCACGAAGGGCCGCCCCCGCTTCTTGAGCCGCGCGCTGGAGAATATCGCGCAGCAGACCTTCACCGACTACACGGTCTGCGTGATTAACGACGGAGGCGACGAGCAGGCAACCCGCGCCGTCATTGAGGCTTCTCCACTGGGTTTGCTGGGTTCTAACGCGCACGATTCCAGCCGCGTGCAGCTGCTGACCACCGCCGGCGGCAACATGGAGGCGGCATCCAACGCCGGTTTGGCGGCGACCACCTCCGAATACGTGGCGATTCACGATGACGACGACCTGTGGGCACCCGAGTTCCTGGAGCGCACCGTCGCGGCGCTGGAAGAGAGCGGCGCGCTCATGTGCACCACCCGCGTTGTGGAGCGGTACGAACGTGAGAACGCCGACGGCGAGTTCGAGGTGTACGAGGAGCGTATTTTCCACGACGGCCTGCCCGGCATGGGTTTGCAGTTCCTCTTCCGCACGAACCGTGCCGTGCCGATCGGTATTCTCTACCGCCGCAGCCTACACGAGCTGGTCGGTTTCTACGATGAGTCCCTGCCGGTGGTCGGCGACTGGGAGTTCAACATGCGTGCCGCCTCCGTTGCGGATATTCTGCTGGTGGATGAGCCGCTGGCGTACTGGTCGCTACGCCCCGACGCGGAGGGCTCCGAGGCGAATAGCGTGAAGCGCCAGGCTGATCACGCCCGCTTCGATTCGATGGTGCGTGCCCGCGCTATCCGTGAGGATTTGCAGGCGGGTGCCCGACCGGGTGCGTACCTGTATCAGGCGCATTTGGCGGCTGACCTGGAGCGTCGCGTGATTGACGGGCACGATCTGACCCGCGAATCCCTAGATATTCTGCGCTCTATTGAGAGCCGCCTGGCACGTATTGAGGCCCGTCAGCAGGCCATTGAGAACCGCCAGCAGGCTATTGAGGAGCGTCTGCGGGTTCTGAAGCACCTGCGCACCCCGGGCCGCGCGCTGCGTTCCTTGGCGAAGCGTTCCCTAGTTCGTCGCGGTGCTGAGGCTGAGTCGGCAGATCAGAAGGGCGCATAGCCATGACAGAGAACAATCATTCTTCTACAGCACTGCCCGTTACTGAAGCACCGCGCGTGCTCGTCATTGGCGATATCGGCCAGCACACCTACCACGTGGGCGACGAAGCCATGACCATTGCGAGCGCTCAGGCGCTTTCCGAAGGCGGCGCGGCGGTCACCCTCATGACCCGCGATGTGGGCCATTCGGCGCGCTATATTGGCGCAGCGGTGAATCATGAGGCGGCACAGCATGAGGCGGGCGCGCCCTACGAGTACCTGCCGTTTTTCCTCTTCCCCTGGGCGCCGGCTGAACGCGAGCTGACCCTCGCGGCGTTCGAGTGCGTCCTGACGGAGCTGCACGCCGACCGAGAGCGCCCCTCCGTTACCGAGCTGGTGGCGTTACCGCAGGTGCAGGCGCTGCCCGAGGTGTTGCATCCGCTGGAGCAGACCGTTGAGCGCATGGTGGAGTTCGCGGACTCCATCGCCGCAATGGATGCGATCGTGGTCTCCGGCGGCGGTAACCTCAACTCCCGTTACGGTTGGCTGCTCTACGAACGTGCCGCCGCGGTGCGTGCCGCCGAGCATGCGGGCGTGCCCGTGTACGTGACCGGTCAGTCCCTGGGCCCGGTCCTCAGCCCCGAGGACGCGCAGGTTCTAGAGCGCATGCTGCGCACCGCCCGCTCGGTGACGGTGCGTGAACGTTCTTCCCTCGCTTGGTGCCGTGAGCGGGGTATTGACGCGCGCCTGAGCGTGGACGACGCCACCGACTACCCGGTGGCTTCCCCAGCGCGTACCCTGCACTATGCGGAGGGTATTTCTGCAGGTCAGGCGCTTGATGAGCTGCCGGAGCACTACGTCTGCGTAACCGTCAACGAATGCACCAACCAGCAGGCGCAGCAGATTGCGCGCCTACTCGACGGCATGTGGCGCGAACACGGCTACGCACCCGTTTTCCTGAGCCACTACGGTGACCCGCAGGACCCGACAAGCGGCGATATTCAGGCGCACCAGCGCATCGCCGAGCGGCTCAGCCCATCCACCCCGGCGACCCTGCTACCGATTCTGCACGCCGACCAGAGCATCGCCGTGCACCGTGCGGCGGCGTTTACTCTGACCAGCCGCTACCACCCGGCGGTGTTCTCCGCCGCGGCGGGTATTCCCGTGCTTGCCCTCGTGCCGGATGCCTTCACGCAGATGCGCGTGGGCGGCGCCCTGAGCCTGTACGGGCTGGGCGAGTTCACCCTGCCGTTGGGCATGCTCGCCGGTGGTGTTCCCGAGCTGATGGTTGCCGCCGCCCTGCGACACGCGGCGGTGACATCGGATGCGCGCCGCACCGAGCTGCTGGAGGTTCTGCGAGCCGAACGTGCCTACCTGCTGGCGCAGATTCTTGCATCTGGCGCAGAAAAGCTGGACGAAGTAGAGGCACCCGCGCCCTTCCCCGCCGTGGAGCAGGTTCCGGCGCTCCCCGAGCCGCTGGGTGCGACCGTCCGTGCCGCCCGCGAGCTCTTCACCGAAACCTCCCTCACCGCGGGGTTCGAGTGGGCGATGTCTGACCGGGCGCATTCCTGGGATGCCGAGCACCGCCGGCAGCTCGAGCGCGCCCGCACAATCGGTGGCGGGTACAGCGCGCACGGTATTCACGGGGCGCACGGTGCAGAACAGACGCGCCCCGTCACCGTTGAGGCTTATTCTGAAGCACCCGCCGAGGCGCATCCCGCCCAGCCGGGTCTGCTGGCGAGGGTGGCGCGCCGCCTCCGCGGCTAGATTCGCGGCTAAGCCCCTTGCACTGAGGTTTCGGCACGCAAGCTGAGGTTTCGGCACGCAAAACCGCCCAAGCCGAGGCGCTAAGCGGGGTTCGGGGCGCGGGGTCTCTCACACTTCAACCCAACACTCCCCTACCCCCTTGTGCACCGCATGTGCGCCGGTATGATGGTGCCCATGGCACGATTCGCAGACATTCTACGCACTACTGAACAGAACACCCGACAGTTCATTCATGAGGGTATTCACCGAGTCCGAGCAGACTTCTTTCAGTCTGTGCAGATTGTTGCGGCGTCTATGGGCGCTTGGCTTTTCGCTGAGCGCGTCCTGGGCCACCACGAGCCCATTTTCGCGCCGGTGGCTGCCCTCGTATCCCTCGGCTATGTAAGCGGTGCTAAGCATTCCCGCCGAATCCTTGAGGTCTCCTTCGGCGTGACCCTCGGCATTCTCATTGGCGACCTTCTGCTGATCCTGCTCGGTCACGGTACCTGGCAGGCGGCAGTGGTGCTTTTCTTGACCGTGATTATTGCCCGATTTATTGATAAGGGCATTATTTTTACGATTCAGCTCAGCTTCCAGGCCTGTTTCACGTTGCTGCTGCCCGTACCTGACGATGCGTTCACCCGCAGTTTTGACGGTATCGTCGGTGGCGCGTTCGCGTTCCTCGCGATGTATCTGATGCCGCGCGACCCGCGTAAGAACCCGCGTGCCCGCGCGCAGGCTCTCATGGATGCGTTCGCGAAGGTTTTCCAGCTCTCCTCCGAGGCAATCCGCTACTACGATTACAACAAGGCGTACCAGAGCCTGCTCGATGCGCGCGCCCTGCAGCCGCTCTACGATGCATGCCGCGGTGACCTGATTACCGCGCAGGGCATGAGCGAGCTGTCCTGGAATAGCCGCAAGAGCAAGGGCGAGCTGGCGCGCATGGCGAAGACCCTCGCCGCGGTGGATTTGGCGATTCGTAACGACCGCGTGCTCAACCGCCGCATGGCGTCCACGATTCACCACGTGCAGCTACGAACTGCCGCGCAGCTTTCACTCAGTGACGCGCTGACCGAGCTGTCGTTGGCAGCGCAGAGCCTCGGCCTGGGCATGTCTGCACCGACGGAAGGCGAACGCGAGCACTACATGATGGAGGCACGCGAACGCATGATCAAGCTTGCCGGCACCCTCGAGCCGCGCACCATGGGTGTGGCGACCTTTGAGGGCGAGTCGCTGGTGCTGATGCTCCGCCTGATTGTGGTCGACTTTTTGGAGGCGACCGGCATGTCCCACAAGGACGCCGTGGCGGTTCTGGTGCCCCTGGGCGAGGCGGTCACGAAGCATGCACCACGCACCTCGGCAATCCCGATTGTTGACGCTGACATGGACGACTCCACGGTGGTTGATGACGTGACCGATAGCGCGGTGAACACCCACCACACGAACAAGCTCAACACCCGCTCGATCAACATCATGTTGCACGAGAACGAGGAGGAGAGCCGCTCCTCCTAGCGGGTTTCTGGAGGGTTTCTAGCGGGGTCAGCGGCAACCCATCAAGACGCAACGGAGGGGGCTCCCGGCCGGTATTCACGCCAGCCGGGAGCCCCCTCCTCCGCTATCTCTATGCTGTTGATGCGCGGGCGGCTACTTCTGTGGGAAGAGCAGCGCGAGCGCCTCGCCCAGGGTGGTTACCTCACGCACGGTCACGCCCTCGGGCACGTCCCCCACGCCGGTCGGGGAGGCGGGCACCAGCACGTGCGTGAAGCCCAGGCGGCCCACCTCCGCAATGCGCTGGCGGATGCCCGGCACGGCGCGCACTTCACCCGCCAGGCCCACCTCGCCGAAGACTGCGAGTTTGCGCGGTAGCGGCTTATTTTGCGCCGCCGAGGCAAGCGCCATGACGCACGCCAGGTCGGCGGCGGGCTCGGCAATTTTTGCGCCGCCCACCGTGGATACATAGCAGTCGAGCTTGCCCACGTTCAGCCCGGCGCGGCGCTGCAGCACCGCCAGCAGCATCTGAATACGCGCCGAATCCAGGCCCGAAACGGTACGGCGCGGGGCGGGTGCCACCGCCTGATCCAGTAGCGCCTGTACCTCCGCGAGCAGGGGTCGGCGGCCCTCCATCGTGACGGTCACGCAGGTGCCCGCCACCGGGTGCGGGGTACTGGAGACGAACATGCCGGAGGGGTCCAGCACCGGTGCGATGCCGTCCTCGTGCATGTCGAAGCAGCCCACCTCGTCGGTGGGTCCGAAGCGGTTCTTAATCGCGCGTAGCATGCGGATATTCGAGTGCTTATCGCCCTCGAACTGGCAGACCACGTCCACCAGGTGCTCAAGCAGGCGCGGGCCCGCGATGGTGCCTTCCTTAGTCACGTGACCCACGAGCAGGGTGCACATATTGCGTTCCTTAGCCGCGGCAATCACGGAGGCGGCAACCTCACGCACCTGGGTCACACCGCCGGCGCTACCCTCAACTTCCGCGGAGGCGAGGGTCTGCACCGAGTCGATGACCAGCAGGGAGGGGTTGACCTGCTCAATATGCGCTAGGGCGGTGCCGAGGTCAGTTTCGCTGGTCAGGTAGAGGGTGTCCGCGATGGCGCCGATGCGGTCGGCGCGGAGTTTGACCTGCGCGGCGGATTCCTCGCCGGTGATGTACAGGACCGGGCGCGGCGGCTGGGGTGCGATATTCTGCGCCCCCTGCTGTCCCGCAATCCCGGCGGTGCCGCGCGCGAAGGTGGCGGCGACATCCAGCAGCAGGGTGGATTTGCCCACGCCGGGTTCGCCCGCCATGAGGATGACCGCGCCGGGTACGAGTCCACCACCGAGCACGCGATCAAATTCGGGGTTTCCGGTGCTCATGTAGGCGGCTACGCGCGAGTCGACTTCTGCAATGGGCTGGGCGGGTTTCTGCACGCTGGATGCGGCGCGGGTGCGCGCACGGGTGCCCCCGGCGGCTTCTTCGACGGTGCCCCAGGTTTGGCATTCGCCGCAGCGGCCTACCCATTTGGCGGTGGTCCAGCCGCATTCGGTGCAGCGGTAGGCGGGTGCGGTTTTGGTGTTTTTCGTGCGCGCGGTCATGGGTCTATTTTAGGGTCTGGGGCGATATGGTGCGCGGTGTTTAGTCACGGCGAAAAGGGGTACCGCAGAACACACTTTTACCCTTAAATGCAGATAGTTTCACCTCGTGCACTCCCGTATAAATATCGAGAATATCCGTTCGCTTTTGAGGCACTTTAGCCCGCCGTTCCGCCCCTGACCTGGCTCAATAACCACCCTTACAGGTACAATGTTTTTTGTGCAGATGAATTATAGTGACCTATTGCTTAAAACTATCGCCCGAATCGCCCCCGGCACCGAGCTCCGCGAGGGCCTGGAACGCATCATGCGTGGCCGTACGGGCGCGCTCATCGTACTCGGATCCGACCGCACCGTATCCTCCCTGTCTTCGGGCGGTTTCAACATCGACACCGAGTTCTCGGCAACGCGCCTGCGCGAGCTGGCGAAGATGGACGGCGCTATCATCTGCGACCGTGACGCCACCCGCCTGTTGCACGCCGGCGTGCAGCTCATGCCGGACGCCTCCATTGACACGAACGAGTCCGGTACCCGCCACCGCACCGCCGAACGCACCGCGATTCAGACCGGTTTCCCGGTGATTTCGGTGAGCGCGTCGATGTCTATGATTTCGGTGTACGTTGACGGCACCCGCTACACGGTCGAGGACAGCCAGTACCTCATGGCCCGCGCGAACCAGGCGATTCAGACCCTTGAAAGCTATAAGAAGCGCCTGCGTTCGGTGCTTTCCTCACTCTCGGCCCTGGAGATTGAGTCCAACGTGTCCCTGGCGGATGTGGCGATGACCCTTCAGCGTATGGAGATGGTGAACCGCATTATCCGCGAGGTCAGCCACTACGTGCTGGAGCTCGGCGTGCACGGCCGCCTGATTGCCCTGCAGCTGGAGGAGCTGCGCGCCCCCGAGATGACCGCCAGCGATCTGATTCTGCGCGACTATCTGCCCGAGACGAATGACGAGCTGATCGCCGCCGGCATTGAGGCGCTTCAGAACCTGGACGATATGGCTATCGTGGATCTGCGCACGATTGCCCGCACTGTCGGCTTTGGCGAGAACCCCGACCTGGAGTTCCCCCTGCAGCCTCGCGGTTTCCGTCTGCTCGCCGGTATTCCGAGCATCCCGAACGCTATTTCTGAGCGTCTGGTGGAGCGCTTCGGCAGCCTGCAGGCTCTGATGGCGGCGTCCCTTGAGGATTTGCGCGCCGTGGACGGTGTGGGTGAGGCTCGTGCCCGCACGGTGCGCGAGCAGCTCTCCCGCATGGCGGAGAGCAGCCTGGAGAAGTACCTCTAACAAAAGCTCATACGAGAAGCCCCCGCGCCGGAGACTATCTGGCACGGCGGCCTTTTCCTGCCTCACAAGAACCTTTTGCATTATGATGTAGTGACAGCGGAGTTCCCTCCGCACCCTGGTGCCTCAAGCATCATGACACCCCTTGGAGGTCACAATGTCGTACTCACGAGCTAAGTATCCGTCGGCTAAGCGCCCCGTCCCGTTCTTCGTGTGGGCGTCCCCCATTCTGTTCCTGATTTACCTGCCGCTGCTGTGGTTCAAGGTCATCCCCAATTCCTTTGAGGTGACCGACCTGTCCACCCTGCTTTTGGCGGCACTACAGTGGACCGCATTCGGTAGCCTGCTCGGGTACCTGGGTGAGCGCCGCTTCGCCAAGCCGCGCGCCTCCAAATAGTGCCACGCAATAGACCTATACAAAAAAGCCCCCGTGCCGGAGAATGAACTGCCTCCCGTTTCTTGGACAACGAAAATAAAGTCCAAGAAACAGGAGGCTTTTCATGTCTATAAATCTGGGAATGAGACACGATCGTTTGCTTCGGAAACAGGCAGCGCAAATGTTTGAGAAAGGATTAGGCTATGGTCTGACCGCCAGCAGGCTTGGTGTGTCTGCCGCGACT
>NZ_KV817359.1:0-206 GCF_001814645.1 Rothia sp. HMSC076D04 | reverse complement strand
CGCGAACCCCCAACGGGTGCGGTCACAGGCAGGTGGCCATGTGCCTGCGCGCTGAGGAAGGGGTGCGCATTGCCGATAAGACGGTCTTGAAGATGATGCGTCAGATGGGGTTGCGCTGCGGTATACGCCGCGAGAGGGCCTACCACAGGTACAACTCCTACAAAGGGGAGGCGGGGCAAAGTTTCGCCAACATCATCGGCCGCGAC
>NZ_KV817358.1:0-8349 GCF_001814645.1 Rothia sp. HMSC076D04 | reverse complement strand
TAAACAAGGCTTTCTAAAACTAGCGGGATACGCGAGTATCCCTATGGTTTAGGGCAAATACCCCCGAAACCCCTTATTTATAAGGGATTTCGGGGGTATTTTTTCATGCCAAAACTGCAAATGGTGACAGTCTAATAGCAGTCTAGAGAGATTTCAAAGTGGGGAGTAAATGGGGACCAAATCTAGCCCGCCAGCCCCTCCAGCGCGTCCGCAAACGCCGCCTGCTTACTTCTCTGCACATAGGCGGCCCTCGTCATCTCC
Source organism: Rothia sp. HMSC076D04 (assembly GCF_001814645.1). Classification (NCBI taxonomy): domain Bacteria; kingdom Bacillati; phylum Actinomycetota; class Actinomycetes; order Micrococcales; family Micrococcaceae; genus Rothia; species Rothia sp. HMSC076D04. The sequence continues at coordinate 8,088 of NZ_KV817358.1, read as the reverse complement.
TCCGACGCATGACCAAGCTGCAGGGATGCCTCCGCAATACCCAACCTCTCGTCCAAGAAAGTGGCAGTAGTCTTCCTCAGCACATGCCAGGTCACCCACTCCAACTCCGAGCCCTTGAGCGCCCTACCAAGCCATGTCCTCGCCGAATTGTACGCCAAAGACTTACCGCCCTGCTCAAACACGAACACGGCGCCCTCACGGGCTTCTGAGCGCCGCCTCCGAAGCACCTCGAGAACAAAGGGCGGCACCTGCAGGGTACGAACCTCATGTGTCTTCGTATCTGCCTGCCAACCCGCCTTTTGAACGAGAGTGCCGCAAATGGTCACAGTCCCCGCCTCAAGATCAACATCTTGCCAGCGGATGCCAGCCCCTTCACCCCAACGGCACCCCGTCCCCAACAACACATCCACCAGATCAGCCAAATACCCGTTGTAGGTAGGCGTTGCCGGCACCGCAGACACGAGCCTCCGCAGCTCTTGAACCTGCTCCAGATCCAGCGCTCGCACTTCCTTTTTCTTGGTCTTCACCGGGCGAGTCGCTAGAACCGGGTTATGCGACAAAGCCCCAAGACGCACCGCCTCATCCAACGCCATCTTGAGCGTCAATCGCTGGTTATACCGCACACTAGGCAAATCAATGCCCGCCAGGTACGCATCCAGCGCCCCGGCAGTGAGCTCTCTCAGCTGCAAAGAGCCAAGATTCCGAGAAAGACGCTCAGCCCACAGCTTGTAATTACGCGTGGTATTCAGCGCCAACCCCTCATCCAAACCAGACACCCACCTATCCAGAGCCTCCCTCAGCGTCGTCGCCGAGGACAGCTCAGCACCAGCCACCGGCAGATTCGACAACTTCAACTTCACACGATGCTCAGCCGCCGCACGAGTAGGCCCCTGCGCCGTCACCTCCCGCCGCACGCCAGCACTATCACGAAAATAGACACGCGCCATCCAGCGTTTCGGCTTAATCCGCCGAGCCATAATCTTTCCATGAGAACCAATCGGAAGAGGGTCCCTAACCACCCGCTTCTCCTTTCACTTGCGCTCGCCCGCAGGTGACGCTAAACTCGGTCATCTCGTTCGAGCATTCCTTCAGCATGGACTGCACAGGAACCGCCCCGTCTACTGCCGGATACAGTAGGTGGGGCGGTTATCTTTTTTACCCAAAAACCGCCGCACGACACGCCGACACCTTGAGACTCTTGCCGCAATCGCCACGTGACGCTACACTACTTCGGCAATAACCGATAACTACGAGGCGGAACCTGCGAAGGTAAGCTGAGTCGGCATCTTATTGTTGTGTGAGTGAACCGCATCAGACGGATCTAAGCGCTTATTTCTCCTTACATTGATTGATGATGCACAGACGGGGCGGACTGGACTAGCTATCCAGACCGCCCCGTTTGCTATGCTCCCACAACCAAGCCGAGAGGATACGCTCAGTCACCTCAAGCTCAGCCGCCGCAGCAGGCAAAGAATCAGGAGCAACCGCCAACGCCGTGCGAACAGCATGTGGCTGCAGGAGCCAGCCGGCGGCAACGGTGTCGGCGCGGCGCTCGCGTTTGGTGGAGGCAACGTCGTCCATGGGGGAGTGTTCGTCGCCGTTGATTGCGTGGGCGAGCTCGTGGGCTATGACGCATCGTCGCTGTCGCCACAGGAGCCCGGGGGCGGTGAGTATGGTCCGGGTCTGCTCATCCCAGAGGGCGAGTGTACCGGCTGGTGGTTGAGCTTCGACGATGCGGATACCCAGGGACGCGGCGTGGCGCTCTGGATCGTATGTATTTGCTGTTGAAGTCATGAGAAGTTAGTGAATAGGGGGTAGTTGGTTAGGCGCCGGCAGGGTCTTCAGTAATGACCGTATCGGCAGGATGCGCGGCAAGCGTGTACCCTGCCTGCGATGCAGCTTCTGCACGTGCCAAAATCTGAGCCGCCAGCTGGGCGTCCGTAAGGGGAGTGGTCGCTTTTTCTCGCATTGCGTTGTCAGCTGCAGAGATAATGACCGTCATATCAACATTGAGTGCAGCACTGATGATTTTGAGGTCACGAACGGGGAGTGATCCTTCTGACCGATATACAGATCGGCTGAGCTTACTCTTGGAGATGCCAGTTTTTGCGGCTAGGGACAACAGGTCTTCGCCGCGCCGAACCATCCATACCTTGATTTCTCGGTTTACCAGGTCGTTGAAGGCATCTGCTTTGGATTGCAGGTCTTTAATGTCTGTCATGGGAACAGTCTATAAGATTTCTAAAAAAAATTCCTGTTTTGGGTTGCATATTCCAAAAAATAGGAATATGATAGTTGCATACCAACGAAAGGAGGCACTGGGATGCAGGAGGAGACCTTCAGTAAAAACATGCGAATGGCTCTAGCAATGAAAGGCCAGACGCAGCATAGTCTAGCCATAGCGTCAGGACTTCACCCTAGCCGCATTAGCGCAATTGCCACAGGTAAAGCGGATCCTCGCATTACTGAAGTGTGGAAGATTGCAGAAGCTCTACAGGTGCCTGTTACCTGGCTTCTTGAAGACCACGCTGCAAACCTGGGCACTACTGTCTAATTTTTTTGCCGACCATTCCTAAATTTAGGATTTGTTCCTAGAAAAGGAACAGGACATGCTGACTATCCCCGATAACGCGCTCACGGTCTGGAGCCCGGAAGAGCTTGCCGACAATCTCGGTATCTCGCCCCGAACTCTAGCCGCCTGGCGCAAAGCCAGGACAGGCCCCGCATACATCCGAAGCGGGGGACGCATCTACTACACATCGGCCGCGGTGACGGCTTGGCTCTCACGCCTCCCCGTCACCCACACCACCAACTAAGGAAGGAATACCAATGCAGGAACACCAGAACACAAAAGGCGCCCCCTTCACCATCGAAGTCTTTCACATCGCCCGAAACGGGCGAATCGTAGGTAGAAGCTTCCACCTCAAATGCAGCACCTGCGGAAAAGAACAGACCAAAGACGTTGAATCACTCAACTCCCTGCACCTCCAAGACGCACTTAAAGGGCTCTTCGAAGAATCTAGGCTCCACGCCAGCTCCCATGTTGACACCAACTAGCCGAGTAGCACTCACACACCACCAACTAAGGAAACACCAATGAACACCCCCGAAACCCAGAGGCCCACCCGCCCCCGGTTCTGCTCCGACGAAGCCATCCAGGAAATGTACAACATCATTGAGGACTTCGCCCTCTACGCAAAAGACCGTGATAGCACCACGGTGCATATCACGGTCAAAGAAGCAATTGCCGTCGTAGAGTCGGCGCTTGCACGACGCCGATTCCAACTCGCCGTCCGCGCGGAACCTAGAGGCCGATCGCCTTACGAGCAGCAGCCCAGGCAAGAGCCCTAGCGTTCTCGGGAACCTGCAGCCAGTCCCATGCACGGCGGTAGAACGCCTTCGCTTCGGGGTCTGTGGTGCGGTTAGACACTGCATCGACTAAAACAGTGAATTCCATATATGCGTTGTACAAGCTGAAGCTACCGCTCAGCTCATCGGAGAAAGCGGCCTCCACACGGCGCATAACCTCGTGGATGTACGCACGGAAAGAACTGCTCAGTCCCTGGTCGTCTGCAACGTAATCCGCGACCTCGCGAACCTTGGAAGCCATCGACTCACGCTGGGAGTCGAGCCAATCAAGCATCCCAGGTTCAGAGGAGTTAGCGAATGCATCAAAGGTACCCGCCAAAGCAGACAGCATGTCCAGCTCGTAGCTCTCTAACTGGAAGGAATAGTCCCACCCGTGGGGGTACTGGAAAATCGCTTGAGCCCACCGGGCGTAATACTTCGAGGCCCACGACAAATTATGTTTGGGGCGCTCAACTTCCGCGACCTTCACAAGACGCTGGATATCACGCAGCAGAAGCGCCGCATGCAAAGCCTGCGCGATTTCCTCCTCGGTATCCAAAGGGCGTGCATAACGTGCAGTAGCAGAGGGCTGCGACCAGCTCTCAAACACGCGAAGCAGCTCACGAGCAGGGTTAGCAAGCATTAGAGAACTCCTCACATAGTGACTATCAGGTTCATCAACCAACCATACCAACTAAGGAAGCACCAATGAACGAGAAACACCTAACCCCCGCCGAAGCGCTCGCCTTCGAGCACGCCCGCACCCTCTGGTGGGCACGGCACCTCACCGTACACGACCGAGACCCGCGTCTTCGCGGTAAGAAGGCACCCGCGCTCCACTGCGGGGCATGCCAGGAAGTCTACGCAGAGCTGAACCCCAGCAACATTGCCAGCACCATGGGCAGTGCCGCAGCCGAACACATCAAGACGGCACACCCCGACTTCTGGACGGAGCTCATTGCCCACGCGAACAAGTGCCTAGAAGCCGCACGCATCTGCTGGGACCGCAGGAACATCATCCGACCTGACCTGCGACCCACCCTGCACGAAAACGAGCTGTTCAAGAACCGCACGAACATCCACATCCCCTGCCCTATTGATTGCGGCGTCACCTTGCATGACGCGCTAACCAGCGACCAGATCAAGGATGAATCCACGCTCCAGTTCTCAGATGAAGCGGTAGACCACTGCATCACCCGCCTCGCAGAGCACCTGATGCGCCACCGCCGTAGCCAAATCGCGCAGCTACTCTAACCACCCACCACACACCAGCCAGTAAAGGACACACCATGACCACCCCCAAGACCAAGCGCGACCGTTCCGCCGGACGCCACCACCGCCACACCGCCATCCAGACAATCATCGACAACCACAACCAGGTCCGCACCGACATCGACAGCCTCGACAACAGCGTCGCCTGCCTCCAGGACGAACTCTGCGAGACCCGCCGCCTCACCGACCACCTCAACGGGAGGGTCGCACAGCACGCGAAGGACGTGAACGCCAACGTCGGATTCGCAATGCAATGCATCGTCGAGACCGAACGCAAGCTCACCGAAACCGAATGCGCAGTCGGAATCCTACAAGGCGCCGGCAAAGACCAGCGCAAGGCGCTCGCCCAGCTCGACCGCTACACCAAGCGTCTACATGCAAAGCAGACGAGCCAGAACCAAGACCTAACCCTAGTTCGTGCTGACCTCGCGGAGATGGAAAAGAAATTCATCACCCTCGCATGGATCACCCTCGGAATCTGGCTCGCCGCAGCACTCACCATCCTTATCCTCCTCCTCATCTAGACCAAGGACACACCATGACCACCGACCGCACTCTCCGCACCGCAAAAGCCCTTGTCTGGGCTTGCGCGCTCGCCTCCGTCGTCATCATTGGAATCGGCACCGCACAGCCCACAATCACCTTCCGAGCAATCATCTTCGCGATTGCGCTCGCCCCTGCTTCCGCCGCAATCCTCATCGGCAGCTTCATCAACGACCACACCCACGGAGAACCCAATGGCTAAATCAACGCTGAGCGACCTGCCCACCCTCACTGAATGGTTGAAGGCACACCCCGGCGAGCACCTGCCCCCCGCCGCAACCGTCGCGCGTGAAGCAGGCATCAAAGAAACCACACTGCGAGCCTACGCTGGCGACTCCATCAAAGCGGCTGTCACCTCCCGCCTCCGCCCCGCGGCGAGGGGAGACTTCAACGGGAACTACTGGTACCGCCCCGAAGACGTCGAGGCATGGCTGGAGAAACGCGCAGCTTCCAAACAGCTCTGCCGCCGCCACATGCAAGCAATCCACTGGCGCAAGAAACGCCTACCCATCCAAGGAAACACCACCAATGACCAACAAGATTGACCTGCCCCACAAGACCATGTTCGAGGCATGCAACCCCGGCACCAAGCTCGTCTCTGAAAGCCAGGTCGCAGCCGCCGCCGGTATCAAGGTCAGTACTGTCCGCACCTACTCAGGTGCCGCTGTTCGAGCCGCCGGCATCCGCCTCCGCCCAGTAGCCAAAGACGATGACGGACGCTACTGGTACAAGACCTCAGACGTCGAAGTCTGGCAACGCAACCGCGCCGCAGGCAAAGCCCGCTACCGAGCAATGATGACAACCTCCATCAACATCTAACCAGCCCAACAAGCTTCCCCCGCCGTCCCTTTTCCTACAGTAGCCACACAGGCGGCGGGGGACCCCACCCACCACACCCCCCAAGGAAACACCACCATGGCAAGCCACAAGATCGCAATCGAATTCGTCCACGCCACCGCAACCGGCGAAAAAGACATCATCCACACCTACGCCTACTGGGACGGCCGCCGCGGCGGGGATGAGCGCACTAAAGCCATCATCGACGCAGTCGCCACAGCAATCGCCCCCCGAGCCTGCAGCACCTTCGACGTCCACCCCGGCGGCGACGTCTACCTCTACACCGGAGGCTACCCTCGACGAACGATGCTCTGGGCAACCTACACCATCATCAGCTAAGGCTAAGGAAGAAACACTGATGCAAGAACACCAGGAACACGAAGGCTTCCCCTTCACCGTCGAAGTCCTACAGCTCACCAGGGACGGGGAAATCGTAGGCAGATGCTTCCGTATCACATGCGGCACCTGCAGGCAGAGAAACACCAAAGCCGTTGAATCACTCAACTCCCTGGTCCTCCAAGACGCATTTGAAGAGCTCTGCGAAGAAGCCAAGCTCCACGCCAGCTCCCACGACGACACCAACTACGCCGAATAAGCACCCACACCCCAAGGACACACCATGAACCGCTACCACCCGATCGCAGCACCAGACACCGACCTCACCATCAACGGCACCACCATCCGCCACATCTACGACGCTGACCGCATCTGGGTCCACAACACCGACATCGCAGAAGCAATCGGAGCACTCGCCAAAGGCAGCCTCCTCACCGGCGTCTCCAACAAATGGAAGTGCAAATGGCGCGAAGACCTCGGCGGCGGCAAAGCAACCCGCGCCGCAACCTACATGACCACTGAAGGGCTCCTGCAGCGCTCCATGAGCATGAAGCGAGACAGCGACAGCTACCCCCGCCTGCGCGAAGCAATCGACCAGATCCGCACCCTCGAAGCGGCGCGCCGAACCCGGCATGCCGAAGCACTCACCACCGCGGCACATGGAGCCGACCCCAAGGACGAACCAACTCTCCCTATGACGCTCACCCAGCCGCCGGCGCTCACCGCTGAAGCTGCTGAATCGCCGCAGGAATCAGCAGAGGTACTCGGTCGCGTCGAAGAGGCGAAGAAGAGCCTCGCCCCGTTCACCCCCGCCGCACTGCGCAACGCAAACCTCGGTAAGCGCCAGCGTCAGGTACGCGAGCGCATGTCCCAAATCCAGCATCTGCTTGACCTCCTGTATGAGGATTTGGTGGATGCCGCCCTTGAGAAAGACATCACTAATTAGCAGTGCTCTGCTGATTCTGACCAAGTTGTAGAGAAAAATGTTCTACACTACTACCACCGCAAGGAGCCCCCCTCATGCCCTGGCTGAAAGTATCTGATACAGCCGCTCAGCATCGCATTGTGTGGCGAGCGCTGGAGATTCCTGGCGCGAGCATGCAGTCGATGTGGTCGTTGTTTGGTCAGGTGCTTGCTTTGGCTGTTGAGGCGGCGGCGTTCAAGACGAACTATGTTGTTGAGCGCGGCTCCATTCTGAAGTTCACCGGTACTCCGGATGCTGCACAGAAGTTCATCGCTGATGCGACGTTCTGTGGGTACCTTACCGGTGAGGTGCCGCTGGATGATGGGCGTATCGCCTATCGTTTGGTGGAGGATGAAGACCTGTTCCATATGCGCCTACGAGAGGAGATTGATTGGGAAAACAGGCGGCGTAATGACACCCGTAACGGTGCGTTGATTGTGCCAATTCGTGCTCGCGACGGCGATGCATGTCGTTGGTGCGGCAACGTCGTTTACTGGGGTAACCAGAAGGGCGGCCGTGGCGCGACCTATGACCATTTGAATCCTGGAGTTCCTGCAGAAACTCCGGAGGATATGGTCGTGGCGTGTCGAAGCTGCAACTCGTCCCGCAAGGACAATGCTGGTTGGGCGGTAGATCTTCTACCTGCCCCGTCGAGGCCGTATTTTAGTGCAAAGAGCGCGGCTTGGCTGACTGAGAATGGGGTGCCCACCAAGGCATCCGCTCCGTCAGATAAGCCGGTTGGTAGGTCGGTCGTGGCCACCTCGCAGGTAAGAGAGTTCTCCCGGAGT
>NZ_KV817357.1:0-272 GCF_001814645.1 Rothia sp. HMSC076D04 | reverse complement strand
TCGGGTTGGCTGACCAGACGCGCTGCTCAATACCTTCAGGGGAGAGCTTCACATATGCAACACGAGTATAGCGACAACACAAGAAAAAGAATAACGCTAAAGCAATTCCGGCGATATTAAACCAGATACCCATATTTCCACTATGACTATTGGCCATATATAGCAAAAAAGGAATGAACGGATTAAATATACAAATCCATACCTCAAAGCGATTTACTCGCCTAATGTAAATTCCTTCTGCTTCTTTTTTCTTATCTTGGCGTCGATTAATC
>NZ_KV817356.1:0-4032 GCF_001814645.1 Rothia sp. HMSC076D04 | reverse complement strand
GTGATGGTTCGCAGGTTATTGATGAACCCTTGCCTGTGGTGCACACCAACAGCTCTTTGCCGACCATCAGTGCGCAGCAGATGATTGACGAATTCTCTGCGCAAATCGATGCAGCCGAACTTGCCCTCATCAACGAGCAAGCATCCGCTGCAGAGGTCGTTGAAGAGCCAACCTCGGTATCCGGTGCACCGGATACCGGGGGAGACTCCAACGGCCATTTCGTCGTACCCAAAACCACCTCTCAAGACCCCTCACAGGATTGGGAGGAATTGGGAGGTGATTTGAATCAGGAGGGTGACGGATTCGAATCCGCCGGGTCGGGACGGGACGGGAACGGGCAGGGCACCGCTCGCGGTAGCGAGCAGAGTGCCCCTGTAACTGACCCTTCCGCTGGGACTCAGGCGGCGAATTCCTCCCAATTACTCCGAATCGATTTGAATCAGGAGGGTGACGGATTCGGATATGCCGGGTCGGGTCGGGACGGTAAAGCCGATAAGAACCTAACCACTTCAGAATCGAAACGCCCTCGTCATCGCCGAGCTCGACCCCGCCGAACCAGGAGGTAAGCGTGAAAGCACAAGACTATTTGATGCTCAATGCACGAACCATGACTGAAGCTCAATTCCAATCAGCAATCATCACCCTGGCAACCCGCCTGGGATGGATGCACTACCACACCCATGACTCCCGCCGGTCGCCGGCTGGTTTTCCTGACCTGGTACTCGTCCATCCCATCAAGAGACGAACCATCTTCAGAGAATTGAAGGCGATGAAGGGGCGAGTCTCAGCTGCACAAGTCCAGTGGCTAGACGCGCTCGCTTCAGCTGGCCAGGACGCTGGAGTGTGGAGACCTGACATGTGGGCCGCAATTGTGAAGGAGCTGAGTCAATGACTGAGCAAGATGCCGCTGAGATGCGCCGCCGGGTGCGAGCCATCCTGAATGTCTTGGCCTTTGCCCACGTTCGAGCTGAGGACATGGGAGCATCAGCTGAGGTGCTCGAAGATGCTCCGCTGGAAATGGCGTTGCTAGATCAGCTTCGGCAAGCTGTCACTGAGCAGGGTGCGGAGCATGGGAGGGGTCCGTCGTCCTCTGGCTCGCGCTCGCCCTTGGATGTTGCGGCGTTGGATTTGTGGACTGCGGTTGGTCGGTCTGCTGCGGAGACTGCGGCAGCTGTTGGGGTGCCGGCGGGGAAATCTCCAGCTGACACTATGCGTGCCGTCATGCCTCATATCGCTCATGCTAGTCTTCCTGTTCTGACCTGGATTGGTGAGGAGTGGAGTGAGTGGGTGTCAAAGATTCAGGAGTATCTGCAACCTACCCGCCGTACACCGATAGACCGCGTGTGCCCTGTCTGCCACCAGAAGCTCCGAATTTGTCGAGATGAATTCGGGGCGACGGTGCAGAAGCCCTGCTTGGTTGCTGTCTGGGACGTTGAGGGGGAGCAGGTGCAACGTGTCGAGTGTTCGGCTTGCTCTGCGATTTGGCCGCGGGCTTTCCTGTGGAATCTGCTGTCTGCTGATGAGGAGGAGGAGACGCTGGTTAGGCTGTCCTCTGGTGTGTAACTGGGGTGGTTGCATAAGGGGGGATGATGACGCTAGACTATCTCGCTTACCACTGGTGTGTCCTCTGCCTCGCAGGGGGGGTGGTAATGAAGCGGGAGACATGTTCAATCGTGTCGGATTCTTCCTCTGGTGGGGGAGGAGGGAAAGCATATAGCCTCCCCCACCAGGTACCAGCCCGCAAGCTACAACTGAAAAGTGGAAGAAGGAGGAAGCGTATGGCGACTAGCCGCACCGGAACCGCCCGCTGGAAGAACCTCCGAAAGCAGGAACTCGCCGCAGCTTTTGAACGCGGCGACATGCGCTGTCCTATTTGTTTCGTTGCCTATGACTGGCATCGGAGTAAGCAACCGAATAGTCCCGAGCTTGACCACGTGACAGCTCACGCTGAAGGTGGCAAAGATGTTGTGGAGAATACTCGCGTCATCTGCCGCCAATGCAACCAGAGACTCGGCGGAAAGCTTGGAGGCAAACGCTCTCAAGCTCGCAAGACAATCAGAATTGCGGAGCCGATTCGACCGAAAACAACGCTGATCCTTTAGCCCCAACCATCCACCCCAGCCGGTGACCTCTCACCGTGATAAGGGGGACATCATCAACCGGGGCAAACCACCTGAAGCAAACAGGACCAGGGGGGGTACCCCCTCCCCCGGAGGGTGAGTTCGCGCCCTCCGGCGATAGCGATATATTCACAGAGATTTTCCACAATATGCGGTTCGACAAGGAGTGATACCTTGAGCAAAGGCAAGCCTAAGCAGCTCGAACCTATCGATTTTGAGGGAGCCACCCAAGAGGAAGGCTCCCTTTCTCATGCCACCGCCAACGGCACCCGCCTCGACAGGCTCCGTGCCCTGCGCAGCAAACTCGCCGCGCACATTGACAACCCAAACACACTGGCCCGTGACCTAGCCGCGCTCGCACGCCGATTCCAGGACCTCGACAAGGACATCGAGGAACTCGAACAGCTAGAGCAGCAGTACGGGGCAGAGATTGAAGGAGAGCACCATCATGAAGAAGATGCCCCCTTCGACCCGTCCACTCTCTGAGGTCGCCGCACAGCTCAAGATACCTACTGGAATTGTGGCGACCGGTTGGCCGTCCATTGCTCGGCAGCTCATGAAGATGAGCTACCCACTCGACCCCTGGCAGATTGATATTGGCAAGCTCATCTTCGCCAAGCGCAAGGACGGGTTCTACGCCGCCGGCGTGGGTGGCGCCGCACTGAGCCTGCCTCGACAGGTCGGCAAGACCCACATGATTGCTGGCTTTATCTTCGCCGCATGCATCGCTTCTCCAAACACGCTCGTCCTCTGGTCAGCTCACCGCGCTCGCACCCACAACGAGACGTTCCAATCCATGCAAGGCATCGCGGCTCGCCCGGCGGTTGCCCCGTTCATCTCCCATGTCCGCCGCGGCGCCGGCCAGGAGGCCGTAGAGTTCGCGAATGGCTCACGAATTCTCTTCGGTGCCCGCGAGTCTGGCTTTGGTCGCGGCTTCGCCAAGGTGGACGTCATTGTGCTGGATGAGGCGCAGATTCTCACCGAGAAAGCACTCGACGACATGCTCCCTGCGACCAACGCCGCACCGAACGGATTGGTGCTGATGATGGGCACCCCGCCGAAGCCGACCGACCCGAGCGAGGTTTTCACACGACACCGCGCCGAAGCGCTCGCGGGGGACCGCGACAAGCTCTATATCGAGTGCGCAGCCGACCCCGGAGCCCGAGCCGACGATAAGAAGCAGTGGGCTAAAGCCAACCCGTCCTTCCCGACCCGAGTCAGCGCCGTCGCAATCGAACGCATGCGCAAGAACCTCACTCCCGATTCATTCAGGCGTGAGGCACTCGGAATCTGGGACGAAGCCGCCGCAACACAGGCAGCTTTCACCCCCGAAGCATGGCACGCCTGCGAGGGCGAAGCCCCCAAGGAAGGCCGCACCGTATTCGGTGTGCGATTCTCGCCCGACGGTATGGAAGTCGCGCTCGCTGTGGCGCGCCGCCCGGATACCGGCGGCCCAATCTTCATCGAAGGTCTGCAATCTATGCCTCTGTCTCACGGCACCGGCTGGCTCGTAGACTTCCTCGCTGAACATGCCTCCCGCGCCGCCCAGATTGTCATCGACGGTAAGGCCGGCGTCGGCTACTTGACGAACGCGCTCCGTGAAGCTGGCGTGAAATCCAAGACGCTCATCTGGCAGCCCTCACTAGACCAGGTTATCGTTGCTCACGCAATGGTCGACCAGGCAGTCATCGGCAAGGACCTCACTCATAGCAACCAGCCTGAGCTCACTCAGCAGGTGCTCTCATGCACCCGCCGAAAGATTGGCAACCGAGGAGGTTTCGGCTGGCAAGCAGCAGAAGGTGGCAGTGTCACGATGCTTGAAGCCGCCACGCTGGCTTATTGGGCTGCACGCACTACCAGGAGAAACCCCGCACGGAAACAAAGGATTAGCGTATGAGTGACTTCTTCCCTA
>NZ_KV817355.1:0-1403 GCF_001814645.1 Rothia sp. HMSC076D04 | reverse complement strand
AGCGTCCGTAGTCTTGACTCACCAAACCAACATTCGCCAACAAGTCATCAGGTGATATGTCCTGTACCGACTTATCTCCAATGAGGATGTCTCCTTTGGAAGGCTTAAGCATGCCCATGAGTGCATTTACTAGGGTTGTCTTTCCCGATCCATTGGGGCCGACAATACCAATCATCTGCCCGGGACCAAAAGTGAGATTGATGTTTTTAAGAGCGAAAGAATCAGCTTTTGGGTACTGGATAGCAAGATTCCTGATGGAAACGCTGGAGATTTCAGGGTAGGTATCGGCAATCGGATTTTTCTGCCCGGGCTGTGCGCTAGAAATAAACTTTCGATATACATCAATTGCGTTTGACCCCGCCGCCATCGAGCTAAGGTCGCTTCCCATCGAGCCAAGCGAGACTATAGCTGAGGTAATACCTATAACAGCTCCAGCAAGAACGCCGGGAGCCGGCACCGAGGCCGCTAGAAAAATAAGGGCTAAAGCTAGCAATGCAGCGCTTATAAAACCAACAATTGTATATATTCTGAGGATGTAACGAGCTAGGCCAATTTCCTCCTCACCGGATTTTTTCCGTTCTTGATTAGCGCGACGCGCAAAGAATGAACGAGCATTAAGAATTGCAAGCTCACGAGCAGTAGTTATTTGTGCAATCTGGTTAGTGCTATGCCATGCGTTGTAGCTATATGAATATATTTTTTCCATTGCCTCAGCATTTTTACTCGAATAGAGATGTGACATCAAGGCAACAGGAATCATACCTGCAAGCATGCAGAGTGAAGCATATACATTGATCTTTCCTACGGAATAACTAAGGGCTCCCGTCGAAAAAATGATGAATATCAGAGCACCCATAGTAGAAACTTGAGATCCTAGGCTCCCCCCTGTCACAGCATCATGAGCTGCCCTTGATGAGCGAGCATAATCACCACTCGCGATTTCCTGAGAAGAACAAGTCGCCAGACGAGAAGATACGTTCTGAATACCTGTACTTGACATTCGAGAATTTAGAATCATACGCAGAGAATCTGATGCTTGCCCCAGGGCAATGTATCCTGCCAGCACAAAACTAACCCCCAGGGCTAGTGGGAGCACCTCATCCTGACTCTGACCCAAATGCTCAACAAGCCTAGTGACAGCCTCCATCTGCAAAGCGGGGAATAGCGATAGGCACACAACAGACGCTAGATAGGAGACGGTCCATACGGGGTGATTTCTGAAAGCATAAACCACGGACCAAACAGTATTAGCCATAATCTTACGCATCTTTATAGTCCCTTTCAGTAGAAGTTTTGCGCCCTGCAGAATCTTCAGAGATCTGATTTTTGAAAATTTCCATAAACTTTCCCTCTGCCTTCAGTAGCTCCCGGTAGGTTCCTTGCTCCACCACACACCCACCATC
>NZ_KV817354.1:0-2347 GCF_001814645.1 Rothia sp. HMSC076D04 | reverse complement strand
AGTGCCAGCATAAACATCCGGCAACTCACCATTAGCTACCTTCTCACGATACAAGCTGGTTACTTCGCTATCCCTGAAGGGGAATTCCTTAGCTTCATACCTACGCTTAATCTCTGCCAGACCCCACTCATATTCGGCACCGGGGCGCGCCACCGGAGCGTTGAAAAAACGCCCTTTCAACTCAGCACGCATCCACCCCTCCGGAGTATTTGCATCAGATATGGGCTTCGTAAAATCGAACGGGGCACGCCAATACTCGGGGTCTTCACGATAATCGTAAGCTTCTTCTGTGGTCTCGCTACTCATGGGGAACCTCCTGATAATATGCAAAAATGTGTACCCACACCGGCGCCATTTGAGACGCCGCTTAGGGCGTTCTGGTAGGCGCGGGCGGTGTGCGGTACCGCCGATAGTTCCCACTATACGGGCTTCCACGCGACCCGCAAGCGGTTTCGTCACCGGGCGGGCGCCTCCCCGAAATCTGGGTATAAAAAATTCAGTACCGAATCATCAAGTACGAATACATCACCTGTGAGCTAATGTGTATGAGTCTTTGGCTTTCCATGGTGCATCCCCCCTAACAGGGCGGGGCTAAATATAATGGTTGGCATGGATTTACAACAATTTATAATAATCATTATTTCTGGCATATCAGCACTTGCTACCGTCGTTGCAGCTATTTATACAAGGCGGCAGGCTATTGGCTCTAAGGAAGCGAAAGCGAAGGCAGAGGAATCACACAAGGCAACTCTAGACATGCGTGATGCGGCTGTCCGTTCTGCGGATGCGGCTGAGAAGCAAGCCCGCCAGTCTGAGAAGTTTCTTGAACAGAAGGAGCAGGTTGTTACAAAGCAACCAGTTCAATTACAGCCTGAAATTGCGGCTAGTCTATGGCGCCCTGAATTTCAGCTGACTCATGTCCAGGGCTCGCGGTACAAACTACAAAACATCAGCGAGCATTCTTTAGATGTGCTTAAGGTTGTGAATCAGGATGAATTTTTCCGGTGCGATGATATTCACCAGCAGTTCAATCCAGGCGAATCACTCGACATCCTTCTAGGTGGTGCGTGGGGAATTCCCTTACCTTCAAATTTAATTCTTCAGGTTGCAGGTCGAGACAAACCTATCTACGTTCAGATTCCAGGTAAATCTGGCTAAAGCAAGTATCCGTGCTGGTATATTCCCTACCTACGGAGGGACCTGCTGAATCCTAATAGATGGCCTCGTACCGATACAGGTACGGGGCCATCTATTTGCCTTATTCTGTGGCAGAGATGTCTAGGAAAATTACCGTGACAGGGGTACATTCATCATATTTGCAACACAGATTACGAGAATTATTTTGCCTATAAGTCTGATTTTCAGGAGGCGATTTGGGGCAGGTAGGGTACCTATAGGGCGTTCCGTGTACGCAATCAATATGGCCAGCTACCTGCTATGTAATTATGCCCTACCCAAGGCCATCGTCATGATTGGATTCATCCTGTATGTGTGATAAATGTAGAATGGTTGGCATGAGTAATATTCCTACCTGGGTATCTGCGGGTGCGGCGACCCTCTCTTTTATTTTCACAGTGGTGTCATGGTACTTGTCCAACAAATCGAAGGAAGCGAAGGCAAAGGCAGATGAAGCGCACAAGGCAGCTCTAGCTATGAGTGCTGCGGCTGAACGTTCTGCAAAGGCAGCAGAAGAACGGGCCGACCAGGCTGAGAAGTTACTCGAGCAGATGCAGCAGATTGCTGATAGCCTTCGCGGACCTGTCCTGGAACTGATTAAAGAACCTGGGAATTGCAACTACACACTGCGTAATAACACTGAAAGCTCTATCAAGATTCTTGAAGCGCTGAACCACAAATACTTCTACTACTCCGTTTACTCCAAGGAGCTTGCTGAAATTCCAAAGGAGGTGCACCCCGGTAAGCCGATTGATCTGCCCCTGCCTCATACAGCATCCGTTAGAAGTCTGGATCTCCGAATCAAAGTCAATGGGGAAGAAAAAATCCTCTATGTCGAGATTCCTCGATAGTTCGAGCTTTCAATATTGAGAATCAACGAGCCTTTCGTAAGTTTGATGATATTGAAGCAGATGGCTATAACATTAATTGCCTGGGCGTATATGGACCAACAAAAGCCAATCGCATTTGCTGAGGCGCAGGAGCGTATCTAGCGAGCAACTTGGTTTCCACTTACTCCCTACTTTGAGCTGTTATTCATTACAACAGATAAGCAGATAAAAGAAACCCCCTGCGTTCCCCTTAGAGGAGGGGGAACACAGGGGGTCTCTCAACCAGAGAGGTACTCACGTACCCCGCAAGTTTTAGAAAGGCAAAAGCGCCAAATCGTATG
>NZ_KV817353.1:0-17378 GCF_001814645.1 Rothia sp. HMSC076D04 | reverse complement strand
CCCTATCCCCGCCGATGGTGGGGATATTTTTACGCCCACCGAGTTGGCACAGCTACGGCTCATGCGAGACCAGCTACAGGCCAAGCGCGCCAGGAACCGAGTGCGACAGAACTATTACGACCAGCGTGTAGGACTCAAAGATCTGGGTATCTCCATTCCTCCGCAGCTGCGGAATATCGACTCAGTGCTCGGATGGCCTGCCAAGACCGTGGATGTGCTTGCTGACCGCATCCGGTTTGAGAAGTTCATCTCGACTCAAGAGAGCAACATCGACCCGTTTGGCTTGAACGAGCTGGTGGCGCAGAACGATTTTCAGGAGGTATTCGCCCAGGCGGCATCCTCCGCTCTGATTAATTCATGCGCGTTCATCACGGTCACTCAGGGCGATACTGAGGCGGGCGAGCCGGAGGTTCTTTGGCTGCCGCGTAGCGCTCACTGGGCTACTGGACTGTGGGATCAGCGCAAGCGCTCGCTCGCCGCCGGGTTGTCTGTGACTCGTACGGATACGGACGAGTTTGGGGACGTGACGGTGCGCGAGGTAACCGTGTACCTGCCGGATAAGACGGTGGTGCTCGGGTTCCCTGCGGCTGGTGAGCGTGCTGAGGCTACCGCTGTTGTGCTGCCGAACCCAGTGGGGCGTCCTTTGATGGTTGCTCTGGTGGTGGGGGCTGACCTGCGCCGCCCGT
Source organism: Rothia sp. HMSC076D04 (assembly GCF_001814645.1). Taxonomy (NCBI): domain Bacteria; kingdom Bacillati; phylum Actinomycetota; class Actinomycetes; order Micrococcales; family Micrococcaceae; genus Rothia; species Rothia sp. HMSC076D04. The sequence goes on along the minus strand of NZ_KV817353.1, from coordinate 16,692 downwards.
TTGGGCGCTCACGGATTACGCGGGCGGTCATGTCGCTCACGGATTCGGCGGTGCGTACGATTGTGCGTTCCGAGGTCGCGGCGGAGTTTTTCTCGACGCCGCAGCGCGCTATTTTGGGCGCAGACCCGGAGGCGCTGGAAGCGTCGAAGTGGGACGCAGTCATGTCGAAGATGCTCGCGATTAGCAGGGATGAGAACGGTGAGTTGCCGCAGATTCAGCAGTTCTCACAGATGTCGATGCAACCGCACACTGAGCAGTTGCGACAGTGGGCGGCGTTGCTGGCGGCGGAGTCGTCTATCCCATTGGATGAGCTTGGTTTTCCCTCTGATAACCCTTCGAGTGATTCAGCGATTCAGTCACAGCGCGACCCATTGCGGCTGGCGGCGGAGCGCTGCATCAGAGGGTTCCAGTCTGCGTTGCGTCAGGTTGCTGTGCTGACGGTGGCTTTGCAGCATGGGTGGGAAACCGCCCAGGAAGTAACAAATGTACAGGCGCACTTCGCGCCGACGGTGCATGTCTCGGATGCGGCGGCCGCAGATGCTGTGTTGAAGCAGGTGCAGGTCATGCCGTGGCTCGCGGAGTCCGGTGTGGTGTTGGAGAAGCTCGGATACAGTGCAGCGACGGCGGAGCGGCTCATGAACGATAAGCGCCGCGCCGAAGGCGTCCAGGCTCTTGGGTTCTATAAGCAGTACAAGGAGCGCAAGGATGCTGAGCAAGCTCAGCGGCAGGAGAAGCTCGCGAAGCAACCGCTGGGTGAATTCGAAATAAAAGAATAACGGAATGATAGCGAGGCGCCCCCGGTATGGATATGCAGGATATTAGGTACCTCGCCGAAGGCTTGAACGGTATCGTGGCGGAGGCTACGGACCTGTTTGAGGAGCGCATCAGGGAGCTTGTTGAGCAGGGCGCGCCGTGGGAACTGGTGCGTGAAGAAGCACGCCGCATGTTCATCTCACTGGTGGACGGATACCGTGTGCAGGCTGAAGCTTCGGGGGAGGAATGGTACCGGTATCTGCGGGAGCTCGCTGTGGGGGAGGCCGCAGGGGTGCCTTCTGTTGAGGTGCCGCTGGTGGAGCGCAGGAAGTTGAGCTCTGCTGTCTGGTGGGCTTCGCAGTGGCTAGAAGAGCCGAACGTGGATGTGGAGCGTGCGCTGGCGGTGTTATCCGAGCGGCTCGACCAGTTCATCAAACATGCTGGGCGCGAGAAGGTTACCCAGCTTGCGGTGGCTGATCCGGCAGCGAAGCGTTTCGGGCGTGTGCCGGTGGGCTCCACCTGCACCTGGTGCGAGATGCTCGCTTCGCGCGGGTTCGTCTACACTAGCCCTAAGAGCGCCGGTTTGTTTATGCGGTTCCATTACAAGTGCGATTGCCAGGTGGTGCCCGGGTTTGAGGGCAAGAACCCGGTGGAGGGTTACGATCCTGGCGTGTATAAGGCTCGGTATGATGCGGCGCTCGCGGCGTTGCGTGCGGAGTCGAAGCCTGGAACACGCTTTGTTGATCGGGACGTGGCGTTGCGGATGGGTGTGATGTTTCCCGAGGTGTACGGCCGTAAATCGGCGACTCAGGTATGGGAGGGTGAGACTATCCCTCTTGGAGATGGTGTTGCTGCACGCGTGGCGGCAGAACACACAAAACAGGATGTTCGAGCATTACAGCGCTGGGCAGAAGGTAAACAGCCGGGTGGGACACCGGATTATGTGAGGCTGCAGAAGGCGATTCTGGGTGAGATTCCCTGGACTCCTGAGATGAAGAAGTTTCGTCGTGAGCTGGATAGCGCGATTGACCGGTCGGTGGCTTTGGAGCCGTTTACGGTCTCGCGGTGGGCTCCGTTGGAGACTTTCGGTGTGGGCAAGGTTCAGGAGTTGTACTCGCTTCGGGGTTCTTCCATAGAGCATAGACCGTATATCGCTACTGCTGATAAACCTAGTGGGGTAAAAACTGGCAGCGGACGAGTTCAGATGCGCGTGTACGTTCCTGCAGGGTCTGGGCTCGCGCCGGTATGGGAACACACAGAGAAATATCGGGGGCAGCGGGAAGTTCTGTTATTGCGCGGTGGTATGCTTGACATAGTAAAGGTCAGGCGTATGCCTGACGGTTCCCCGCTGGTTTTTGCATATTATCAGGAGGTTCCCCATGAGTAGCGAGACCACAGAAGAAGCTTACGATTATCGTGAAGACCCCGAGTATTGGCGTGCCCCGTTCGATTTTACGAAGCCCATATCTGATGCAAATACTCCGGAGGGGTGGATGCGTGCTGAGTTGAATGGGCGTTATTTTAACGCTCCGGCGGCACGCCCCGGTGCCGAGTATGAGTGGGGTTTAGCAGAGATTAATCGTAGGTATGAAGCTAAGGAATTCCCCTTCGACGATAGCGAAGTAACCCTTTTGTATCGTGAGAAGGTAGCTAATGGTGAGTTGCCGGATGTTTATGCTGGCACTCCATACGATTTGGCGCTTCTGCCTTTCTAACATAGTTTCCCTTTCCGTCCGGGGTTTTGGGCGGCATAACCGAATATAGAACATATTTTTACAACACCACCCGTGTAGACGAGTTTTCGTCTGCACCGGGTGGTGTTGGTGCTTAAGAAGCAAGGAGCAACCCTATGAGTGAGAACACCACAGTCGAGACGGCAGAAGCCTCCGAGCAGCCGCAGGTAACCCCCGCGGATGTCGCGGCGGCGCAGCACGAGCACATGGAAGAACCCGCGTTCCGCACCATCACCTCACAGCGCCAGCTTGACACCATTATCGCCGAGCGACTCAAGCGTGAACGTGCAAAGTTTGCCGACTACGCCGACCTGCGCGAGAAGGCAGCCACCGTGGACGAGCTGACCACTCGCGCCGAGCAGGCCGAAGGGCGTCTAGCCGAGCTCGAGCACGCGGAGAAGGTGCGCGGATGGCGTGAAGCCGCCGCCGCCGAGTACGATGTTCCCGCTTCCGCCCTGCGCGGGGAGACGCAGAAGGAGCTAACCGAACACGCGGCGCTCCTGTCTGAGCTGCTCCACGGCGGTGCTACCGGTGGTGCGGCGGGTAACCGCACCGTCATCAAGACCGAGGGTGAAGGGGCGGGGCTTGCGCTCAATGGCGACCCGCTACTGGACAAGCTCAAGGGCGTCCTCGGCATCTAGCTAATCCTCTTCTAGGAAAGGAAAAACCGTTATGGCTATTACCGCCGCAACGAAGACCAGCAACCTCGCCGGGTTTATCCGCCCCGAGATTGCGCAGGCATACTTCGCAGAGGTTCAGAAGGCCTCTGTGGTGCAGTCTCTGGCACGTCAGGTGCCTCTCTCTGTCTCTGGTGAGGCTATCCCCGTCCTGACTGAGAAGCCCACCGCCTCCTGGGTGGAAGAAGGCGCTAAGAAGCCCACCACCCAGGCGGGGCTGACCATGAAGACCATGACCCCTAAGAAGATTGCCGCCATCGCGGTGGTCTCCGCCGAGGTCGTCCGTGCGAACCCCGGTAATTACATGGAAGTCCTTCGTCAGGAGATCGCTGAGTCGTTTGCTCGCGCGTTCGACGATGCCGTTATTCACGGCACCTCTAACCCGTTCGGTGTTGGTACTAACCTCGCCTCCACCAGCAAGGCTGTGAAGCTCGGTACTTCTCCTGCGAACAAGGGCGGTATCTTTGCTGACCTGAACTCGGGTCTGGATTTGCTGGTGAAGGACAAGAAGAAGCTCAACGGCTTCGTGTTCGATGACGTTGCTGAGCCGCTGTTTAACGCCTCGGTGGATGCTAACGGTCGCCCGCTGTTCGTGCCTGAGCCGACCGTGGCAACCGCTGCTGTGCGTTCCGGTACCGTGCTGGGTCGTCCTGCTTCGTTCGCTGATACCGTGGCGAACGGTACCGCTGCCGGTTCGGTGGTCGGTATCGGTGGTGACTTCTCGAAGGCGCTGTGGGGCACTGTGGGTGGCATCAACTTCGATGTGTCCACCGAGTCTACCGTGACTATCGGTAACCAGCTGGTCTCTCTGTGGGAGAACAACCTGGTCGCGATTCGCGCCGAGGCAGAGTTCGGTTGGCTCATTGAGTCCAACGCCCACTTCGTGAAGTACACCCTCTAACCTGGGCTGGGAGGTGCGTGGCCTGTGATGATGGATGATTTTCCCGAGGTCACCGTGGAGGCGTTGCGGGCGCGTTGGCCGGATATGCCGCCGGGCTCTGAAGAGCATGCTCGTGTCCTTCTTGAGGATGCGGGCGTACTCATCCGTGCGGCAGCGCCCGGCTGGTTCAACCTGCCGGCAGAGGCTATCACGATTGTGGCGTGCCGGATGGTCAAGCGCGCCATGGCAGCAGGGGCATTCGTGGAGGGTGCGTCATCTTTGACGCAGACGGCGGGGCCTTTTAACCAACAGGTTAGCTTCGCAAACCCGAACGGGGATTTGTACCTATCCCGAGCTGAGAAGAAGCTGCTCGGGGTCGGGTCGCAGCGCGCCACCACCATTGACCTATTCCCTGCCTCCGGTTGCGGGATGGGAGGTGAAGGGCATGGGGTGGCTCAAACCCCGGTTCACGGTTTCACACTCGGCCTGGACTGAAGAAACACCTGACGGTTGGGGTTCCCCTACTCGGGGCTGGAGTGCTGCGGTGCAGGTTGAGGTGTTTGGGTGGGCTTCACCGGGCGCGGATTCTGAGATTCGGGATACCGCGACCGGGGTTCACCGTGACCTTGACCTGTACTCCCCAACCGGGTTCACCCGCCCCCGCGACAGGGTAACCGTGGACGGGGTGCTGTACGAGTGCGTCGGCTGGCCAGAAGACTACACGCACGGCCCCTTCGGATTCGAGGCGGGTTACCGAATCAATCTCAAACGCGTGGAAGGATGACAGACGAGTATGGGCAAGACGAAGGTGAAACTGACACTGGCGGGATTCTATGGGCTGCGCACCAGCCCGGAGATGCTTGCCGCCCTGAACACGGAGGCGGCGAAGGTTCAGGCTCGCGCCGGAGACGGGTTCGCGTCCTCCGCGAAAGCTGGCGCGAAAACAGCGGTGGCGCGTGTCTACCCGACCGGTGCCGCTGGTGTCCGGGCGGAAGCTAAGCACGGTGCCCTGTCCAAGGCCGTGGGCGGGTGGAACCGATGACACCGCAGGTTGGTTCTGGCATGTTGCATGCTCCGGATGTGTTCGCTGCGCTCCGCAAGGAGGTAAAAAGCTTGTGGGGTTCCCCGGTGTATGTAGCGGAGCCGCCGAACCCGCGCCCGGACGGTGTGTTCGCGGTGTTCACCCCTTCGGGTGGTGCCGAGGGGTCCCCGGCGCATGGGCAACGAGCATTCATTGCCGACGTGTGGGGTTCCACCGCGCAGGATGCATACAACGCGGCGGAGGAGTTGCGTGGCGCGCTGCGTAGCATCGTGAACCAGGAGGTCCTCGTAAGCGTTGGAAAGCCCGTGCTCGTCTACGGTGTGGATCCTGTGGGGGGTGTGGTGTGGATGCCAGACCCCGACGATAAGATCCCGCGATTCCGGATGAACTTCACGGTGACGTACCGGAACACGTGGATAGACCAGTTATAGCCCCTGTTGTGGGGCAGGAAGGAGCATATTATGGCGCTTGTTGCTGATAATGTGCGTGTCGCTGTTACCGGCGGCGTTTACGTTGGTGCCATCGGCACCGCAACCCCTGCTAACGCGACCGCCCCGGTGGACGTGAAGCTGAAGGACCTTGGCTACATTAGCGAGGACGGGGTGACTCAGAGCATCGACTCTGACACCAGTGAGATTAAGGCCTGGCAGAACGGTGACGTGGTGCGTGTCATCCAGACCTCGCACAAGGTCACTTTCCAGTTCACGCTCATCGAGACGAACGAGGAAGTGCTCAAGCTGTTCTACGCGGATGCCGCTGCGAACGGGTCGCTGGTGAAGATGACCGGCGCACAGTCCCCGCACCAGACGTTCGTGCTGGACGTTCTGGACGGCAAGAAGGTTCTGCGTATCGTCATCCCCGACGGTCAGGTAACCGAGCGTGGCGAGGTGACCTACAAGAACGGCGAGGCTGTCGGCTACCAGGTGACCGTCACCGCGTACCCTGACTCGCAGGGTGTGAAGGCGTACAAGCACCTGGGCACCAAGCTCTAATAGGCTGGTTTAGGTTTGCGGCACGCCCATTCTTCTGGTTATGCATTGCGGCTGGCTCCCTTTGAGGGTTTCTGGAGCCACAGGTCGCACACACCAAGGTGGGGGCGTGCCGCGCTCGCTTCCCCAACGAAACCCTACCCGATACGTTTTGATTTGGAAGGAAACCCCTCATGTCGGAGAAGAACTACGCGTTTACCCGCACCAGTGACAAGAAGGCTGCAGGTGGCGCGCCGGTTGTGAAGGTGAAGCTGCGCGGCAAGACCTGGCAGGTAGACCCCGCCGCGCTGGATGATGCGGAGCTGATGGAGCAGCTGCTCGCGATTGACGAAGGCAACCCCAAGGGTATGTTCTCCGCGGTGGAGTCGTTGCTCGGTGCCGAGGCAAAGCAGGACGTGTTCGAGACGCTCCGCGACCCTGAGACCGGGCGTGTACCCATGACCTTGTTCACCGGGTTCTTTACCGACATGATGAACGCGTTGAACCCAAACTCCTAAAGCTCGCGGCTCTCCTGCGAGAGAACCGCGAGCTTGTGGAGATTGACCTCATCCGCTACTACCATGCCCCGTACGCCGCCCTTGCCGCGGAGTATGGGGCACAGTTGGTGGCGGCGATGGTCGTGAACCTGCCGCCAGATTCGGCGACCATGCGGCATTATGCGCAAGGTTGGGGGCTGGAAGCCCAGCTACTGGCCGGGGTGTTTGACCGGCTGGTCGAGGCGAACTGGCAGCGCAGTGCAGACGGGCAGAAAGACCGGAACAAGCCGAAGCCTCTGCCTCGCCCCGGTGTGCAGGGCGCTGGTGTGCGTGTCGGTTCGGGCAGTATGAGCCTGGACGAAGCGAAGTACTGGCTGGCGCAGCGGCGAGCCGGCGGTGGTGTCGTAGTGGGGCAGGAAACAATCAAATAACCGGATAGAGGAAGTGATGATATGGCTGGCGGGTATGAGCTTGCGAAGGCATACGTGACTGTGCTCGCCTCGACCAAGGGCGCGGGCGCACAGATTGTGTCTGAGATTGGTGATGCTGGCGACCGTGCAGGTTCGCAGGCAGGTACTAAAGCATCCTCAGCGTTCGGGCGTATCTTCTCATCTTCCGTTGCCCCGCTGGTGGCGAAGGCTATTGGCGGTATCAGTATCGGCTCGGTTTTTGGTACCGCGTTTGCGAAGGGTTTTAACCGCCTGAAGGCTATTGATGTGGCGCAGGCGAAGCTCCGAGGCTTGGGCAATGACGCTGACGCGGTGTCCGTGATTATGCAGAACGCGTCCGCGTCTGTGAAGGGAACGGCTTTCGGCCTGGACGCAGCGGCAACCGCCGCGGCTGGTGCGGTCGCCGCCGGTATCCAGCCGGGCGAACAGCTTGAAGCTGTCCTAAAGTCGGTCTCCAACTCCGCCGCTGCGTCAGGCTCCAGCATGGAGGAAATGGGCGGAATCTACGCTAAGGTCGCGAGTGTCGGCAAGGCACAGAATGACGTCCTCGCCCAGGTCGCAGACCGAGGAATCCCGATCTACCAAGCACTGGGCAAGCAGCTTGGCGTGACGGCAGAAGAAGTTTTCAAGATGGCCTCTGACGGCAAGATCAACTTCGAGCAATTCGAGAAGGCGATGACCTCCGCCGCCGGTAACGTCGCATTCGAAATGGGCAACACGCTACCTGGCGCGTTCGCCAACGCACAGGCCGCGCTCGGTCGCTTCGGTGCAAACATCCTTACCGGCATATATCCCGCGCTCACCAAATTCTTCCTGGCATTCCAGGGGTGGATGAAGCCGGTCGAAGCATTCGGTAAGGTTATCGGCGAACAGATTGGGGCGGGTATCACCAAGGCTGGGGAAGCCATTAGCGCCTTTGCTGCGGGCTTCAAGTCCACCATGGGCGATGGTAAGAGCTTCACGGTCACCTTCGAGATTATCCGTGAAGAGATTGCCCGGTTTGCCTCCGCGTTCCAGACCCAAGGCGCGGGCATTGTCGGTGTAGCCCAGAAGGTAGGGGCATTCCTTGGGACCGTCTTACCTCCTCTTCTGCATTCCTTCGTCTCGGTTGCACTGAATATTATCCGAGTGGTGGGCTCCCTGGCGGTTGCGTTCAAATCCGTACTCCCCAGCTTCAGTGGAGCTGGGGACGGCGCAAACATAGCAACGAGTGCATTCGATATCCTCGAGTCTTCTATCCGTCTACTCTCAACTGGCCTCTTCCAGCTCTCCCAGTTCATCGAAAACCATCAGCAGGGAGTCGGCAGGCTCGTCCTCGCACTCGGGACCGCCGTCACCGCATACAAAGGCGTGACAACCGCAATCGGGCTGGGAAAGAGCACCATCGAATCCTACAACACCGCTATGGGCGCCATTTCGTCGGCCAAAGACACCGTCATGGGCGTAGCCGAAGGATTCAAAATGCTAACCAGCGGAGCAGGCTCCGCCCGAGAAATCGCAGAACTCGGAAGGAACTACCAGCTGGGTGCAACCGCCGCCTCCGTCTACGAGGGCGCAGTCCGCGCAGCAGCTACAGCACAAACCGCCTTCAACACCGCCGCCGCAAACATCGCAGGCAACCTCTCCAAAGCATTTGGTCTGATGAAGGCTAATCCCTTTACCTCTCTGGTCGGTGCTATCGGCATCGTAGCAGGTGCGCTCGCCTACTTCTTTACTCAGACGGAGACTGGGCGCGCCGCGTGGGAATCGTTGATGCAGGCTATCCAGCCCGCACTGAACACAATCCTGCCACTCATTGGCCAGCTGGGCGAGAAGCTCATCCAGTCACTGCAACCGGCACTTCAGCTCATCATCCCCGCCCTGCAGCGGTTCGCAGTCATGGCAACCCAGCTATTCACTGAGGTTGTCCAGGCTGTCCAGCCAGTCATTGACAGGCTTATCCCGCTCATCGGTCAGGCAATCGCGGCACTCATGCCCATTCTGACGCAGATGGGTGCGGCGCTCATGGCGTCCCTGGGACAGATTGGCCAGCATCTTGCACCGCTGCTCCCGATGATTGTCCAGTTCGGCACCCAGATCATGCAGGCGCTCGCTCCGGTGGGAGAACAGCTGATGAATCAGCTTGTCCCTGCGCTCGCTCAGCTGGGAGCTGCGGTCATGGCGATGCTCCCGCAGATTATGGAGATTTTCCGTCAGCTGGGGGAGATGTTGCTTCAGCTCGTGCCGGTGTTTGGTCAGATTGTGGCGGTAGTCGTGGATTTGGGTACTCAGGTGCTCGCTGCGCTGCTGCCTGCAATTCAGAGCCTTCTGCCAGTGCTTGCGGCAATCGTGGGGGCGGTGGCAGGTGTTGTCGTTGTCCTCGTGACCTCGCTGATTCCTGTCTTCGCCTCCGTGGTGCAGGCAATCGTCCCTCTCATCACGACGCTGATTGACATTCTGGTGCCTGCAATTCAGGCGGTCCTGAATGTGGTCACGACCGTGGTGCAGGCAATCGTCCCGATTGTCCAGGGCGCCCTCAATATCGTCGTCGGCATCATCAAGACGGTGACCGCAATCATTAAGGGCGACTGGAGCGCCGCGTGGGAGGGCATCAAGCAGATTGTCGCTGGTGTCTGGGAAGTCATCAAGGGCATTGTCGTTGGTGCAATCAACATCGTTAGCTCCATCATCACGAACGCTGTGAACCTGATTCGTAGCATCTGGGATGCCGTCTGGAACGGTATCGGACGAATCGTCTCAACCATCTGGGAAGGCATTAAGAACGGCGTGGCTGCAGGCATCAACACCGTGGTCGGATTCTTCCGCTCGATGGGCTCAGACATCATCGGCGTGGTGCGGGGCATCCCTGGTCAAATGATCTCTATCGGCCGCGACATCGTGGGAGGTATCGCATCTGGTATCCGTAACGCCGCCGGCGCGGTGATGGATGCCGCCCGCAGTGTCGTCAACGCTCTGCCTGATTTCGTGAAGTCTGCTCTAGGAATTCACTCGCCGTCTCGTGTCATGCGTGACCAGGTGGGCGTGTGGATTCCCGCGGGCATCGCCGCCGGTATCGACAAGACATCCGACATGGCTGTGGACGCGGTGCGGTCGATGACGGACGCTGCTGTTGAGGCGGCACAGGATGGGATGGGTTCTCTCTCGATGGCGCTCACCCCGGGCGCTATCAGTGGCGGGTTCAACATCGGTGGAGTTGCCGCTGGTGTGGGTCGCGCTTCGGCACGCGCTGCTGTGGCGACCCCTGCTGTTGGTAGGGCGTTGCATGTGCATGTGAACGCTGGTGAGGAGATGGCTCCCGAGCGGTTCGGTCGGCGTGTTGGTGAGGCCATGTCGCACCAGCTGAGCGGTTTGGAAGGAGCGTTGCTTTGATAGGTAAGGATGGGCTCCGCGTGGAGCTGACCGGGGCGCACGGCACCCTGGTACTCACCACCTTTGAAGAGCCGGCAGGAGACTTGGAAGTGTGGGTAACCGACCTGGCGGGCTGGGTCGGCGGCGTTGGAGTTGAGTCTGATGATGCGCAGCGCAAACTCGGGCACGGCATGGTTCACGCCCCGGCGCGCCGTACCGGGCGCACGCTCACGCTCAAAGGTAGCGCTGTGTCGAACACGGGCGTGCAGGTGCGCGAGCTTGCCGACCGGTTCGTTTCATCCCTGATGTGGGATGGGCGACTCGGCACGCTCCGGGTCGCCACGGACACGCTCGACCTAACGGGAGAGGTCCGGTTGGATGGGGACGTGAAGGTGGAGTTCCTTGGGGATTCCGCCTTTCTGTTTGAGGTGCCACTTTTTGCACCCGAGCCGTGGCTGTACGCGCCACCGCGCACCTACCAGCTTTACCCTGCCGGCGCGGGAGTTGGTTTGCGGTTCCCGCTGTTCGTGCCTGAGCAGCCAACACGCGGCGTGCTCTCGTTTGGCTCGCAGGCTCCGATGACGACCTCGATTATAAACGAGGGCAACGTGGATGCCTACCCGATCTACACAGTGCGTGGGGATTGGTCTAGCGGGTTCCGCATCACTGCGGAGAACCGGATTATCGAGTACCCGTACGCGGTATTGGCAACCGCGCCAGTCACAATCGATTGCGCCCGAGGCAGGTTGCTGATTGGTGGCGTGGACAGGACGAGTGAGCTGGTGTCGCGCGAGTGGCATAAAATCCCGCCGCGTGCCGGGTTCGTGCCGGTTGTGCAGGCGCTCGCGCCGGCGACCGGCTGGGTCGATGTAACCGCACGCTCAACATACATTTAGGAGAGAACACATGAGTGTTGGTTTTGGAATGGCGCCGGACGCGCTGGGGAACGGAACCACCCCTGACGACCTGCAGGCAGTGCTCGCGGCACAGTACCCCGAGCCGGGCATTATCTCCGGCTGCACTGTGGCTACCCGCTCCAGCATGGAATACACCATCGCCCCGGGCGCAGTCGTGGTACATATCGCGCCGAGCCGTGCGGTGCTAGTGCCGGTGGTTGGGCAGACCATCACCACGCGCCCTGCTCCCGCGACCGGCGCTCGCACCGACTACGTTTATGTGGAGCAGCAGACCCAGCCCGTGAATGGATCCATTAGTGCGCGAGTCGCGGTCGGTACCCAGGTGCCGGACAACGCGGTGGTAATCTCCAAACGCGAAATTAAAGCGGGCATGACTGGCACGAACGCAGCCCCTGAGACCGCCAATGTGACATTTGCCCGTCCCATCGGCGGTACCCTCGGAGTGCTGTTCTCGCACAAGACCGAGACGGACGTGGTGCACGACAAGACGGACGGCGTGATTACGCGAGGCAAGGGCATGTTCTTCCTGCCCACCGACCGTACCCTCGATATTCGGCTCACCTCGTCCATTTCCAGCGTTGCCGCCAACGTTGCGAAGGGAACGCTCTCTACCTCCGCAGCTTCCAGTTCCCCGTCCGACCGGGGCAGCGTGAACTATGACATTTGGATTGACAATAAGTTGGTGCTGCGGCGCGAGCGAGTCTTCACCAATGTGTGGGACACCGTCGATTATTCGGACGTGGTGGTGCTGCCGAAGGGTTCGCACACGATTCACTACACCGTGAGCCTGCGTGTGTGGGGTTGGGAGAAGTGGACCACCCGCTATGAGGGCTTCGGAGCGAAGTATCCCTCGGATGTTCTGCGGGTTATCGATATGGGCGTGGCGAAGGAGTAGCTGTGGGATTCAGGCTGTACTGGCTGGATACGGTGACCGGTGCGGTCGGTTCCCCCATTCAGGACGTGACCGCATGCTCCTGGGCGATAAGTCTGAACAAGGTCGAGGAGCTTACGTTCACGATTCCGAAGCGGAGCTTGGCAGGGCACCAACGCACAACCTATGAGCCGCTCACAGGCGGCGTGCTCCTCACCCACACCGGGCAGGACGGCACCGAGTACCCGCTTATCGCCGGTCCAATCATCGATTGGGGCACAGAGACTGGTACAAGCCTGGAACTCAAGTGCGCGGGTGTGCGTGAGCTGTTCGAGCGCCGCACCATCTGGGACACCCTAACCTACAAGAACATGAGCCTGGGCGAGATTGCCTGGGCTCTTGCTGTCCACGGTATGAACCGCCCCGGTGGTGGACTACCGGTGGTGCACGGCGTGCAGGGTGGGCTCGGGGCACAGATCAGGGAGCGTACCTATGAGCGGTGGAATGTCGCGAACAACCTCATCGGCAAGCGCTGGAGCGAGCTGTCGGCGGTGATTAACGGCCCCGATATTATGCTGCGCCCCCGCTGGAAGAGTGAGGCGCACACTCATATTGAGTGGGTGTTCATGCATGGGGTTGAGGAATACCCGTTCATTGCGCAGAAGTTCACGCCGGACTTCGATACAACCGCACACTCAGCAACCGACATCGAGGTCAAGGTGACCTCCACGGGCAAGGACATCACGCACCGCATCTGGTGCACAGGTGCCGGAGAAGGCGAAGGTACCGCCATCGCCTGGGCGGAGAACCTTACTCAGGTGTGGCGCGACCGTGCACCGTTTGTGGAGGGCATCATCACCGATGCAGACCAGGCCGACACGTTCGTGCTGAAGCAGAAAGCTGAGGGCGCGTTGGCTGCGCGGGCAAAGATGATTGACCAGGTAACCATTGAGATGGGCACCGACAGGCTCGGCGCTCCGCTCGGGTCGTGGTTTGTGGGCGATACCGCCACCGTCACCCTGGCAGGTTGGTTGTCGGTGCCGGATGGGACGCGGCAGATGCGCATTATCAAGATGACCGGTACCCTCGCCGGGTCGGTGACGCTGGATTTTCAAGAAGCATCCTGGCAATAAAAAAGACAGGGAGGTAACCGGTGGTTGATTATATTGACCAGCGCCCCACGCCCGCGCAGGCGGTGGACACGCTGCGTGCGCAGCTCATCAAGGCGCGGACACCCGCGTCCACGCCGCACGGTATTAAAATCGCGCGCCAGAATGAAGCGACCCTGTACCTGGATTCCACTGGTTCGGCGCGCCGCTGGGACGGGGACACGCTCGCGAACTTCGATGAGCGGCTGTCCGAGGCGGGCAAGGTAGTCGTGCAGGCGCGGCAAACTCTGCAGAAGGCCGAGCTTGGGCTGGTCGAGGCGGAGTCCCGCATCCAGGCAGTGGAGCAGCAGACCAGCAAAGACGCCATCACCAAAAAGGCGGTGGCGGGACTTAAAGATTTGTCAGAGCCGTGGATTGGGCGGGACATGATTGTGCCCGGCACGATTGATGTGCGGCGTTTGAACGTGACGCAGGAATTGGCGGCGCAGGTGGTGCGCGCGATGAGTGCGGAGACGAAGAAGCTGGTGGTGACCGAGGACGCGATTCTGAACCGAGCCACGATCGTCGAGGGGCTGGTGACTTCGAAGGTCGCGGCGAAGCTGGTCACGAGTGGCCTGTTGCAGACGACGGAGGCGGAACGGCGCGGCCTGAAAATCAATTCGTCAGGCATCACCGCATACAACCACTTGGGTGAGCAGACAGTAAAGATTGACGCCAATGGTGTGGAGAACGAGTTCCGCGGTACCTTCCACACCTCCGACAAGTCCAAGCCTGGTCTCTCGATTTACACCACCCCCGGTCGCGGTCCAGCGGGGAGCATAGACTCGGTCATCGAGATGCGCACCGGCGCGAGCGATGCCACTACACCCTCGGGTGTGGTGCGCATGAATCCGCAGGGTGCGCTCACCCTCGGTGTGCAGCCCTCGGGTACGAACCCCGCCGATGTGAAGGGACTCGTGGTGCTCCCTGACGGGGATGTGACCGTGCAGGGGCGCATGATTATGAACCAGGGCATGTACCTGCGCACCCTCATCGAGCAGTCCGAGACAACCATCTTCATTGCTGTTGGGCCGCTGGAGATCCCGCGCCACTCTGCAGTGCGGAGGCGCATCACGTTCCGTGAGCAGGTGCAGCTCCCTGTGGTGGTTACGCAAGCCGGCAACTCGATCTGGCCGATTGTGTCGAACGTCTACTCAAGTTCCAGAAGCCACGTTGAGGTGATTGTGCACAACGTGACGAATGAGCTCATCCGGGATGCGTGGGTGGATGTCGTCGTCCTGCCCATCAAACGATAAGGAGAAACGAAGTGACTTTGGAGCAGTGGCAGGCTAAAGCCTTGTACCTTCAGGAAGAAAACGAGAAGCTGCGACGTGAGCTGCTGGATGAGCGGATTCTTGCCGGTGTCATCCGGCTAGAATCCCCTGAGACCACCCCGGCACCTGATCCGGAGCCGGTGGTGGGTGAGGTTATCGACCCGGGCGAGCTGGTGGGCGATGGGCTCTAAAATCGAGGTGAGCTTCGGCAAGACCGGGTACCCGCCCGCCGCCACTGGAGCTGTCGCGTTCATCCCCTCCCACCCTGGCGTTGAGTTAGGCACCGCCGAGACAACCGGGTGGCTCGGTGCAGGGCAGCAACTCTATGAAGATGCCACCGAGACGGGCATGGTCGAGCTGGCTGTGCCAGAACATGGTGCAGTGTCCTATGATGTGGTCGCTTACCTCAAAGACGGGGATGGAGTGATGCTGGAGGGGCAGCCCGTGCAGCGTCTCACCATCCAAGCCGGAGACGGTACCGTGACGCTACAGGACGCGCCACTGCTCGTCCAGGCAGGGGAGACTGTCACGACGCAGACCTATGCACGCCCCTCCTGGGCGTCCAGTCCGGTAGAAGTACCCGCTCCCGCGCCGGTACCGCGCCCGGATAAACCCGGTAGTGATGATGGAGGGCATGTTGCCCCGGTTGCACCTACGGTACGTCCCATCCTGGACATGTCCGAGGTCCGCGACTATGTAGACAAGCAGCAACGCATTCTGGACGCGAAGCGCTCCTACCGGGCACGGATGCGCTCGATTGTGCCGCCCACCTATTTTTACCCCGACTACTGGAAGCCGGTCGCGGAGCAGAACTGGCACACCATGGCGCAAGCCTCCGAAGTCTGCCCGTTCCTCATCATTAACCCGGCGTCTGGCCCTGGAGAAGGTCCCGGATCCCCGCAGCACAAGGATTTCACGAATCAGCTCAAGCTCAACAGGGGTGAATACGGGCAGAAAATCTACGGCTATATTCGGACGGGTGCATCGATTGGGCAGCCCCGCGACCTGGAGACTCTGTTCGATGAGGTGCGCAAGTACATCGAATGGTACGACGTGGACGGCATCTTCTGGGATGAGGCGTATAACGGCTGGGGCGACCAGGCAGGCAAGGAGGAATTCCACCACCGGATCGCCGACCGCTTCAATGCACTGTACCCGTGGATGCCAACAATCGTGAACCCCGGCGCGAACACCACCGCAGGGATGGTCGGCACAGGCTGGCACATGATGACCTTCGAGAACGAAGCATCCCTGTACCTGACGGATAAATACCTAGTGCAGGAGCACTATAAGGGGCAGCCGAGGCAGATGTTCTGGCATTGCATCCACGACATCACAGGGTTTGAGCAGGCGGTGCAGGTGCTACGCCTAGCAGACACCCTGAACGTGGGCATCCTTTATCTGACAGACGACACAATCTGGGAAATCAAGGATGGAGTGCGTTCCAGGACGGCGAACCCGTACGACCGGTTGCCTGCCGCGTGGCTGTGGAGGTTGCAGATTGCGTGGGCGAAGGGTGAACTGGACGATTACCTCACCCAGGTTGATATTCAGCGGCAGAACCTTGCCGTGCTCCAGGCGACAGGGGCTCCGGCGGAGGCGCTCGCTTCTGCGAGGTTGAAGATCCAAGCGATGACAGGAGGAAACTAGCATGGGTGTGAGTGACAATCTGACAGAGTCCGGCTTCGTGCCCGCTTACGGGAAAGTGACAGCGAAGTTCGTGACGCACCAGAGCTCGCCGGGTGGTGAAACGGATGGTGTGCCTGTGCAGGGACGTGTGGTGTTTACTCCGACTACGCGGGTTGCGGATGCTGAGACGAAACGAGTTTTTGTTCCTGCGCCGGTGACCGGCTGGCTGCGTGACGGGGTGCTCTGGGACGCACCGCGCGGCGGGAACCGGGGAGTGCGCCTGATGGCTCCGAGCCCGGGGGCGGTGCCTTCTGAATGGGGGTACCGTGTGGAGACGCAGCTACGGGATGTCGCGGGATGTGCCGCACAGCTGCCGTACCCGAGCATTTATATTCGCGCGGGTGAGACGCTAGATTTGGCGACGGTCGCCCCCGCCGGTGCGGAGAGCATGATTCCTGCGCCGGTACCGGTGAAGGGTGACCGTGGTGAGCGTGGCGAGCCTGGCC
>NZ_KV817352.1:0-582 GCF_001814645.1 Rothia sp. HMSC076D04 | reverse complement strand
TGAACTGCGCCCCGAAACTTGGACGCATTAAATACTAGCCGCTACACGGCTTCCCTCAGGGCCTGAACCCGGTACTCTACCGGAGTCAGGCCCTTAAGCTTTACTTGACGCCTTACCGTATTCCAGTGCGTGATATAGGCATCAAGGTCAACCTTGAAACTCTCAAAGCTCTGCCAGTCCTGGCCACGAAAAAACTCGTCCTTCAGGTGTCCGAAGACTTGCTCAGTGGCGCCATTGTCGATGCAGTTTCCCTTGCGTGACATGCTCTGGATAAAACCATTCTCAGCGAGCGTACTAATGTAGGTCTCGTGCTGATACTGCCACCCCATATCCGAGTGCAAAATCGGCTTAGCTCCCTCGGGTTTGGCCTCCATGAGTATCTGAAGCATCTCTTGCTGCTGGGCAAGATTAGGGCACATCGAGATAGAATGGGCAACAATCTCCTTGCTAGCAAAGTCGTAAACCGGAGCGAGATAGGCCTTACCGAAGGAAAGCTTAAACTCGGTGACGTCGGTACCCAACTTCTGCCAGGGGCCATCGGCATTGAAGTCGCGGCCGATGATGTTGGCGAAACTTTGCCCC
>NZ_KV817351.1:0-315 GCF_001814645.1 Rothia sp. HMSC076D04 | reverse complement strand
TGCGGGCGGTGCCGCCAACGCGTGAGGAGGAACTTGCCGAGCGTGTGCGCAAGCTTGAGGCGCAGGTGGCGTACCTAAAAAAATCGATTGCCCTGAAGGCGCAGAAGCGCTCCCAAACCGGGACAAAGCCCTAGTGGTCGCTAAGCTTTCAGGGCGCGGTCACAGGCTGTACGATCTCCTTGAGGTGGCTGGCCTTGCCAGGTCGAGCTACTACTACGCGCTGGCTCATCCCCAGCAGCCAACCAGAGTGCAGCTACGTCCCAAGGTCGCCCAGATCTTTTCGCGAACCCCCAACGGGTGCGGTCACAGGCAGGT
>NZ_KV817350.1:0-5236 GCF_001814645.1 Rothia sp. HMSC076D04 | reverse complement strand
TCTTGAAAAGTAAGCCTTCGGCCTATTAGTACCAGTCAACTCCACGAGTCTTCAGTCCCCGCTTCCATACCCGGCCTATCAACCTCATCATCTATAAGGAGCCTCACACACCAAAGTGCCAGGAAATCTCATCTCGAAACAGGCTTCCCGCTTAGATGCTTTCAGCGGTTATCCCTCCCGAACGTAGCCAATCAGCCATGCACCTGGCGGTACAACTGACATACCAGAGGTTCGTCCGTCCCGGTCCTCTCGTACTAAGGACAGCCTTTCTCAAATTTCCAACGCGCGCAGCGGATAGGGACCGAACTGTCTCACGACGTTCTGAACCCAGCTCGCGTACCGCTTTAATGGGCGAACAGCCCAACCCTTGGGACCGACTCCAGCCCCAGGATGCGACGAGCCGACATCGAGGTGCCAAACCATGCCGTCGATATGGACTCTTGGGCAAGATCAGCCTGTTATCCCCGAGGTACCTTTTATCCGTTGAGCGACGGCCGTTCCACAACGTACCGCCGGATCACTAGTCCCGACTTTCGTCCCTGCTCGACCTGCCAGTCTCACAGTCAAGCTCCCTTGTGCACTTACACTCAACACCTGATTGCCAACCAGGCTGAGGGAACCTTTGGGCGCCTCCGTTACACTTTAGGAGGCAACCGCCCCAGTTAAACTACCCATCAGGCACTGTCCCTGAACCAGATCATGGCCCGAAGTTAGACATCCAGATTGACCAGAGTGGTATTTCAACAACGACTCCACACAAACTAGCGTCCATGCTTCACAGTCTCCCACCTATCCTACACAAGCCAAACCAAACACCAATACCAAACTATAGTAAAGGTCACGGGGTCTTTCCGTCCTGCTGCGCGAAACGAGCATCTTTACTCGTACTGCAATTTCGCCGAGTTCATGGTTGAGACAGTAGGGAAGTCGTTACTCCATTCGTGCAGGTCGGAACTTACCCGACAAGGAATTTCGCTACCTTAGGATGGTTATAGTTACCACCGCCGTTTACTGGGGCTTAAATTCTCAGCTTCGCCCAAAAGAGCTAACCAATCCTCTTAACCTTCCAGCACCGGGCAGGAGTCAGTCCGTATACATCGTCTTACGACTTCGCACGGACCTGTGTTTTTGATAAACAGTCGCTTCCCCCTGGTCTCTGCGACCCATACACGCTCCAGGCAGCAAGTGCCCATCACGCTCAAGGTCCCCCTTCTCCCGAAGTTACGGGGGCATTTTGCCGAGTTCCTTAACCATGATTCTCTCGATCGCCTTAGTATTCTCTACCTGATCACCTGTGTCGGTTTAGGGTACGGGCGGCTAAAACCTCACGCCGATGCTTTTCTCGGCAGCATAGGATCACCAAATCCCCCAAAAACGGGGTCCCATCACGTCTCAGGCACACAGCCGGCGCATTTAACAACCGACAACCCTACACGCTTAGACCACGACAACCATCGCGTGGCTTGGCTACCTTCCTGCGTCACACCTGTTAACACGTTTACCTCCAAAGATCGGGTCCCACAACCCACACAACACACAAACAAAAGCCTGCACATCATGCTTCGCATGGTTAGCATCACAATATCAGTATGGGCGGTTTTTCACCGGTACGGGAATATCAACCCGTTATCCATCGACTACGCCTGTCGGCCTCGCCTTAGGCCCCGACTAACCCAGGGCAGATTAACTTGACCCTGGAACCCTTGATCATCCGGCGGATGAGTTTCTCACTCATCTTTCGCTACTCATGCCTGCATTCTCACTCGCATAGCCTCCACCACTGGTTTACACCGCAGCTTCACCGGCCACACGACGCTCCCCTACCCAACAACCCCAAAGGGTCATTGCCACAACTTCGGCGGTGTACTTGAGCCCCGCTACATTATCGGCGCAGAATCACTTGACCAGTGAGCTGTTACGCACTCTTTCAAGGATGGCTGCTTCTAAGCCAACCTCCTGGTTGTCTAAGCAACTCCACATCCTTTCCCACTTAGCACACGCTTAGGGGCCTTAGTTGGTGGTCTGGGCTGTTTCCCTCTCGACAATGAAGCTTATCCCCCACTGTCTCACTGCTACGCTCTCACTTACCGGCATTCGGAGTTTAGCTGACGTCAGTAACCCGTGAAGGCCCATCGGCCATCCAGTAGCTCTACCTCCGGCAAGAAACACGTAACGCTGCACCTAAATGCATTTCGGGGAGAACCAGCTATCACAGAGTTTGATTGGCCTTTCACCCCTATCCACAGCTCATCCCCTCCATTTTCAACTGAAGTGGGTTCGGTCCTCCACGACGTCTTACCGTCGCTTCAACCTGGCCATGGATAGATCACTCCGCTTCGGGTCTAGGTCATGCCACTCAAACGCCCTATTCAGACTCGCTTTCGCTACGGATACCCCACACGGGTTAACCTCGCGACATAACACTAACTCGCAGGCTCATTCTTCAAAAGGCACGCTGTCACCCCAAAAGGCTCCAACGGCTTGTAAGCACACGGTTTCAGGTACTATTTCACTCCCCTCCCGGGGTACTTTTCACCATTCCCTCACGGTACTGATTCACTATCGGTCATTAAGAAGTATTTAGACTTACCAGGTGGTCCTGGCAGATTCACACGAGATTCCACGAGCCCCGTGCTACTCGGGTGGCCACACCACGGACAGAACAATTTCGATTACGGGACTCTCACCCTCTACGGCCGACCATTCCAAGTCGTTCACCTACCATCCTGAACATCATGCCGGCAGCCAGTTAGAACTGCCACTGTGACTCCCACAACCCCCATGATGCAACGCCTAACCGCTATCACACACCACAGGTTTAGTCTCTTCCGCTTTCGCTCGCCACTACTCACAGAATCATTACTTTATTTTCTCTTCCTGCGGGTACTGAGATGTTTCACTTCCCCGCGTTCCCCCCAACCAGCCTATACATTCAGCTGGCGGTAACTCACCATGAAGATGAGCCAGGTTTCCCCATTCGGAAATCCTCGGATCACAGCCCAGTTATCGGCTCCCCGAGGCTTATCGCAGATTCACACGTCCTTCATCGGCTCTTAATGCCAAGGCATCCACCGTGTGCCCTTAATAACTTACACACAATCAAGAAAAATAAGAATCTAAAATCAACAATCAAACCAACACAAAAGCATTGATTCAACGCAAATTCCAGAAGATGCTCGCGTCCACTATATAGTTCTCAAACAACAACCCACAACACAACAACAACACAAACAAAAACATTTGCATCATCACCATGCCAGGCAAACAAAGGAACAACACTAATGTGTTACCCCAAAACCCAACAATGCGCCTCATCCAACCCAAAACCAACATTCCACCCATGAGCAAAACCACCCACCCGACACTCGCGGGTAGCATGGCCAACTAAATGTGCTCCTTAGAAAGGAGGTGATCCAGCCGCACCTTCCGGTACGGCTACCTTGTTACGACTTAGTCCCAATCGCCAATCCCACCTTAGACGGCTCCCTCCCAAAAGGGTTAGGCCACCGGCTTTGGGTGTTACCAACTTTCGTGACTTGACGGGCGGTGTGTACAAGGCCCGGGAACGTATTCACCGCAGCGTTGCTGATCTGCGATTACTAGCGACTCCGACTTCATGGGGTCGAGTTGCAGACCCCAATCCGAACTGAGACCGGCTTTTAGGGATTAGCTCCACCTCACAGTATCGCAACCCTCTGTACCGACCATTGTAGCATGCGTGAAGCCCAAGACATAAGGGGCATGATGATTTGACGTCATCCCCACCTTCCTCCGAGTTGACCCCGGCAGTCTCCTATGAGTCCCCACCATAACGTGCTGGCAACATAGAACGAGGGTTGCGCTCGTTGCGGGACTTAACCCAACATCTCACGACACGAGCTGACGACAACCATGCACCACCTGTATACCAGCCCCGAAGGGAAACACCATCTCTGATGCGGTCCAGTATATGTCAAGCCTTGGTAAGGTTCTTCGCGTTGCATCGAATTAATCCGCATGCTCCGCCGCTTGTGCGGGCCCCCGTCAATTTCTTTGAGTTTTAGCCTTGCGGCCGTACTCCCCAGGCGGGGCACTTAATGCGTTAGCTACGGCGCGGAAAACGTGGAATGTTCCCCACACCTAGTGCCCAACGTTTACGGCATGGACTACCAGGGTATCTAATCCTGTTCGCTCCCCATGCTTTCGCTTCTCAGCGTCAGTTACAGCCCAGAGACCTGCCTTCGCCATCGGTGTTCCTCCTGATATCTGCGCATTCCACCGCTACACCAGGAATTCCAGTCTCCCCTACTGCACTCTAGTCTGCCCGTACCCACTGCAATACACGGAGTTAAGCTCCGGCCTTTCACAGCAGACGCGACAAACCGCCTACAAGCTCTTTACGCCCAATAATTCCGGACAACGCTCGCGCCCTACGTATTACCGCGGCTGCTGGCACGTAGTTAGCCGGCGCTTTCTCTGCAGGTACCGTCAATCTCTCTTCTTCCCTGCTAACAGAGGTTTACAACCCGAAGGCCGTCATCCCTCACGCGGCGTCGCTGCATCAGGCTTGCGCCCATTGTGCAATATTCCCCACTGCTGCCTCCCGTAGGAGTCTGGGCCGTGTCTCAGTCCCAGTGTGGCCGGTCACCCTCTCAGGCCGGCTACCCGTCGTCGCCTTGGTGAGCCGTTACCTCACCAACAAGCTGATAGGCCGTGAGCCCATCTATAACCACTACATAACGCTTTCCACCAACACCCCATGCGGAGATTGGTCGTATCCGGTATTAGACCCAGTTTCCCAGGCTTATCCCAGAGTTAAAGGTAGGTTACTCACGTATTACTCACCCGTTCGCCACTAATCCACCTAGCAAGCTAGGCTTCATCGTTCGACTTGCATGTGTTAAGCACGCCGCCAGCGTTCGTCCTGAGCCAGAATCAAACTCTCCGTTGAAAAAATAGAAAAGCTTGATAATCTGATCTCAAACAGCGAATCACACACGGGGGTGCGTGACTCAAGCTGACTAAATTTGAAACCATTTGATGATTATCAAATATAAATAAATATTTGGTATTAGTTTCAGTTTCCATCACCATTCGGTGATTTTATTGAACAAAGCACACTATTGAGTTCTCAAGCAACACACCGATTCAACACCTTGACTCCTTCATTCGAAGGATGTCTTACCGTTGAACGGTCATTCATGTTATTTTCATTGTTACCGCGTTCCCGCGGCAACTCAATCAACTATACCAGCGT
>NZ_KV817349.1:0-454 GCF_001814645.1 Rothia sp. HMSC076D04 | reverse complement strand
GGTAGGTTCCTTGTTCCACCACACACCCACCATCCAACACCACCACAGAATCAACACCACGCAACGTCCACGCACGATGAGACACCAACACCACCAAACGCCCAACAGCAGCCACCTTCAACCGAGCAAAAATCTCCTCCTCAGTCTCAGCATCCACAGCACTGGTCGGCTCATCCAACACCCACACCGGCGCATCCCGAAGAACCACACGCGCCAACGCCAAACGCTGCCACTGACCACCCGAAAGACCAACACCACCAAACGACTCACCCAACTGAGCATCCAAACCACCCTCAAGACCACGCACAAAATCATCAGCACAAGCCACCGACAAAGCCGACCACAAATCAGCATCACCAAGACGCTCAACCGCTGCCTGAGGCAAACCCAGAAGAAGATTTTCACGCACAGTCAGTTCATAGCGTCCGTAGTCTTGACTCACCAAACCAACATT